>NZ_JBHWGS010000013.1:0-283217 GCF_042732975.1 Streptomyces sp. NPDC059743 | reverse complement strand
GGTGGGTGGGGTGGGGCGGGCGGCCCCCGCGGGGGGGGGGGCGGGGTGGGTTGCGGGCTGCCCGCGGGCGGGGGCCCCCCCCCCCCGCGCCCCCCCCCCACTGCGGTTTCCGGCTGCTGTTTCCGGTCGTGGTGTCGGTAAGGCCATGGGATTCCCGGGGCTATGGTCGAAGGTGGTCCGACGGCCGACCGGGCGCCGGCCCGGCCACGATGAAGCGGAACACCAGAGGCGCAAGAGGCGGCAGACGATGACTGTGTACGGATCCTTTCCCGGCTCGCGGCCCCGGCGGCTGCGGGTGAACCCGGTGATGCGGCGGATGGTCGCGGAGACCCGGCTGCACCCGGCGGATCTCATCCTCCCCGCGTTCGTACGCGAGGGAATCGACCGGCCCGTCCCCATCGCCGCGATGCCCGGCGTCGTCCAGCACACGCTGGACACCCTGCGCAAGGCGGCGGTGGAGGCGGCCTCGGCGGGCGTCTCCGGGATCATGCTCTTCGGTGTCCCCGAGGACGCCAAGAAGGACGCGGCGGGCACGGCGGGCACGGATCCCGAGGGCATCCTCCAGGCCGCGATCCGCGCGGTACGGGCGGAGGTCGGCGACGAACTGGTCGTCATGTCCGACCTGTGCCTGGACGAGTACACCGACCACGGCCACTGCGGTGTGCTGGACGCGGAGGGCCGTGTCGACAACGACGCGACGCTCGAACGGTATGCCGAGATGGCGCAGGTCCAGGCGGACGCCGGCGCCCATGTGGTGGGCCCCAGCGGCATGATGGACGGCCAGATCGGCGTGGTCCGCGAGGCCCTGGACACGATCGGCAAGGAGGACGTGTCGATCCTCGCGTACACGGTCAAGTACTCGTCCGCCTTCTACGGCCCGTTCCGCGAGGCCGTGGGCTCCTCGCTGAAGGGCGACCGCAGGACGTACCAGCAGGACCCGGCCAACGTACGGGAGGCCCTGCGGGAGCTGGCGCTCGACCTCGAAGAGGGCGCCGACATGGTGATGGTCAAGCCGGCCCTGCCGTATCTGGACGTCCTGGCGCGTATCGCCTCGGAGGTGGCCGTACCGGTCGCCGCGTACCAGATCTCCGGTGAGTACGCGATGGTCGAGGCGGCGGCGGAGAAGGGCTGGATCGACCGCGACGCGGCGATCATGGAGACCTTGACCGGGATCAGGCGCGCGGGCGCGGGCATGATCCTGACGTACTGGGCGACGGAGGTCGCGGAGAAGCTCGGCGCGCGCTGACGCCGAACGCAGGAACACTGCCTTGATGGGACGCGGGCTGGGCCGGCCTATCTCCTCCGGCCTATCTCCGTCGGTCGAGCAGGTCGGCCAGGCGTGAGAGGCCGTCGTCCGCGTATCCCTCGCCGATCGCACGGTCGAGCAGCGCCTGGAACGGCGCGAAGAGCTCGTCACTGACGCCCTGCGCGGCGAAGGCGGCGAGGAGATTGGGGAACGCCTCCTGGTTCACGGCCAGGCTGGAGACGTTCGTGAGGTGCTGCCCGGAGTCGATGGCCTCGGCCCAGTGAGGCGCGCTGTTCAGCATGGCGCCGACCCAGGGCACCAGGAGCTCGGCGAACTCACCGGCCGGGATGGACTCCGTACGGATCAGGGCGAAGGCCTGGAGCACGCCCGCGACCATGCCGTACATGCCGGTGAGCAGGGACAGGTCGTACAGGGCGGCGAGACCGGGATCGGTGCCGACGTACTTCGTACCGCCGAGGACGGCCAGAGTCTCCTGGTGGGCGTCGAAGGCGGGCCGCGGGCCGCTGTAGAGGATGTACGCCTGCGGGCCCGCGATCATCTGAGGGACGGCCATGATTCCGCCGTCGAGATACTCCGCGCCCTGCGCGGCCGTCCAGTCGGCGAACTCACGGGCCTGGGCGGGAGTGCCGTTGGTGAGGTTGACGACGGTCCGGCCGGCGAGCCGGTCCGCGACGGGTCCGAGGACCGTGGAGACCGTGTCGTACGTGGTGAGACAGACGACGATCAGCGGGCTCGCCTGGACGGCCGCGGCGACGGTTTCGGCGGGCAGGGCGCCCTGGGCGACGAGCGGGCCGGTCTTGGCGGCGGAGCGGTTCCAGACGGTGGTGGAGCGCCCAGCCTGGAGGAAGGCGGCGGCGAGAGCGGAACCCATCATACCGAGACCGAGGACGGAGACGGAGGTGGAGGCCGGGGAGGCTGGGGCGGTGGAGGCCGGGACGGAGTGCGTGGGCATGCCGATGTGCTCCTTGGAGGATTCCTGGAGAGGTTCGTGTCTCGGGATGCTCCCGATCTTCGTTCCGGGCTCCGGAGCTGGCAAGTACCGACTATTCCGTCAGCTACTTACCTCGCGGTAAGCGCTGAGGCTGAGTACGCGCCCACCGCGAGGTGAACGAAAGGCCCTAAAGGCGCTCGGGCGACCGGATGCCGAGCAGAGCCAGGCCCTGCTGGAGCGTGCGGGCCGTCAGATCGCACAGGAACAGACGGTTCTCGACCTGGGCCGGAGTCTCCGCCTTCAGGACCGGGCACTGGTCGTAGAACGTGGTGAAGTGCGACGCGAGCTGGTACAGATACGCCGCCAGCTTGTGCGGCTCGTACGAGGACGCGACCTCGGCCAGGACCTCTCCGAACTCGTCCACATGCAGCCCCAGCGCCCGCTCCGCCGGAGCCAGTGCCAGTTCCGGACGGGCGGCGGGCTCGGTGTCGCCCGCCTTGCGGAGGATCGACTTGATACGGGCGTACGCGTACTGGAGGTAGACCGATGTGTCGCCGTTCAACGAGACCATCTGGTCCAGGTCGAACTTGTAGTCCCGTACCGCCGACGTCGACAGGTCCGCGTACTTCACCGCGCCGATACCGACGTACCAGCCGTTCTCGGTGATCTCCTGGTCGCTGAGTCCGGACTTCTCGGCCTTCTCCTGTACGACCGCCGTCGCCCGCTCGACCGCCTCGTCCAGCAGGTCCTCCAGCCGTACGGTCTCGCCCTCACGGGTCTTGAACGGCTTGCCGTCCTTACCGAGGACCGTGCCGAACGCGAGCTGGACGGCGTGCACCTTCTCGTTCAGCCAGCCGGCCCGCCGCGCGGTCTCGAAGACCATCTTGAAATGCAGCGACTGCCGCGCGTCCACGACATACAGCAGCGTCGTCGCGTCCAGGCTCTGCACCCGGTCGCGGATCGCGGAGAGGTCCGTGGCCGCGTAGCCGTAACCGCCGTTGGACTTCTTGACGATCAGCGGGACCTGATTGCCGTCAGGTCCCTTCACATCCTCGAAGAAGACGCAGAGCGCGCCCTCGGAGCGGACCGCGACGCCCGTCTCCTCCAGGATGCGGCAGGTCTCCTCCAGCATGTGGTTGTAGCCGGACTCGCCGACCACATCGGCGTCGTGGATCTCCATGTCCAGCTTGTCGAAGACCGAGTAGAAGTAGATCTTCGACTCGTCCACGAACCGCTGCCAGAAGGCCCGGGTCTCCTCGTCGCCTGCCTGGAGGGCCACCACCCGGTCGCGGGACCGCGCCTTGAACTCCTCGTCGGAGTCGAAGAGCGCGCGCGAGGCTTTGTAGAGCCGGCTCAGGTTCGACATCGCGGTCTCGCCGTCGACGGATGTATCCGTTCCGGAGCCGCCTGAGCTGTTCGAGTCGCCCGAGCCGCTCTTGTGGTCCAGCTCGTGCGGGTGCTCGATCAGATATTGGATGAGCATGCCGAACTGGGTGCCCCAGTCGCCGATGTGGTGGCGCCTGATCACCTTCTCGCCGGTGAACTCCAGGATCTCGACCATCGCCGCGCCGATCACGGCCGACCGCAGATGGCCGACGTGCATCTCCTTGGCCACATTCGGCTGCGCGTAGTCGATCACGGTCGTGCCCGGCTGCTCCGCGTACGGCACACCGAGCCGGCTGTCCGCCGCGCGGGCCGCGAGAGTCTCGATGATCGCCCGGTCCGTGACGGTGATGTTGAGGAAGCCGGGGCCCGAGACCTCGATGTCCTTGATCAGGTCAGGGACGGTCTGGTCGGCATGGGCGGGCCCGTCCGAGGGCCCATCGGCCTCGGCGTCGGTGGCGGTCAGGGCCGAGACGACCCGCGTCGCCAGCTCACGCGGATTGCCCTTGAGCTGCTTGGCGAGCGCCAGGATGCCGTTGGCCTGGAAGTCGGCCCGGTCGCTTCGGCGCAGCAGCGGGCTCGCGGAACCGGCCTCCGGCAGAGCTGCCGAGAGGGCGTCCGCGATGCGCTGATCGACGGTCGAAGCGAGGGAAGTGACCGAGGCCATGGGCGGGTGCCGTTCCTGTCGGGTGCGGAGAGCTGCGGTGGGCTGCGATGAGAGATGTCTGAGCTGATCTCTGAGCTGCTGTACGACCGTCCGGGCGTGTCCGGGCGGCCGTACGACGCTCTCGGAGCATGTCCCAGTATCCCATGGGCTCTCAAAGCGTTTTCGCTCTGTCCGAGGGACCTGGGACAATGATGGTCACCGGTTCCTCATGGCCACCGGACCTCAGTAGGGCGTAGCAGAAAGAAGGACGTGCCGACCGTGGCTCAGAGCACAGAGACCGACTGGGTCTCCCGTTTCGCGGACGATGTCATCGCCGAGTCGGAGCGGCGTGCGCCTGGCAAACCGGTGGTCGTCGCGTCCGGACTCTCCCCGTCGGGCCCGATCCACCTGGGCAATCTGCGCGAGGTCATGACCCCGCACCTGGTCGCGGACGAGATCCGCAGGCGTGGATACGAGGTCAGGCACCTCATCTCCTGGGACGACTACGACCGGTATCGCAAGGTGCCCGCGGGCGTCCCCGGTACGGACACGTCCTGGGCCGAGCACATCGGCAGGCCGCTGACGTCGGTGCCGGCGCCGGCCGGCTCGGCGTATCCGAACTGGGCCGAGCATTTCAAGGCCGCGATGACCGAGTCGCTGGCCGAGCTGGGCATCGAGTACGACGGGATCAGCCAGACGGAGCAGTACACGTCGGGGGCGTACCGCGAGCAGATCCTGCACGCGATGAAGCACCGCGCGGAGATCGACGCGATCCTCGACCGCTACCGGACGAAGGCCAAGGACACCAAGGACGGTACGTCCACCACCAAGGACGGCGGCACGGGCACCGGGGACACGGGCACCGGGGACAAGGCGAATGCCAAGGTCCCGGCCCAGGCCAAGGGCGGCCGTAAGCAGGTCGAGGAGGCCGAGCTGGAGGCCGAGGAGGGCTCCGGCGCCGCCGCCGAGGACGACGGCAGCGGCGGCTCCGCCGGCTACTTCCCGTACAAGCCGTACTGCGGCGGCTGCGGCAAGGACCTGACCACCGTCACCTCGTACGACGACGAGACGACGGAGCTGACGTACACCTGCGCGGAGTGCGGCTTCTCCGAGACCGTACGGCTGAGTGAGTTCAACCGCGGCAAGCTGGTCTGGAAGGTCGACTGGCCGATGCGCTGGGCGTACGAGGGCGTGATCTTCGAGCCGTCCGGTGTCGACCACTCCTCGCCGGGATCCTCGTTTGTCGTGGGCGGGCAGATCGTGCGCGAGGTCTTCGACGGAGTGCAGCCGATCGGCCCGATGTACGCCTTCGTCGGGATCTCCGGCATGGCGAAGATGTCGTCCAGCAAGGGCGGCGTGCCGACTCCGGCCGATGCCCTGAAGATCATGGAGGCGCCGCTGCTGCGCTGGCTCTACGCACGGCGCAGGCCCAACCAGTCGTTCAAGATCGCTTTCGACCAGGAGATCCAGCGGCTGTACGACGAGTGGGACGCGCTGGAGCGCAAGGTCGCGGAAGGTTCCGTACTGCCGGCCGACGCCGCGGCGTACGCGCGCGCCACGGGCACGGCGGCCGGTGCCCTGCCGAGCACGCCGCGCCCGCTGCCGTACCGCACGCTGGCCTCGGTCGTGGACATCACGGCCGGTGCCGAGGAGCAGACCCTGCGGATCCTGAGCGAGCTCGACCCGGCGCGTCCGCTGACCTCGCTGGACGAGGTGCGTCCACGGCTGGACCGCGCCGAGAACTGGATCACCAGCCAGGTGCCGGCCGAGGCGCGGACGATCGTGCGCGCCGAGCCCGACCACGAGCTGCTGGACTCGCTGGACGAGCAGGCGCGGGAGTCGCTGCGGCTGCTGCTGGAGGGACTGGACAGCCACTGGTCGCTGGACGGGCTGACCACGCTCGTCTACGGAGTGCCGAAGGTGCTGGCGGGCCTGGCGCCCGACGCCAAGCCGACGGCGGAGCTGAAGGTCGCGCAGCGGTCGTTCTTCGCGCTGCTGTACCGGCTGCTGGTGGGCCGGGACACCGGGCCGCGGCTGCCCACGCTGCTGCTGGCGGTGGGCGCGGACCGGGTACGGAAGCTGCTCGGCGCCTGAGCCTGATCGTGCGAGACGGGGTGCGGGAGGTGGGGCGTCGGTCCCTGCTTCCCGTTCCCGTTCCGGCTTACGCGATGTGCTCCTCGTCCAGTTCCGCCTGGTACCGGAGAGGGAAGTCGCGCAGATAGGGCCGGAGAGAACTGTCGGACAGCGGCCCGCCGTTGCGTCCCGTGATGCTGTACAGGTCCATCAGGTAGAGGCCGAACTGACGGGTCGTGGGAAAGACGTTGTTCTCGCTGATGTACTTCTTGAAGGCCGTGTAGTACGCCTCCTCCCTGGGGACGTCATCGGGCAGGTTCGGAGCGGAAAGCTCCTCGTACTGCTCGTTGTCCGGGGCGGGGGAAGCGACCTCGGCAGGTTCGGGCTGCTGCTGCTGCTGCTGCGGCTGCGCCGGCCCGCGCTGCCCGGGCGCTCCGCCGAGCGGGCGGCGGACCGGGCCCGAGGGGCCCTGAGGGATCATCACCGGTGTGGGTTCGAGGCCCTCCACGTACGTGGGGTTGTAGGCACCTTCGTATGTGACCTCCGGGACCGGCTGCGCCGCGAACCACGGGCTGATGTGGTTCGGGGACTCCGGCGGGAACTGGGCCTCGGCATCGGGCTGTTGCTGTTGCTGGTTGGGCTGCTGGGGCTGTGGCGGCTGCTGGGGCCCCGGCTGTTGGCCCTGCCCGTTCTGCTGCGGCTGAACCTGTTGTGGCTGGACCTGCTGGGGATCCGGTATGGGTGCCGATGCCGGAGCCGATGCTTGGGCTTGGACCTGGATCTGGGCTTGCGCCCCGGCGTCGGCGGGTATCTCGGCCCGGGCCTGCGGGAGTTCGGCCATCTGCGGCGCGGGCGGCAGCAGCACCGGTTCGATACCGGCGGCGGCCAGACCCGCGGGCGCGGTGTCCGCGAGCGGTACGCCGTACTTGGCGAGCCGTAGCGGCATCAGTGCCTCGATGGGCGCCTTGCGGCGCCAGTTGCGGCCGAACCGGGCCTGGAGACGCGACTGGTAGATGAGCCGGTCCTGTTCGAGCTTGATGACCTGTTCGTACGACCGCAGCTCCCACAGCTTCATCCTGCGCCACAGCATGAACGTGGGACCGGGCGAGAGCAGCCAGCGGGTGAGCCGTACGCCCTCCATGTGCTTGTCGGCCGTGATGTCCGCGATCCGGCCGACCGCGTGCCGTGCGGCCTCGACGGAGACGATGAAGAGGAGCGGGATCACCGCGTGCATACCGACGCCCAGCGGGTCCGGCCAGGCCGCCGCGCCGTTGAAGGCGATGGTGGCGGTGGTCAGGACCCATGCCGACTGGCGCAGCAGCGGGAAGGGGATACGGATCCAGGTCAGCAGGAGGTCGAGCGCGAGCAGGACGCAGATGCCCGCGTCGATACCGATCGGGAAGACCAGTGAGAACTGCCCGAAGCCCTTCTCCTCCGCGAGTTCGCGTACGGCGGCGTAGGACCCCGCGAAGCCGATCGCGGCGATGATGACCGCTCCGAAGACCACGACCCCGATGAGTATCCGGTGCGTGCGTGTCAGCTGCATCGCGGCCACCCGCGATCCCCTCCCGTAATCGACTCCTTATGACGCCGTGCGGCGCCCGGTGACGCCGTGTTCGACGTCGGGCAGTCGGTCAGGTACTCGACAACCGGCACCCGACGGCCCGACATCCGGCGGGCACAGCCTGGCACATGTGTGCGCATGACGTGGCGCGGGTAGGGGAGCCGGGCCCTCGGAAGAGGGCCGGGCTCCATGGAAAAGCGGAGAAAACGCCCTACTCGGCCTTGGCGGACTCCTGCGCGGCGGACTCGCCGGTGGCGGGCGTCTGCCCGGAGCCGGCGGACACCGCCGCCACCGTCTCCTTTGCCGCCTTCACCGCGTCCTTCGACATGTCGGCGATGCTGGGCGACTTCGCGCCCGCGTATCCCGCGCCGTTGTAGGTCAGGGTCACGACGACGTTCTCCGTACGGGCCACGACCGTGGCGTACGAGAAGTCCTCGTCGGTCTTCTTGAGCGAGTACGTGACGGTCGTCGCCTCACTGCCGATACCGCTCGACGGAGTCGCCTTGAGCTCCTTGGCGCCCTCCGTGCCCTTGGCCCCGGCGACCTCCTTCGCGTAGTACTCGGTGGCGCGCTTGGCGCCGCTGCCGAGTGTCACGTCGGAGTCGTAGCGGGTGAGGGAAATATCGAGCCAGCGGTACTGCGAGCCCTTGACGCCGTTGTCGTCCAGACCGTTCCAGGAACAGCTCGCACGCGCGGTGATATCGCTGGACTTGCCGGCTGTACCGCCCTTGACCTTGGCCTTCGGCACGAGCGAGTCGATCGTCTTGCGGCCGAGCGTCGCGCAGGCGTCGGGCAGCCCGGTGAACTTGGCCGGGGCGACGGTCGCGGACGGCTGGGCGGTCGGGCTCGTGGACGAGCCGTCGGCGTCGCTGCCGCCGCCGGAGCCGGACGAGCAGCCGGCGACGACGAGCATCACCGGAACGGCTGCGCAGGCGAGTATGCGGGTGAGTCGCGAGGCTGATCGGTGCATGGTTCCTTCACTCGGTCGTTCGTCCGGTCGTTCGGCCGGTCATTTGTGCGGCCATTCGTATGGTCATCCGTACGACCATTTGTCGTACGGTCTGATCGGCCACGGTAACCGGCGAGCCGGGGCTGCGGGACCTGAAACCGCTCCGAGGCCGACCCGAAGTCGTCCCGGAGTCGTCCTGTAGCCGTCCTGGAGTCGGAGTCCGTCCCCGGCCGAGGAGCGGCCGGGGACGCGGACGGAGCCGTTACTCGTCGAGCTCCTCGGCGAGTCTCTTGGCCAGTTCCTGGGCCCTGTCCTGCAGTTCTCTGCTGTCGGGTGCGCCGGCGGCGAGCGCGGGCTGCTCGGTGTACCGGACGGTCACGATCACATTGGATGTGCGGAACACCACGCTCACCGTGCGGTGCTGGGCGGCCGAACCGGAGCGCGCGAGGACGTCATTCAGGAAGGCGGCGTCGCCGAGGCCGTCCAGGAGGCGGGGCTCCAGGCCCTCGGCGGGCGGGGTCTCGGAGGGCGATCCCGCTGATCCGGGCGATCCGGGCGATTCCGAGGTGCCGCCGGAGGGAACGGCCGACGAGGAGGGGCCGGTCTGTGTCGTTGTATTCGGATTCGTACCGGTATTGGGGTCGCTGTTCTTGGGATCGGTGGCCGATCCGGTGGCGGGGGACGAGCTGCCGGGCGTACCGGGCGTACCGGCCGTACCGGGCGTGGATCCGGTGCTCGTGCCGCTCGGTGGCGGCAGCGCGGCGGAGGTCTCCTTCTTCGCGTAGACCTCCTGCGCCCGATCGTCGTCGCTCACGGCCGGGTCGTACGACACCACGCGTTCCAGATCGATCACGAGCTGGTGGGAGGCGTCGGTGTCGTCGGCCTTCCAGCTGCAGCCGACGCGGCGGTCCGTGTCGTATGTCACGGCGGCCGTGCCTCCGTACACCTTCGCCTGCTGGTCCTCGGGGAGCGAGGCCGCGCCGGGGAGCAGATCCTTGAGCATGGAGCGCGGTACGGCGCCGCAGGGCTCGCGGAGCGTGCGGTACTTGCCGGGGGCTGCCGCGGTGGCGGCGGTGGGACTGCCCGCCTTGGGGTCGGCGGCCGAGCCGTCGTCCGCGCCGCTGCCGGAGCAACCCGCGACGACCGCCACGAGGAGCGCCGCCAGGCCGGGTAGGTACGCGTGTCGCGCCTTGGGCTGCACGGTCCCGGGCTCCCTTCTGTACGGGGTTCAGCGCGGGGTTCCGCGCGAAAACTGCTTGCCGCCGGATGGCGGTCGATGGACACAATGTCTATCGCACGCACCGCCGTCGACGCTGGTCGGCTGTCTCCTTTGACGGTCCTGGTTCCGGTTTTTGCGTTATTCAGACTTTCGGGGGAATCGAGGGGTTATGTCGTATGTAGAGATACCGGGCGCGAAGGTCCCGATCCGTATGTGGGCGGATCCCGCGGCGGTCGACGAGGGTGCGATGCGGCAGCTCCACAATGTTGCCACTCTGCCTTGGATCAAGGGCCTGGCCGTCATGCCGGACGTCCACTACGGCAAGGGCGCGACGGTCGGCTCGGTGATCGCGATGCACGGCGCGGTCTGCCCGGCGGCGGTGGGCGTGGACATCGGCTGCGGAATGTCCGCGGTGAAGACGTCCCTGACGGCGAACGACCTGCCGGGCGACCTCTCCCGCCTCCGCTCCAAGATCGAACAGGCCATCCCAGTGGGCCGCGGCCTGCACGACACCCCGGTGGACCCGCACCGGCTGTACGGCTTCCCGACGGCGGGCTGGGACGACTTCTGGGAGCGGTTCGGGGGAGTGGCGGATTCGGTCAAATTCCGCGAGGAACGTGCCACGAAACAGATGGGAACGCTCGGCGGAGGCAACCACTTTGTCGAGTTCTGTCTCGATGAGTCAGGATCGGTCTGGCTGATGCTCCACTCCGGATCGCGGAACGTCGGTAAGGAGCTGGCCGACCACCACATCGGCGAGGCTCAGAAGCTGCCGCACAACCAGGGTCTGGTCGACAGGGACCTGGCCGTCTTCGTCGCGGACACTCCGCAGATGGCGGCGTACAGGAACGATCTCTTCTGGGCGCAGGAGTACGCGAAGTACAACCGCGCGATCATGATGGGACTCTTCCAGGACGTGGTCCGCAAGGAGTTCAAGAAGGCCAAAGTGACCTTCGATCCGGTCATCTCCTGCCACCACAACTATGTGGCGGAGGAGCGTTACGACGGCATGGATCTGCTGGTCACACGGAAGGGAGCGATCCGCGCGGGCAGCGGGGACTTCGGCATCATCCCGGGCTCGATGGGCACCGGTTCGTACATCGTGAAGGGCCTCGGGAACGTGGCGTCGTTCAACTCGGCCTCGCATGGTGCGGGCCGGAAGATGAGCCGTAGTGCGGCCAAGCGCCGCTTCTCCACGCGGGACCTGGAGGAGCAGACGCGAGGTGTGGAGTGCCGTAAGGACGCGGGCGTGGTGGACGAGATCCCGGCCGCGTACAAGCCGATCGAGCAGGTCATCGATCAGCAGCGGGACCTGGTGCAGGTCGTGGCGAAGCTGAAGCAGGTCATCTGTGTGAAGGGCTGAACGTCGAGCGCGTCGGGCGCGCTCGCGTTTGGTCAGCGGGAGGACCGCCTCCTTTGGGGGTCGGATCTTTGGCGGTCGGGTCTTTGGTGGTCGGGCCCGAGGCCGGGAGGGCAATCCTGGCTTCGGGCCTTCGAGTGATCAGAGTTCTCGGTGGACCTTGGTGTTGGATGCCTGGGCTCGGGGGCGGACCACCAGGAGGTCGATGTTGACGTGGCTGGGGCGGGTGACCGCCCAGGTGATCGTGTCGGCTACGTCGTCGGCGGTGAGGGGCTCCGCGACGCCCGCGTAGACCTTCGCCGCCTTCTCGGTGTCGCCGCGGAAGCGGGTGGTGGCGAACTCCTCCGTCTTGACCATTCCGGGAGCGATCTCGATCACCCGGACCGGAGTGCCGACGATTTCCAGGCGGAGAGTCTCGGCGAGGACATGGGCGCCGTGTTTGGCGGCCACATAGCCCGCGCCGCCCTCGTAGGTGCTGTGACCGGCGGTGGAGGAGAGGACGACGACCGTTCCGTCGCCGCTCGCCGTGAGGGCGGGCAGCAGGGCCTGGGTGAGGTTGAGCGTGCCGATGACGTTCGTCTCGTACATCTGACGCCAGTCCGCCGGGTCGCCGGTGGCCACCGGATCGGCGCCCAGCGCGCCTCCGGCGTTGTTGACCAGGACGTTTACGGACGGGAAGCCACCGAGCTCGGCGGCGAAGGCGTCGACCGCCGTGCGGTCGGTGACATCGAGGGCGTAGGCGGTGGCGAGGTGGCCCGCGGCGGTGATCTCCGCGGCGAGCGCCTCGATACGGTCCTTGCGGCGGGCGGTGACGACGACGTGATAGCCGGCTGCGGCGAGCTGCCGCGCGGTGGCGGCGCCGATGCCGCTGCTCGCTCCGGTGATGACGGCGATGGGGCTCCCCGCGGCGGTCATGACGTACTCCTCGCGCGTGTGATCGATGTGGGGCCAGGATAGGCAGGCGGTGCGGGCCGACGTGCTGTCCGTCCGGAGCGCGGACCGGTGTGCGGGCCGGTGCGGGTCGGCGTGCGGCCCGGCGCGTGAGTGCTGCGTAAGCCGGGCGTGAGCCGGGCCGCGAGCTGGGCGCGGGGCGTACGTGAGGCCCCGCAGTTCGCGGTTCAGTGGCCGCGAGGTGCGTACATGATCACTGCCATACCGGCCAGACACACCAGCGCTCCCGTGACATCCCAGCGGTCCGGGCGGTAGCCGTCGGCGACCATGCCCCAGGCGATCGAGCCCGCGACGAAGACCCCGCCGTACGCGGCGAGGATACGGCCGAACTCGCCGTCGGGCTGAAGCGTGGCGACAAAGCCGTACGCGCCCAGGGCGATGACTCCGGCGCCGATCCAGATCCAGCCCCGGCCACCACCTCCACTGCCGTCACCGCGCACGCCCTGCCAGACGAGCCAGGCGCCGCCGATCTCGAAGACGGCGGCGATCAGGAAGAGGGCGGCGGAGCGGAGCACGAGCATGCGAACAGCCTGCCATGCGGGTGATCGGAGAGGCGTCGGGCTGACGATTTATCGCTATTGCGGTGTGATGATCGGTATGTTCCTCTCATGGGTGTCATGCGTAAAGCACTGCTGGTAGGGGTGTCCGCGGCCACGGTGGTCATGACAGGGGCAGGCCCTGGCGCCGGTGCGGGAACGGGCATGGGAACGGGCGTCGGCGGCGAGGGCGAGCGGCGTGTCTCCCGGGCCTACGGTCCCGTCGAGCCGGAGGCCGATCTGGCGCACCACGGGCATGTGTCCCTGCGGAACGGCGAGTTGACGCTTCGGCTGCAGACCGAGAACCACGGGCCGTCCCAGTTGACGGACGCGACCGTACGGCTGGACTTCTCGGTACCTCTGCCGCCGGGCCAGCCGCTGCCGCCCGGCTGTCTCTGGAGCGGCGACCGGGTGGCGCTGTGCCGTACGGGCCACCTCCGGGCGGGCGGACGAGGCCCGGAGACCACGGTCGATCTCAGGACGGACGGGCGGCCGGACGAGGTGGTCGTCCGGATCGACACCGCCTGGAACGGCGGCGCGAGCGACCGTAACTCCGAGAACCATCAGCACCGGGTGCCGGCTCCGGACACGGGCGACAAGTACGTCTTCTGATCTCCGCTTCTGATCCCCGGCGCTTCCCAGGTGATCCTTCGGCGATCCGCGGACGTGTCGTCGCCTCTCCTGCTACGCCGCCGCGTTGCCGAACTCCCGTACCGCCTCCTCGACGATCGCCGCCAGCCGGGCGTGGTGCGCGCCGCGCCAGTACACCCGGCCGCATGTCCGGCACTGCGCGAAGACGTCGTACGAACGCTGTGTGCCGTGCTCCAGCTGCTCCTGGACGGAGTCCTTGTCCGCGGGGCCCAGTTCGCCGTTGCAGGCGGTACAGCGTGTCCAGGGCGCGAGGACGGGCGCGAAGCGCTCCAGTACGTCCCGGAGCTGGTCGTCCGGGCGGTCGCTGTAGACGTACGCTCCGGCCCAGATCTCGCGCCGCCGCAGCAGCCCGCGGTCCCGGGACAGCATCACGCGGCGCTCCGTGGCGGAGAGGGTGGCCAGCGCCGGGTCCCCGAGGTCCTCGCTCTCGTACGCCGCGTCGACGCCCAGCAGCCGCAGCCGTCGCGCGAGCGTGCCGAGATGGACGTCGAGCAGGAAGCGCAACGGCGCGTCCGGCACGCGCTGCGGCCGGCTCACGGCTCGTACCTCGACCGTCTCGCCCGCAGCGGGGATGTGCGCTACGGGCACTTCGCGGCCGTCGACGAGCAGTGCCCCGACCTCGGTGAGCGGGACGCCGAGGGATTCGACGGCATGGCCGAGTGTGGACTTACCGTCGGTGACCACGGCCGTACGTCCCTGGCGCCGCTCGGCTGCCACGAAGAGGCGCAGCTCAGGGGCGAAGCTGATCTGGATCTCCGGTCCGTTCACGCCGTCAGGATGTCATTGGAGGCGGGGAGCGGGCCAGGGTATTCCGGGGCGTCGGGGCAGTGGCGGTGTCATTCTGCTTCGGCGGGTTCAGGGCCGGACTCAAGGCCGGAGTCGAAGCCGGGCTCAAGGTCCAGCCGCCAGTTGTTGCAGCGCATCACATTCCCAGGCGGGAACTCCACGTCGCATTCGCCCTGGAGAGAGAAACCCGCCCTGCGGCACAGACGGTTCGACGGCGGATTGCCCACGGACGGGAACGCGTGCAGATAGCGATGCTTCTTCTCGGCCCGCGCCATTTCCGCCACGGCCGCAGCCGCCGCGGCGGCGATGCCCTGGCCCTGGAACGCGGTGAGAATCCCCCAGCCCGTCTCGTACACCTCCTGTCCCTGCCAGGTTTTCTCCCAGAACCCGATCGTGCCGACCGCCTCGCCGCCCGGCAGCAGCACGACGCGGAACATACGGCCCTTGCCCGTACGGTCCGCGCTCAGATCGACATACCGTCTGTGTCGTTTGACAAGCTGTTCCTCCGTCTCGGGGCCGCCGAGATGGGTCATCATTTCGGGCGCGTTCGCCGCGCGGAGAAGGCCGAGATCGGTCTCCGACCACGGTTCGAGCCGTACGTGCGGTGCTTTGATCTCCATGTCGAGCACTGTAGGACGGGGGTCTGACATATGAGCCGGAGCTGTGGGTGAGGGCGTGGGTGTGAGGGCGTGGGGACGGATGGTTCAGAGGCCCGAACGGCCGTACGCCGTGGGCGGTACTCCGACCGTCGCCGTGAAGTCACGTACGAGATGTGCCTGGTCGCTGTAGCCGAGTTCGGAGGCCAGCTCCGCCCAGTCGACCTGTCGGCCCGGGGCCGGAGCCGGGGCCGACGCTGAGCCGGAGTCCGGGCTGGAGTCCGGGTCGGCGGCCAGGTTGGAGTCCGATCCGGCGGCCGGGTCCGCGGCCGGGCCACTGCTCGTAGCCGCGACCGTGCCCGTGCCCGCGTCCGACTCGGCGCGTTCCAGTGCCTCATGGATCCGGTAGCGCAGGATGACCCATTTCGGTCCCACGCCCACATACGCGGCGAACAGCCGTTGCAGCGAGCGCGTCGAGATTCCTTCCGCCTCGGCGAGCTGCGCCACGCGCCGGATCGTACGGTCCGTCCTGATCCGGTCGGCCAGCGCCATGGCGTGATCGGCCCCCGGGTCCGGCCGCGGGCCGAGCGTCAGTAGGTACGTGTCGAGCGCGGCCACTCTGGCGTCCTCGGCGGCGTTCTCGACGGCGTCCTCGGCGGGGCCGAGCACCGCCTCGATGTCCGTGTCCGTCGCCGGCATGACCTCGCCGAGAGGCACCCGCCGTCCCGTCCACTCCGATACGGGCCACCGCGGCGCGAACGGCCGGAAGCCTCCGGGCCTGAACTGCACTCCGCACATCCGGCCCCGCCCTTCCAGCCGCTGTGCGAAAAGTTCCAGGCCGATGCCCGCGACCTCCGCGAAGGGCGGGCTGTCGGGCCCGTGTCCGAAGCGCTGGAAGACCACGTTCACCGAGGGATGCGGCACCACGTGGGAGACGTACGGCCGGGCCAGATCCCAGTCGATCAGCCAGTAGTGCTCCAGATACGGCCGCAGGGCCGGCGCCGGTTCGCGGCGCCGGAAACGTACCCGCGCGAACAGCTCGGGAGCGTCGACGATGCCCCGGGTGTCGCGCCGTGGACCTGCCATGGGCAGATCCTATGTCGCGTTTGTTCAAGACGCCGGGAGTAGCCGGTTCATACGGTCGGGGCCATGAGCGACAAGATCAGCAAGCTGTTGGAGGTGGCGGCCGACCGTACCGTCACCGTCATTCGAGGTATCACCGACGACCAGCTCACCGCACCGACTCCGTGCAGTGAGTACGACGTACACGCCCTGGCCGACCATCTCTTCCAGGTCGTCGTCAACTTCCAGGCGCTGGCGGCCAAGAAGGACGCCGATTTCGGCGCCGCCCCGGAGCATCTGGAGGGTGAGTGGCGCGAGCGGTTCGCCGACGAGACCGTACGGCTCGTCGCGGCCTGGGACGCGCCGGGCGCCGAGGAGGGCACCTCGGGGGCCATGGGGCTGCCGGCCAGAACGGTGGGCGCGATGGTGGTCGGCGACCTGGCCGTGCACGGGTGGGATCTGGCGCGGGCGACGGGACAGCCGTACGAGCCGGATCCGGCGCTCGTCGAGATGCTCGGCGAGGAGTTCGCGGCGCTGGCGCCGACGGCACGGGAGATGGGGATGTTCGGGGAGCCGGTGCCGGTGGCGGAGGACGCCGGTCCGTTCGAGGTGCTGCTGGCCGCGACGGGACGTGCCCCGCACTGGAGCCACTCGTAGCGTCTCGGGATGTCTCGGGACGTCCCGTGGACGTTCGCCCTTCCACCGCCCGCGTTCCTCAAACCGAACTGGCGAGCTATCGCACTCCTGGACTGAACGCGTATTCGGCGGGCAGACGTTCTGACAGACACCACGAACGGCAGCGAATGTGGTGAGAAGGAGTGGATATGGAGATCTCCGGTATTTTCACGGCCATAGTGATCGGCATCGTCATCGGTGTGCTGGGACGGCTCGTTGTCCCAGGGCGCCAGCACATCGGTGTGCTGTGGACGATCGCCGTCGGTATCGTCGCGGCCCTGATCGGTACGGCTCTGGCGGCGGCCGTCGGTGTCGCCGATACGGACGGTCCCGACTGGATCGAGTGGATAATCCAGATCGGTCTGGCGGCGGTGGGTGTCGCCGCGCTGGACCGGGCCAAGGCGCGCCGCTGACCGAGTTTGCCGGGGTGCGCGGGGTGCCTGGGGTGTCCGGGTGTACGGCGCCGGGGGTCGGCGGACGGTCCTCAGGGTGCGGCGGTGTGGGTGTGTAGAGGACGGCCGGCAAGCAGATTCCAGCGGCCACTGCGCCCGCTGAGTTCGGTGAGGGACAGAGGCCGTACGTCAATCCTCCAGAACGACTGCGGGGAGGCGCCGAGGGCGTGGACGGCGGCGGCGCGGATGATGTCGGGTTCCGCCACGGCGATGACGCGTCCGCCCGGGTCCTCGCCGGAGTCGGAGCCGAGGTTGTCGAGCCAGTGGCCGACACGGGTGTGGAAGGTCAGCAAGGACTCTCCGCCATGGGGTGCGGACGTGGGATCGGAGAGCCAGACGGCCACGGACTCCGGTTCTTCGGCGGCCACTTCATCGAGAGTCCTGCCCTGCCAGCGGCCCATCGCGCAGGGTGCGAGGTCGGACAGCGGCTTGGCGTCCAGGCCGAGGATCTCGGCGGTACGGCGACAGCGGTGAGAGGGGGAGACATAGAGGGCGGCGGCGCGGGGGAAGGTCTCCCGTACGGCTTGGGCCTGCCGGAGCCCGAGGGGATCGAGGGCGTCGGGTGTGTCGGGTGCGCTGAGTGTGTGGGCGCCAGTGCCGGTGCCACTGCCAGAGGTGGTGGCGGTGCCCGAGGCGTTGGTGGCGGTGTCGGTGGCGGTGTTTGGGCCAGTGTCCGAGGCCGGGTCCGTATCGCTGCGGTCGGTGCTCTTGGGGAAACGGGCCTCGCGCAGGGCCGTGCTGATGGCCGGTGAGATGAGCGTCACCCGGGTCGTCATACGGCTCTCCTCGCTCGGGTCCTGGCGGTCATTGCAGGCCCGTCGCAGGCCTGGCGTCGGTCGAGGTCCTCTTGGCCCGTCTGTCGGTTCGCGATACCTTCACGTCGATATCACGACGGCGGGACGGAAGTCCGGTGAGAGTCCGGCACGGTCGCGCCACTGTATGCCGGGTGTCGGCTGCGCAACAGCGCAGCGGAGCCCGGTCAGTCAGACCCGACGGCCGTCGTTCGAGCTCCACCGAATGGGACGCGAGTTCCCCAAGGAGGTTCCGCCATGGCTGAGTCCATAGCCCCGCCGACCGTTTCGCCCGTCAGCGTCAAGGTGACTCCGCTTCCACTGCGCGCGGTTCTGCCGTGGGCGGTGTTCGTAGGCACTCTGATGCTGGTGCTGCTGTACTTCGTCGGCGCCGAGCAGGGCGCGACGTCGGTGTTCTCGGGTGAGGGTGTGCACGAGTGGGTGCACGACGGCCGTCATCTGCTCGGTTTTCCCTGCCACTGAGCGCTGACGGAGATCACGCACATGCATGCCTCCACCGTCAGAACTCTCCTGGTCCGCGGCATGATCGCGGGTGTGCTGGCCGGGCTCTTCGCGTTCGCGCTGGCATATCTGGCCGGTGAGCCTTCCGTACGGGACTCCATCGCGCTGGAGGAGACCCAGTCGGCACCGGCAGCGGAGCACGCGCACGCACCCGCAGCGGCAACGGCGCATGAGCACGGCGAAGAAGAGGAGGAACTGGTCAGTCGGCCGGTCCAGTCGACGTTCGGGCTGGCCACCGGTGTCCTGGTGTACGGAGTGGCCCTGGGCGGAATCGCCTCGCTGGTCTTCTCCGTCTGTCTGGGCAGGATCGGCGGATTCGGGCCGAGGGCGACCGCGGCGCTGATCGCGGGAGCGGCCTTCACCACGGTCTATCTGGTGCCGTTCCTGAAGTATCCGGCGACCCCGCCCGCGGTGGGCAACCCGGACACCATCGGTAAGCGCACCACGCTGTTCTTCCTGATGATCGTGCTCAGCGTGCTGCTGGCCGTCGTCGCCGTCATCGCGGGCAGACGGCTCGCTCCGAAGTTGGGTAACTGGAACGCGTCCGTTGTCGCCGGTGCCGGTTATGTCGTCGCGGTGGCGGTCGCCTGTCTTGTTCTGCCCGCCAACTCCGATGCCGTCCGGGAAACCTTCCCGGCTGCTCTTCTCTGGGAATTTCGGCTGGCGTCGGTCGCCGTGCAGGCGCTGCTGTGGACGGCCTTCGGGCTGATCTTCGGCGCGCTGGCCGAGCGGGTGCTCCAGCCCGGCGGCCGGGGCGCCTCCGCGGCGAGGACGGACGCCGATGGAGTCACCTCGCCGGTGAGGACCGTCGGCTGACGCTCCGTCCGCCTCCGGCTCTTCTGAGAGAACTGGCGATCCGCTAGCGAGTGCATCCAGCCGCCCCAGCCGCCCCATTCGCACAGCCACATGCCGACGGCTACGTCCGGCCGAGGTGGGGCGGCCTGGGCGGCCCGGGCGGTACCAGGAGCCGGAGACCTGGGTTCCCGAAGCCGAAGCAGCAAAGCGCGAGCCGTGCCACGTGATCCGCTGCGCCACAGGACTCGCGAGAGAGACGAGGTGGGCGTGCGCTCCGGGCCTGGGTCCGTCGGAGGCGAGCGCGGGCCCGCCGAGGGCGGGAGATGACTGGACAGTAGAGTTTGGGGCCGGTCTTTCTCCAGCTCAGAAGCGCAGAGGTGTATCGCAGTGAGCGCAGCACCGTCTCCCGCCGTAGCGCACGTGGTGACCGTCGTGGGGATCGGTGCCGACGGCTGGGCAGGGCTCTCCGGCGTGGGACGGGAGGCTCTGCGGGCGGCCGAGGTGGTGGTCGGCGGAGCACGGCAGTTGGCGCTGCTGCCGGAGGATGAGTGTGCGGGCGAGCGGGTGGTGTGGCCGTCGCCGTTGCGGCCCGCCGTGCCTCGGGTGCTCGCGGCCCATGCGGGCCGGCGGATCTGTGTGCTGGCGAGCGGGGACCCGATGTTCTACGGGATCGGGCGGACGCTCGCGGAGGTGGTGGGGGCCGGGGCGCTGCGGGTGCTGCCGCATCCGTCGTCCGTGTCGTACGCCTGTGCCCGGCTCGGCTGGCCGGTGGAGGACACGGAGGTCGTCACTCTGGTCGGCCGTCCCGCCGAGCGGCTCGCCGCGGCCCTGCACGACGGCCGTCGGGTGCTCGTACTCAGCGCGGGCGCGGAGACACCGGCCGAGGTGGCGGCGCTGCTGCGGGACCGGGGTTTCGGGCCGAGCCGTATGTACGTACTCGAACAACTCGGCGGCGGGGAGCGGGAACGGCGTGTCGAGGGCCTCGCGCAGGACTGGGCCGAGCCGTCCGGTGATCCGCTGAACGTCGTGGCGGTCGAATGCCGTCGCTCGCCGGACGCGGTGCGGCTCGGCGCCGTACCGGGCCTGCCGGACACCGCGTACGAACACGACGGGCAGCTCACCAAGCGCCATGTCCGGGCCGCGACGTTGGGCGCGCTGGCGCCCGCTCCGGGAGAGCTGCTGTGGGACGTCGGCGGCGGGTCGGGTTCGATCGCCGTCGAGTGGATGCGTACGCACCGGTCCTGCCGCGCGGTCTCGGTGGAGCGGGATCCGGTGCGGGCGGAGCGGATCGGGCGCAACGCGCGGGCGCTCGGCGTGCCCGGTCTGCGGGTCGTCACCGGTGCCGCGCCCGAGGCGCTGGCGGGACTGCCGGTGCCGGACGCGGTGTTCGTCGGAGGCGGACTGACCGTACCGGGGCTGCTGGACGCCTGTTGGGACGCCTTGCCGGTGGGCGGCCGACTGGTCGCGAACACGGTGACGCTGGAGTCCGAGGCGCTGCTGGCCGAGCGGTACCGCTGTTTCGGCGGCGAACTGGTACGGCTGGCGGTCGCGCACGCCGTGCCGGTGGGTGGATTCACGGGCTGGCGGCAGGCGATGCCGGTGACGCAGTGGGCGGTCGTAAAAGGCCCGGACGCGGGCCCGGCCCCGGGTGCGGGCTCGGGTGTGGATGTGGATGTGGCTCCGGGCTCTCCGTACGTTCCCTCAGGAGGTCAACGATGACGGTGTACTTCATCGGTGCCGGTCCCGGCGCCGCCGACCTGATCACGGTACGGGGAGCTCGCAGGCTCGCCTCGTGCGGTGTGTGTCTGTACGCGGGCAGCCTGGTGCCGCGCGAACTCCTGGCCGAGTGCCCGCCGGACGCGCGGCTGATCGATACCGCGCGGATGGATCTGGACGCGATCACGGCGGAGCTGGTCCGGGCCCACGAGGAGGGCCAGGACGTGGCCCGGCTGCACTCCGGCGACCCGTCGGTCTTCAGCGCGGTCGCGGAACAGATGCGGCGGCTGGACGCGGCGGGCGTGCCGTACGAGGTGGTCCCGGGCGTGCCGGCCTTCGCCGCGGCGGCGGCGGCGCTGAAGCGTGAGCTGACGGTACCGACGGTCGGCCAGACGGTGATCCTGACGCGGATCGCCCAGCGCGCCACCCCCATGCCGGAGGGCGAGGACCTGGCGACGCTCGGCCGGAGCGGCGCGCTGCTGGTGCTCCACCTCGCGGCCGGATACGTGGACCGGGTGGTCCGGGAACTGCTCCCGCACTACGGCGCGGACTGCCCGGCCGCGGTGGTTGCGATGGCCAGCCGCCCCGACGAACTGGTCCTGCGCGGCACGCTGGACGACATCGCGGGACAGATGAAGAAGGCGGGTGTGGTACGGACGGCGGTGATCATGGTGGGCCGAACGCTGGGAGCGGAACAGTTCCGGGACAGCCACCTGTACTCCCCGGAGAGGGAACGCCCGCACGTGTGCTGACGGGTGTGTCTGTTGGATGCGCAGATGCCCGATTCGGCGGAAGCGGCTGGGGAAGGCGCGAGTCCCTCGTAAACTGCGAGGCCGGGAAGCCTGGTCCCCGCGCATGCGGGGTTGGTCCGAGGATGCCGACGGCGATAGCGGCGTCGGCGAGCTGGTCCCCGCGCACGCGGGGTTGTCTCAACCAACGGAAGGAGAAGACTATGAGCGCCCAGCCCGAACACTCGCCGGACAGCCGGGGCATCGTGATCCCGCAGATTCCGCACACCATCAACGCCATCGGCGACGCCCTCAGCGGCGCTGACCGTGCCCGCTTCTACGCCGAGGTCCTGGCCGCCGAGGAGAGCACGGTTCCCGCTGTCATGCGTCGCTGGTGGAAGACCGCGATGCTCAACCGCGCCCCCGGCGCCGAGCGCAGCCGCGCCAACGCCGCCGCCGGCCGCAACCTCATGTCCGTGGACGAACTTGCCGCGCGGCTCGGCGGCTGCGGTTTGGTTGGTGCGCAACGACGGATCACCGTTGATCACCTGTGATCAACGGTGGGAGTGAGGCGCCTGATGGGGTGAATTGTGCTGGATGCGCTCGGAGGGGCGCGCTCCGCTCGTAGACTCGCAGGCCGGGAATCCGCTTCCCGCCCACGAGGACGGCCCCGTCAACCGGAGGAGAATGTTGTGACCGCTCGACCCGAGCGACGCTCTCCCGATCCCAGGGTCCGGCCCATCCCCCGTACCATCGACGCTGTCTCCAATGCCCTCGGCGCCACCAAGCGGATGGCCTTCTACTCCGAGATCGGGCAGGCCGAAGAGGGCGAGCACATCAACGCGGTCCTGCGGAAGTGGTGGATGGAGGCGATGTTCGACAGCCGTCCCGGCCGTGAGCAGCGACTCGCCGAGGCCGATGCCGGGCGCAACCTTGTTCCGTTGCCCCGGCTGGTGGGTGGTGCGGAGGAGTGAGCGACCCCGAGCGCGGCTGGACCGTGTTCTGTGCCGAGGACGCCGCGAACGTCCTGGAGGCCATGCGGGTGGCCGGCCACGGCGACTTGTACGACGAGGTCGTGCTCTTCCTCAGGGCCCTCGCTGTCGAGGCAGGTCAGGCGGCCGACGCGGACAAGCCTCTGCCCGGCTTGCCGATGGGCGACGGCCGGTACAACATCAATGTGCCGCTTCTGCCCGTGCTCGTCAGCTACAGCCGGTACCCCGGGATGCGTGAGTTCCGCATCACCGATGTGGTCTGGCTCAGCGACTGAACCCGACGCTTCGCAGGTCCTACCTCGGCTCGCTGCGGCCCACCACCGTGCCCGCTCTGTCGATGCAGATGACGTCGACCAGTACCGGTGCCCCGCGTAGGACTCGCAGGGCCTCGTCGCGTGCCCTGGTGGCGACCAGGTTGCCCAGTGGGATGTCCTGGGACTGGCACAGCTGGAGTGCCGCCAGGCCTGTGTTGGCCTGCGAGACCTCCGTTGCCAAGGCGGTGTCCGCTCCGGCGTCGGCCGCGAGTGTCGCGAGGAAGGACTTGTCCACCTGGGAGCGGGACGAGTGGAGGTCCAGATGGCCTGCGGCCAGTTTGGAGAGTTTGGCGAAGCCGCCGCAGAGGGTGAGCCGGGGGACCGGATGGCGGCGGAGATAGGTGAGGACCGCGCCGGCGAAGTCGCCCATGTCCAGCAGGGCGTCCTCGGGCAGGGCGTATTCGGTGCGGACGGTCCGCTCGGAGGTCGAGCCCGTGCAGCCCGCCACATGTGTACGGCCCGCCGCCCGGGCCACGTCCACGCCTCGGCGGATGGAGTCGATCCAGGCCGAGCAGGAGTACGGGACCACGATGCCCGTCGTACCGAGGATGGACAGGCCGCCCAGGATGCCCAGTCTCGGGTTCCAGGTGGAGCGGGCGATCTCCTCGCCGTTGTCGACCGAGACCGTTATCTCCACGTCGCCCGTGCCGCCGTGGCGCTCCGCCACCTCCGCCACCTGCGCGCGCATCAACTGACGCGGCACCGGGTTGATCGCCGGTTCGCCCACCTCCAGAGGCAGTCCCGGGCGCGTGACCGTACCCACGCCCGGCCCGGCGCGGAAGACGACGCCCGAGCCCGGTGGCAGCAGCCGTACGGTCGAGCGGATCAGGGCGCCGTGCGTGACGTCCGGATCGTCGCCTGCGTCCTTGATCACTCCGGCCATCGCCCAGGCTCCGGACCCTTCCTGGGCTGGTTCCTGGAGGAGTTCCTCGGCGGCCAGCGCGAAGCTCGGCGCCTGGCCCTTGGGGAGGGTGATCGTCACCGGGTCGGGGAACTCGGCCGTCAGCAGGGCGGTGTACGCCGCCTTCGTCGCCGCCGTCGCGCACGCGCCCGTCGTCCAGCCGTGCCGTAGCCCGGTGTGCTTGAGCTGGGCGCCGCGCCCGCCCGCTGTTCCTGGCCCATCAGACACATGGTCCCCTTGTCGTATCCGTTGTCCGCTTCGTCGTCCGCCTCAGACAGGTCCGCCTCAGGCAGGGAAGGCTCGCCGCCGATGAGTGAACCGTTCCATGTGCTGATCCTCGGTGGGACCACCGAGTCGCGCCGCCTCGCCGAGAGCCTGTACGGCCACGACGGTACGTACGGTCCTGGGCTCCGGGTCACCAGTTCTCTCGCCGGGCGCGTCACCCGGCCCGTACCGCCGCCGGGAGAGATTCGGATCGGCGGGTTCGGCGGCGCCGAAGGGCTGGCGCGCTGGCTGCGCGAGCATCGCGTGGACGCGCTCATCGACGCCACTCATCCCTTCGCCGCAACGATCAGCCGGAACGCGGCGCTCGCCGCCGCCGACGCCCATGTTCCTCTGCTGGCGGTACGCCGTCCTTCGTGGGTGCCGGTCGCGGGCGACGACTGGCATTCGGTCGGTTCGCTGGCGGAGGCCGCCGAGGCGCTGGCCGCGCTGCCCGCACTGCCCGCGTTTCCCGGGCGGCGGCGCAGAGTCTTCCTCACCACCGGACGGACGGGGCTCGCCGTCTTCGCCCGGCTCGACGGACTGTGGTTTCTCGTACGGTCCGTGGACGCGCCCGAACCGCCGTATCCCGCCCGTATGGAGACGGTCCTCGACCGTGGGCCCTTCACGCTCGACGGCGAGCGTGAACTCCTGCGCCGCCATCGCATCGACACCGTCGTGACCAAGGACAGCGGCGGCGCGGCCACCGCGCCCAAACTCACCGCCGCCCGCGAGGCCGGACTGCCCGTCGTCGTCGTGCGTCGGCCGCCGACGCCGGAGGGCGTGGCCGTGGTGAGCAGCGCGGCGGAGGCGGTCGCGTGGCTGCGTCAGCTCTCCGGGCTCGGGTCCGAGGCGCTGGGGTCCGAGGCGCTTGGCTCCGGTGTGCTTGGCTCCGGTGCGCTGGGCTCTGAGGCCGAGCCGTGTGCTCCCGGCGCGCTCGGTCCGTCGGACGACCGCGCGTCCGGGTAGCGGCGCGGCGTCCAGACGATCTCCTCGCGGTCACCGCCACCGGCACCGTCACCACCGCCGCCGACGGGACCACGCCGTGCCGTCACCGTCTGCGAGGAGCCCACCAGCAGGATCGTCCGCATGTCGACCTGCGCCGGATCGAGATCGGCCAGCCGTACGATCCGTACGCTCTCCTCCGTCCCGCCCACATCGCGGCCGATCACGACGGGAGTGTCCGGCGCACGGTGTTCCAGCAGCAGTTCACGGGCCTTGCCGACCTGCCAGGTACGGCTGCGCGAGCCCGGGTTGTAGAGCGCGAGCACCAGGTCCGCCGCCGCTGCCGCGTGCAGCCGTTCGGCGATGACCTCCCACGGCTTGAGCCGGTCGGAGAGCGAGAGCACGGCGTAGTCGTGGCCGAGCGGCGCGCCCACGCGCGCGGCGGCGGCGTTGGCGGCGGTCACGCCCGGGAGCACACGTACGGGAACGTCCCTGTACGGATCGGCCGACGCCACCTCCAGTACGGCCGTGGCCATCGCGAAGACTCCCGGATCACCACCGGAGACCACGGCCACGCGCCGGCCGCGCCGCGCCAGATCGAGGGCGAACTCCGCGCGCTCGGACTCCACCTTGTTGTCGGAGCCGTGCCGTCGCTGCCCGGGACGGACCGGAACACGGTCCAGATAGGTGGTGTAGCCGACGAGATCGTCGGCCGCGGCCAGTGCGCCGCGCGTCTCGGGCGTCAGCCACAGCGGTCCCGCCGGTCCCGTACCGACGACGACCACATCACCGGTCTCGGTCCCGGTCCCGGCTTCGGTTTCTGTCCCGGTCTCGGTCTCGGACTCTTGAGAGGCAGGACGGGCATCGGCACGGCTCGGCAGCACCGCCACCGAGAAGTACGGGACGGAGTCCGGATCGGTGTCGGCCAGCGCGCCGGTGCGCTCGCCGCTCATGGTGGCGCGTTCGACGTACCGCGCGTCCGCGAGCCGGCCGGCCCGCTCGACGGCCCGCCGTACGGCCGGGAACGTACGGCCGAGCTTCATCACCACGGCCGAGTCCGCCGAGGCCAGCCGGGCCGTGAGCTCTTCCTCGGGCAGCGTGCCCGGCAGGATCGTCAGCACCTCCTCGCCCTCGACGAGCGGCGTGCCGAGCCGGGCCGCGGCAGCGCTGACGGAGGTGACGCCGGGTATGACCTCCGTCGGATAACGGTCCGCCAGCCGCTTGTGCATATGCATGTACGAGCCGTAGAAGAGCGGATCGCCCTCGGCGATGACGGCCACGGTGCGGCCGGCGTCGAGATGTACGGCGAGGCGGGCGGCCGACTCGGCGTAGAAGTCCTCCATCGCGCCTCGGTAGCCGCCGGGATGGTCGGTGGTGCCGGTGGTGACCGGGTAGACCAGCGGCTCTTCCAAGTGGTCCGGACGCAGATGTTCCGCGGCTATGGAACGGGCTATGGAACGGCCGTGGCGCGCGCTGTGGTACGCGATCACATCGGCCTCGGCGATGACCTGGACGGCGCGTACGGTCATGAGGGACGGATCGCCGGGGCCGAGGCCGACTCCGTACAACCGGCCGGTGCGGGTGCCGCCCGTGGAGGTGCGGCCCGTGGCAGTGGTGCCGGTGGCGGTGCCGTCCGTACCAGTGCTGCCGCCGTTACTGCCGCTGCCGCCGTTGATGCCGTCGTCGGCGCTCGTTCCGGACGGCGTCCTGCTGTTCGCGTTCACTCTTCCTCGCTCGCGATCGCGTTGATGGCCGCCGCCGCGATGGCACTGCCGCCGCGCCGTCCGCGTACGACCAGGTGCTCAAGTCCGGCAGGATGCCCGGCGAGCGCGGCCTTGGACTCGGCCGCGCCGATGAAACCGACCGGTACGCCGATGACCGCCGCCGGGCGCGGCGCGCCCGCCTCGACCATCTCCAGCAGCCGGAAGAGCGCGGTCGGCGCGTTCCCGACGGCCACCACCGCGCCCTCCAGCCGGTCGCGCCACAGCTCCAGGGCGGCGGCGCTGCGCGTGGTTCCCAACTCGGCGGCGAGCGCCGGGACGGACGGGTCGGACAGGGTGCAGACCACCTCGTTGGCCGCGGGCAGCCGCTTACGGGTGACTCCGCTGGCGACCATCGCGACATCGCACAGGATCGGCGCGCCCGCGCGCAGGGCCTCACGGGCGCGGGCCACGACACCGGGTGTGAAGGCCAGATCGCGCACCAGGTCGACCATGCCGCAGGCGTGGATCATCCGGACCGCGACCTGGGAGACGTCGGCGGGCAGCCCGGCGAGGTCCGCCTCGGCGCGGATCGTGGCGAAGGACTGGCGGTAGATCGCCGCGCCGTCCTTCTCGTAGTCGAACACCGTGGGCTCGTTCACCCGGGGCTCGTTCACCGTGGGCTCGTTCACCGTCGGCTCGTTGGGCACTGTGGTCTCGCTCATCTCGTCACTGTGGTCATGCGTGCCGTCGCCACCGCGTTGGCGAGCTCCGGTCCTGGTGCGGTCACTGCTACGCCTGCCGTTACGCCTGCTGTCGTGGTCGACGTCGCCGCCGCTGTCGCGGCAGCCGTCGGGACTCTCCCCCGTACGGTGACGCGATAGCCGCCCTCGGCCGTCGCGACCACGTCCACCCGGGCTCCCTGCGGATGGCCGCAGCGGCGCTCGCAGCCCGACCAGTAGACCGGCAGCGCGTCACGGCCGGCCGTCGGGCGCCGCAGCGCCTCGGTCGCGTCCGCCCGTACGTCCGCGAGAGCCTTCGCGCATCCGGGTCGGCCGGTGCAGGCGCCTACGCCGTACCAGAGGGAGTCGTGATCGGTGATCAGTCCGGCGATGCGGAGACGTTTCAGCAGGTCGTCGGCCGCGGCGGGCTCCAGCCCAGGCACGATCACGCCACGCCAGGGTGTGACGCGCAGGGCGGTGGTCGGTTCGGTGCCGTCTCGCGCACTGCCTCGCGCCGATGTCAGCAGCCGCAACTGTGCCGCGCTCAGCCGCCCCAGTGGTGCGTGGACGGACAGGGCCACGGTGCCGTCGGGGGAGTGGATCAGCCCTGGAAGCGGAGGCTCGCCTTCGCCTTCTCCTACGCGGGCTTCCGCCACGTAGTCCGACAAGTGGTCCGCCACGTAGTCCGATACGTACTCCGCGGCTACGTACTCCGCGGCGATGCCCGCCCTCGTCAGCCGCGCTTCCACCGCCGCGTCCAGCTCGTGGCCGGGCGGCAACTCCCGTACGCGCCAGGCGCCCGAGCCGCCCGCCTCCGCCACCGTGAGAAACGTCTCCGCGGCGAGCAGGGCGGCCCTCGGCGCGTCGGCGGCGTTCACGCGCAGACCTGACCGGTTCGCCCCGATACGTACGATCGCCGTACCGTCCCGCCGTGCGAGCAACGTCACATCCGCGCCGAGGGCCGCCACATCGCCGCGGCCGTCGTCCAGTGCGAACAGGAAGCGGCCGGAGAGAGCGGTCGCAGCCTCGCTCGCGCACAGGAGCTTGTCCAGTTCCCGTGCCCACAACTGCGGTTGCCCGACGCCAAGTCCGTCCGCGCGCACGTCCCCGCGCACGTCCCCACCCGCGTCCCCACCCGCGTCCCCACCTCCGCTTCCGAATCCGTCGAGACCGGCCAGCGGTGAGGCGACGATGTTCCGTACTCGTTCATGCCGTTCGGAGGGCAGCAGCCCGGCTTCGTGCAGCAGCTCCGCCAGTTCGGCGCCGCAGCTCGCGTCCGCGCCCAGCCCTCGGAGCTGCACATTGCCCCGGGACGTGATGTCGACATGTCCGTCGCCCAGCCGCTCCGCCGCGCTCGCCAGCGCCTCTGCCTGACGGTACGTCAGCAAACCGCCGGGCAGGCGCAGTCGGGCCAGCCGCCCGTCGTCCGCCGCGTGCAGCCGCAGCGCACCCGGACAGGCGTCACCGCCCTCCCGGACGGGCGCCCGCACAAGATACGGAACGGAAGCCCGCGACAGAGCTTCGTCAGCCCGCGAGGGAGCTTCGTCCCGGTTGGCGGGTGTTGGCGAGGTGGGCGGCATGGCGGCGAGCATACCCACGTACCCACGCCTCCCATCCTGGCCGCCCAGGCGCCCTCCCCGCCCGTGACCTGCTGCACCTACTATGCAGACGACGGGTCCGGTGCCCGTCAACGCCAGCGACGGCGTCAGGGGAGGAAGCCCGGTGAGAATCCGGCGCGGTCCCGCCACTGTGAGCCCGGCAGCAGCCGGGTGAGCCAGGAACTCCCGCCGTCCTCCCTACCGCCCGGGGCGCGGACCCCGAGGAAGGCAGACGCCGCATGATCCTGCTCCTGTCGACGTCCGACACCGATCTGCTCAGTGCCCGTGCGGCGGGCGGTCCGGTCCCGTACCGGTACACCAACCCGGCCCGGCTCGCGCTCGGCGAACTGCCCGCGCTGCTGGAGGGCGTCGACCTTGTCGTCGTACGGCTCCTCGGCGGACTGCGCGCCTGGCAGGACGGGATCGACCTTCTCCTCGGCGACGGTACGGCCGCTCCGCGTCCCGACGCCGACGCGCGTCCCGACGCTGGTCTGTCGCGTGTCACGAACCGCCCGCCCGTCGTCGTCCTCACCGGCGAACAGGCTCCGGACGCCCAGTTGATGGAGGCGTCCACCGTCCCCATCGGTATCGCCGCCGAGGCGCACGCATATCTCGCCCACGGCGGTCCGGCCAATCTGGAGCAGCTCGCCCGCTTCCTCTCCGACACCGTCCTGCTGACCGGCCACGGCTTCGAGCCGCCCGCCGCGGCGCCCACCTGGGGCCGCGCCGAACGCCGGGCCGAACGCGGGCCCGATCGCCTCGCCACCGTGGGCAGCACTGGCAGCACAGGCAGCCCGTCCGCGCACCGTCCGCTCGTCGCCGTCCTCTACTACCGCGCACACCACCTCAGCGGCAACACCGCCTTCGTGGACGCCCTGTGCGACGCCATCGAGGACGCCGACGGCCGCGCCGTGCCCATCTACGTATCGTCCCTGCGCGCGCCCGAGCCCGAACTGCTGGAGGCGCTGAGCGGCGTCGACGCGATCGTCACCACTGTGCTCGCCGCCGGCGGCACCCGGCCCGCCGAGGCCTCGGCGGGCGGTGACGACGAGGCGTGGGACGCGGGCGCCCTGGCCGCACTCGACGTACCGATTCTTCAGGCCCTCTGCCTCACCACCAGCCGCGCCACCTGGGAGTCCAGCGACGAGGGACTGTCGCCGCTGGACGCCGCGTCGCAGGTGGCGGTACCGGAGTTCGACGGCCGGCTCATCACCGTCCCGTTCTCGTTCAAGGAGCTGGATCCCGACGGACTGCCGGTGTACGTCGCCGATCCCGAGCGGGCCGCGCGGGTGGCCGGTATCGCCGTACGCCACGCCCGGCTGCGCCACCGCCCGAACGCGGACAAGCGCATCGCGCTGGTGCTCTCCGCGTACCCGACCAAGCACTCCCGTATCGGCAACGCGGTCGGCCTGGACACGCCCGCCAGCGCCGTGGCCCTGCTGCGCCGACTGCGGGCCGAAGGGTACGACTTCGGCGGCTCGGGCTCGGGTTCCGGCTCTGCCTCTGGCTCAGGCCCGGACGACGAGCCCGTCCCCGGTCTGGAGTCGGGCGACGGCGACGAGCTGATCTACGCGCTCATCGAGGCCGGCGGCCATGACCAGGAGTGGCTCACCGAGGAGCAGCTCGCCCGTAACCCGGTCCGTGTCCCGGCCGCCGACTACCGCCGGTGGTACGGGCAACTCCCGCTCGCACTGCGGGAGTCCGTCGAGGAGCACTGGGGACCGCCGCCCGGCGAGATGTTCGTGGACCGCAGCCGCGTCGCCTCGGGCGGCGATCCGGACGGCGACATCGTCCTCGCCGCCCTCCGGCGCGGCAATCTGCTGATCCTCATCCAGCCGCCGCGCGGCTTCGGCGAGAACCCGATCGCGATCTACCACGATCCCGATCTGCCGCCCTCGCACCACTACTTGGCCGCGTACCGCTGGATCCGGGCCGACCGCGAGGACGGCGGCTTCGGCGCCGACGCCATGATCCACCTCGGCAAGCACGGCAATCTGGAGTGGCTGCCCGGCAAGAACGCCGGACTCTCCGCCGCCTGCGCTCCCGACGCCGCGCTGGGCGATCTGCCGCTGATCTATCCGTTCCTGGTCAACGATCCGGGCGAGGGTACGCAGGCCAAGCGGCGCGTACACGCCACGCTCGTGGACCATCTCGTACCACCGATGGCGCGCGCCGAGTCGTACGGCGACATCGCGCGCCTGGAGCAGCTGCTTGACGAGTACGCGGCGATCTCCGCCATGGATCCAGCGAAGCTGCCGGCGATCCGCGCGCAGATCTGGACGCTGATCCAGGCCGCGAAGCTCGATCACGACCTCGGTCTCGAAGACCGGCCGGACGACGACGGGTTTGACGACTTCCTGCTCCATGTCGACGGCTGGCTGTGCGAGGTCAAGGACGCGCAGATCCGCGACGGACTGCATGTCCTGGGCGGCGCGCCGACCGGGGACGCGCGGGTGAATCTGGTCCTCGCCATCCTGCGCGCCCGCCAGATCTGGGGCGGTACGACCTCGCTTCCCGGGCTGCGCGAGGCGCTGGGCCTGGACGAGTCGGCCGCGACCCGTACCGACGCCGACGAGACGGAGCGGCGGGCCCGCGCGCTCGTCCAGGCGATGGAGGACGCGGGATGGGATCCGTCGGCGGTGGAGCGGGTGGTGGCCGACGGCCCGTCGGGTGACGCGGTCGGTCACGCGTCCGGTCCCAGTGACGCAGACGGCGACCCGGCCAGCGGCCCATCCGAGCAGGTGACCGGCGACCCGTCCGGTCCCGGCGAACCGTCCGGTGACCCGAAGCAGATCGCCGACATCCTCCGCTTCGCCGCCCGCGAGGTCGTGCCGCGGCTGGCCGGCACCGTCAACGAGATCGACCATGTGGTGCACGCGCTGAACGGCGGATTCGTACCGGCGGGCCCGTCCGGATCGCCGCTGCGCGGACTGGTCAATGTGCTCCCGACCGGCCGTAACTTCTACTCCGTCGACCCGAAGGCCGTCCCGAGCCGGCTCGCCTGGGAGACCGGACAGGCCCTCGCCGACTCTCTCCTGGAGCGCTACCGCACCGACAACGGCGACTGGCCGACCTCGGTCGGGCTCTCGCTCTGGGGTACGAGCGCCATGCGCACATCCGGCGACGACATCGCCGAGGCCCTCGCCCTGCTGGGGATCAGGCCCGTCTGGGACGACGCCTCGCGCCGGGTCACCGGTCTGGAGCCGATCGCGCTCGACGAGCTGGGCCGGCCCCGTATCGATGTCACCCTCCGCATCAGCGGTTTCTTCCGTGACGCCTTTCCGCACGCGATCGGCCTGCTGGACGACGCGGTACGGCTGGCCGCGTCGCTGGACGAACCGGCCGAGGCCAACCACATCCGCGCCCACGCCCAGGCCGATCTGGCGGCGCACGGTGACGAACGCCGGGCCACCACCCGTATCTTCGGCTCCCGGCCCGGTACGTACGGCGCGGGCATCCTCCAGCTCATCGACAGCCGCGACTGGCGTACGGACGCCGATCTCGCCGAGGTCTACACGGTCTGGGGCGGCTACGCGTACGGCCGTGAGCTCGACGGCCGGCCCGCCCGCGCCGAGATGGAGACCGCGTACAAGCGCATCGCGGTGGCCGCGAAGAACACCGACACGCGCGAGCACGACATCGCGGACTCCGACGACTACTTCCAGTACCACGGCGGGATGGTCGCCACGGTCCGCGCGCTGAAGGGCACGGCGCCGGAGGCGTACATCGGCGACTCCACCCGCCCGGAGACCGTCCGTACGCGCACGCTGGTGGAGGAGACGTCGCGCGTTTTCCGCGCCCGTGTGGTCAATCCGCGCTGGATCGAAGCGATGCGCCGCCACGGCTACAAGGGCGCCTTCGAACTCGCTGCGACCGTCGACTATCTCTTCGGGTACGACGCGACGACGGGCGTGGTCGCCGACTGGATGTACGACAAGCTGACCGAGACCTATGTCCTAGACCCGGAGAACCGCGCGTTCCTCCAGGAGGCCAATCCCTGGGCCCTGCACGGCATCGCGGAACGTCTGCTGGAGGCGGAGTCCCGCGGCATGTGGGCGAAGCCGGATCCGGCGGTGCTGGCCGAACTCCGGAGGGTGTTCCTGGAGACGGAGGGCGAGCTGGAGGGTGGGGAGGACGGAGAGGGCTGACCGCCTTTCCTTCCTCTTCGTATCTTCGGCCGGGCGTGTCTGCGGCCGGGCGCGCCCTGTCCGGGGTCCAGGGTCCGGGGTCCGGGAGCCGTTCTGTTTTGGCCATGTGCATGACGGAAATGGCCAAAGCAGTCGGCGGTTCCGTGTTGCTGTCACGTAAAGGCGCACGTGACTCAGGCATAGGCGGTCGGCTGGTTTCGAGCGGGCGTGCGCCTTTGAGACATCGTTGTCTCGCGCTGCTGACAAAGACATCTTCCGCTGAAACGATCAACACACCGCGCGGTCGTCACATCCCCATCGCATATCTCCCTGCCGTCATGAACAAGCCGGACAGAAGGAGCACCAGGAGTGACGAACACCTCCCGTACCTCGCACAGTCCTGGTACCACCCATAACTCCCCCACGGACACGGCCACTTCATCTCGCCGTCGGCGCGTGGCGACGGCCGCTGCCGTCACCGTGGCCGCGCTCTTCGTATCGGTCCTTCCCGCCACGGGTGCCGTTGCCGGCCCGGTCGGTCCGGCCGGCGCGGACGGCATACCGCGGCAGGCCGTGGCCGAGCCCAGACCGGGCGCGAGAGCCGTCGAACTCACTCCCGGACAGCGGGAGAAGCTGCTCAGGGCCGCGGCCGACGCCGGGACCACCACCGCCCGCTCTCTGAAGCTGGGCGGGAAGGAGAAGCTGCTGCCGAAGGACGTCGTCAAGGACGCCGACGGCACCGTGCACACCCGTTACGAGCGGACGTACGCCGGACTTCCCGTCCTCGGCGGCGACTTGGTGGTCCACGAGCGTGCCGGGCGTACCACCGCCGGTACGGCCGCCGCCACCGCTGCCGCCACCGCTCCCGACGTCACCGTCACCTGGGCGACGGACGGCGCGATATCCGTGCCGACCACCAAGGCCACCGTCCCGGCCTCGGCGGCGAAGAGGACGGCTCTGGCCACCGCCAGGACCGAGGGAACCGGCGAGGCCGTCCCGGACGGAGCGCCGCGGCAGGTCATCTGGGCGAAGGACGGTGTGTCCACCCTGGCCTGGGAATCCGTCGTCAACGGTGTACGCGAGGACGGCACGCCCAGCGAGCTGCACGTCGTGACCGACGCCGAGAGCGGCAAGAAGCTCCAGGAGTTCGACACGAAGCACGCCGGCATAGGCCAGGGCCAGTTCAGCGGCAAGGTCCAGGTCGGCAGCGTCCGCAACGGCGACGTCTACGAACTGACCGAGACCCAGGGCGGCAACCACAAGACGTACGACCTGAACGGCGGCGGCTCCGGCACCGGAACGCTCTTCACCGACGCCGACGACATCTGGGGCGACGGGACGGTGGCCAACCGCCAGACCGCCGCCGTGGACGCCGCCTACGGTGCGCGGAAGACATTCGACTTCTACCACGACCAGTTCGGCCGCAACGGCATAGCCAACGACGGCAACGGCGGCTACTCCCGGGTCCACTACGGCAACGAATACGTCAATGCCTTCTGGGACGACGACTGCTTCTGCATGACCTACGGCGACGGCTTCGACAACGTCAACCCGCTGACCGCGCTCGATGTGGCGGCCCACGAGATGACGCACGGCGTCACCTCCACCACCGCCAACCTGTACTACTACAACGGCGAGTCCGGCGGTCTGAACGAGGGCACCAGCGACATCATGGCCGCCGCCGTCGAGTTCTTCGCCAACAACCCGAACGACGTGCCCGACTACGAGGTCGGCGAACTGATCGACATCAACGGCGACGGCACTCCGCTGCGCTACATGGACCAGCCCTCCAAGGACGGCATCTCCCAGGACTACTGGTCCACCGCTACCGAGGGACTCGACCCGCACTTCTCCTCGGGCGTGGCGAACCACTACTTCTATCTGCTCGCCGAGGGCAGCGGAAGCAAGACCATCAACGGCGCCGCCTACAACAGCCCCACGTACGACAACCTGCCGGTTCCCGGTCTCGGCCTGCACAACGCCTTCAACGTCTGGTACCGGGCGCTGACGCTCTACATGACCTCCACCACCGACTACGCGGGCGCCCGCGTCGCCACTCTCCAGGCCGCGGCCGACCTGTTCGGCAGGTCGAGCGAGGCGTACGAGACGGTCGGCAACACCTGGGCGGCCGTCAACGTCGGCGGACGCTTCGTCAACCACATCACGCTCAGCCGGCCCGCCGCCCAGGAGGCTGCCGTCGGCCAGCCGGCCGCCCTCCAGATCGACGCGGCGACCAGCCAGGCGGGCGGCCTGACGTACACCGCCTCCGGACTGCCCGGCGGCCTGACGATCAACGCCACCACCGGTCTGATCTCCGGCAGCCCGACGGAGCCCGGCGACTTCACCGCCACCGTCACCGTGAAGACCTCCGGCGGCAACTCGACCACGGCGACCTTCCCTTGGACCGTGATCCCTTCCGGCGGTGACTTCTTCGTCAATCCCGGCAATGTGAACATCCCCGACGCCGGCGACCCGGTCGAATCGCCTCTCGTCGTCACCGGCCACGACGGCAACGCGCCGAGCGACCTTCAGGTCACGGTCGACATCGTCCACACCTGGCGCGGTGACCTGGTGATCGACCTGGTCGGCTCCGACGGCACGGTCCGCCGCCTGAAGAACTACAACAGCGACAGCGCCGACGACGTACACGAGACCTACACCGTTGACGCCTCCACCATCCCGGCGAACGGCACCTGGAAACTCCGAGTCCAGGACGTCTACGCCTACGACACGGGCTACATCGACAGCTGGAAGCTCACCTTCTAACCCCTAACCTCTAACCCCTAAGCCCCGCCGCGCCCACCACCTGGACGTGGCGGGGCCCCGCCCTGCACGCTTCGGTCACAAGTGGATTACCGAGAGCGCACACGACCTCCACGCTTCCGGTGGTACCTATACGTTCGTCCCTCTCGAACCACCCATAGGGGGACGCATGTCGTACAACCAGCCGCCTCAGCAACCGCCCTGGGGCCAACCGCCTCAGTTGCCTCACCCGCCTGGGCCGCCGTTGCCGTCGCCGTCGCCGTCGGGCAGGCCCGGATGGACGCGGAAACGGGTTCTCTTTCCCTGCGCCGCGCTCCTGTTCTTCATCGGAATAGCCATCGGCGGGGCCGACGATGGCGCGAAAACGGGGCAGACGGTGAGCGAGAAGCCCAATCCGTCCGTGACGGTCACAACGACGGCGACCACCACCGCCGAGCCCCTCGCCACCACGACAGTGACGGCAAGCCCGGAGCCGGCCCCCACGGTCACGAAGACAAAGACGGTCCGAGTCACCGTCGCCCCGGCCGCCGCCGACGATGAAGCAGAGAGCGACGACACCTCGGGCGGCTCCACGTACTACGCCAACTGCACGGCGGCCCGAGCCGCGGGGGCGGCGCCGGTCCACGCCGGAGATCCCGGCTACGGCCGCCACCTGGACAGGGACGGCGACGGAGTCGGCTGCGAATAATCCGCTCCGCACGAGAACCGCACAAAAACGCCCCCTCCAAGGGAGGGGGCGCGCTGCTGCTCGACCACGCCGACACACAGTCGGCGGCGGGATTCGTACCCGCGATCTGAGATCACCTTAGCCCGCCACAACAGCAAACGCCGCAAACGACACGCTGCACGCATCCGACCGATCCCGCTACTGCCAGGGCCCTACGCGATCACGTGAAGCGATGCCTTGTTGACGGAGGGTGTGCGAGACGCGAATCTTGGCATGGCATTGTCAGTCTGACGAAAGGCGGAGGACATGATGGAGCAGCGGCTGTCCCGATGGAGATCCGCAGTGGCATTGGCCGCCGCCGGAGCGGCACTCGCCGTCGTCACGGTGGGAGCGGTACCGGCGAGTGCGGCACCGCAGGCGGTGGAGGCCCCGGGAGTCGTCGCGCTGAGCACCCCGACACCGGAGGAGCAGGAGAAACTGCGCGCGGTGGCCGGTGCCATCTGGAATGACAGCCTGGCCGCCGGCTGGGACATGAACAGCGACGTGGCCGACGTCCTCTCGACGGCCACCGGCGAGATCCTGAGGTGCTCCGAGGCATTCGCCCTGGTACCCAGGCCCGCAGGCTTCATCCCAGGCCTCGGCTACCTGGTCAACTACTGGAAGAACCTCCGCGACTACTTCCTGGCGGTCAGCCAGGACCGCACCTACCGCGCCTGCGTGAACACAACCGCACTCAACTACCGCTCCGCGATAGAAATGGCCTCAGCCGGCATCTGACCACCGACCGGCAATCCCTTCGAGACCCGCGTTTTCCCAGGGTGCCGTGCAACTCGTTGAGTCCATCCTGCGAGAAGGCCGAGCACCGGACGCGCCGGGGCCCGCCGGTAGCACCAGGCGTCTACCCGCGAGCCCCGACCGCGTCAGGGCCACACCAAGCAGTACGGCTGATGCCCCGCCTCATGCAGCCGGTGGCTGAAGTCCTGCCATTCGTGCAGCAGTTGGTAGACGTTGTACGCGTCCCTCGGGCCGCCTCGGTCCGGGACCGTGGACCAGATGAAGGCTGCGGCGCCTACGGATTCCTCTCCTATGCCGCGCAGTGGGTCCACCACCGTCATGGGGAGTTTGACCACGGCGTAGTCGGGGTGCAGGACGACCAGTTCCAGTGGGGGGACCTTGTGCAGGGGCATGCCCTGGATGCCCGTGAGGACCATCGCCGCTATCGTCTCGGGCTTGATCTTGGTGAACATGCCGCCCATGCCCAGTTCGTCGCCGCCCAGTTCCTCCGGGCGCATCGAGATGGGCACACGGGCGGCCGTGGCTCCGTCGGGCGCGCCGAAGTACTTGTAGGTCACCCCCACCCGGCCACCACTCCTGCTCTCCGGACGTTGCCCGTTTCCCGGAGGTTGCTCACGCGCCTCGCGTTCGCGGCGCCGGTGCTTTCCACGCCGGGCAGGCTCGGGACCCAGGTCGTCGGTCCCCTCGCCCAGTCCGCCACCGCGATGCATATCTCCACCCGACCACTCGCAGCCCCGGCCGCGCAACCCGATCATCGTGACAGTGACCTCCCCCACGAGCGTGCGGTGAAACACCTGTCCGCAAGAACGTCCGAGGCTCTGACACCATTGATTGCGTGAGCTTCCCCTATGACTATGACGCCCCAGTTTCGCAGACGCTTTTCGACCGCGCGGCTCTCGTGACTCCCGGCGGCGTGAACTCTCCCGTCCGCGCCTTCCGCGCGGTGGGCGGTACGCCCCGGTTCATGGTGTCCGGTAACGGTCCATACCTCATCGATGCGGACGGCCGTGAATATGTCGACCTCGTATGTTCCTGGGGGCCGATGATTCTCGGTCATTCCCGTCCAGAGGTCATCGAAGCGGTCCAGGCGGCGGTCGCCCGCGGTACGTCCTTCGGGACTCCCGGTGAGGGCGAGGTCGCGCTCGCCGAGGAGATCGTGGCCCGCGTGGCCCCGGTGGAACAGGTACGGCTCGTGTCGTCGGGCACCGAGGCGACCATGTCCGCGATCCGGCTCGCCCGTGGGTTCACCGGGCGCGCGAAGATCGTGAAGTTCGCCGGCTGCTACCACGGCCATGTCGACGCGCTGCTCGCCGCCGCGGGCTCGGGCGTCGCCACCTTCGGGCTGCCGGACACGCCCGGTGTGACCGGTGCCCAGGCCGGCGACACCATCGTCCTGCCGTACAACGATCTTGACGCCGTACGCCAGGCCTTCGCCGCGCATCCCGGCGAGATCGCCTGTGTGATCACCGAGGCGTCGCCGGGCAACATGGGCGTCGTACCGCCGCGCGAGGGCTTCAACGCCGGGCTCAAGGAGCTCTGCGCCGCCGACGGCGCGCTCTATATCTCCGACGAGGTCATGACCGGTTTCCGTACGTCGAAGGCCGGCTGGTACGGCATCGACGGCGTCGCGCCCGATCTGATGACCTTCGGCAAGGTCATGGGCGGTGGCTTCCCGGCCGCCGCGTTCGGCGGCCGGGCCGATGTCATGGGACGGCTCGCGCCGGCCGGGCCCGTCTACCAGGCCGGTACGCTCTCCGGGAACCCGGTCGCCACCGCCGCGGGCCTCGCGCAGCTCCGGCTGCTGGACGACGCGGCGTACGAGAAGGTCGACGCGGTCTCGCTCCAGATCCAGCGGCTGGTGACGGAGGCGCTCAGCAAGGAAGGTGTCGCCCACCGGGTCCAGACGGCGAGCAACATGTTCTCGGTGTTCTTCACGGCCGACGAGGTGCGCGACTACGAGGACGCCAAGAAGCAGGAGTCCTTCCGTTTCGCTCCCTTCTTCCACTCGCTGCTCGCCGATGGCGTCTATCTGCCGCCGTCCTCCTTCGAGTCGTGGTTCGTCTCCACCGCGCACGACGAGCGCGCGATCGAGCGGATCGCCGCCGCACTGCCGGCCGCCGCCCGAGCCGCCGCCGAAGCCACCGGACCGAAGACACCGGAGAAGCCGGAGAACGCCGCATGAGCGCCACGAACGACACGAGTGCCACGAACGACATGGACGATCTGGACATGACCGATCCGAACGAAGTGACCGTCGTTCATCTCATGCGGCACGGCGAGGTCCACAACCCTGACGGTGTCCTCTACGGCCGCCGTCCCGGTTACCACCTCTCCGAGCTGGGCCGGCGGATGGCCGACCGGGTCGCCGAGCATCTCGCGGACCGTGACATCACTCATGTCGTCGCCTCTCCGCTGGAGCGTGCCCAGGAGACGGCGGCGCCGATCGCCAAGACCCATGGGCTGACGCTCGACACCGACGACCGGCTGATCGAGGCCGCGAACATCTTCGAGGGCAAGGCCTTCGGCGTCGGTGACGGCGCCCTGCGCAAGCCCGCCAACTGGAAGCACCTGACCAATCCCTTCCGGCCGTCCTGGGGCGAGCCGTACGTCGATCAGGTCACCCGGATGATGGGCGCGCTGGGCGCGGCCCGTGACGCGGCCCGTGGCCATGAGGCGGTCTGTGTCAGCCATCAGCTGCCGATCTGGATCGTGCGCAGCTTTGTCGAGCGGCGCCGGCTCTGGCACGATCCGCGTCGGCGGCAGTGCACGCTCGCGTCCCTGACGAGCTTCACGTACCACGGCGACAAGATCGTCGCCGTCACCTACTCCGAGCCGGCCCGTGATCTCGTCCCAGCCCATCTCCTTGCCGGTGCCAAGCCGGTGAAGGGCGGTGCGAAGGCCTTCGGCGCATAGAGGCGAGCGCAGCTCCCAGTATTTGCTGTGCGTCGGTAAAGATATGACAAGCCTGGAACCTCCGCGTTCGGTACGGCATCTCACGTATTGCCGCTTGTAAGACTCGTACGAGCGGCATACGGACGAGATGAACGCGGATGGGATCTGTATGCGGGAGATCAGCCGAAGAGGTCTGCTCGGAGCCGGTATAGCCGGTATAGGAGCCGCCGCCGCGACCGGAATCGCAGGCTGCGGTTCCACCGGATCCACCGGCTCCACTGGTTCGAACGGCTCCACTGGTTCGAGCGGACCGAGCGGCTCCAGCAACTCCACCACATCCGGAAAACCGACACCCAGTGCCCGTCCCACCGGCAGAGACGTCCGGCTGATCGGTGACGGTTCCACCGCCGACACCGGAAAACAGCCGCACCAGCCGCCCGCGCCGGTTCCTCTTGAACCCGGCGAGACTCCGCCGCAGTTCGTGATCTTCTCCTGGGACGGAGCGGGCGAGGTCGGCAACGGTCTCTTTCCACGCTTTCTCGAACTCGCCGAGAACCATGGCGCGGCCATGACCTTCTTCCTCTCCGGCATCTATCTGCTGCCCGAGTCGAAGAAGACGCTCTACCGCCCGCCCAACAATCCCGTCGGCGCGTCCGACATCGGCTATCTCACCGACGCCCATATCAAGGACACGCTCAGAAATGTGCGGCAGGCCTGGCTGGACGGCCATGAGATCGGCACCCACTTCAACGGGCACTTCTGCGGCGGCTCGGGCTCGGTGGGCAACTGGACGCCGCAGCAGTGGCGCAGCGAGATCGACCAGGCCGTGTCCTTTGTCACACAGTGGCGTACGAACAGCGGCTGGACCGATCTCGATCCGCTGCCCTTCGACTACCGCAAGGAACTCATAGGCGGCCGTACGCCCTGTCTGCTCGGCCAGGACAGGCTGCTGCCGACCGCGAAGAAGCTGGGCTGGCGCTATGACGCCAGTTCCCCGGGCGGCACCCAGATCTGGCCGGACAAGTTGCACGGCGTCTGGAATCTTCCGCTTCAAGGTGTGCCGTTCCCGGGCCATTCCTTCGAAGTCCTCTCCATGGACTACAACATGCTCGCCAATCAGTCCGTCAATTCGACCAGAGGCAGCACCTCTCGATACCCGGGCTGGCGCAGACAGGCCACCGGCGCCTATCTCGGCGGTTTCCGTCGGGCGTACGAGACGAATCGCGCGCCGTTCTTCATCGGCAACCATTTCGAGCAGTGGAACGGCGGAATCTATATGGACGCCGTCGAAGAGGCCCTGAAGAGGATGGCGGGCAAGAAGGACGTACGGCTGGTCTCCTTCCGCCAGTTCACGGACTGGCTCGATGTCCAGGACCCGGCCGTACTCGCCAAGCTCCGTACGCTGGAGGTCGGACAGTCTCCGGCCGGTGGCTGGAACGCCTTCTTTAAGGCGGCCTGACAAGGGGCCTAACGGGCACCGAGGGGGGTGCCCAAGATCCCCGAAACGCCCATGCGAAACTTTTCACATGAACTCAGGCCGTGCCCTCCCGCGCCGCTCCGACCGCCGGCTCCGCGCCATCACGCCGGTCGTGGTCGTGGCGGCGGTGCTGACGCTCTCGGCGTGCAGCGGCGGAGGTAAGTCCGGTGGCGGCGGCGACACCAATTTCGTGACGAACACCGGTGGTATCTCCACCGTCGCGGTGGCGGAACGGCGGCCCGTCAACAAGATCGCGGGTGAGACGCTCGACGGCGCGAAGCTCGATGTGGCCGATCTCAAGGGCAAGATCGTCGTGCTGAACGTCTGGGGCTCGTGGTGTCCGCCCTGCCGGCAGGAGGCCAAGCACTTCGCGAAGGTCGCCAAGGAGACCGAGTCCCAGGGCGTCGCGTTCGTCGGGATCAACACCCGCGATCCCAACAAGGGCCCCGCGCTCGCCTTCGAGAAGGACTACGGCGTCCCCTACCCGAGTCTGTACGACCCGATGGGCAAGCTGATCGTCAACGGCTTCCCCAAGGGCAGCCTCAATCCGCAGTCCATCCCTTCCACCATCGTGCTCGACCGGAACGGCAAGATCGCGGCCCGCTCGCTGATGGCGCTCAACGAGGAGAAGCTGCGCACGATGATCGACCCGCTGATCGCGGAGAAGTGATCCGGTGCAGTTTCCCGCCATGGCCTCAGGCATCACTGAGACGGTTTCCAGCGGAGCACTGCTGCTCGCTCTGCCGATCGCGCTGCTCGGCGGGCTCGTCTCCTTCTTCTCGCCCTGTGTACTGCCGCTCGTGCCCGGCTATCTCTCGTATGTCACCGGTGTCAGCGGCACCGATCTGGCCGACGCGCGCCGTGGCCGGATGGTCGTCGGCGCCACGCTGTTCGTGGTCGGCTTCACCGCGGTCTTCGTCTCGGGCGGTGCGCTCTTCGGCTACTTCGGCGCGACGCTCCAAGGGCAGCGGGAGATCCTCTCCAAGGTGCTCGGCGGGCTGATGATCCTGATGGGTGTGTTCTTCGTAGGGCTGATGCCCTGGCTCACCCAGCGGGAATTCCGGTTCCACCGGCGGCCGGTGACCGGGCTCGCGGGAGCTCCTCTGCTGGGCGCGCTCTTCGGGATCGGCTGGACGCCCTGTCTCGGCCCGACCATCTCCTCCGTCCAGGTCCTGGCGATGAACGAGGCGAGCGCCGGCCGTGGGGCCATACTGACCGTCGCGTACTGCCTCGGCCTCGGTGCGCCGTTCGTGCTCGCGGCGGTGGCGTTCCGCAAGGCGCTGGGCGCGTTCGGCTGGGTCAAGCGCCATTACGTCTGGGTGATGCGGATCGGCGGCGCGATGATGATCGCGACCGGTCTGCTGCTGCTGACCGGTGCGTGGGACAGCATTGTGCAGCAGATGCAGGTCTGGTCCAGCGGTTTCACGGTGGGGATCTAGTTCCATGAGCAAGGCTTCCATGAGCAGCGAGACAGCAGCGGACAAGACCGGCGGTACAACGGCGGACGAGGCCGGCGTGACGGCGGCGGAAGCAGCCGCGGCCGACCGCGCCGCCTCCGAGGCACGGGACGCGCGCGAACTCGGCGCCGCGGGCTCCCAGCTCTCCACCGCGCCCCGCGAGGAGACCGCCATCGGCGGCCCCACGCTCGGACTCGTCGGCTGGTTCCGCTGGTTCTGGCGGCAGCTCACCTCCATGCGCGTCGCGCTGATCCTCCTCTTCCTCCTCTCCCTCGGCTCCATCCCCGGCTCGCTGATCCCGCAGGCGAGCGTCGACGAGCTGAAGGTGCAGGACTTCAGGGACCGGCACGAGACGCTGGCGCCGGTCTACGACAAGCTCCAGCTCTTCCACGTCTACAGCTCGGTGTGGTTCTCCGCGATCTACATCCTGCTGTTCATCTCCTTGATCGGCTGTATCGTCCCGCGCACCTGGCAGTTCGTCGGCCAGCTCCGCTCCCGTCCGCCGGGCGCGCCCAAGCGGCTCACCCGGCTGCCCGCGTACACGACCTGGCGCACCACGGTCACGCCCGAGGCCGCCCGCGAGGCCGCGCTCGCGATTCTGAAGAAGCACCGCTTCCGCGCGCATACCGCCGGTGACGCGGTCGCCGCGGAGAAGGGCTATCTCCGCGAGGCCGGCAATCTGATCTTCCATATCGCGCTGATCGTGCTGCTGGTCGCCTTCGCCACCGGACAGCTCTTCAAATCGGAGGGCGGCAAGCTGGTCGTCGAGGGCGACGGCTTCTCCAACACCCTCACCCAGTACGACGACTTCAAGTCCGGCTCCCTGTTCAGCACGGACGAGCTGGTCCCGTTCAGCTTCACCCTGGACAAGTTCACCGGGACCTATGAGCGCAGCGGACCGCAGCTCGGCACGCCACGGACCTACAAGGCCGACGTCCGCTACACCACCGAGGCGGGCGGCACGGAGAAGAAAGCGGTCATCGAGGTCAACAAGCCCCTCGAACTGGACGGCACGAAGGTCTATCTGAACGCCCACGGCTACGCTCCCGTCGTCACCGTCAGGGACGGCCGCGGTCAGGTCGTCTTCAACGGCGCGGTGCCGCTGCTGCCCATCGACAACAACGTCTCGTCCACGGGCGCCATCAAGGTGATGGACGGCTACCGGGACAAGAACGGCAAGAAGGACCAACTGGGCTTTGCCGCCTTCTTCGTACCGACCTACGGCGGAAAGGGATCGGGCCAGATGTTCTCCCGGTTCCCCGCGCTCGACTTCCCGGTGCTCAATGTCGGCGCGTACCACGGCAGTCTGGGCGTCGACGCGGGACTGCCGCAGAACGTGTACCAGTTGGACACCAGGAAGCTGACGGCCTTCAAGGACGCCAAGGGCGATCTTCTGAAGAAGACGCTGCTGCCCGGTGAGAAGCTCACCCTGCCGGACGGTGCCGGCTCGATCACCTTCGAGAAGGATGTCAAGGAGTGGGCGAGCTTCCAGATCTCACAGCAGCCCGGCAGCTCCTGGGCCCTCATCGGTGCCGTCGCCGCCATCGCGGGACTGGCGGGCTCCCTCTTCATCCAGCGGCGCCGGATCTGGGTCCGGGCCGTACGGGGCGCCGACGGCGTCACCGTCGTAGAGATGGCGGGACTCGGCCGCAGCGAGTCCGCCAAGCTCCCCGAGGAACTGGCCGAGCTGGCCGGCACCCTCCATTCAGAGGCGCCCAGCGCGCCTGATCCCGCGGACGATTCCGCAGAACAGACTGTCGAAGGGGCTGAGAAGTGAATCTCGCCGCCGCAGCAACCAATGAGAGCCTGGCACAGACCAGCAATGTGCTGATCTACTCCGCCATGGCCGTCTACACGCTGGCCTTCTTCGCGCATATCGCCGAGTGGCTGCTCGGCAGCCGCAGCAAGGTGGCCCGTACCGCCGCCGCGCTGACCGGTGACGGCCAGGAGTCCGCGGCGGGTTCGGTGAAGGTCCAGGTCGCGAAGAAGGGCGGCGCGACCGCCGTCCTGGAGCGGCCGAAGATCATCACCCGCTCCGCATCCGGCAGCCGCGACATCCCGGACGGTCCCGGCGCGCACGGCGGTGACGCGCAGGGCGATCTGTACGGCCGGATCGCCGTGTCCCTCACCGTCCTCGCCTGGGCCGTCGAGGCCGCCGGTGTGGTCGCCCGCGCGCTGTCCGTACAGCGGGCGCCGTGGGGCAACATGTACGAGTTCAACATCACCTTCTCCACCGTGGCCGTCGGTGTGTATCTCACGCTCCTCGCGCTGAAGAAGAACGTCCGCTGGATCGGCCTGCCGCTCATCACCACGGTCCTCCTCGATCTCGGCCTCGCTGTCACCGTCCTGTACACCGACAGCGACCAGTTGGTGCCCGCCCTTCACTCGTACTGGCTGTGGATCCATGTCTCGACGGCGATCTTCTGCGGCGCGGTCTTCTATGTCGGCGCGGTCGCCACGCTGCTCTATCTCTTCCGTGAGCGGTACGAGACCAAGCTCGCGACCGGTCTGAAGCCCGGCTCCTTCGCCACCTCCGTGATGGAGCGGCTGCCCGCCTCCGGGACGCTCGACAAGTTCGCGTACCGCGTCAACGCCGCCGTCTTCCCGCTCTGGACGTTCACGATCATCGCGGGCGCGATCTGGGCGGGCGACGCCTGGGGCCGCTACTGGGGCTGGGATCCCAAGGAGGTCTGGTCCTTCATCACCTGGGTCGCGTACGCCTGCTATCTGCACGCCCGCGCCACCGCCGGCTGGAAGGGCCGCAAGGCCGCCTATCTGGCGCTGATCGCCTTCGGCTGCTGGCTGTTCAACTACTACGGCGTCAATATCTTCGTCACCGGCAAGCACTCGTACGCGGGCGTCTGAGGCCCGGTCGTACGGCAGGTGCTACGGCGGTCGTAAGGCCCGTACGACAGGTGCCCCGCGCGGACGGCTCCGCGCGGGGCACCCGCCGTATTCACCTTCGTACGTACGTCAGTTGTCGCTGCCGCCCTGCTCACGCTCGCGGCGCTTGATCTCCTCCTCGCGGCGGCGGAGATCCGCCTCCCAGTCCTTGAGCAGGGCCTCGTCCTTCTTGTTCTCTTCCTTCAAGGAGTCCAGGAACGCCGGATTGTCGTCGGGAGCCGTCCACTTCCCGCGGTGGTTACGGTGCCACTCGGCCGGAGTCGAGCCGTCGGCCGGTCCGCGCCGGACCTTGCCCACCACCAGCCAGGCGATCGGACCGACCAGCACCTCGCCGAAGAGCAGGATGATGATGACCCACACCACCTTGGGCAGGCCCTTGATCTCTTCCTCGGGAGTGTTCAGACAGTCGATGAAGGCGTAGATCCACAGGGCCAGGACCAGCAGGAACGGCAGATACCTGAGCATGGTTGGACGGTCCCCCCGGGAACGGTTGGAGGCCGTGTGACGGCCCCGGTGACCGGCCCAGGGTACCGGGTGGCCGATACTGGGACGCATGGCTTATGACGATCTTCGCTCGCTGCTCCGGGCGCTGGAGCGCGAGGGCGACCTCAAGCGCATCAAGGCCGAAGTCGACCCGTATCTGGAGGTCGGGGAGATTGTCGACCGGGTGAACAAGTCCGGTGGGCCCGCGCTGCTCTTCGAGAATGTGCGGGGCTCCTCGATGCCGCTGGCCATGAATGTGTACGGCACGGACCGCCGGCTGCTCAAGGCGCTGGGCCTCGGCTCGTACGGCGAGATCGGCGAGAAGATCGGCGGACTGCTCAAACCGGAGCTGCCGCAGGGCTTCATGGGAGTGCGCGAGGCCTTCGGGAAGCTCGGCTCCATGGCGCATGTACCGCCGAAGAAGATCAAGGACGCGCCCGTCCAGGAAACGGTCCTCACCGGTGACGACGTCGATCTGGACCAACTGCCCGCGCTCTTCACCTGGCCGGGCGACGGCGGATCCTTCTTCAACCTCGGTCTGACGCACACCAAGCACCCGGAGACCGGTGTCCGCAATCTCGGGCTCTACCGGCTCCAGCGCCATGACCGGCGCACCATCGGGATGCACTGGCAGATCCACAAGGACAGCCGCAACCACTACCAGGTGGCCGCCAAGCGCGGCGAACGGCTGCCCGTCGCCATCGCGTTCGGCTGTCCGCCGGCCGTGACCTACGCCTCCACCGCGCCGTTGCCCGGTGACATCGACGAGTATCTCTTCGCGGGCTTCGTACAGGGCCGGCGGATCGAGATGGTCGACTGCAAGACCGTGCCGCTCCAGGTCCCGGCCAACGCCGAAGTCGTCATCGAGGGCTGGCTGGAGCCGGGAAAGACGCTTCCCGAGGGCCCTTTCGGGGACCACACCGGCTTCTACACCCCGCAGGAGCCCTTCCCGGCGCTCACCATCGACTGTGTGACGATGCGCAAACGCCCGCTGCTCCAGTCGATCGTGGTGGGCCGTCCGCCGACCGAGGACGGGCCGCTGGGACGCGCGACGGAACGGTTCTTCCTGCCGCTGCTGAAGATCATCGTGCCGGACATCGTGGACTACCACCTGCCCGAGTCGGGCGGTTTCCACAACTGTGCGATCGTCTCGATCGACAAGAAGTATCCCAAGCACGCGCAGAAGGTGATGCACGCGATCTGGGGCGCGCACATGATGTCGCTGACCAAGCTGATCGTGGTGGTCGACGCGGACTGCGATGTCCACGATCTGCACGAGGTGTCCTGGCGCGCGCTGGGCAACACCGACTACGCGCGTGACCTCACCGTTGTCGAGGGCCCGGTCGATCATCTCGACCACTCCTCCTACCAGCAGTTCTGGGGCGGCAAGGCGGGGATCGACGCGACGAGGAAACTCCCCGAGGAGGGGTACACACGGGACGGCGGCTGGCCGGAGATGGTCGAGTCCGACCCGGAGACGGCGGCGAAGGTCGACCGCCGGTGGAGGGAGTACGGCCTGTGAGCGCAGCGGAGATCCTCGGGCCCGGACCGGCACAGCCCGGCAGCAGGACCCGGGCGTTCCTGCGGCTGGTGATGATCGAGCACTCGGTCTTCGCGCTGCCGTTCGCGTATATCGCGGCGCTGACCGCGATGTTCCAGTTCGACGGGAATGTCCACTGGGGCCGGCTGCTGCTGGTCACGATCGCGATGGTCGGTCTGCGTACGTTCGCGATGGCCTGCAACCGGATCATCGACCGGGAGATCGACGCCCGCAATCCACGCACCGCGGGACGGGAGTTGGTGACGGGCGCGGTGTCCGTGCGCTCCGCGTGGACGGGCGCGCTGGTCGCCGTCGTGGTCTTCCTCGCGGCGGCGGCGGCGCTGAATCCGCTCTGTCTGGCCCTCGCGCCGATCGCGGTGATCCCGATGGTGGTCTATCCGTACGGGAAGAGGTTCACCAACTTCCCGCACGCCATCCTCGGACTCGCCCAGGCCATGGGCCCCGTGGGCGCCTGGATCGCGATCACCGGCGCATGGTCGTGGGACGCGGTGATCCTGGGACTGGCGGTCGGGATCTGGATCGGCGGCTTCGACCTGATCTTCGCCTGCCAGGACGTCCAGGCGGACCGCGCGCACGGTGTGATGTCCGTGCCGGCCCGCTTCGGTATCCCGGGCGCGCTGTACGGAGCGCGCGCCTGCCATGCCGTCACGACCGTACTGCTGGTGTGGTACGCGCTGGCCACGGACGCCGGAGTGTTCTTCTGGACCGGGCTGGTGATCGTGGTGGCGGCCTTCCTCTACGAGCACACGATTGTGAAGCCGCACGATCTGTCACGGCTCAACCGCGCGTTCTTTACGGTCAACGGCTTCATCGGGATCGCCCTGTTCGTATGCGCGCTGCTCGATCTGCTGGTGCGAGGCCTCACGGGGTGACGGCCGTACGGACCCTTACGGTGTGACGGCGCTTACGGTGTGACGGCGCTTACGGTGTGACGGCGCTACGGGCCGCCGGGCGGCGGAACATGAACGCTGCGGCGACGCCCGCTATCAGGCCGATCAGATGGCCCTGCCAGCTCACGGTCGTATTGGCCGGCGAGATGCCGAGCAGGATCGAGCTCCCCCATATCGCGCCGATCACCAGACCGACGAGGATGCCGGCCGGCTTGCGCTCGACAAAACCGCGCACCAGGAGATAGCCGAACAGACCGAAGATCAGACCGGACGCGCCCGCCGTGTTGCTGTTCGAGGGCGAGATCAGCCAGACGCCGAGGCCGTCGGCCACGACGATCACGGCGCAGACGGCGATGAAGCGGCGGATACCGCCGAGGGCGGCTATGAAGCCGAAGACCAGCAGCGGAATGCTGTTCGCCGCGACATGGGCGAAGCCGAAGTGGATGAAGGCGGCCGGGATGATGTCGGCCAGCTCGGACGGCTCGCGCGGCACGATGCCGTACCCGTCGAGCGAGTGGGCCGTGGCCACATCGACCACTTCGAGCACCCAGAGCAGGGCCACCCAGCCCACCATCAGCTTGGCGGCCGTCCTGGCCCGGCCCGTGCGGGGCCACTCGAATCCGGTGCCGGTCATGCTGCCCCCCTCGGTTCACTTGCTCCCAACCTCAGGAACGGCCGAGGCACCTTACCCGGTTCCCGGTGGAGCGTGCCGGATAGGCTCGGATCCGTGAAGCCCGGATCGTACGCACAGCACGAAGACCAGGAAGACCGGGGCAGCCCGCGACCGCCGCATCCGCCGCGGCGTCCCTGGGTCGTCGGAGTCTCCGGCGCGTCCGGTACGCCGTACGCCGCGGCCGTACTGCGCGCGCTGCTGGCGGCCGGCGAGAGCGTGGACCTGGTGGTCTCACGCGCGTCACGGCTGACTCTGCTCGACGAGACCGGGATCGCCTTCAGGGACGCGCACTGGCGCGACGACCTGCGGTCCTGGCTGGCCAGAGGCGCGGACGGCAAGCCCGACCGCTTCGGCCCGGAGGGCCTGGACCTGGACGGCGTACGGCACTGGGGGGCCGGGGATCTGGCGGCGGGGCCGTCGTCCGGCTCGTATCCCGTCCAAGGGATGCTGATCGTGCCGGCGTCCACGGCGTGTGTGGCCGGTGTGGCGCTCGGGCTGTCGAAGGATCTGCTCCAGCGCGCGGCGAGCGTGACGCTCAAGGAGCGCCGGAAGCTGGTCGTCGCCGTACGGGAGACACCGCTGAACGGCCAGACGCTCAAGCATCTGGTGACGCTGGACGAGGCGGGCGCCGTGGTGCTGCCCGCCTCTCCCGCGTTCTACGCGGGCGCGACGCATATCCAGGATCTGGTGGACTTCGTCGCCGGGCGGGTGCTGGACGCGGCCGGAGTGCCGCACAGGCTGTACCGCCGCTGGGAGGGCGGGCTCGGCGGCTCTCGCGGCGACTGACGGCGTGTCCGCCGGTGCGTCTGCCGGTGCGTCTGCCCTTTGGGAAGAATCGCAGAATCTCACCTCTGTATGCCTTAGATTCTTAGTGTAAGTTTGCGAGATTGCTGAATAATGGAAGGCTTCAGGTTTATGGACGCCGTGGACAGGCAGCTCATCCAGGCCCTCAGGGAGAACGGCAGGGCTTCGTACGCCGAGCTGGGCCGCCTCGTAGGGCTCTCCGGGCCGAGCGTCACCGACCGTATCAACCGGCTCGAAGCGGCCGGTGTCATCACCGGCTACCGCGCCACGGTCGACTCGGCCTCGCTGGGCCTCGGTGTCACCGCGCTGATCGGGATCTCCCTCTCCGACGCCGCCGACCACGAGGACGTGGCCCGCCGGATGCGCGATCTGAGCGAGATCGAGGACTGCTGGTTCATCGCGGGCGACGACTCGTACATGCTCAAGGTGCGGGCCGGTGATGTGGACGGGCTGGAGAAGACGATCCGCCGGCTGAGCGGTACGAAGGGCGTCTCCCGGACCCGTACCACCATCGTTCTCTCCACGAAGTGGGAGAACAGAGTCGGCGAACTGCCCGAGGAGTGAGGGGAACCGCCCGAGGAGCGAGGGCCGGGCGGAGGGCCGCGTCGGGACTGTCCGACCGGGGGCGTAGGCTCGACAGGCCCGATTGGTAGACGTATGGGAGGCGGCCTGATGACTGCATCTGTCCAAGATGTTGGTCTCAAGCGCGAGCTGGAGGAGAAGGTCAGGGCCGGCGAGCGGCTGAGCCGTGAGGACGGTATCGCCCTGTACGAGACGGACGATCTGGCCTGGCTCGGCGGTCTCGCCCACGAGGTGCGGACGCGCAAGAACGGCGATGTCGTCCACTTCAACGTCAACCGTCATCTCAATATGACGAACGTGTGCACCGCCTCCTGCGCGTACTGCTCGTTCCAGCGCAAGCCGGGCGAGAAGGACGCGTACACGATGCGTATCGAGGAGGCCGTCCGTCTCGCCAAGGCGATGGAGGGCGAGAGCCTCACCGAGCTGCATATCGTCAACGGCCTCCATCCGACGCTGCCGTGGCGCTACTACCCGCGCTCGCTCAGCGCGCTCAAGGAGGCCCTCCCACAGGTCTCCCTCAAGGCGTTCACCGCCACCGAGATCCACCACTTCGAGACGATCTCCGGACTGTCGGCCTCCGACATCCTGGACGAACTGATCGAGGCCGGTCTCGAATCGCTGACCGGTGGCGGCGCCGAGATCTTCGACTGGGAGGTCCGGCAGCACATCGTGGACCACAACACCCACTGGGAGGACTGGTCGCGCATCCACCGGCTCGCGCACTCGAAGGGCCTCAAGACTCCGGCCACGATGCTGTACGGGCATATCGAGGAGCCGCGCCACCGCGTCGACCATGTGCTGCGGCTGCGTGAACTCCAGGACGAGACCGGTGGTTTCCAGGTCTTCATCCCGCTGCGCTATCAGCACGACTTCGTGGACATGAAGGACGGCAAGGTCCGCAACCGCCTCCAGGCGCGTACGACCATGGCCACGGGCGCCGAGGCGCTGAAGACCTTCGCGGTCTCCCGGCTGCTCTTCGACAACGTCCCGCATGTCAAGGTCTTCTGGGTGATGCACGGAGTCCAGACCGCCCAACTGGCGCTCCAGCACGGCGCGGACGACATGGACGGCTCGGTCGTCGAGTACAAGATCACGCACGACGCGGACAATTACGGCACGCCCAACAAGCTCGGCCGCGAGGATCTGCTCGACCTCATCCGCGACGCGGGCTTCCGTCCCGTCGAGCGGAACACCCGTTACGAGATCATCCGCGAGTATCCCGGCCCGGATCCCGACCGCCGTGAGTCCCCGCAGCCGATGCGGATCTGAGAGGGCTAGGGTCTTTCGTTTGGGTCTGGCTGGATCAGGGAGCGGGGTCTGGTGCCGTGGATCGCAAGGCGGAGGATGGAGCCCACGCGGAGCGTAGGCGACTGACGACAACGCGGCGAGGCGCGGTGCCAGGGCACGCGAGCCCAGCCAGATCCAAACGAGAGGCCCTAGTGATGACTCTTGTGTTCGAGCTCGATCCACCGGTGGACCGGGCCCTGCGCGACGGTGTTCTCACGCTCTGGACGGATGTGTCGAACGCCGACGGCGCAGTCGGGTTCGTCCCGCCGGTGACGGCCGACGACATACGGCCCGAGCTGGTCAAGCATTTCGTGGCGATGGCCGACGGCCGCTGCCGGCTGCTGGTCGGGTACGACGATGAGGGCGCCGTCGCCGCGACGGCGTTCCTCACGCTCAACACCCACCGGCTGATGCGGCACTGGCTGTGGCTCTACACCGTGATGGTCCATCCACGGCATCAGGGCAAGGGATACGGCCGCGATCTCATGGCCGAGGCGGCGGAGGCGGCCCGCGGTATGGAGGGCATCGAGGCGATCCGGCTCACCTGCCGCGGCGGCACGGGCGTCGACCGGTTCTATGCCTCGTGCGGTTACAAGGAGGTGGGCCGTGTGCCGGACGCGATCCGCGTCGGCCCAGGTGACGACCGCGATGACATCTTCATGCTGCTCCCTCTGAATCAGTACTGAACGGGACGTGCTTGACTGTTCGGGCGGATACGGAGTCCGCGCGGCAGGAACCAGGACCCAGGGAAGAGAGAAGGCCCGCTGTGACCGCTGTGAAGACAAGCGCCACGATCCGGTACACCGCGATGCGCCTCGGCATCTTCGCCGGCTGTTTCGTCGTGGTCGCCGGCCTGGTTCAGGTCGGTGCGCTGCCCAAGGGACTCGGTGACTCCAATTTCATCTGGGTGCTGCTGCTCGCCCTGGTGATCTCGGCGCCGCTCAGCCTGGTCCTGCTCCGCAAGCAGCGCGACGAGATGTCGGCACAGCTCGTCAACAAGGTCGACGGAGCCAAGGCGAAGCTGGAGGCCAACCGGTCCCAGGAGGACGGCGCGACACAGTGAGCGCGGCTCAGCCCTCCTCGCAACGCGTATAGCTCTCCAGCCCTCTCATCTCGTGACACCTCGGCCCGGAGCCGTCCCTCCGGCGCCGGGGTGTTGTGCGTTCGGCGGCCGTTTCCGGGGTATCCGGCTCGTGGCGCGCCCGCACGCGCCGCTCTTTCGTATACGGGCGCGCCAGACCTCTGTTCCGTATTCTCCCGATACGTCACGTCTGGAGTGTGCTTGTGTCCGCGAACTCCGCGTCCTCCCCGACCGACAAGCCCGCCGAACCCGACTCCGCCTCCGATTCCGAACCCGGCTCCGTCGGCTCCCGTATACGGAGGATCCCGTTCTGGGCCCAGATCGTCGCGGGTCTGGTCCTCGGTGTCCTGCTCGGCTGGCTCGCCCGCAGCCAGGACATCGACTGGCTCTACACCACGCTCAACAAGATCGGCTCCATCTTCATCCAACTGCTGAAGCTGGCCGTGGCCCCGCTGGTCTTCTTCGCGATCCTGGTGTCGATCACCAATCTCCGCAAGGTCAACAACGCGGCCCGGCTGGCCTCCCGTACGCTGCTCTGGTTCATGATCACATCACTGATCGCGGTCGCCATCGGCCTGGCGATCGGGCTGATCACCAACCCGGGCACGGGCACGGGCCTCACTCCGAAGGACGGCAAGGCGCCCGAGGGATCCGGCTCCTGGCTCGACTTCCTGACCGGCATCGTGCCGACCGATGTCATCACTCCGTTCACCGAACTCAACGTTCTCCAGATCGTCTTCATGGCCGCCGTCGCCGGTATCGCCGCGCTCCAGCTCGGTGAGCGGGCCAAACCGGTCCTCACGCTCAGCGCCGCCGTGCTCGAACTGCTCCAGAAGGCGCTCTGGTGGGTCATCAGACTCGCGCCGATCGGCACGGTCGGTCTTATCGGCTTCGCCAGACCCGATCCTGGACATGATGCGTACGGCCACGAATGTGGCGGGACAGGCGCTGGTGCCGGTCGTCGTCGCGGCGCGGGAGAAGATTCTCGACCACGAGGCGTACAACTCGGCCTCGGCCTCGCCGGTGGACGACTACGACGGTGACGGCGACGCGGCCGGGCGCGATGTGCATGTCCCGGTGGCCGTCTGACCTCGGCTTTACGCCGGTCGTACGGCCCCGGGCAGGGACGCCCGGAGGGCATCGGCCACCATCGCCCTCATCCTCAGACAAGGAGCCGCCTGTGTCCGATGCCGCCGTGTCCGCCGATGCCCTGTCTTCGCCGTTGCCGTCGCCGTCCCTGTCGCCGGTCGAACCGGAGAAGGTGCGGGAGGACGGAACCGTCAGGGAAGTGTCCGTACCTCCGCTGGTTCCGCCCGTACGGAGCGGCTCACTCGCCGACATTCCCTTCGACAACGCCCGCGAGGCCCCGGACGAGGTTGTCCTCAGCCGTAAGGCGAACGACAGGGACGAGAACAGCCGGAGGATCAGGACGAGCAGGACGGGCGGCGCGGGCCGCGCGGGCCGGGCGAGCGGAAAGACCGGCTGGCAGGACGTCACCGCCGCCGCCTTCGCCGATGAGGTCCGCGCCGTCGCCAAAGGGCTGATCGCCGAGGGACTGCGGCCCGGCGACCGGCTCGCGATCATGGCCCGTACGACCTATGAGTGGACCCTGCTCGACTTCGCCGCCTGGGCCGCGGGCCTGATCACCGTCCCGATCTATCCGACCTCCTCCGCCTTCCAGGCCCGCTGGATCCTCCAGGACGCGGGCGCGGTCGCCTGTGTCGTGGAGGATCCTCAGCAGGCCGGGCTGATCGGCCAGGAGCGCCGGCAGCTGCCCGGCCTCACCCATCTCTGGGCGTTCGACACCGGCGCCGTCGCCACCCTGTGCGCCGCGGGCGAGCACCTCCCGGACGAGGCCGTCACCGAGCGCCGCGCCGCCCTCGCGCCCGGCTCCGTCGCCACGCTCATCTACACCTCGGGTACGACAGGACGTCCCAAGGGCTGTGTCCTCACCCACGCCAACTTCTTCGCGGAGGTGGACAACGCCATCGAGCTCCTCCATCCCGTCTTCAAGACGGTGAGCAAGGAGCCCGCCTCCACCCTGCTCTTTCTGCCGCTCTCGCATGTCCTCGGGCGTATGGCCGCGATCGGCTGTCTGCGCGCGCGGGTACGGCTCGGGCACGCGCCCTCGATCAAGACGCCGGACCTGCTCGCGGATCTTGCGGGATTCCGGCCGACGTTCCTGCTGGCCATCCCGTATGTGCTGGAGAAGGTCTTCAACACCGGCCGCGCCACCGCCGAGAAGATGGGCCGCGCCTCGTCCTTCGACCGCGCGGCGAAGATCGCCCGGCGGTACGGGCAGGCCGTGGAGGCGCTGGAGCACGGCACCGGCCCTGGGCCCTCGTTCGCGCTGCGTACGGCTCGCGCGCTCTACGATCCGCTGGTCTACCGGCGGATCCGCGCCGCCCTCGGCGGCAAGGTGACGTACGCGATCTGCGGCGGCTCACCGCTCGGGCGCCGGCTCGCCGCGTTCTACGCGGGTGCGGGCATCGAGATCTTCGAGGGATACGGCCTGACGGAGACGACGGCGGCCTCGACCGTCACACCGCCGCTCAAGCCCCGGCTGGGCACGGTCGGCTGGCCGCTGCCCGGCGCGGCGGTACGGATCGCCGAGGACGGCGAGGTGCTGCTGCGCGGAGGCCAGGTGTTCGCGGGGTACTGGGACGCGGAGCGCGGCGAGGCGGTGCCGGAGCGCGGCTGGTTCGCCACGGGCGATCTGGGCGCGCTGGACGAGGACGGCTATCTGACGATCACCGGCCGCAAGAAGGACGTCATCATCACCTCGGCCGGCAAGAACGTCATGCCCGCGCCTCTGGAGGACTGGCTGCGGGCCCATCCGCTGGTCAGCCAGTGCATGGTGCTCGGCGACAACCGTCCGTACATCACCGCCCTGATCACTCTCGAACCGGACGGTCTCGCCCACTGGCGGCAGATGAAGAGGAAGCAGGACGTTCCGCTCTCCGCACTGGTCGAGGACGAGGAGCTGCGCGGAACGCTCCAGCGCGCGATCGACGAGGCCAACCGGCTGGTCTCCCGTGCCGAGTCCATCCGGCGGTTCCGTGTCCTGCCGGTCGACTTCACGGAGGAGAACGGCCATCTGACGCCTTCGCTCAAACTGAGGCGAGAGGAGATCTTGGCGGACTTCGCCACGGAGATCGAGGCCCTGTACCCCTGAGGCGCGGGCTCTGCGGGCCCCGCGGGGCTGCTCACAACGCACCCGACACGCCCGGCGCGGTGAGGCGGGAAAACGCGCGGTGAATCGGGAAAACCAGGCCGGAAAAAGGCAGGAGTTCTGCTTGCCCCACCCGAGTGAGGCAAGCAGAACTCCTTGGTACTGCGGTAAGTCGTGCGCGATCGCCGACCCGGGCAACTAGGCCGGGGTGACGTTCTCCGCCTGCGGGCCCTTCGGACCCTGAGTGACGTCGAAGTTCACGACCTGGTTCTCCTCAAGGGAGCGGAAGCCGGTCGCGTTGATCGCGGAGTAGTGGACGAAGACATCCGGGCCGCCGCCGTCCTGGGCGATGAAGCCGAAGCCCTTTTCAGCGTTGAACCACTTGACGGTTCCGGTAGCCATAAGCCCTCCTTGGGCCAAAGGGTTGCCCTGCTCCAGAACCTGCAAAGAAGTCTGAAAACTACAAAAGCCTGCGGGTCACATGCTCCGCAGGCTCTGTACTGCAAGGGAAACCAAACTGCAACTTGCGGCGAGCCTAGCACGCACTCCGCGCTCGGCGGTAGAGGGAAAGATCACTTCACCCGGACGTTTGTATAGGCGTCTGACGTGCTGACGAACGCCGGCGAACCGTGCCCCGGGGCGCTCGTCCGCGCGCCGCGGGTCTAGCCTCGCGCTGTGGACAGTCCCGTGGAAAACACAGAGGCAGAGACCGCGCCAGAGGCGGCGGAGCCGGTCCCGGAGCCGACGGCATCGCGCCAGACGGCTCCCGCGACAGGGCCCGCCGGAAGCGACCACCCTCGCAGCCGGCCGCGTGTCGGCCATATCCAGTTCCTGAACTGCCTGCCGCTCTATTGGGGCCTCGCCAGGACCGGAACCCTTCTTGATCTGGAGCTGACGAAGGACACGCCGGAGAAGCTCAGCGAACAGCTCGTACGGGGAGAGCTGGATATCGCGCCGATCACTCTTGTCGAATTCCTCCGCAACGCCGACGATCTTGTCGCATTCCCCGATCTCGCGGTCGGCTGCGACGGCCCCGTGATGTCCTGTGTGATCGTTTCGCAGGTACCGCTGGAGCAGCTCGACGGTGCCCGGGTGGCCCTCGGCTCGACTTCTCGTACATCTGTACGGCTCGCTCAGCTTCTGCTCACCGAGCAGTACCGGGTCCGGCCCGAGTACTACACCTGTCCGCCCGATCTCGGACTGATGATGCAGGAGGCGGAGGCGGCCGTACTGATCGGTGACGCCGCACTGCGCGCCTCGCTGCACGACGCGCCACGGCTCGGTCTTCAGGTCCACGATCTGGGACTGATGTGGAAGGACTGGACCGGGCTGCCGTTCGTCTTCGCGGTATGGGCGGCGCGCAAGGAGTATCTGGCGCGCGAGCCGATGGTCGTACGGAAGGTCCACGAGGCGTTTCTCGCGTCCCGGGATCTCTCCCTGGAAGAGGTCGCGAAGGTGGCCAAACAGGCGGCGCGCTGGGAGACCTTCGACGCGGAGCTGCTGGAGCGCTACTTCACCACGCTGGACTTCCGCTTCGGCCCGGAGCAGCTCGCCGGCGTACGGGAGTTCGCGCGCAGGACAGGGCCGACGACGGGTTTCCCAGCCACGGTGAACGTAGAACTGCTCACGGTCTGAGCGGAGCCACTCTTCCTCAACCCTCTCGCCATCCTCAGCCCCTAGTCTTCGTATGCGTACAAACGCATGACATGACGAGGGGGACGGGCATGCAGCCGCTGGAGGCAGGTGAACCGCCGACCATCGGCCCGTACCGGCTGCTCGGGCGGCTCGGGTCGGGCGGAATGGGCCGTGTCTATCTGGCGCGCTCGGCGGGCGGCCGTACGGTCGCGGTCAAGGTCGTCCATCCGCACTTCGCGACGGACGAGGAGTTCCGCGCCCGCTTCCGGCGCGAGGTCGAGGCGGCGCGGCGCGTCGGTACGGGACCTGACGGCCCTCGCTGGTCGGCGCCGGTGCTGGACGCGGATCCGGAAGCGGCTGTTCCGTGGGTGGCCACGGCCTATGTGGCGGGCCCTTCGCTGACCCAGGCGGTCGCGGGACACGGCCGACTGCCCGAAGACTCGGTACGGGCACTGGGCGCGGGACTCGCGGAGGCGCTGACGGCCGTGCACGCCCTGGGACTGGTCCACCGGGACGTCAAACCGTCCAACGTCCTGCTCTCCCTCGACGGCCCTCGGCTGATCGACTTCGGTATCGCCCGTGCCACGGACGGCACCGCCTCGCTCACCTCCACCGGAGTCTCGGTCGGCTCGCCGGGCTATATGTCGCCGGAGCAGATCCTCGGCAAGGGCATCACCGGCGCGGCCGATGTCTTCTCGCTGGGCGCGGTCCTCGTGTACGCGTCGACGGGCGAGAGTCCCTTTCCCGGTGACTCCTCGGCCGCCCTGCTCTACAAGGTGGTGCACGAGGAGCCCGAGCTGGGCGCCCTGCGCGGCGATCTGCGGGACCTGGCCGCGCGCTGTCTCGCCAAGGAGCCGTCCGCACGGCCGGCGCCGGACGAGGTCGCGCGCGTACTGGCTCCCGGCGGCGCCGCCGGGCTGGTGGCGGCGGGCTGGCTGCCGGGACCGCTGGTCGAGGAGGTGAGCCGGGCGGCGGTGCGGCTGCTGGATCTGGAGGCGGCGGCGCCGGCCGGTGGCGTGCCGGCCGGTGGCGCGGCGAGCGGTGGCGCGCCGCTGGGCGTCTTCGGTCCGCCCGTGGATCCGGCGGTGGACTCGCCCGTGGATCAGGTGCGGGACGCCTCACTTCCGGGACAGCGGGCCTCCGACGGACGGCTGTCGGTCGCCTTCACCACGGACGCCGGTACGAGTACGGGTCCGGGGACGGGGACGGCCCCGGGCGGCGGCAGCGGCAGCGGTACGGGCGCCGGCCGACGCGGTCGCAGAGTGAGCTGCACGGTGGCCCTGACGGTGGCGGGCGCGCTGGCCGCCGTGCTGGTGGGCAGCGCCTTTCTCTTCGACCTCCTGCCGAGCAACGGGAGCGACGACAACAACAGCGCCTCGCCGCCCGGCTCGTCCGCGGACGTTTCCACCTCGCAGCCGCCCGCCGATTCGAGCACGGGCTCGGATCCCGCCTCGGACGCACCCAAGCCGGTCACCGAGGTGCCCGCGGCCTTCATCGGCACCTGGAAGGGCCCGACCACCGAGCGCAGCGGAGCGACGCACGGCGACGCCACCGCCGTGATCAGCAAGGGCGCGAAAGGAGACGACGTGGTCCGTATGACGTACACCATCTCCGTCCTCGGCATTGACACGGAGTGCCGCAGCATCGGCAAGTTCGTCTCGGGCACCGCCGGCCAACTCCGCGTCACGGAACGGACCGACGAGGACAACGCCGGTACCCAAGGACTGTGCACCGGTGCCGAGGCCGGACTGACCTTCACACTCAAGGATGACGGGACGGTTCTCTACGAGTCCGACGAGGCGGCGGCCGGTACTCCGAAGGGCACGCTCACCAAGCAGTGAGAAACCGAGCCGTGAGAAACCGAACAGCGAGAACGGTGAGCCGGTACGGCCGGGCGCGAGCCGTGTCGTACCCCTGACGTAGGCTGGACCGTCGTCTACAGCCCCCTTGGGAAGGACTTGCCCCGGTGACCGAGAAGGCCGACCTCACGTCCGTACATGTCACTGGCGTCCTCGACCGTGCCGCCGCGGGCGGCCGTATCACTCCCGAGGAGGCGCTCGATCTGTACCGCTCGGCGCCGCTGCACGCGCTGGGCGCCGCGGCCGACGCCGTGCGCCGCCGCCGGTACGCCGGGACGGAGCACATCGCGACGTACATCATCGAGCGGAACATCAACTACACCAATGTCTGTGTGACGGCCTGCAAGTTCTGCGCCTTCTATGCCGCGCCCAAGGACACCGCCAAGGGCTGGAGCCGCGATCTCGACGACATCCTGCGCCGCTGCGCGGAGACCGTGGAGCTGGGCGGTACGCAGATCATGTTCCAGGGCGGCCACCACCCGGACTACGGCGTGGAGTACTACGAGAAGCACTTCCGCGCCATCAAGCAGGCCTTCCCGCAGCTCGTCATCCACTCCCTCGGCGCCTCCGAGGTCGAGCACATGGCCCGGATCTCCGGTGTCTCCGTCGAGGAGGCCATCCGGCGTATCCATGACGCGGGCCTCGACTCCTTCGCCGGCGCGGGCGCCGAACTCCTGCCCGCACGGCCGCGCAAGGCGATCGCGCCGCTCAAGGAGTCCGGCGAGCGGTGGCTGGAGATCATGGAGACGGCGCACGGGCTGGGTGTCGAGTCGACGTCCACGATGCTCATGGGCACCGGCGAGACCAACGCCGAGCGCATCGAGCATCTCCGGATGATCCGCGACGTACAGGACCGTACGGGCGGTTTCCGCGCATTCATCCCGTACACCTACCAGCCCGAGAACAACCATCTGAAAGGTCAGACACAGGCCACGCTCTTCGAGTATCTGCGCATGATCGCGATCGCGAGGCTCTTCCTCGACAACGTCGCGCACATCCAGGGTTCCTGGCTGACCACGGGCAAGGAGGTCGGCCAGCTCTCGCTGCACTACGGAGCGGACGACCTCGGCTCGATCATGCTGGAGGAGAACGTGGTCTCCTCGGCCGGTGCCAAGCACCGCTCGAACCGGCTGGAGATCATCGATCTGATCCGCAAGGCGGGCCGTGTCCCGGCGCAGCGCGCCACGACGTACGAACACCTCGTCGTGCACGACGATCCGGCGAACGACCCGGTGGACGACCGCGTGGCCTCGCACATCTCGTCGACGGCGATCGAGGGCGGTACGGCCCACCCGGAGCTGAAGCTGCTCAGCGCCAACTGAGCCTGCTGTGCTGGTCATTCACCGCGCCGACCTGCTGCTTCCGGGCGCGGACCGCGAGCCTGTGCCCGGCGGCGCGGTGCTGATCGAGGGACGTACGGTCGCGGCCGTCGGCCCGTACGAAGAGCTGGCCGCCGTGAGCCCGACGGCGCGGGTCCGGCGCTGGCCGGGTGTGATCACGCCCGGGCTGCGCAATCCGTACGGTCCCGAGCTGCTGGAGCGCACCTACCATCCCGATCCGCGCGAGGCCGACGAACTGGGCACCGAGCCGCTCACCGGCGAGGCGCTCGCCGCGCTGGAGCTGACCGACGCCCGCTGGGGCGCGAGCGCGCGGCGCGGCGTGCAGCGGATGCTGGCGCACGGCACGGTCGCGGTGGCCGGGGAGCTGAGGCGGGCGGCGGTACGAGACGCGGTGGCGCGCGCGGGCCTGCACGTGGAACGCCGGTACGAGGAGCCCTCGGGCCCGCCTTCTCTGGACCTCTTTGTGGCCGGTCGCCCGGCACGGGAGGTCTTCCTGCCTCTGCTCACGGAGGGCGGCCCTGCGGATTTTGCGGTTTTCGCGGTCCCGGTACTCCCGGAGACCGCGCCGTACACCACCCTGACCACCCACGGCGCGGCCACCTGTGTGGCAACGGTCCTGGCGGGCCGCCTGCTCCACCGCAGCCGTTAGGAGCCCGTCCGGTAAGAACCCGTCCGGCGATCGAGGACAGAACGAGGCTCCGGGGGCTCGGCCCCGGTTTCGGGAAGAGGCGGCGTGGGGGACACAATGGGCGCGTGACCCGCGCATCCCTGGACAAGCAGCCGCACGAAGTCGCCTCCATGTTCGACGACGTGGCGGCCAACTACGACCTCACCAATGACGTGCTCTCGCTCGGCCAGGACCGGGTGTGGCGCAAGGCGGTCGCCAAGGCCGTGAACGCCCGCCCGGCGGAGAAGGTCCTCGACCTGGCCGCGGGCACCGCCACCTCCTCGCTGCCCTTCGCCGCCACCGGCGCCTATGTCGTGCCGTGCGACTTCTCCCAGGGCATGCTGCAGGAGGGCAAGCGGCGCCATCCGTGGATGCCGTTCACGGCCGGGGACGCGACGCGACTGCCGTTCGCGGACGAGGTGTTCGACGCGGTGACGATCTCCTTCGGGCTGCGCAATGTCCAGGACACGGATCGCGCGCTGCGTGAGCTGTACCGGGTGACCAAGCCGGGCGGCCGGGTGGTGATCTGTGAGTTCTCGCATCCGACCTGGGCGCCGTTCAGGACCGTCTACACCGAGTATCTGATGCGGGCGCTGCCGCCGGCCGCGCGTGCCGTCTCCTCCAATCCCGACGCGTATGTCTATCTCGCCGAGTCGATCCGCGCCTGGCCGGACCAGCCCGCGCTGGCGGCGCGGTTGCAGTCGGCGGGCTGGTCCCGGGTCGCGTGGCGGAATCTGACCGGTGGGATCGTGGCGCTGCACAGAGGCGTACGGGACTGAACCGGCCGGAAGCATCCGGAAACATTCCGAACCGGAACGGACCCGAACCGGCTCGACTGTTCCTGCGGCTCTACAGCTCCAACCGGAAGCAGTGCGCCTGCTGTTCGGCTCCCCGTGATGTGAACGGATAGGTCTCAGCCAGCTCCATCCCGAGCCGCCGGGTCACCGCGACCGAGCGCTCGTTGCGCGCGTTCACCATCGCGACGACCCGGCCGACGCCCGCCGCCCGTACCCGCTCCAGCGCGGCCCGCGCGGCGGCCGTCGCGTAACCGCGGCCCCAGTGCGCCCGGCCGAGGCGCCAGCCGATCTCGATCTCGCCGACCGGCCCGAACGACTCGTGCGGCCAGGGCTGCGCGCCGGTGAAGCCGATCACCTCGCCGTCCTCGTCCAGCAGCGTCCAGAAGCAGAAGCCGCGCTCCGCGTCATGCCTGCGCTGACGGGCGGTCAACTCCTCGTACACCGAGAGCTCCGCCGACGTACCGCCGTGGAACTCCATCACCTCGGGATCGTCGAACACCCGGTGCCAGTTGAGCGCGTCCTCGTCGGTGGGCACGCGGAGCTGCACCACGGGAGCGGGGAGCGGCGTGGTCATGTTGTTCACGGGGGCAGCCCTTCAGTGGAGGCATCGGTGCGCCCCCATAGACTGCACATGTCCAGTGCCGTCCGGTACGCAATTTCGAGTCTTCGGGAGAACCAGCCGTGACCGAGCCCCGCTCCGAAAGCACCGCGGATGTGATCGTCGTCGGCGCAGGCCCCGCCGGTTCCACGACCGCGTACTACCTGGCCAAGGCGGGCCTGGACGTACTGCTGCTGGAGAAGACGGCGTTCCCGCGCGAGAAGGTCTGCGGTGACGGGCTCACCCCGCGTGCCACCAAGCAGTTGGTGTCGATGGGCATCGACATCTCCGAGGAGGCGGGCTGGCTGCGCAACAAGGGCCTGCGGATCATCGGCGGCGGTGTACGGCTCCAGCTCGACTGGCCGGATCTGGCCTCGTATCCGGACTACGGACTGGTCCGTAAGCGGGACGACTTCGACGAGCAGCTCGCGCGGCAGGCGCAGAAGGCGGGCGCGCGGCTCTACGAGCGCTGCAATGTCGGCGCTCCGATCACCGACGAGCGCACCGGCCGGATCACCGGTGTGCACGCCAAACTGGGCGAGGAGAAGACACCGGTCATCTTCCACGCGCCGCTCGTCGTCGCGGCCGACGGCAACTCGACGCGGCTGTCGCTCGCGATGGGACTGCACCGGCGCGAGGACCGGCCGATGGGAGTGGCCGTCCGTACGTACTTCACCTCGCCGCGCCACGACGACGACTATCTGGAGTCCTGGCTGGAGCTGTGGGACCGGCGAGGGCCCGGTGAGGACCGGCTGCTGCCCGGGTACGGCTGGATCTTCGGGATGGGCGACGGTACGTCCAATGTCGGTCTCGGCGTCCTCAACACCTCCGACTCCTTCAAGGAGCTGGACTGGCGCGAGGTGCTGAAGGCGTGGTGCGCGTCGATGCCGGAGGACTGGGGCTACACGCCGGAGAACATGACGATGCCCATCCGCGGCGCCGCCCTGCCGATGGCGTTCAACCGCCAGCCGCACTACACCAAGGGCCTGCTGCTGGTGGGTGACGCGGGCGGTCTGGTCAATCCGTTCAACGGCGAGGGCATCGCGTACGCCATGGAGTCGGGCCAGATCGCCGCCGATGTGATCGTCCAGGCGCATGCCCGTGCCACGCCCGCGCAGCGCGAACTGGCCCTGCACCACTATCCGAAGGTCCTCAAGGACACCTACGGCGGCTACTACACGCTGGGCCGCGCGTTTGTGAAGCTGATCGGCAACCCGAAGATCATGAAGCTGGCGACCCAGCGCGGTCTGACGCATCCGCTGCTGATGAAGTTCACGCTGAAGATGCTGGCGAACCTGACCGATCCGACGGGCGGCGACGCGATGGACCGGATCATCAACGGCCTGTCGAAGGTGGCTCCCAAGGCGTGAGCCCCCAAGGCGTGAGCCCCCAAGGCATGAGTCCCGAAGGCGTGATCACCGGCTGCGGGCCGGATTTGCCGGACGGGGCCTCCTAGCCGTCCGCCCACTTCCGCAGCGCCGCCCGGTCGGCGAACGCTCCGAGGTTCGTGTCGACCGGCGTGTCCGTGTACTGGTGGAACCTCCATCGGGCCTTGATCCGGGGCTCTCCGGGCGTCACATAGTCCGCGATCCACAGCGCGTCGCCCGCGTTGCTGGTGGTGTCCCGGTGCAGCCAGTAGTACTGCCCGCAGTAGAGCCCGACGCGGTGTGTCGCACCTCGGAGCCGCTTCACCTCGGCGAGGAACGCGTCCTTCTCGGCGCAGGAGACTCCGTCGTCCTCCCAGTCCGCGAAGAGCGGATCGCCCTCGATGCTCGCGCACTCCTCCACGAAATATCTGGCCTGCGCCTTCATGCTCCCGGGCCGCAGAAAGTGATAGAAGCCCACCACCAGACCGGCCGCCCGCCCGTGCGCGGCCTGCGTGGTCATCTTCGGATTGATGTAGGAGACACCTTCGGTAGCCTTCACAAAGACGAACGAGAGCCCGTTCGTGCTGAAGGTGGAATTCTGGTGCGAGGAGACGTCGATCCCGCGAACGGTCATATGCGGTACCTCCTGGAGGCGGTGCGCTTCGTCCACCTGGGTTCTACCCAGAAGCGATCGGCCGTGCCGTCACTCGATCGGGGGACAGCGAAGGCCCGCATCCCCCCGAGCGGGGTGCGGGCCCTCGGTAACACCTATCAGGCGGGACGTCAGAGGACGCGGACCGCGCCGCTCGGCGGGTCCCAGTCCAGGGACTTCTGGACCACGCCTGAGCTCGGGTTCTGCGCACCGATGAACTCGCCGCCGCCGATGTAGATCGCGGTGTGGTACGCGCTGCCCGCACCGCCCCAGTAGAGGATGTCGCCCGGCTGGAGGTTGCTCAGGGAGACCTGGGTGCCGGCCGTCGACTGGTCCTGCGAGACACGCGGCAGGTCGACGCCGATCTGCCGGTACGCGGCCTGGACCAGACCGGAGCAGTCCCAGGCGTTGGGGCCCGTGGAACCCATCACGTACGCGTCACCGAGCTGGGCCTGCGCGAACGCGATGAGCGCGCCCGCGGAGCCGGAGGCCTTCGTGGTGGCCTTGGGCGTGGTGGCCGTACCGGAGCTGGAGCCCGAGTCGCTGCTCGTGGACGTCGGCGCGAGCGTCGTGCGCTCGGCGGTACGGGACGCGCGCGCCGTCGCCTCGGCCTTGGCGCGGGCGGCGGCCTCGGCCTTCTTCTTCGCCTCCGCCCGCTGGGCCTCCGCCTTGCGCTCCGCCTCGGCCTTGGCCTTCCTGGCGGCCTGCGCGGCCTTGACGGCGGCGGCGTTCTCCTGGGCGCTCAGCTCAAAGTTGAGAGCGGCCCTCTGGGTGGCGTCCGCGGACTGTGCGACGGCGCCTGCGAGCCCGGATGTGAGCGTGGGCATTTCGATGGTCTCGGTCACCGGCTCGGCGGCGTTCGCCGGTCCGGCGGCACCGGCCACCGCGATCGTGCTGAGGACGCCACCGGCGACTCCGGCACGGATGGCGACTTTCGACGCGCCGCGGCGGGGTTTCCGGTGGCTGGGTATGTGAGCGGTGTGGGACATGAGCACATCGCTATCAGGAGTGACCTGGTTCCCGTCAAGCATCGTGTATTGCGCCACAGTTACGTCCGGAATATTTGAATCCGCTTAGTTGTCGCTTTTATTGACGCCGAAACGGGCAAAACGGGCACGGCTGATCATGGCCTTGATCATGGGCTTTTGAAGAAAGGCCCGAATTGCCCACCGCTTACCACCCCTTCACACTCATGGCCAAGCCCGCTTCTCTCGAAGGTTGAGTGAAGTGGTACAGGTCACAGGACGGTCACCGCCGACGGTCGAAACGATCACGGAGTCGGGCCGAGGCGCGGTGGCCGGGATTCGCGAGGGTGAATCGGTGCGTCCATGGCGCGTCCGTGGCGCGTCCGTGGCGTCGTCCCGCTTGCTCGTGAATGCGCGCACGTGTCCACTTCGGTCCTCGCGTCGCCCTCGCCCGGGTGAGCTCAGGCGCCTTATCACTCCCGGTCGTCCCATCGCCAATTTGCCTGTACGGTGCATCTCTTGGTAGGGCAATACGCCTCCGACCAGCGGGAACGAGCTCGGATGTCACATCTGGTGAGGGCCCGGCCGCTTCGCGTATGAAGATCACCGCTCATCCGACTTCATGATCGTTCGTCAGGTGGTGGAGATCACAAAGCTGTTGCCGTACCCCGTGTCGCAGATCACAGACCACCAGGCATAGGATGCGTGGCAGTCGGGCTTGTGAACTGCCTCACATGTACGTGATCTTCGGTGATCGGGGTGAGGCGGCGAGGTGGATGCCCGGTGCGGTCCAACGGTCAAGGACGACTGGAAGGAGCTGAGGAGCGTGAATTCCTACGCGCCGATCCTCGCGCTCGGCGCCATCGGGGCCGGGTTTGCCATCTTCTCCGTGGTCATGGCCACGCTTATCGGCCCAAAGCGGTACAACCGGGCGAAACTTGAGGCGTACGAGTGCGGCATCGAGCCCACACCCACGCCGGCCGGAGGCGGCCGTTTCCCTATCAAGTACTACCTGACGGCGATGCTCTTCATCGTCTTCGACATCGAGATCGTCTTCCTTTACCCCTGGGCCGTCACCTTCGACGCGCTGGGGATTTTCGGGCTCGTGGAGATGCTGCTCTTCGTGCTCACCGTCTTCGTCGCCTACGCCTATGTATGGCGGCGCGGCGGCCTAGAATGGGACTAAAGGGGCCAAGGGGGCACCAATGGGACTCGAAGAGAAGCTGCCGAGCGGTTTTCTGCTCACCACCGTCGAGCAGGCATCGGGCTGGGTGCGGAAGTCGTCCGTCTTCCCCGCCACCTTCGGCCTCGCCTGCTGCGCGATCGAGATGATGACGACCGGCGCCGGTCGCTACGACCTGGCGCGGTTCGGCATGGAGGTCTTCCGCGGCTCGCCGCGGCAGGCCGACTTGATGATCGTGGCCGGACGTGTGAGCCAGAAGATGGCGCCCGTGCTGAGGCAGGTCTATGACCAGATGCCCAATCCCAAGTGGGTGATCTCCATGGGGGTTTGTGCGTCATCGGGCGGTATGTTCAATAATTACGCGATTGTCCAGGGTGTTGATCACATTGTCCCTGTTGACATCTATTTGCCCGGCTGCCCGCCGCGCCCCGAGATGCTGATGGACGCCATCCTCAAGCTTCACCAGAAGATCCAGAGCTCCAAGCTCGGGGTCAACGCGGAGGAAGCGGCCCGTGAGGCGGAGGAAGCGGCTCTCAAGGCGCTCCCGACGATCGAGATGAAGGGGCTGCTGCAGTGAGCGACGAGCAGCAATCCGGAAATAACGTTCCGTCCCCCCGGGACGACACCGGTGAGGTCATCGGCGTACGGAAGGGCATGTTCGGCGCCAACAACGGCGGCGACACCTCCGGTTACGGCGGTCTCGTACGGACCGTGACGCTGCCCGGCGCCTCGGTCCGGCCGTACGGCGGCCCCGGCGGTGTCTTCGACGAGATCGCCGACGAGCTCGAAGGCGCGCTGGAGGAGCAGGGACTCGCTCCCGAGAGCGCCATCGTGAAGACGGTCGTCGACCGCGCCGAGATCACCTTCCATATCGCCCGGGAACACCTTGTACAGGTGGCGCGTACGCTCCGTGACGATCCGGCGCTGCGCTTCGAGCTCTGCACCGGAGTCTCGGGCGTCCACTTCCCGGGCGACGAGGGCCGTGAGCTGCACGCCGTCTATCATCTGCGCTCGCTCACCCACGGCCGGCTGATCCGGCTGGAGGTGTCCGCTCCCGACGCCGATCCGCATGTCCCGTCCCTGGTCGCGGTCTATCCGACCAATGACTGGCACGAGCGCGAGACCTACGACTTCTTCGGCCTGATCTTCGACGGCCATCCCGCGCTGACCCGGATCATGATGCCGGACGACTGGCAGGGCTTCCCGCAGCGCAAGGACTATCCCCTCGGCGGTATCCCCGTCGAGTACAAGGGCGCCCAGATCCCGGCTCCGGACCAGCGGAGGTCGTACTCCTGATGTCTGCTCCTCACGAAACCCCGCACGACGAAACCCCGCACGCCACCGCCCGCGCGACGACCGAGGGCACCGTCTACACCGTCACCGGCGGTGACTGGGACGAGGTCGTCCAGTCCGCCGCCAAGGCGGACGACGAGCGGATCGTCGTCAATATGGGTCCCCAGCACCCGTCCACCCATGGAGTGCTCCGGCTGATCCTGGAGATCGAGGGCGAGACCGTCACCGAGGCCCGCTGCGGCATCGGCTATCTGCACACCGGTATCGAGAAGAACCTCGAATTCCGTAACTGGACGCAGGGCACCACCTTTGTCACGCGCATGGATTATCTGACGTCGTTCTTCAACGAGACGGCGTACTGCCTGGGCGTGGAGAAGCTGCTCGGCATCGAGGACGACATCCCGGACCGCGCCACGCTGCTGCGCGTTCTGCTGATGGAGCTGAACCGGCTCTCCTCGCATCTGGTCTGTATCGCCACCGGCGGTATGGAGCTGGGCGCGACGACGATCATGATCTACGGCTTCCGCGATCGTGAACTGATTCTCGATGCCTATGAGCTGATCACCGGACTGCGGATGAACCACGCGTTCATCCGGCCCGGCGGGCTCGCCCAGGATCTGCCTCCGGGCGCCGTCGACCATCTGCGCGAGCTGATCAGGACGCTGCGGAAGAACCTGCCGGAGTACGACAAGCTCGCCACCGGCAACCCGATCTTCAAGGCCCGGATGCAGGACGTCGGCTATCTCGATCTGGCCGGCTGCATGGCGCTGGGCGCCACCGGACCGATCCTGCGCTCCGCCGGGCTCCCGCACGATCTGCGCAGGTCGGACCCGTACTGCGGATACGAGACCTTTGAGTTCGACGTCCCGACCGCCGACTCCTGCGACGCGTACGGCCGCTTCCTGATCCGGCTGGAGGAGATGCGCCAGTCGCTCCATATCGTCGAGCAGTGCCTGGACCGGCTGGAGCCGGGACCGGTGATGGTCGCCGACAAGAAGATCGCCTGGCCCGCCCAGCTCGCACTGGGCCCCGACGGCCTGGGCAACTCGCTCGACCACATCAAGAACATCATGGGCACGTCCATGGAGGCTCTGATCCATCACTTCAAGCTGGTGACGGAGGGCTTCCGGGTGCCGCCGGGACAGGCGTACGCGGCCGTCGAGTCGCCCAAGGGCGAGCTCGGCGCGCATGTCGTCTCCGACGGAGGCACACGTCCCTACCGGGTCCACTTCCGCGACCCGTCCTTCACCAATCTCCAGGCCATGGCGGCCATGTGCGAGGGCGGCCAGGTCGCCGATGTCATCGTCGCCGTCGCGTCCATCGACCCCGTGATGGGAGGCGTCGACCGGTGACCGCCACACCGCCCAACTCCGAGGTCAGCCTGGGCATGCCCCAGCTCCCCGCGCCCGACTACCCGGCCGAGGTACGGGCCAGGCTCGAAGCGGACGCCAAGGAGATCATCGCCCGCTACCCCGGGACACGCTCCGCGCTGCTCCCTCTGCTGCATCTGGTGCAGTCGGAGGAGGGCTATGTGTCCCGTACGGGCATGGCCTTCTGCGCCGAGCTGCTCGACCTGACCACCGCCGAGGTCACCGCCGTCGCGACCTTCTACTCCATGTACCGGCGCAAGCCGGGCGGCGACTACCAGGTCGGCGTCTGTACGAACACGCTCTGCGCGGTGATGGGCGGCGACGCCATCTTCGACGAGCTGAAGGAGCACCTCGGCGTCGGCAACGACGAGACGACCGAGGACGGCAAGGTCACGCTCGAACACATCGAGTGCAACGCGGCCTGCGACTTCGCTCCCGTGGTGATGGTCAACTGGGAGTTCTTCGACAACCAGACGCCCGACAGCGCCAAGCGTCTCGTTGACGATCTCCGCGACGGCCGTCCCGTCGAGCCCACCCGTGGCGCGCCGCTGTGCACCTACAAGGAGACCGCGCGCATCCTCGCCGGCTTCCCCGACGAGCGCCCGGGCGCCGTCGGAGCCACGGGCGGCGCCGGCCCCGCGTCGCTGGTCGGTCTGCGGCTGGCCAAGGGCGAGGCGCCCAGGCCGAGGGTGGTCCGCCCGCGCGACTCGGAGGCACCGCACGACGCACCGCGGCAGACGTCGGCCTCCGACTCTGCCGGCCCGGCCGGACCTGAAGCTGAGGAGGGGGAGTGATGACCATGACAGCCGAGCTGGACGAGAACGGGACGAGTCCCGAGAAGCTCCTCGCACCCGTTCTGTCCGCCTTCTGGGACCAGCCGGAATCCTGGACCCTGGCCACCTACGAGCGGCACGACGGATACGAGGGCCTCAAGAAGGCCTTCGCGATGGCGCCCGACGATCTCATCGCGTACGTCAAGGAATCCGGGCTGCGCGGACGAGGCGGCGCGGGCTTCCCCACCGGAATGAAGTGGCAGTTCATTCCGCAGGGCGACGGCAAGCCGCACTATCTCGTCGTCAACGCGGACGAGTCGGAACCGGGCACCTGCAAGGACATCCCTCTTCTCTTCGCCAATCCGCACTCCCTCATCGAGGGCATCGTGATCGCCTGCTACGCGATCCGCTCGCAGCACGCCTTCATCTATCTGCGCGGCGAGGTCGTGCCCGTACTGCGCAGGCTGCACGAAGCGGTCCGCGAGGCCTACGCGGCGGGCTATCTCGGCAAGAACATCCTGGGCAGCGGACTCGATCTCGATGTCACCGTGCACGCGGGCGCGGGCGCGTACATCTGTGGCGAGGAGACCGCGCTGCTCGACTCGCTGGAGGGCCGTCGCGGCCAGCCCAGGCTCCGCCCTCCCTTCCCGGCGGTCGCGGGTCTGTACGCGTGCCCCACTGTGGTCAACAACGTCGAGTCCATCGCGTCTGTTCCCGCGATCCTGCACCGCGGCAAGGACTGGTTCAGGTCCATGGGCAGCGAGAAGTCCCCGGGCTTCACGCTCTACTCGCTCAGCGGGCATGTCACCAATCCCGGCCAGTACGAGGGCCCTCTCGGCCTCACGCTGCGCCAGCTCCTCGACATGGGCGGCGGTATCCGCAAGGGCCACCGGCTCAAGTTCTGGACGCCCGGCGGCTCTTCGACGCCGATGTTCACCGACGAGCACCTCGATGTCCCGCTGGACTACGAGGGCGTGGGCGCCGCGGGCTCCATGCTCGGCACCAAGGCGCTCCAGTGCTTCGACGAGACGACCTGTGTCGTACGGGCCGTCACCCGCTGGACCGAGTTCTACGCGCACGAGTCCTGCGGCAAGTGCACGCCGTGCCGCGAAGGCACGTACTGGCTGGTCCAGTTGCTGCGCGACATCGAGGCCGGCAAGGGACAGATGTCCGATCTCGACAAGCTCAACGACATCGCCGACAACATCAACGGCAAGTCGTTCTGCGCGCTCGGCGACGGCGCCGCCGCCCCGATCTTCTCCTCGCTCAAGTACTTCCGCGAGGAGTACGAGCAGCACATCACCGGCAAGGGCTGCCCTCTCGACCCGTCCAGGTCGACCGCCTGGGCCGACAACCACCTGGAGGTGAACGCATGACCGTCACCACGTCGGCCGCCGGCTCCGGGAGCGGTGAGGCCCCGGTCCCGCCCGAGGACCTTGTCTCGCTGACCATCGACGGCATCGAGATCTCCGTCCCCAAGGGGACTCTGGTGATCCGCGCCGCCGAGCTGCTCGGCATCGAGATCCCGCGCTTCTGCGACCATCCGCTGCTCGATCCGGCCGGTGCCTGCCGGCAGTGCATCGTGGAGGTCGAGGGCCAGCGCAAGCCGATGGCGTCCTGCACCATCACCTGCACCGACGGGATGGTCGTCAAGTCGCAGCTCACCTCGCCGGTCGCCGAGAAGGCGCAGCGCGGAGTGATGGAGCTGCTGCTCATCAACCACCCGCTGGACTGCCCGGTCTGCGACAAGGGCGGCGAGTGCCCGCTCCAGAACCAGGCCATGCAGGTCGGCGATCCGGACACCCGCTTCGAGGGCAAGAAGCGCACCTTCGAGAAGCCCGTGCCGATCTCCACCCAGGTGCTGCTCGACCGTGAGCGGTGTGTGCTCTGCGCCCGCTGCACGCGGTTCTCCAACCAGATCGCGGGCGACCCGATGATCGAGCTGCTGGAGCGTGGCGCGCTCCAGCAGGTCGGCACCGGCGAGGGCGATCCGTTCGAGTCGTACTTCTCCGGCAACACCATCCAGATCTGCCCGGTCGGCGCGCTGACCTCGGCGGCGTACCGCTTCCGCTCCCGACCGTTCGACCTGGTGTCCTCGCCGAGCGTCTGCGAGCACTGCGCGGGCGGCTGCGCGACCCGTACCGACCACCGGCGCGGCAAGGTCATGCGGCGGCTGGCGGCGAACGATCCCGAGGTCAACGAGGAGTGGATCTGCGACAAGGGACGGTTCGGCTTCCGCTACGCGCAGAAGCCCGACCGGCTCACCACTCCGCTCGTACGGAACGAGGACGGCGTCCTCGAACCGGCGAGCTGGCCCGAGGCGCTGGCGGCAGCCGCCCGCGGTCTGGGCGCCGCGCGCGGCCGGGCCGGTGTGCTGGCCGGCGGCCGGCTCACCGTCGAGGACTCCTACGCGTACGCCAAGTTCGCCCGGGTCGTCCTCGACACCAATGACATCGACTTCCGCGCGCGCGTGCACAGCACCGAGGAGGCCGACTTCCTCGCCGCGCATGTCGCGGGACGCGGCCGGGACCTGGACGGTACGGGCCTGACCTACTCCACGCTGGAGAAGGCGCCGACGGTCCTGCTCGTGGGCTTCGAGTCCGAGGAGGAGGCGCCCGGCGTCTTCCTGCGGCTGCGCAAGGCACAGCGTCAGCACGGCCAGCGCACCTTCTCGCTCGCCACCCACGCCACGCGCGGTCTGGAGAAGGCCGGAGGCACCCTGCTGCCGGCCGCGCCCGGCACCGAGACCGAGTGGCTGGACGCGCTCACCTCCGCCACGGGACTGGACGGGGACGGAGCACGCGCCGCCGAGGCGCTGCGCGCTCCGGGCGCGGTGATCATCGTCGGCGAGCGGCTGGCGGCCGTTCCCGGCGGGCTCACCGCCGCGGCGCGGGCCGCCACCGCGACCGGCGCCCGGCTGGTGTGGATCCCGAGGCGGGCCGGCGAGCGCGGCGCGGTCGAGGCGGGCGCGCTGCCGACGCTGCTGCCCGGCGGCCGTCCCGCCGTCGACCCGCGGGCCCGTGAGGAGACCGCGGCGGTCTGGGGCGTACGCGAACTGCCGCACCGCCACGGCCGCGACACCGGCCGGATCATCGAGGCCGCCGCCACCGGCGAGCTGGGCGCCCTGCTCGTCGCGGGCGTCGAGGTCGCGGATCTGCCCGATCCGGCCGGCGCGCTGGCCGCGCTGGACTCGGTCGGCTTCCTGGTCTCGCTGGAGCTGCGGCCCAGCGAGGTCACCGAGCGGGCGGACGTGGTCTTCCCGGTCGCCGCCGTCGCGGAGAAGCCGGGCACCTTCCTCAACTGGGAGGGCAGGGCGCGGACGTTCGAGGCCTCGCTCAAGCCCGAGCAGATGACACGGCGCCTCGCACCGAGCGACGCGCGCGTGCTGCACATGCTCGCCGACGCGATGGACGCGCATCTCGCGCTGCCGGACCTGAAGGCCGTACGCGCGGAACTCGACCGGCTCGGCGGCTGGGACGGAGAGCGCGCCGACGAACCGCTGGAGTCGTCCCGTCCGGTGCCGCGTCCCGGCGACGGCGAGGCGGTCCTCGCGGGCCACCGGCTCCTGCTCGACCAGGGCAGGCTCCAGGAGGGCGACGAGGCGCTGGCGGGTACTCGCCATGCCGCGGTCGCCCGGCTCTCCGCCACGACGGCCGCCGAGACGGGCGTCAAGGACGGCGACGAACTGGCCGTCACCGGGCCCGCGGGCACGGTCACTCTGCCGCTGCTGGTGACGGAGATGCCCGACCGGGTCGTGTGGCTGCCGCTGAACTCCACGGGCGGCGGTGTTCTCGCGGACACCGGCACACGCCCCGGCACGCTGGTCCGTATCGGCCCGGCCAACCCGGCACCGGAGGTGCGCGCATGACCGCCCTCGCCCACTTCGCGACGGCTCCGCAGACGGTTCTCGCCGCCGAGGACCTGTCGATGTTCGGCCGCGATCCATGGTGGCTGGTGGCCGTCAAGGCCGTCTTCTGCTTCGCGTTCCTGATGGTGACCGTGCTCTTCTCCATCGTGTGGGAGCGCAAGGTCGTCGCCTGGATGCAGCTGCGGATCGGGCCCAACCGGCACGGTCCCTGGGGCATGCTCCAGTCGCTCGCCGACGGCATCAAGCTGATGCTCAAGGAAGACGTGATCGTCAAGCGCGCGGACAAGGTCGTCTATGTCCTCGCGCCGATCATCGCCGCGGTGCCGGCCTTCATGGCGATCGCCGTGATCCCGTTCGGCCCGGCCGGCAACGAGGTCTCGATCTTCGGCCAGCGCACCACGATGCAGCTCACCGACCTGCCGATCGCGATGCTCTACATCCTCGCCGTCGCCTCGGTCGGGATCTACGGCATCGTCCTCGCGGGCTGGTCGTCGGGCTCGACGTATCCGCTGCTCGGCGGTCTGCGCTCCTGCGCGCAGATGATCTCGTACGAGATCGCCATGGGCGCCGCGTTCGCCTCGGTCTTCCTCTACTCGGGCTCGATGTCGACCTCGGCGATCGTCGAGGCGCAGGCCGACCGCTGGTACATCATCCTGCTGCCGGTCTCCTTCATCATCTACATCGTCACGATGGTGGGCGAGACTAACCGCGCGCCCTTCGACATGCCGGAGTCCGAGGGCGACCTCGTCGGCGGCTTCAACACCGAGTACTCGTCCATCAAGTTCGCGATGTTCATGCTCGCCGAGTACGTCAACATGGTCACCGTCTCGGCCGTCGCGACGACGCTCTTCCTCGGCGGCTGGCGCGCACCGTGGCCGATCTCCACCTTCTGGGAGGGCGCGAACCACGGCTGGTGGCCGATGCTCTGGTTCGTCGTCAAGGTGCAGCTGCTGCTCTTCTTCTTCATCTGGCTGCGCGGCACACTGCCCCGCGTCCGCTACGACCAGCTCATGAAGCTCGGCTGGAAGGTCCTGATCCCGGTCTCGGTGGTCTGGCTGATGCTCGTCGCGACCGTACGCGCGCTGCGCAACGAGAACTACGACTTCCAGTCGATCCTGCTGTACGTCGGCGGAGCGGTCATCGCGCTGCTGCTGCTCTCCTTCGTCGTGGACATCTTCCGCGACAAGCAGGAGCGGGCCGCGGCGGCGAGCGAGCCCGAGCCGCCGGCCTTCGATCCGATGGCGGGCGGATTCCCCGTACCACCACTGCCAGGACAGACGCTGCCGCCCGTACCGCGCAGGCGGCCGAGGCGGGAGCGGGAGCTGATTGTCAGTGGTGGGGTCAATACTGTGAGTGACGGAACCGAGAGTGACGGAAAGGAGGCTGACGGTGTCTGATTCTTCGCACGGGGACATCCCCCGTCCTCCCCGGAATCCGGTGGCCGGCTTCGGCGTGACCTTCAAGGCCATGTTCAAGAAGCGGCTGACCGAGCAGTATCCGGAACAGCAGAAGGTGACGGCTCCGCGCTTCCACGGCCGGCACCAGCTGAACCGGCATCCGGACGGCCTGGAGAAGTGCATCGGCTGTGAGCTGTGCGCCTGGGCCTGCCCGGCGGACGCGATCTATGTGGAAGGCGCGGACAACACCGAGGAGGAGCGCTACTCCCCGGGCGAGCGGTACGGCCGCGTCTACCAGATCAACTACGCGCGCTGCATCCTCTGTGGTCTGTGCATCGAGGCGTGCCCGACGCGGGCGCTCACGATGACCAATGACTTCGAGCTGGCCGACAGCTCCCGCGAGAATCTGATCTATACGAAGGAGCAGCTCCTCGCGGGGCTCCAGGAGGGCATGGTCGAGACACCGCACTCGATCTTCCCCGGCACGGATGAGCAGGACTACTACCGCGGTCTGGTCACCGAGGCCGCGCCCGGCACGGTCCGGCAGGTCGCGGTGAGCAAGGGCGAGACTCCGTCCGGCGAGGGGGGCGGCGCATGAGCACGCTCGCCGCCTCCGTCAGCTCGCTGACGTCCGTCACCGCCGCGGCCTCCACCACCTCGACCGGGGAGGCCGTGCAGTTCTGGATCCTCGGCACCGTCGCGGTGATCGGCGCGCTCTGTACGATCCTGATGAAGAAGGCCGTGCACAGCGCGCTGAGTCTCGCCGCCACGATGATCGTCCTGGCGGTCTTCTATCTGGCCAACGGCGCGTATTTCCTGGGCGTCGTCCAGATCATCGTCTACACCGGCGCGATCATGATGCTGTTCCTCTTCGTGGTCATGCTGGTCGGTGTCACCGCCGCCGACTCCCTCAAGGAGACACTCAAGGGCCAGCGTTGGCTGGCCGCTCTCTGCGGAGTCGGCTTCGGTGCGCTGCTGATCGCGGGCATCGGCAACGCCTCGCTGAACTCCTTCACGGGACTCGGCCAGGCCAACGCCGGCGGCAATGTCGAAGGACTGGCCGCGCTGCTCTTCACCAAGTACGTCTTCGCCTTCGAGATCACCGGCGCGCTGCTGATCACCGCGTCCGTCGGCGCGATGCTGCTGACGCACCGGGAGCGCACCGAACGGGCCAAGACACAGCGGGAGATGGCCGAGGAGCGGGTGCGCAAGGGCACACAGCTTCCGCCGCTGCCGGCGCCCGGTGTCTACGCCCGGCACAACGCGGTGGACATCGCCGGTCTGCTGCCGGACGGCACAGCCTCCGAGCTGACGGTCAACAAGACGCTGAAGGCCCGCGGCCAGATCCGCGATGTGTCGAACGAGGCGATCGCGGACCTGAAGGCGCTGGAGCGGCGCTCCGCGGAGCGGCTCGGCCGCGACGAGGAGGAGGTCAACTCATGAACCCGGTGTACTACCTCTATCTCGCCTCCCTCCTGTTCACGATCGGCGCCGCCGGTGTACTTATCCGGCGGAACGCGATCGTGGTCTTCATGTGTGTCGAGCTGATGCTCAACGCCTGCAATCTCGCCTTCGTGACCTTCTCCCGGATGCACGGCAATCTCGACGGCCAGATCATCGCCTTCTTCACCATGGTCGTCGCCGCCGCGGAGGTCGTGGTCGGACTGGCGATCATCGTGTCCGTGTTCCGTTCCCGCCACTCGGCCTCGGTCGACGACGCCAGTCTGATGAAGCTCTGAGGGGTCGCTGAATCGTGGAGAACTTGATCGCGCTGCTCATCGCGGCGCCTCTACTGGGAGCTGCGGTCCTCCTCTGCGGGGGCCGCCGGCTCGACCGTGTGGGCCACTGGCTCGGCACACTGTTGGCCGCGGCGTCGTTCGTGATCGGCGTGGTGCTGTTCAGCGACATGCTCGGCAGGAGCGGTGACGGACGCACGCTGCACCAGCATCTCTTCAGCTGGATTCCCGTCGAGAGCTTCCAGGCGGATGTCGCCTTCCAGCTCGACCAGTTGTCGATGACCTTCGTCCTGCTGATCACCGGTGTGGGCACGCTGATCCACATCTACTCGATCGGATACATGGAGCACGACGAGCGGCGGCGCCGCTTCTTCGGCTATCTGAATCTGTTCCTGGCGGCGATGCTCCTGCTGGTCCTCGCCGACAACTACCTCCTGCTGTACTTCGGCTGGGAGGGCGTCGGTCTCGCCTCGTACCTGCTCATCGGGTTCTGGCAGCACAAGCCCAGCGCGGCCACCGCCGCCAAGAAGGCCTTCCTGGTCAACCGCGTCGGTGACATGGGTCTGTCGATCGCGGTCATGCTGATGTTCACCACCTTCGGGACCTTCGCCTTCGGCCCGGTCCTCGGCTCCACCGGGGACGCCACCGAGGGGAAGATGACGGCGATCGGGCTGATGCTGCTGCTCGCCGCGTGCGGCAAGTCGGCCCAGGTGCCGCTCCAGTCCTGGCTCGGTGACGCCATGGAGGGCCCGACTCCGGTCTCGGCCCTGATCCACGCGGCCACGATGGTGACCGCGGGCGTGTATTTGATCGTCCGGTCCGGCGCCATCTTCAACGCCGCTCCGGACGCCCAGTTGGTGGTCGTGGTGGTCGGCGCGGTCACGCTCCTCTTCGGTGCGATCGTCGGTTGCGCGAAGGACGACATCAAGAAGGCCCTCGCGGGCTCGACGATGTCGCAGATCGGCTACATGATCCTGGCGGCGGGCCTCGGCCCGATCGGCTATGTCTTCGCGATCATGCACCTGGTGACGCACGGCTTCTTCAAGGCCGGGCTCTTCCTCGGGGCCGGTTCGGTCATGCACGGCATGAACGACGAGGTCGACATGCGGAAGTACGGCGGTCTGCGCAAGCACATGCCGGTCACCTTCGTGACCTTCGGGCTCGGCTATCTGGCGATCATCGGCTTCCCCGGTCTCTCCGGTTTCTTCTCCAAGGACCTGATCATCGAGGCGGCCTTCGCCAAGGGCGGTACACAGGGCTGGATCCTCGGCTCCGTCACTCTGCTCGGCGCGGCGATCACCGCGTTCTACATGACCAGGGTGATGCTGCTGACCTTCTTCGGCGAGAAGCGCTGGCAGCCGGACGAGCACGGGCACGAGCCGCATCCGCACGAGTCGCCGAGGTCCATGACCATCCCGATGATCATCCTGGCCTTCGGCTCGGTCTTCGCGGGCGGCTTCTTCGCCATCGGCGACCGGTTCGTGCACTGGCTGGAGCCGGTCACCGGATACCACCACGGAGAAGCGCCGATCAGCGCGGCCACCGTCACCGGCGCCACCATGGTCGTCCTGGTGATCGGTGCGGCGCTGGCCTGGCTGATGTACGGACGCCGGCCGGTCCCGGTGACCGCGCCGCGCGGCTCGCTGCTCACCAGGGCCGCCCGCCGCGATCTGCTCCAGGACGACTTCAACCATGTGGTCCTGGTCCGCGGCGGCGAGCACCTCACCCGCTCCCTGGTCTATGTCGACCACACCCTGGTCGACGGAGTGGTCAACGGCACCGCGGCGTCGTTCGGCGGGCTCTCCGGCCGGCTGCGCAAGCTGCAGAACGGCTACGCCCGCACCTATGCGGTCTCGATGTTCGGAGGTACGGCAGTGCTCATCGCCGCGACCCTGCTGATGAGGGCGGTGTAACCGGAAATGTCGTTCCCTCTTCTGACGGCCACGGCGGTACTGCCCGCGGTCGGCGCGATCGCCACGGCGGCCGTCCCGGCCGCCCGGCGCACCGCCGCCAAGTGGCTGGCGCTGGTCTTCTCGCTCGCCACCATGGTGCTGGCCGCCCTGGTCGTGGTCCGCTTCGAGCCGGGCGGCGCCCGGTATCAGCTCACCGAGTCGCACGCCTGGATCTCCGACTTCGGAGTGCGCTACGAACTGGGCGTGGACGGTATCGGTGTGGCGCTCCTCGCGCTGACCGCGCTGCTGATCCCGTTTGTGATCCTGGCCGGCTGGCATGACGCCGATCCGCTGGAGGACGCCCGGCCGAACCGCCGCTGGCGGCCGACCCAGGGCTTCTTCGCGCTGATCCTGATGGTCGAGGCGATGGTGATCCTCTCCTTCGAGGCCACCGATGTCTTCCTCTTCTACATCCTCTTCGAAGCCATGCTCATCCCGATGTACTTCCTCATCGGCGGCTTCGGGGATCGCGCCCATGCGGGCGGGGACGAGGCGGCGGCGACGCAGCGCTCATACGCGGCGGTCAAGTTCCTCCTCTACAACCTGGTCGGCGGCCTGATCATGCTGGCCGCGGTCATCGGGCTCTATGTCGTCGCCGGGACCTTCTCGCTCTCCGAGATCGCCGAGGCACGGGCCAACGGCTCGCTGTCGATCGCGACCAGCACCGAGCGCTGGCTCTTCCTCGGCTTCTTCTTCGCGTTCGCGGTGAAGGCGCCGCTGTGGCCGCTGCACACCTGGCTGCCCAACGCCATGGGCGAATCCACCGCGCCCGTCGCCGTACTGATCACCGCGGTGGTCGACAAGGTCGGCACCTTCGCGATGCTGCGCTTCTGCCTCCAGCTCTTCCCGGAGGCGTCCAAGTGGGCCACTCCGGTGATCCTGGTGCTGGCGCTGATCAGCATCGTCTACGGAGCACTGCTCGCGGTCGGCCAGCGCGACATAAAGCGGCTGATCGCGTACGCGTCGATCTCGCACTTCGGCTTCATCATCATGGGCATCTTCGCGATGACCAGCCAGGGCCAGTCGGGCGCCACGCTCTACATGGTCAACCACGGGATCTCGACGGCCGCGCTGATGCTGGTGGCCGGCTTCCTGATCACCCGGCGCGGCTCGCGGCTCATCGCGGACTACGGCGGTGTGCAGAAGGTCGCACCGGTGCTCGCGGGTACCTTCCTGATCGGCGGTCTGGCCACGCTCTCGCTGCCGGGGCTCTCGCCGTTCGTCAGTGAGTTCCTGGTCCTGGTCGGCACCTTCAGCAGATATCCGGTGGTCGGCATCATCGCCACCATCGGCATCGTGCTCGCCGCGCTCTATGTCCTCGTGCTCTACCAGCGCACGATGACCGGACCGGTGAAGGCCGAGGTCAGGAGCATGCCCGATCTGAGGGTTCGGGAGCTGGTGGTCGTCGCGCCGCTGATCGCGCTGCTCCTCTTCCTGGGCGTCTATCCCAAGCCGCTCACCGAGATCGTCAATCCGGCGGTGGAGCACACGTTGTCCGACGTACAGCAGACCGATCCCAAGCCCGAGGTGGAGGCCGCCCCGTGAGTGCGACAGCCGTCCACAGCCTGTGGACAACGACGGCGGCCGACGGGATCGACAAGATCCCGGCCCCGAACATCGAATACGCGCAGTTGGCACCGACCTTGATCGTGGCGGGCGCCGCCGTCCTCGGGATCCTGATCGAGGCGTTCCTTCCGCGCAAGGCGCGCTATCACGCGCAGCTCTTCCTCTCCGTCGTCGCCCTGGCCGCCGCCTTCGCGTCGGTGGTCGCCCTGGCGGCCGGCGGATATGGCACCTCGAAGAAGCACATCGCGGCGATGGGCGCCATCGCCATCGACGGCCCGACGCTCTTCCTCCAGGGCACGATCCTGCTGGCCTCGGTCGTCGCCGTGTTCACCTTCGCCGAGCGTCGGCTCGATCCGGAGTCCCACGGCAACCGGATCGACTCCTTCGCCGCGCAGGCCGCGGCCGTGCCCGGCAGCGAGAGCGAGAAGGCCGCGGTCAGGGCCGGGTTCACCACCACCGAGGTGTTCCCGCTGGCCCTGTTCGCCGTCGCGGGCATGCTGGTCTTCCCGGCGGCCAACGATCTGCTGACGCTCTTCATCGCGCTGGAAGTCTTCTCGCTGCCGCTCTATCTCCTCTGCGCCCTCGCCCGCCGCAAGCGGCTGATGTCGCAGGAGGCCGCGGTCAAGTACTTCCTGCTGGGCGCCTTCTCCTCGGCGTTCCTGCTCTTCGGGATCGCGCTGCTCTACGGGTACGCGGGCTCCGTGTCGTACGCGCGGATCGCGGAGGTCGTCGACGGCACCGTGCAGAACGTCAGCCCGGCGCTCGCGGACACCATGGGCAATGACGCGCTGCTGCTCATCGGCGGCGCGCTGATCCTGATGGGACTGCTCTTCAAGGTCGGCGCGGTGCCGTTCCACATGTGGACGCCGGATGTCTACCAGGGCGCGCCCACGCCCGTCACCGGCTTCATGGCCGCGGCGACCAAGGTGGCGGCCTTCGGCGCGCTGCTTCGGCTGCTGTATGTCGTGCTGCCGGGGCTGCGCTGGGACTGGCGGCCGGTCATGTGGGCCGTCGTCATCGTCACCATGCTGGGCGGCGCGATCGTCGCGATCACCCAGACCGATATAAAGCGGCTGCTGGCGTACTCCTCGATCGCGCACGCGGGCTTCATCCTGGCCGGTGTGATCGCCGCGACGCCCGAGGGCATCTCGTCCGTCCTCTTCTATCTGGGGGCGTACTCCTTCGTCACGATCGGCGCGTTCGCGGTCGTCACGCTCGTACGGGACGCGGGCGGCGAGGCGACGCATCTGTCCAAGTGGGCCGGGCTCGGGCGGCGTTCACCGCTGGTGGCGGCGGTCTTCGCGGTCTTTCTGCTCGCCTTCGCCGGTATCCCGCTGACCTCGGGCTTCTCCGGGAAGTTCGCGGTGTTCAAGGCGGCGGCCGACGGAGGCGCGGGCGCGCTGGTGGTGGTCGGTGTGATCGCCTCGGCGATCGCGGCGTTCTTCTACATCCGGGTGATCGTGCTGATGTTCTTCAGCGAGCCGAGGCCCGAGGGCCCGACGGTCGCGGTGCCCTCGGCGCTGACGACGATGGCGATCGGTATCGGTGTGGTGGTCACACTGGTGCTGGGCGTGGCGCCGCAGTACTTCCTGGATCTGGCGAGCCAGGCCGGAGGCTTTGTGCGCTAGGGACGCCGGAGCGCGGGGCGCGCATCCCGCGTGGCCCGCGCGTCCCGGTCTCTCTCCGGCATACCCGTAGACCCGGCGTACCCGTAGACGTATATACGACAGGGCCCGGCATCTCATCGAGGTGCCGGGCCCCGTGCGTCGGGCATCGTCCGTGGCTCATCCGGAGACGATCCGGCCCGTCACCTCGCCGAGTCCGACGCGGGTGCCGTCGGGGCCCGGAGCCCAGGCCGTCAGGGTGACCTCGTCGCCGTCCTCCAGGAACGTCCGCTTGCCGTCGGGCAGTTCGAGCGGCTCGGTGCCGTTCCAGGTGAGTTCGAGGAGGGAGCCGCGCTCCTCGCGGGCCGGGCCGCTGACCGTACCGGACGCGAAGAGGTCGCCCGTACGGAGCGAGGCGCCGTTGACCGTCAGATGGGCCAACTGCTGGGCCGCCGTCCAGTACATCGCCGAGAACGGCGGCTCGGAGATCACCTGGCCGTTGAGGGACACCGTGATCCGCAGATCGAAGCCGCCCGGCTCCTCGTCGTCCGCGTCGTCCAGATACGGGAGCAGCGCGTCCGTACGGGCCGGAGGCGCCACCCGGGCCGCGTCCAGGGCCTCCAGCGGCGTCACCCAGGCCGAGACGGAGGTGGCGAAGGACTTCCCGAGGAACGGGCCGAGCGGTACGTACTCCCACGCCTGGATGTCACGCGCCGACCAGTCGTTGAGGAGGGAGAGCCCGAAGACATGGTCGCGGAAGGAGACCGACTCCACCGCCGTGCCCTGCGCCGAGGGCGTACCGACGACAAAGCCGACCTCCGCCTCGATGTCGAGCTTGCCGGAGGGCCCGAAGACGGGTGCCGGATCGGAGGGCGCCTTGCGCTGGCCCGACGGGCGCACCACATCCGTACCGGAGACGACGATCGTGCCGGCCCGGCCGTGGTAACCGATCGGAAGGTGCTTCCAGTTGGGCGTCAGCGCGGCGCCGTCGGGCCGGAAGATCCGGCCCACATTGGTGGCGTGATGTTCGCTCGCGTAGAAGTCGACATAGTCCGCGACCTCGTACGGCAGATGCAGGGTGACGGCGGTGAGCGGGTGGAGCAGAGGCTCTATGTCCGCCCGGTGCGCAGGGACGGTGACCCATGCGGTCAGGGCCCGCCGTACATCACGCCAGGCCGTGCGCCCGGCGGCCATCAGCGGGTTGAGGCTCGGCCGGTCGAGCAGCGCCGCGTACGGGGAGCCCAGGGCGTTCGCCGCGGCTCCCGCGTCGAGCACCTGATCGCCGATACGGACGCCCAGCCGACGGCGGTCGGGCTCGTCGGCCGTGGAGAAGACTCCGTACGGCAGGTTGTGCGGGCCGAAGGGATCGCCCTCGGCCGGTACGAGCGGGCTCTGCTCGGGCATGGGTGCTGCCTCGCTTTCCGGATCGATGCAGGACACGTTACGTCGACGTTGCCCCGCCACGGCAGTGGCGAAAAGCCCGCTTCGACCGAAAAGTGCAGGGTGCGCCCGACGGCCCGGCGGCCGTACCGGCGGTAGCCCCGAACCGGCAGCCGGTCCACGGTCCGCGGGGCCTGTCGTGCGCATCGGTGCGGGTGCGTGTCGCCAGATGGCGGCTGCTCCGTGTTCGCCCGTGTGTCGGTCACCGTTCCGGATAAAACGACCGCTCCCGGTCGTATGACTGATCCCGAACATACCGGCGGTGCCGGGAAGGCGCCCATGGTGATCGAAAGGCGACCGGATACGCTGACTTGAGTGATGACAGCGACACATCGACAATCCGTGTGATCGTCAGCAGACAGGAGTACTTCTCGTGACCGTCGTCGGGCCGTTCGGGCTGAGCGTGCGGGACCAGGCTCTTGAGGCCGATGTCCAGACCGGACTGGCGGCTGTCGAGGCGGGGCTGCTCGAAGCCACCAAGAGCGAGGTGCCCTTCATCACGGAGGCGGCTCAGCATCTGGTCCGGGCCGGCGGCAAACGGTTCAGGCCGCTGCTGGTGATGCTCGCGGCCCAGTTCGGTGATCCGTACGCGCCCGGGGTCGTGCCCGCGGCCGTGGTTGTCGAGCTGACGCATCTCGCGACGCTCTACCACGACGATGTGATGGACGTGGCGGAGGTCCGCCGCGGTGTGGACAGCGCCAACGCCCGCTGGGGCAATTCGGTCGCCGTCCTCACGGGTGACTTTCTCTTCGCGCGCGCCTCGCACATCCTGGCGGATCTGGGCCCCGAGGCCGTCCGTGTCCAGGCGGAGGCGTTCGAACGGCTGGTGACGGGCCAGATCCTGGAGACGGCGGGACCGCGCGACGGACGCGATCCGGTCGACCACTATCTCGATGTCATCGGCGGCAAGACGGGCTCCCTGATCGCCGTCTCCGGCCGGTTCGGCGCGATGATGTCCGGCGTGGACGAGACCGTCGTCGACATCCTGACGCAGTACGGCGAGCGGCTCGGCGTCGCCTTCCAGCTCGCCGACGACGTCCTCGACATCGCCAGCGACTCGCACGAGTCGGGCAAGACACCCGGCACGGATCTGCGCGAGGGCATTCCGACGCTGCCGGTGCTGCTGCTGCGCGCGCAGGCCGAGGCACACGGACTCCCGGACGATCTGGCGCTGGTCGAGCTGCTGGACGGCGATCTGGCGGACGACGCGCGGCACGCGGAGGCACTGCGCCGGCTGCGTGTCCATCCGGCGCTGGAGCAGGCGCGGCGCGACACCGTGCGGTACGCGGAGGAGGCGCGCGCCACGCTGACGCCGCTGCCGGAGTGCTACGCGAAGTCGGCGCTGGTGGAGCTCTGCGACGCGGTGGTCCACCGCGCGGGCTGACGGCTTCCGCCGCGCGGGCTGAGGGCTTCCGCCGCCGGTCCCCCGCGCGCCGGCCGGCCTTCCTCGCGGCTGTCCCTCGGATGGGCTGACGGCCCGTCATCACTCATGTGGTGGCGGTGACCGCCGTGTCAGGGCGTCCCCTACTGGGCAGGGGAGGCATCTCGTCCGAATGTCATCCCAGAGCAGTACGGGAAGTTGCACCCGGGGTCTGACGCTTACGCCGGGCCGATTTGGTCAGATGGACAACACCACTCCTGACCAATTCGGGTGAGAATGGCGGCGCGGGGTGGACACGTGCAGAGGACGGAAGGCCGCCGACCACGGAGGTAGGGCACACATGGCACCGAACGACAGCGCACAGACCACCGAGGAGGGCAGGGAGCCGCGCGCGGGCCGTCGTATGGCGACGCGTTACGCGGTCCCTGTCGCGGTGGCGGGAGTGGCTGCGGCGACCATCGGGCTCGTCCCGGCACTGGCCGCGACCGGAGATCCCGAACTGCCGAAGATCAGCGCGCAGGAGCTCATCGAGAAGATCGCCGCGTCGGACACCGAGCAGTTCTCGGGCTCGGTGAAGATCACCACGGATCTGGGGCTTCCCTCGCTGGGCGGCCTCGGAGGCGCGGCGGGCAGTGCGCTCGTCCCCAAGGGCGGCGCGGGCGCGAGCGGTTCCACCGCGGACCCCAACGCCAAGCTGATGGAGCTGACCACCGGCACGCACACGCTGCGGGTCGCGACGGACGGACCCGACAAGCAGAAGGTCTCGATCCAGGACGACGCCGCCGAGTACAGCCTGATCCACAACGGCGACGAGGTCTGGGCGTACGACAGCGCCTCCAACGAGGCGTACCACGCGGCCTCGCCGAAGGACGGCGAGCACGGCCAGAAGGGTGCGAAGGGCGCGAAGGGCGAGCACCAGCGCGAGGAGGGCGCCGGGGCCGAGGGCGCGCCGGCCACGCCTCAGGACTTTGCCAAGGAGGCGCTGAAGGCCTCGGCCGACACCACCTCGGTGACGGTCGACGGCACGGCCCGGATCGCCGGGCGTGACGCCTACCAGCTCCTCGTCAAGCCCAAGCAGTCCGGTTCGACGGTCGGCTCGATCAAGATCGCGGTCGACGCGGAGACCGGCACTCCGCTCAAGTTCACGCTTACGCCGAGCAGCGGTGGCAAGGCCGTGATCGACATCGGCTTCACCAAGGTCGACTTCGCCAAGCCCGCCGCCTCGACCTTCGACTTCACGCCTCCCAAGGGCACGAAGGTGACACAGGCCGAGGACGACAAGGCGCAGGCGCCGGAGGTCCCGAAGGCGGACGCGGGTGCCTTCGCGGAGTCCGGTGGCCAGAAGGTCATCGGCAAGGGCTGGAACGCCGTCTACGAGCTGACGACTCCGGAGGGCACGGATGTGCCGTCGGCGACGTCGGGCGACCTGCCTGCCGAGGCGCAGTCGTTCCTCGACGCGCTGGGCGACAAGGCCACGGGCGCGTTCGGCTCGGGCACCGTCTACAAGACCCGTCTCGTCAATGCTCTGTTGACGGACGACGGAAAGGTCTATGTCGGCGCCGTGACGAAGGACGTGCTGGTCAAGGCCGCCAACCAGGCCAAGTGACCCGCTAGCCGACCGCCCCGTCGCACGTCATGTGCGGCGGGGCGGAACGCTGACCGGGGCCGGTCCGTTCTCGAAAGGGTGCCCGACGAGAACGAGAACGGGGGAGTGGGATGACAGCCGTCACCGCAGCAGTGCCCGGCGGGCCGGGCGAGCCGGGTGCGCCCGGCGGTCCCGGCGTGTCCCCTGTGATCGAGACGCGCGGGCTCACCAAGCGCTTCCGCGGCGGGCAGCTCGCCGTCGACCGTCTCGATCTGACCGTCCCCGCAGGCAGCGTCTTCGGCTTCCTCGGTCCCAATGGATCGGGCAAGACCACCACCATCCGGATGCTGATGGGGCTGATCCAGCCGACGGCCGGCTCGGCCACGCTTCTCGGCCGCCCTGTGCCGCGCGCGGCCCGCGCCGTACTGCCACAGGTGGGCGCGCTGATCGAGGGGCCCGCGCTGTACGGCCATCTGACCGGCCGCGACAATCTCGTACGGTACGACTCGGCGGATCCGACGGCCGATCCCCGCACCCGCCGCGCCCGGGTGGGCGAGGCCCTGGACCGGGTCGGGCTGACCGCCGCCGCGGGCAAGAAGGCCAAGGCGTACTCGCTCGGGATGAAGCAGCGGCTCGGGCTCGCCGCCGCCCTGCTGCAACCGCGTCGGCTGCTGGTGCTCGACGAGCCCACGAACGGGCTCGATCCGCAGGGCATGCGGGAGATCAGGGCCCTGGTGCGGGAGCTGGCGGCCGACGGTACGACCGTCTTCCTCTCCTCACATCTCCTCGATGAGATCGAGCAGGTGTGCACGCATGCCGCCGTGATGGCCCAGGGACGGCTGATCACCCAGGGGACGGTCGCCGAGCTGGCGGCCGGGACCCGGGGCAGGCTGGCCGTCACCACACCCGACCAGGGCGAGGCCGCCCGGGTGCTGAAGGGCCTGGGAGTGGTCGATGTGACCGTGACGGACGACCGGGTGAGCGGGGAGCTGCCCACGGGCGAGGGCGAGCCGATGGATCCGGCGGATGTGAATGCCGCGCTCGTACGGGCCGGTGTGCGGGTGCGTGCCTTCGGTATCGAGCGTGTCTCGCTGGAGGACGCCTTTGTGGCGCTGACCGGGGAGGGCTTCGATGTCGCGGGCTGAGGCCGAGGTGCCGGCCGTGGTGGGCGGGCCGCCGGACGAGGTCGGGGTGCGTGGACCCAGGCTGTGGTGGATGCTCGGGCTGTTCCGCTCCGAGCTGACCACCACCTTCCGGCGCTGGCGCACGCTCGCGCTGCTGGGTGTGCTGGCGGCCGTTCCCGTTCTCATCGGTATCGCCGTGAAGATCCAGACGGGCGACGGCGGAGGCATGGGCGGCGGCCCACAGGGCGGCCCGGCCTTTCTCACCCAGATCACCAACAACGGGCTCTTCCTGGTTTTTGCCGCGCTCGCCGCCACTCTGCCCGTCTTTCTGCCGATGGCGGTCGGAGTCATAGCGGGCGACGCGATCGCGGGCGAGGCCAATAGCGGCACGCTGCGCTATCTCCTGGTCGCGCCGGCCGGCCGGACCCGGCTGCTGCTCGCCAAGTACGCCTCCACGATGGCCTTCTGTCTGGTCGCCACACTGGTCGTGGCGGCCTCGGCACTCGCCGTCGGCGCGCTGCTCTTCCCGCTGGGCGAGGTCACCACGATCTCGGGCACGCGTATCTCCTTCGGGGACGGTCTGATACGGGCCCTGCTGATCGCCGTGATCGTGGCCGCCTCGCTGATCGGACTCGCGGCGCTGGGCCTGTTCCTCTCCACCCTGACCAACAGTGGGATCGCGGCGATGGCGGCGACCGTGGGGCTGCTGATCACGGTGCAGATCCTGGACACGATCCCGCAGTTGCACGCGATACAGCCGTATCTCTTCCCGCACTACTGGCTGTCGTTCGCGGATCTGCTGCGTGAGCCGGTCTACTGGGACGAGATCGTCAAGAACCTCGGTCTCCAGGCGCTGTACGCGGCCGTGTTCGGCTCTGCGGCCTGGGCGCGGTTCACGGCGAAGGACATCACGGCCTGAGCCGCACATGGCGCTTACGGCCGGCTGTCCGCTGTCCGCTGTCCGCCTGGGCACGGTGGCAGATGTGCCCAGGCGGACAGAGACGGTGCCGACGTGCCTCAGAGGGTGCCAGTCGGTATCAGAAGGCGGCAGCAGGCGTCAGAAGGTGAGTCGCCAGCTGTCGATGTATCCCGTGTCCTGCGCCGCGACATCCTGGACCCGCAGCCTCCAGAGCCCGCTGGCGACCTCGGTCGACGCGTTCACCGTGTAGGTGGCGATCACATTGTCCGCCGAGTCGCTGCTGCTGGAGTTCTTCAGCCGGTAGGCCGTGCCGCTCGGGCCGATCAGATCGATGACCACATCACCGCGCCAGGTGTGCTTGATGTCCACGCCCACCCGGAGCGTCGGAGGAGCGTTGCCCGCAATGCCCGTGACGTTCAGCGAGGAGGTGATGGCAGCGCCGTTGTCCGGGATGGCGACGTCCGTGAGGGTCTCGAAGACCGTACCGGCGGGCGGCGGGACGGTGGCGGCCGACAGCGTCCAGACCGCGTAGGCGACGGCGTCGCTGTTGCGGTCGAGCGCGGTGTCGTTGATGTTCGCCGTCGTGTCGCAGGAGGAGTGGTAGCAGCGGTCGAAGGCCTGCCCGGAGGTGCCGCCCCACTTCTGTGCCTGGGCCGCGGTCTTGATGTAGTCGGCGCCGCTGAAGAGCCCGCCGACCGGGATGCCCACATTCTTGAACGGAGCGTGGTCGGAGCGGCCGTCGCCCTCGGTCTCGATCTCGGTCGGGATACCGAGGCCCGCGTAGTAGTCCTTGAAGGTCTGCTCGATCGTCGGATCGTCGTCGTAGACGAAGTATCCCGGGTTCGGGGAGCCGATCATGTCGAAGTTCAGATAGCCGCTGATCTTCGCGCGGTCGGCGGTCGGCAGGTTGGTGACGTAGTACCTGGACCCGACCAGACCCAGCTCCTCGGCGCCCCACCAGGCGAAGCGGAGGTGCTTGTCCGGCTGGAGCTGGGCGCGGGAGACGGCGAGCGCGGTCTCCAGAATGGCCGAGGAGCCCGAACCGTTGTCGTTCATACCGGCGCCCGCGGTGACCGAGTCGAGGTGCGAGCCGGACATGATGACCTGATTCGGATCACCGCCCGGCCAGTCGGCTATCAGGTTGTAGCCGGTGGCACCGCTGGAGGTGAACTGCTGGACGGTGGTGGTGAATCCGGCCGCGTCCAGCTTGCCCTTCACATAGTTGACGGACGCCAGATAGCCGGCGCGGCCGTGGGCGCGGTTGCCGCCGTTGGCGGCGGCGATCGACGAGAGCTGAGTGAGATGCGCCTTGACGTTGGCGAGCGGGATGTCCGGGGCCGCGAGGACGGCCGCCGGCGCGGACTGCACGGGTCTGAGCGAGGTGGCTGGGGCCGCGGTCGCACTCGGCGCGGTGGCGGCGACCAGCCCGGCGAGGGCCAGCCCGACGGGCAGGGCGACTCTGGCGGATATCGTGGGAATGGCGCGTATGGCCGGTATTCGGCGCACTCCGGGAACGGAGAGTTTCATGTGGGGGCTCCGGATTCCGTACGGGGACAAGGACGGAACGTGCAAGACGCCCCACGGCGACTGCGACGCGGGGCGTTGGAGCTGTTGGTGCGCTGTGCGTGCTGAATGGTGAGTGAGAGCTTGACTTACCGTCAAGAGCGCAAATCGGTCATGGGTGTTCGCTGAGCGGACCACGGCCCTCCGGGGACCCGGCGAATGACCTCAGGGACCTGGCGAATGACCTCAGGGACCTGGTGGATGACCTCAGGGAACCTGGTGGATGTAGAGAGCGCCGCAGGCGTGGCAGAGAGGCCGGCCGGCGGGCGTGCCCCATGCGTCCGTCGACTGCGTGAGGGCGTCCTCGTCCAGATCCCGTCCGCACAGCGCGGCCGACTCGTCCACCCGTGTGATGTGCCATACCTCCAGCCGGGGGTACCGGTCGCGGGGCGACGAGTCGTCCGCGTACTCCGCGCGCATTTCGTACTGCATGCCTGTCTCCTGACCGGTGTGACGACCCTGGGCACCGGTCCGGCGGCGGTGCGTGGGGCGGGAGGAAGAGAACCAGCAATGTCCGCGCCGACGCGTGCCCGCACGCCGTCGTCGCACGAATGGCCGTCGATGAATCGATTCTGCGGTCAGCCGTTCGGAGGTGTGGCCGTGCCTTGACCGCGCCGCGCGCGATGACCACCGTGCGGGTGAAGTGCGTCACAGGCGCGTTACGCCGGAATTGAACCGCCTCTGCCGGGCCCGCGGTTGGGTCATGGGCGGTGTCCGGTTCCTGTCGGATCAAGTGAGCCGTGTGACCGGATGCGACCGCGACCGGCCGTCCTCAGGGCGATATCGATACAGGTGAGTGATTAGGCCGATGGTAATTCTCGCACGCTCCGGCGCGTGATCGGCGACGGTATGGTCATGTGTTGGTGGGTCACTCTATTGCCGGGCAACTGTCAGAAGGTGTTCGTTCGTTTACTGCGTATGACGTCACCGAATTCGCATTCTTGGCCCATTAGTTGGAGCTTGGGCGCTGCCGCCGTCGGCGTGGCCGGATCCCCGGCGAACGCGGAGCGGGGCGGTGACGCGGGACCGCCGGTCCGTGGCGCCCGCCTGGTGGAACCGGACCAGTGCGCTGATCTGCTGGACGAGTTCATGCGTGTCATGGACCGTATCGAGGACGGATTCCACCGCCATATCGGTATGCCGGCGCCCCGGGCCGCCGCTCTCGGTTCCGACAGCGGGCCGGGACAGGTGTGCCATGCATGATCACGCCGATTTCCATGATCCGCACTACATTCGCTTCGCCGAGGCCAGGGAGCCTTATGGAACGGACCTGTCGGAGGGGAACGGTTCTCCGCAGGAGTCCGTCGGCTATCCGGATCCCGGCGTTTATATGGAATCCGGAGGGTATCCGGACCGCCCCGACGCCTATCCGGAGTCCGGCCCTTATCAGGATCCCGGGTTCGATCCGGTGCTGGACACGGTCAGTCTGGAGGAGGGACTCGCCCAACTCCTGCGCGCGTCGGCCGCGGACGGCGCGCCTGCCGCCGTGCCGCCTCCGATGGCCGTACCGCGCCCGCGCTCCCGCAACCGGCGCAAGCCCAAGGAGCCGCGGTGGCGGGCGGGTACCTGGGTGAGAGTGTTCAGTCTGCTGCTGTCCGCGCTGACGGCCGCCGCCGTCACGGTGATCAGCGCCCTGGGCGCGAGCGTCTCGTACCACCCGCTCGAAGAGATGGCGCTCACCGTCGCGCCGCCGGGACTGGCCCGGTGGTGGCCGCTGCTGGTCTTCGGTCCCTGGCTGGTGGCGACGTTCTCCATCCTGCGCTCCGCGCTGCACCGCCGCAGGATCACCCATCCCTGGCTGATCCTGCTGCTCTTCTCCTCCGTCGCGGTGGCCTTGTGCGTGAGCGCCGCGCCCAAAACACTTCCCGGTATCGCGGTGGCCGCGCTGCCTCCCATCTCGGCCTGCGCATGCCTTTATCAGTTCATCCGGCAGATCGCCCTGACCCGTTTTCCCGAGCCACGCCACACCAGCACCGCCCACCGCTCCGCGCCCCGACGGCGGCCCGTCGTCAAGAAGTGACCGTCAAGAAGCGACAGTCAAGAAGTGACCAGGGGTATTGGCAGATGTCATTCGTTTTGTCCTACCGCATGCCATGTCCGTATGCCGTGTCCTAATGAACGCAGAATTCATTGCCCTCGGGGTCGGCCATGATGGTCCACTGCCCGGAGGGCTCCTTCGTCTCGTGGAGCACCGTGGCGCCCAGTGCCTCCAGCCGGCCGACCTCGGCGGCGCGTCGCCCGGGCTCGGAGTGCACATCCAGATGGAGCCGGTTCTTGACGGTCTTCGCCTCCGGTACGCGCTGGAAGAGGATCCGCCGGCCGAGCCCGGTGCCGCTCTCCTCCTGGTACGGATCGCCCGGATGGCGGACGGCGATCAGATCCCGGAAGGCGAGCCTCCCGTGCGACTCCACGGTGTCCGTGTCCGCGACGAGGCCGAGGCCGAGAAGCCGCTGGATGAGCGCGCTGTTGTCCTCGACGGCATAGCCGAGCGCGGCGGCCCAGAAGTCGGCCTGGGCGTGCGGGTCGGCCGCGTCGATCACGAGTTTCCAGTGCAGAGGTGCGGGAGTGGGCGCGGAAGCAGTCATGTAACCACTTATAGACGACGAGGGGACGAGAGGTCCGGGCGGTGCGGGACGTTGGTCAGCTCGCGGGCTCGTGGCGGCTCGGGGACGGTGCCGGCTCCGAGGCGGCCGATGTCGGCTCCGAGACCGACGGAGCCTGATCCGAGGCGGGTTTCGCCGCGGCGGCAGCCGCCAGCCGCAGTGCCTCCGCCCTGGTACGCCGGGCGTTCCGCAGCGCGTCCCAGGTCAGGATCGCCAGCGCCAGCCAGACCAGTGAGAAGCCCGCCCATCGCTTCGGTGGCATCGCCTCGTGGAAGTAGAGGACGCCCAGCAGAAACTGGAAGACCGGGGCCAGATACTGGAGCAGGCCCAGCGTCGACAGCGGCACCCGGATCGCCGCCGCGCCGAAGCAGACCAGCGGCAGCGCGGTGACCACGCCTGTCCCGGCGAGCAGGGCCATCTGGCCCGTGCCCTCCCTGCCGAATGTGGCCGAGCCGGACGCGCCCAGCCACACCAGATAACCGAGCGCGGGCAGGAAGAGAACCGCGGTCTCCGCCGCCAGCGACTCCAGACCGCCGATATTGATCTTCTTCTTGATCAGACCGTAGGTCGCGAACGAGAAGGCCAGCACCAGCGAGATCCACGGCGGCTGCCCGTATCCGACGGCCAGGACCAGCACGGCGGCGAAGGCGATGAAGACCGCCGTCCACTGGGCGGGCCGCAGCCGTTCCTTGAGCAGCAGAACGCCCATGGCGATTGTCACCAGCGGATTGATGAAATAGCCGAGTGACGCTTCCACGACCCGGCCGCTGTTGACCGCCCAGATATAGAAACCCCAGTTGAGGGAGATCGTGACGGCGGCCACGGCGATGAGCCCCAGCTTGCGGGGCTGACGTATCAGCTCGGCCATCCAGCTCCAGCGGCGTAGCGCCAGCAGCCAGATCGCGACCACGCCCAGCGACCAGACCATCCGGTGGGCGAGGATCTCCGTCGCTCCGGCCGGTTCGAGCAGCGGCCAGAAGAGCGGGACCAGCCCCCACATCCCGTAGGCGCCGATCCCGTACAGCAGTCCGCTCCGCTGCTCGCTGTCCGCCTTCACTGGCCCTCCCCGCCCGCCCTGACCTGCCCTGCCCGCCCGCGCCGTTCCGCCATGAAGGTAGCGCCGGGCGGGGCCGCGTGTCATTCCCGTACCGTCATACGGTCATGACGGTACGGGGAGCGCCCTCGGGGCCATGGGGTGCGGGCGTGCGTGTGCTGGGGGCGCTGAGGGCGCGGCGCGTCAGGCCTTGAGCGCCTCGGCGATCGAGTCGGCGAGCGGTGTCGTCGGGCGTCCGGTCAGCCGGGCCAGGTCGCCCGTCCCGCCGGCGAGCCGCCCTCGCTGGATCGCGTGGTCCACGTCCACGAGGATCGCCGCGAACGGCTCGGGCACTCCGGCGCCGGTGAGGATCTCCAGTCGTGCCTCGCCCGGTACGTTGCTGTGCGCGATGGTCCTGCCGGTCTGCCGCGACAGCTCCGCCGCGTACTCGGCGAAGGACCACGCCGTGTCGCCGCTCAGCTCGTACGCCGTGTTGAGATGCCCGTCACCGGTCAGTACGGCCGCCGCGGCGGCGGCGTAGTCCGCGCGGGCCGCGGTGCCGATCCGGCCCTCGCCCGCGTTGGCGACGACGGCGCCGTGCTCCAGTACGGGAGCGAGGTTCTCGGTGTAGACCTCGGTGTAGAAGCCGTTGCGCAGGAAGGTGTACGGCAGCCCCGATGCGAGGATGAGCCGCTCGGTCTCCTTGTGGTCGGCCGCCAGGTCGAAGTCGGCCTCGGGCCCGCCCAGTACGCCCGTGTACGCGAGCTGGGCCACGCCCGCCGCCCGCGCCGCCTCGATGACGGCGGTGTGCTGCGGCACACGCTTGCCGGGCTCGCTCGCGGAGATCAGCAGCACCCGGTCGCCCGCGCCGAAGGCGTCTGCCAGAGTCTCGGGACGGTCGTAGTCGGCGAGGCGCAGCTCGACACCGCGCGCCACCAGGGCAGCCGCCTTCTCCTCGCTCCGCGCGACGGCGACGATTTCGCCGGCCGGGACATCGGCGGCGAGCAGGGACTCGACGACCAGCCGGCCGAGATGTCCGGTGGCTCCGGTGACAACGATGCTCATGGGTGATTTCTCCAGTTCGTACGGTTTCGTAGCGCTCTGACGCTCACCCTATGGTCTGCACTAACCAAGCGAAAGTACCCACTTTGAAGTAAGGTACCGACGTGACCGTAAGCAGCGCGCCGGATGTCAACCGGCAGATGTGTCCCTCCCGGCTGGTGCTGGAGCACGTCACGAGCCGCTGGGGCGTGCTCGTACTGGCCGCCCTGCTGGAGCGCCCGTACCGCTTCAGCGAGCTGCGGCGCGAGATCGGCGGCGTCAGCGAGAAGATGCTCACGCAGACGCTCAGGACTCTGGAGCGCGACGGCTTCGTCCATCGTGACGCCCGGCCTGTCATCCCACCGCGTGTGGACTACACGCTGACCGATCTGGGCAGGGAGGCCGCTGAGCAGGTCTGGGGGCTGGCCCGCTGGACCGAACGGCGGCTGGACGAGGTGTTCCGGGCCCGCGAGGAATACGACAAGGCCCGGACTTCCGAGGCGTACGACAAGGCCCGGACCTCCTAGGAGATCCGGGCCTCACCGACGCAACGCACCACCGTGCTCGGCTGGTACGGCTCAGCCGACGACGGTCCAGGTGTCGCCACCGGCGAGCATCCTGGACAGATCGCCCTTGCCCTGCTCTTCGACTGCCCGGTCGAGCTGGTCCGACATCAAGGCGTCGTAGACCGGCCGCTCGACACTGCGCAGTACTCCGATGGGCGTGTGGTGCAGGGTGTCCGGGTCCGCCAGACGCGACAGCGCGAACGCCGTGGTGGGGCTCGCCGCGTGTGCGTCATGGACGAGGATCCGCGACTCGTTTTCCGGCGTGACGGCCACGACCTGGAGATCACCGGTCGCCGGGTCCCTGACCACACCCTTCGAGCCTTCGGCGCCGAAGCGGATCGGCTGCCCGTGCTCCAGCCGGATCACGGCCTCTTCCGCCTGCTGCTTGTCCTTCAGTACGTCGAAGGCGCCGTCGTTGAAGATATTGCAGTTCTGGTAGATCTCCACCAGCGCCGTGCCCGGGTGGTCGGCGGCCTGCCGCAGCACCTCGGTGAGGTGCTTGCGGTCGGAGTCGACCGTACGGGCCACGAAGGACGCCTCCGCGCCGATCGCCAGCGACACCGGGTTGAAGGGCGCGTCGAGCGAGCCCATCGGTGTCGACTTGGTGATCTTCCCGAGCTCGGAGGTAGGCGAGTACTGGCCCTTGGTCAGTCCGTAGATCCGGTTGTTGAACAGCAGGATCTTCAGATTGACGTTCCGGCGCAGCGCGTGGATCAGATGGTTGCCGCCGATGGAGAGCGCGTCGCCGTCGCCCGTGACGACCCAGACCGACAGGTCGCGGCGCGAGGTGGCCAGACCGGTGGCGATCGCCGGGGCGCGGCCATGGATGGAGTGCATCCCGTACGTATTCATGTAGTACGGGAAGCGGGAGGAGCAGCCGATGCCGGAGACGAAGACGATGTTCTCCTTGGCCAGGCCCAGTTCGGGCATGAAGCCCTGGACCGCGGCCAGCACCGCGTAGTCACCGCAGCCTGGGCACCAGCGCACTTCCTGGTCCGACTTGAAGTCCTTCATGGACTGCTTGGCCGCGGCCTTGGGGACCAGCGTCAGCAACTCGTTGGCATCAGACATCGGTGGCCTCCTTGAGAGCCGTGGCGAGCTGCTCGGCCTTGAACGGCATGCCGTTGACCTGGTTGTACGAGTGCGCGTCCACCAGATACTTCGCCCTCAGCAGGGTGGCGAGCTGCCCGAGGTTCATCTCCGGCACCACGACCTTGTCGTACCGCCCGAGGATCTCCCCGAGGTTGCGCGGGAAGGGATTGATATGGCGCAGATGGGCCTGGGCGATGGGCGTTCCGCCTCTGCGCAGCCGGCGGACGGCGGCGGTGATCGGGCCGTAGGTGGAGCCCCAGCCCAGCACCAGGGTGCGGGCGCCGTCCGGATCGTCGACGGTCAGATCGGGCACCTGGATACCGTCGATCTTGGCCTGGCGGGTGCGCACCATGAAGTCGTGATTGGCCGGGTCGTACGAGATATTGCCCGTGCCGTCCTGCTTCTCGATCCCGCCGATACGGTGTTCGAGACCGGGTGTGCCGGGCACCGCCCAAGGGCGGGCCAAGGTCTGCGGATCGCGCTTGTACGGCCAGAACACCTCGGTGCCGTCGGCCAGTTCATGGTTCGGGCCGGTCGCGAACCGCACCCGCAGATCGGGCAGCTCCTCGGTCTCCGGGATCCGCCAGGGCTCCGAGCCGTTGGCCAGATAGCCGTCGGAGAGCAGGAAGACCGGCGTGCGATAGGTCAGCGCGATCCTGGCCGCTTCGAGCGCGGCGTCGAAGCAGTCCGCGGGCGTCTGCGGCGCGATCACCGGGACCGGCGCCTCGCCGTTGCGCCCGTACATCGCCTGGAGCAGATCCGCCTGCTCCGTCTTGGTCGGCAGTCCGGTGGACGGGCCGCCTCGCTGGATGGCGACGACCAGCAGCGGCAGCTCCAGCGAGACCGCGAGACCGATCGTCTCCGACTTGAGCGCCACACCGGGACCGGAGGTGGTGGTGACGCCGAGGGAGCCGCCGAAGGAGGCACCGAGCGCGGCACCGATGGCGGCGATCTCGTCCTCGGCCTGGAAGGTCCGTACGCCGAAGTTCTTGTGCCGGGACAGCTCGTGCAGGATGTCCGAGGCCGGAGTGATCGGGTACGAGCCCAGATAGAGCGGCAGCTCCGCCTGGTGGGAGGCGGCGATCAGTCCGTACGACAGGGCCAGATTCCCGGAGATGTTGCGGTACGTACCGGTCGGGAACGCGGAGTCGGCCGGCGCGACCTCGTAACTGACCGCGAAGTCCTCGGTGGTCTCGCCGAAGTTCCAGCCGGCGCGGAACGCGGCCACGTTCGCCTCGGCGATCTGCGGCTTCTTGGCGAACTTGGTGCGCAGGAACCGCTCGGTGCCCTCGGTCGGCCGGTGGTACATCCACGACAGCAGTCCGAGCGCGAACATGTTCTTCGAGCGCTCGGCCTCCTTGCGGGAGAGCCCGAACTCCTTGAGTGCCTCGATCGTCAGCGTCGTCAGCGGCACCGGGTGGACCTGGTAGCCGTCGAGCGAGCCGTCCTCCAGCGGCGAGGTCTGGTAACCGACCTTGGCCATCGGACGCTTGGTGAACTCATCGGTGTTCACGATGATTTCCGCGCCTCGCGGCACATCGCCGATGTTCGCCTTCAGGGCCGCCGGATTCATCGCGACCAGTACGTTCGGCGCGTCACCCGGGGTGAGGATGTCGTGGTCGGCGAAGTGCAACTGGAACGAGGAGACACCCGGCAGGGTCCCGGCGGGTGCCCGGATCTCGGCCGGGAAGTTCGGCAGCGTCGACAGGTCGTTCCCGAACGACGCCGTCTCCGAGGTGAAGCGGTCACCCGTGAGCTGCATCCCGTCGCCGGAGTCGCCCGCGAAGCGGATGATGACCCGGTCCAGACGGCGGACTTCCTTCTCGCCCGCACCTTCTCGACCCTCGTACCCGGACAGAGAGGCATGCCGTTCACCGACGGCGCGCGCACTCTTGCCCGTGCCGTCGGCCTCATCGGCGTGCTCTGCTGGGCTACTGACCTGGCTGGTCACTGAACTGGACCTCCCTCGAGGCGGCTGCTCGGGACCGGCCGGCCGCCCGGCGGTCCCGGAGACCACCCTACGTCGGTAAGGGTCGCCTTCCCTGGACCGATCGTATGATGGACGCCGGGCTGAGATGAATCGGCGTACCGGTTTGTCATGGTTTGCCCGCCCCCGAATCTTTCCGTGACCGTACTCGGCTCTCATCCTTTGGTACTAAGTCCTGCCCGGGGCTTCTGCGCCGCCACACATCTGCCGCTACCCATCTGACAGGACGGCAGCGGAGACGTATGTGGCCAGTTGTCCCGGCCGGTTGTCCCTCGGGCCCGCGGTCAGTTCTTCAAGGTCAGTTCCTCAGATAGGTCAGCACGGCCAGGACCCGGCGGTGATCCCCCTCACTCGGCGAGAGCCCGAGTTTCTGGAAGATATTGCTGACGTGCTTCTCCACCGCGCCGTCGCTCACGACGAGCTGTTTGGCGATCGCCGAGTTCGTCCGTCCCTCGGCCATCAGACCGAGGACCTCCCGTTCGCGCGGAGTCAGCCCGGCCAGCACGTCCTGCTTCCTGCTCCGGCCCAGAAGCTGTGCCACCACCTCCGGATCCAGCGCGGTGCCGCCTCTGGCCACCCGTACGACCGCGTCGACGAACTCCCGGACCTCGGCCACCCGGTCCTTCAGCAGATAGCCCACGCCCCGGCTGCTGCCGGCCAGCAGCTCGGTCGCGTACTGCTCCTCGACGTACTGCGAGAGCACCAGCACGCCTATCCCCGGATGCTCCCGCCGCAGCCGCACCGCCGCCCGCACGCCCTCGTCGGTGTGGGTCGGCGGCATCCGTACGTCCGCGACCACCACATCCGGCAGGGCGTCCTGGTCCGCCAGCTCGCCCACGGTCTTGATCAGCGCTTCTCCGTCACCGACACCCGCGACCACATCGTGTCCGCGGTCGGTCAGCAGCCGGGTCAGGCCCTCCCGAAGCAGCACCGAGTCCTCGGCGATGACCACCCGCACCCTGTCCTCCACGACCTTGTAGCCCCCACTGTCGAAGTCCGTCACTGTCGAATCCATCCGGACCTGCTCGGCCCGGACGCGTCCCAGCATCGCAGTATTCGGATCGGTCCGCGCCTGCCTGTGGAAAACGTGACAGCCCCATGCGAATGCCTCCCGGGAAGGTCATCCCGGGAGGCATCGCTCTGTGTGTGGATGTATCGCTCTGGTAGGTACGGTCATGGCTGCCCGTGCCCGTACCCGCACCGGCATCCGTGCTCTCACCCGCGCCAGGGCAGCTCCGCCGTCACCGTGGTCGGGCCGCCGGCCGGGGAGTCGATGACCAGGATCCCGTCCACCGCGTCCAGCCGCTCCGTCAGTCCGGCCAGCCCGCTGCCCGCCGAGGCGTCCGCGCCGCCCTGGCCGTCGTCCGTGACCTGGAGCATCAGCCGGTCGTGCGTCTGCCACACATCGACCGTGGCCCGCCGGGCCTGCGCATGCTTGCTGATGTTCTGGAGGAGTTCGGAGACCGTGAAGTACGCGATGCCCTCGATCGCGGCGGCCGGCCTGGAAGGCAGATCGACACTTACGCTCACCGGGACCGTGCAGCGGGAGGCGATGGCGGAGAGGGCGGCGTCGAGGCCGCGGTCGGTGAGGACGGCGGGATGGATACCGCGCGCCAGATCGCGTAGCTCCTGAAGCGCCGTCTTCACTTCTCCGTGTGCCTCGTCCACCATGCGTGCCGCGGCCTCAGGATCTTCGGTGAGCTTCTCCTTCGCCAGCCCGAGGTCCATGGCGAGGGCCACCAGCCGGGCCTGGGCGCCGTCGTGGAGGTCGCGTTCGATCCTGCGCAGATCGGCTGCTGCCGTGTCCACGACCACACCACGGTCCGACTCCAGCTCCGAGACCCGGGTGGCCAACCGGGACGGTCCGAGCAGTCCGGCGACCATCAGCCGGTCCACGGTCACCAGACCGCGTATCAGCCAGGGAGTGGCGAGGACGAGCACCAGCCCGACCGCGCTGGTGACACCGATCTCGAACGGCGTGTCGAGGAAGAGACCGTTGCCCCGGCTGTCGCTGTAGACCGAGATGCCCGGCTGGTCGAGATGGTCGGGGAACACCCACTGCCAGAGCGGATAGGTGAAGAGTGCCCAGCTCGTGAGCCAGAACGCCACGGAGACGGTGAACGCGAAGATCGCCCAAGGGAAGTGCAGCACTCCGTAGACGAGATGCCGCCAGGACACTCCGCTCTTCAGCATCGCGGCGACCCAGGACATCACTCCGCTCTTCTTGCTCCGCACCGGCGCGGGATCGGCCACGTCCAGTCCCAGCAGCCCTCGGGCCCGCGCCCGCTCCAGCATGCCGAAGCCGCGGCAGCCGGCCAGCCCGACCGCCAGCACCGGGATACCGAGGAAGGTGACGAGCAGCCCTCCGCCGAGCGAGAGCGTCGCTATCGCATAGGTGAAGAACACGGTGCTGATCGGCATGCTGAGCAGCAGATATCCGAACTCGCGCCAGGTGCGTGCCTCGATCGGCGCGCGCAAGGCGGGCGGGAGGAGATGAGGCCGCCGCCGTGATCCGTACTCGTGGTCCGGGCCGTATACGTATCCGTGGTCCATGGCCATCGGTGGTGTCCGTTCTGCGAGCGGGCTGTGGCTCGGGCCGTGGCTCGGGCTCGGGCTGTAGCTCCGGCTGTGCTGCCGGCTGTTGCTGAGTGGGCTGAGGGCTTCCATGTACTCCATGCTGCTGGGCGGTGAGTGTCGGCACCATGAGGCCGGTCTCCGTCTTCACCCTGGGGTTTTCCCCACCCCGGAGGGTGTAGATCCGACCTTGCGGCCGGTCCTCTCAGCCCTTTCCGCGCTGACGCCAGGGCAGTTCGGCCGTGACGACCGTCGGGCCGCCGGCCGGTGAATCGAGGACGAAGAGCCCGTCGACCGCGCCGAGCCGCTCGGCCAGCCCGGACATGCCCGTACCGCCGTCCAGCCGCGCGCCGCCGCGCCCGTCGTCCTGGACCTGGACCAGCAGCCGGTCCTCCGTCCGCCATACGTCGACGGCCGCGGTGCGCGCGCCGCTGTGCTTGCTGACGTTCTGGAGGAGCTCGGAGACCGTGAAGTACGCGATGCCCTCGATCGCCTCCGCGGGCCGCTCGGTCAGATCGACACTCACGTTCACCGGGACTGTGCAGCGGGAGGCGATGGCGGAGAGGGCGGCGTCGAGGCCGCGGTCGGTGAGGACGGCGGGATGGATGCCGCGTGCGAGATCGCGTAGTTCCTGGAGGGCTATTTTCACTTCTCCGTGTGCTTCGTCCACCATGCGTGCCGCGGCCTCGGGGTCCTCGGTGAGTTTCTCCTTGGCGAGGCCGAGGTCCATGGCGAGGGCTACGAGTCGGGCCTGGGCGCCGTCGTGGAGGTCGCGTTCGATCCTGCGCAGATCTGCGGCTGCCGTGTCCACGACCACACCACGGTCCGACTCCAGTTCGGCGATCCGCCGCTCCAGCTCGTCGGAGGGCGAGAGCAGCCCTCGCACCATGGCCCGGTCGACATTGGTGAGCCCGCGCGCCACGAAGGGCAGGACCGGCCACAGGACGAACAGACCCACCAGCGTGACGGTGAACGTCACCACACCCCAGGGCAGCCGGATGAACTCGTACAGCACGGTCCGCCAGGCCACCGGATCCTTCAGCCCTGCCCACACCCAGCTCAGCAAGCCGTCGGAACGGCGCGCGCGCCCGCGCCCGAGCAGGGGACTCGGCTCGTCGATCCGTACGCCCAGCAGCGCGCGCGCCCGCGCACGCTCCGCGCGGCCGAGCAGCCGGGCGCCCGTGAGACCGGCGACGAGCCAGGGCAGACCGATCACCGTCACCGACAGCGCCGCACCGGTGGAGACGGTGAACATCACATAGATGAATCCGGCCAGCGAGACCGGAAGGTTCGCGAGGAGATGCGCGATCTCCTTCCAGGTGTGCCGGTCGTACGCGAAGCGCGCGGCAGGCGGCCGGTCGTCGTCGGGGAGGCTGTCGCTCACGGTCATGAGGCCAAGCCTGCACGGACGGGATGCCGCGCGCCATGGGGTAGCTGGGTGGGCTGAAGTAGGGATAACCCCACTGTCGAGACGCGGCTGCTTACCATCTCTTTAACAGGGCCTAGACTCCCGTCCGTACAGATCGTCGAAGAAACTGCTACGAGGTCAGGGAGCGAGGGGCGGACGTGTCGCGATCGACCGTTCTCGCGGCGGGCTACTTCCAGAGCTATTCGGTGGTCGGACTGCTCGCGGTCGTCGGTGTGCTGTTCGTCGCCGTGGCCTTCGGGGCGGGCCGGCTGCTGCGGCCGGTGGTGCCGACGCCGGAGAAACTGCTCACCTATGAATGCGGTGTCGATCCCGTGGGCGAGGGCTGGGCGCACACCCAGGTCCGCTACTACGTCTATGCGTTCCTCTATGTGATCTTCGCTGTCGACTCGATCTTCCTGTTTCCGTGGGCGACGATCTTCGCCGCGCCCGGATACGGCGCCACGACGCTGGTCGAGATGTTCATCTTCCTCGGCTTCCTGGCCGTGGGACTGCTCTACGCATGGAAGAAGGGCGTCCTGGAATGGACGTGACCCACGCCGCCTCCGGCCCGCTCGCCGCCTCCGTAGCCGGTTCACAGCCTCAGCCGCTGCCGGAGCCGCAGGTGCTGCCGGAGCCGAGCCGTCTCGGTGTGCTCTCCCGGCTGGCACCGCAGCCCATGAAGGTGATCCTCAACTGGGGCCGCCGCTACAGCCTCTGGGTCTTCAACTTCGGGCTCGCCTGCTGCGCGATCGAGTTCATCGCCGCTTCCATGTCCCGGCATGACTTCATCCGGCTCGGTGTGATCCCGTTCGCGCCCGGGCCGCGCCAGGCCGATCTGATGATCGTCTCGGGCACGGTCACGGACAAGATGGCGCCCGCCGTGAAGCGGCTGTACGAGCAGATGCCCGAGCCCAAGTATGTGATCTCCTTCGGCGCCTGCTCCAACTGCGGCGGCCCGTACTGGGACTCGTACTCCGTCACCAAGGGCGTCGACCAGGTCATCCCGGTCGATGTCTACGTACCGGGCTGCCCGCCTCGTCCCGAGGCGCTGCTCCAGGGCATTCTGAAACTCCAGGAGAAGATCGCCCGCGAGTCGCTCGGCGAGCGCTACGCCTCGGGCGGCCGGCCCTCGGTCTCCGCGCTGCGCAGCGGCCTGGTCGCCGCGCCGCCGACACCGGGGGAGGGCGCTTCATGAACGGGCGGGACCTGAACGCGACCGGCCGGAACGGCGGGGACGGCGAAGGCGGGAACGGCGGCGGTGGCGACAGCAACGGTCGGAACGGCGACGGCACGCTCGCTTACGACCGGCTCCCGGACGCGGTCGCCGAGATCTTCGGCGAGGAGGCCACGGCCGAGCGCGCGTACGACCTGCTGACGGTCGACGTTCCCGCCGCCTCCTGGATCGCCTCGCTCGAAACCGCCCGCGACCGGCTGGGCTGCACCTACTTCGACTGGCTGAGCGCCGTCGACGAACCGGGTACGGGCTTCCGCGTCTGCGCCCATGTGGTCGCCCTGGGCGGCGGTACGGTCCGCCGGCTGCTGATCCGTACGACCGTTCCGCACGAGGCGGCCGTCCTGCCCACGGCGGTCGGCGTCTATGCGGGCGCGGGCTGGCATGAGCGGGAGACGCACGAGATGTTCGGCGTCTCCTTCACCGACCACCCGAACCTTGTCCCTCTTCTGCTTCCCGAGACCTTCGAAGGCCATCCGCTGCGCAAGGACTTCGTCCTCGCGGCCCGGGTCGCCAAGGCCTGGCCGGGCGCGAAGGAGCCGGGAGAGTCCGACCACGGCGGCCCCAAGCGCCGTCAGATGCTTCCGCCCGGCGTACCCGATCCGAATGAGTGGGGCCCGCTCAAGGGCCAGCTCCCGCCGGCCCCGGCCCGTCCCGCGCGCGGCGCCCGCGCCGCCGGTGACCGTCCGGTCCGCCGTACGCGCAGCGCCTCGGAGGGCTCGGCGAGCCGCCCGGCACGGCCCGAGGGCGGCGGAGACGAGCCGACGGGCGGTACGGAGGCGACTCCGCCCCGGACACCGCCTCCGTCGGCACCGGACGCGCCCTGGCACAAGCCGCGCCCGGCCTTCGACGACGGCGGCGAAACGGCTCCCGACAACGCAAACCCGGCCGAGCACCCGGAGAGCCCCGAGCACCCGGAGAGCCCCGAGCACCCGGAGAGCCCCGAGCGCCCGGACAGCGACGGCCCTCAGAGCAACGGTCCGGACAGCGACGGCCCCGCGAGCGACCGCCCCGAAGGAGACGCGTGAACGACGTACTCGACGTCGCCCTCCGGCTGATCGCCGTCTTCGCCGTGTTCCTGGTCCTCCCTCTTGTCGTCGGACAGACCGAGCACAAGGTGATGGCCCATATGCAGGGCCGGCTCGGTCCCATGCACGCGGGCGGCTTCCACGGCTGGGCCCAACTCGTCGCCGACGGTGTGAAGTTCGCGCAGAAAGAGGATGTGGTCCCGGCCAACGCCGACCGCCGTATCTTCCAGCTCGCGCCGGCCGTCGCCCTTCTCCCGTATCTCCTCGTCCTGGTCGCCATCCCGATCGGCCCAGGCCAGGGCGCGATCGGCCAGGCCGTCGACGCGGGCATCTTCTTCGTACTCGCCGTGCTGGGCGTCGGAGTGCTCGGCTCGCTCATGGCGGGCTGGGCCTCGGCCAATAAGTTCTCCCTTCTCGGCGGACTGCGGACCGTCGCCCAACTCCTCGCATACGAACTGCCGATGCTGCTCGCCGCCGCCTCGGTCGCGATGGCCGCGGGCACCGTCTCGATCCCCGGCATCCTCCATGCCTTCGAGTGGTGGTGGCTGCCCTGGCAGATCGTCGGCGCCCTGGTCTTCTTCGTCGCGGGCCTCGCCGAACTCCAGCGCCCTCCCTTCGACATGCCGGTCGCCGACTCCGAGATCATCTTCGGCGCGTACACCGAGTACACCGGTCTGCGCTTCGCGCTGTTCCTCCTCGCCGAGTACGTGGGCATCGTCGTCCTCTGCGCCCTGACCACCGTCCTCTTCCTCGGCGGCTGGCACGGTCCGTTCGGCGCCGACGGCCTCGGCTGGGTCTGGACGCTGCTCAAGGTGGCCGTGCTCGCCTTTGTCGTCATCTGGCTGCGGGTGAGCTATCCGCGGCTGCGTGAGGACCAGCTCCAGCGGCTCGCCTGGACCGTACTCATCCCGCTCGCTCTCGCGCAGATCGCGCTCACCGGCATCGTGAAGGTGGCGATCAACTGATGCCCCCGATTCCCGGCTCCGGCCTGGCCAAGGGCCTGGCCGTCACCCTGCGGACGATGACGAGGAAGTCCGTCACCGCGCAGTATCCGGAAGCCCAGCCCGAACTCCCGCCCCGCAGCCGGGGCGTGATCGCGCTGTTCGACGAGAACTGCACGGTCTGCATGCTCTGCGCCCGTGAATGCCCCGACTGGTGCATCTATATCGACTCCCACAAGGAGACCGTGCCGGCCGCGGCCCCCGGAGGCCGCGAGCGCAGCCGGAACGTTCTCGACCGGTTCGCCATCGACTTCGCGCTCTGTATGTACTGCGGTATCTGCATCGAGGTCTGTCCTTTCGACGCGCTGTTCTGGTCACCGGAGTTCGAGTACGCGGAGACGGACATCCGCGAACTCACCCATGAGCGGGACAGGCTCCGCGAGTGGATGTGGACGGTGCCTGCGCCGCCCGCGCTCGATCCGGGCGCCGAGGAGCCCAAGGAGGTCGCCGCGGCCCGCAAGACGGCCGAGAAGCTCGCAGCCGCACAGCGCCAGGAAGGCGAGCAGCAGGGCCAGGGCCCGGCGCCGGAGCAGGAGGGCGGCGAGTGAGCCTCGCAGCGACGGCGGCGACCGCCACCGCGGCGGCCGGACCCGGCTTCCTCTCACCGACCGGCGTCGAGATCACCTTCCTTCTGGTCGGTCTGGTCACCTTCGGCGCCGCCCTTGTCACCGTCACCACCAGACAACTGGTGCACGCGGCTCTCTGGCTGGTCGTGACACTCGGCGGCCTGGCCGTCGAATATCTGCTGCTGACGGCGGAGTTCATCGCCTGGGTGCAGGTCCTCATCTATGTCGGTTCCGTCGTGGTCCTCCTTCTCTTCGGACTGATGCTCACCAAGGCGCCCATCGGCCGCTCCCCGGACGCCGATTCAGGCAACCGCCCGGTAGCGCTGGCCGTGGCGGTCGCCGCCGCCGCTGCCCTGGTCTGGGTGGTCGTCGACGCCTTCCGTACGACCTGGATCGATCTGGGAGGACCGGCCCAGGGCTCCACCGAGGTGTCCGGGCGGTTCCTGTTCCGGAACTGGGTGCTGCCCTTCGAAGCGCTCTCCGTGCTTCTGCTGGCGGCCCTCGTCGGCGCGATCGTCCTGTCCCGCAAGAACGGCGCGACGCCCACGGACGGCAGCGCCGCCGGCGGCAGCGGAAAGGAGCAGCGCTGATGCATCTCGTCTATCCCGCTGTGCTGTCGGCCCTCCTGTTCTGCACCGGGCTGTACGGAGTACTCGCACGCCGCAACGCGATCCTCGTCCTGATGTCGGTCGAGCTGATGCTGAACGCCGTCAACCTCAATCTCGTCGCCTTCGACGTCTGGCTCCGTGACACGCTCCACACCGGCCAGGCGCTCACGCTCTTCGTCATCGCCATCGCCGCCGCGGAGATCGGCATCGGCCTGGCGATCGTCCTGATGGTCTACCGCAACCGCGGCACCTCGGACGTGGACAAGCTCCGTGACACCGCCGAGCGGCAGGAACCCGAAGCCCCGGCGCAGAAGGCCGAGGTCACCGCATGACCACCACGACTCTCGCCATCCTCGTCCCTCTTCTGCCCTTCCTCGGTGCCGTCGCGGGACTGCTCCTCGGCCGCACCTCGCCGGGTTTCGTACGCCCGCTGGCCGTTCTGCCGACGCTGACGGCCGCCGGTCTCGCCGTTGTCGTGGCCGTACGCCAGGGCGGTGGCTCCGGCGGCGGTACGGCGCCGCTGGAAGCCGCGACCCGGCTCACCCCGACCGGCTCGGTGCCCATCGACCTCGCCCTCTCCGTCGACGGCTTCGCCGCGCTGGTCGCCGTCCTCGTCGGCGTCGTCGCGTCCTGCGTGCAGATCTACTCGACCGGATATCTGTGCGGCGACGCGCGCTATCCCTCGTACGCGGCTCTGGTCTCGCTCTTCACCTCCGCGATGCTGCTCGTCGTCTACTCCGGCGATCTGATGGTGCTGCTGGTCGGCTGGGAGATCATGGGCATCTGCTCGTACTTCCTCGTCGGCCACTACTGGGAGACTCCCGAGGCGCGTGCCGCCTCCCTCAAGGCGTTCCTGGTCACCAAGCTCGGCGATGTGCCCTTCCTCTTCGGGCTGTTCGCGCTCGCCACCGACGCCGGTACGTTCCGCATCAGCGGCATCCTGGACACCGTCGCAAGCGGCGGACTGGACCATCCCACCCTCGTCGCGCTGCTGCTGCTCGCGGGAGTGGCGGGCAAGTCCGCCCAGTTCCCGCTGCACACCTGGCTGCCCGACGCGATGGCGGGCCCCACGCCCGTCTCCGCGCTGATCCACGCCGCGACGATGGTCGCCGCCGGTATCTACTTCGTGGCCCGGCTCCTCCCTGTCTTCGCCGCCTCGACGGCCGCCCTGGTGGTGCTGGCCACGATGGCCGCGATCACCATGGTCGGTTCGGCGCTCGCCGCCCTCGCCCAGGACGACATCAAGCGGGTCCTCGCCTACTCGACCATCGGCCAACTCGGCTATATGTCGGGCGCCCTGGCCGTGGGCGACCGCGGCGCGGCCGTCTTCCACCTCCTCGCGCACGGTGTGTTCAAGGCCCTCCTCTTCCTCGGCGCCGGCGTGATCATCCACGCCGCCGGCACCAACTCACTGGCCGCCATGTCCCGTATGAGCGGCCTGCCCAAGCGCATTCCCGACGCCTACTGGACGATGACGGTCGCACTGCTCGCCCTGGCCGCGATCCCTCCCTTCGCGGGCTTCTTCTCCAAGGAGTCCGTCCTCGTGGCCGCCGAACACGCCGCCTTCGGCGAGGCCGGCAACGCCTCCGGAGCCGCGGGCTGGACGGTGCTGCTCGCCGGGCTGCTCACCGCCCTCCTCACCGCCGCCTATGCCACCCGGCTCTGGCTGCTGGCCTTCCGCGGTCGCGGCGCCGAAGCGCCCGACCACGGCAGACAGCCGGTCGCCATGAACACCGTCCTCTGGGTGCTGGCCATCCCGTCCATCGGACTCGGCCTGGCCGTGGGCTATCTCCCCGACTGGTTCGACGGGCACTCCCTCGCCCCGAACCTCACCACCTCCGTCCTCGGCACGGGAGTCGTGCTCGTCGGCGGTCTGGTCACCCACGCGTGCTGGCGCCACACCACGGCGCTGGCCGCCCGTACCCCGATCGGTGCCGTCATCGCCCATCCCGACGCCGAGCCCGCCATCGCGGAGGTGGAAGCCATGGAGATCCACACCCGTGTCTACGGCTCCATCGCCTCGGCCCCCGACCCGGCGGACCCCGGCCGACTGCTACTGGGACCGCTGCACCGCCACGCGGCGGTCGGCTTCCATCTCGACGCCGTTTACCACCGGCTGTTCGTACGCCCGGTGCTGGCCGCCGCCCAGTTGGTCCGTTTCCTCGACCGCGAGGTCGTGGACACTTACGTACGCGGAGCGGGCACCGGCACCCGCTGGCTCGGCGCCGCGGTGCGCCGCGCCCAGACCGGCAATGTGCAGACCTATGTGAGCGCCCTGCTGGCCGGCTCCGTCGTCCTGGCGATCGCCGCCGTACTCGTCGCCGCCGGAGCGTGAGCCGTGATCGATATCAGTGAGTCCGTGATGCAGTTCCTTCTCGCGTTGATCGTCGTCGGGCCGCTCGTCGGCGCCGTGGCGGCGCTCCTGCCCGCGCCGCCGGGGCTGCGCGGCAAGAGCCCCGACCAGGCCGTACTGCGCCACGGTGTGACCGTGACCGGCGCGATCCTCCTCGCCACGATCGTCCTCGCCGCGGGCTTCGACCATGACCATCCGTCGAGGATCCAGGCCACCACGGACATCAACTGGATCGCGGCCCTGGACATCCGGATCCATCTCGGCATCGACGGCATCTCACTCCCCCTTCTGGTCCTGACGGCGCTGCTGACCTTCCTCTGCGCGCTCTACAGCTACTTCAAGCAGCCGAAGGGCGGCTCACCCAAGGCGTTCGTCGCCCTCCTGCTCCTTCTTGAGTCCGGCACGCTCGCGACCTTCGCCGTCCTCGATCTGATCCTCTTCTTCCTGGCCTTCGAGATGGTGCTGATCCCGATGTACTTCCTGATCGCCCGCTGGGGCGGATCGGAAGGAGTCACCGGCGGCAGGCAGGCCGCCGCCTGGAAGTTCATCCTCTACACACTGCTCGGCTCCGTGGTCATGCTGCTCGGCCTGCTGCTCATCGGGCTCCGCGCAGGCACATTCGACATGGTGGCACTCGCCACTGACAACGGCCGTGGGCTGAGCACATCCGTGCAGGTCATCGCCGTTCTCGCGATCGGTCTCGGGCTGGCCGTGAAGACTCCGATGTGGCCGCTGCACAGCTGGCTGCCGGACGCCCACACCGCCGCCCCGACCGTCGGTTCCGTCCTTCTCGCAGGCGTACTGCTCAAGATGGGTACATACGGTTTCGTCCGTATCATCCTGCCCATCGCGCCGGACGGGATGCGGACCTTCGCGCCCTATCTCGCGGCGTTCGCCGTCGTCGGCATCATCTACGGATCCCTCGCCTGTCTGGCCCTCGCCAAGCAGGGCGCGGGCGGCGATCTCAAACGGCTGATCGCCTACTCCTCCGTCGGCCACATGGGCTTCGTCCTGCTCGGTATCGCGACCATGACACCGACGGGCGTCAACGGCGCGCTCTTCGCCAACATCGCCCACGGCCTGATCACCGGCCTGCTGTTCTTCCTGGTCGGAGCCGTCAAGGACCGGTACGGCACCGCCGATCTCGACACCCTCGCCGGAGCGACCGGCGCCGCGCTCTACGGCCGCGCGCCACGCCTCGGCGGTCTGCTCGCCTTCGCGGTCGTCGCCTCCCTCGGACTGCCCGGACTCGCCGGATTCTGGGGCGAGATGCTCGCGATGTTCGGCGCCTTCGATCCCGCGGACGGACTGAGCCGCCCGGCCTTCCTCACCTTCATGGCGATCGCCGGCTTCGGCACCCTGCTCACCGCCGCCTATCTGCTGATCGTCGTACGGCGGGTCTGCATGGGCGTGAAGCCGCAGGAGGCGCCGCACCTCGCCGATGTCCAGACATACGAATTCGCCGCTTGGACACCGCTCGTCGCCCTGACCGTGCTCGCCGGACTCTGGCCCGCGGTCCTTCTCGGCCTCACCGATCCGGCCGTGCAGCAACTCCTCGCAGGAGGCAAGTCGTGACCGTGGCCGCCGAGAGCGCCGTCGGCGCCGCCAGCCTCGTCCAGTCCGTCGACTGGCTCGCGATCGCGCCTCCCACCATCACGGCCGTGGTCGCCCTGATCGTCCTGGTCGCCGATCTCTTCGTACCGGAACACCGCAAGCCGCTCCTCGGCGTGCTCACCATCGCCGGTCTCGTCGCCGCGCTCGTCATGCTCCTGCCATTGCGCGACGGCGACCGCTCGACGTTCTGCCTGCCCACCGACGCCACCGTGTGCAGCTACACCGCCGACCACTTCGCGCTGGTCATCCAGTTCCTGGTGCTCGGCGGAGCGCTGCTCACCGCGCTGCTGACGCTGGGCGGCGAGATGCGGAAACTCCCCGTAGGGGAGTACTGGTTCCTGCTGCTCTCCTCCGCGGCCGGTGCGGCCCTGCTGCCCGCCTCACGCGATCTCGCGACCCTGGTTGTGGCTCTGGAGGTCGCCTCCCTGCCCGCCTTCGCGCTGGTCGGGCTGAGGCGCGGCGACCGGCTCTCCTCCGAGGCCGCGCTCAAGTTCTTCCTCTCCTCCGTCGCCGCGACGGCCGTGATGCTGCTGGGCGTCAGCTTCGTGTACGCCACGACCGGCACGCTCCACCTCACCCAGATCGCCGCACGGCTGGAGGCCGGCGTCCCAGGCCAACTCGCCACCCTGGCACAGGCGGGCGTCGCCCTCACACTCGTCGGGTTCGCGTTCAAGACGGCCGCGGCGCCGTTCCACTTCTGGGTCCCGGACACCTATGTGGGCGCGCCGCTGCCCATCGCCGCGTATCTCTCCGTCGTCAGCAAGGCGGTCGGCTTCTCGGGCCTCATCCTGGTCGCCGTCATCGGCTTCCCTTCGTACGCGGACGTCTGGGGACCCGTCCTCGCCGTACTGGCCGCGCTCACCATGACCGTCGGCAATGTCGCGGCACTGCGCCAGTCCGCCACACGCGCGTGGAGCGCCGTACGGCTGCTCGCCTGGTCCTCCGTCGGCCAGGCCGGATATCTGCTGGTGCCGATCGCCGCAGCGGGCTACGCGGACGGACAGCCGAACGGCTCTCTCGTGCCGATCGGCCCCACCGTCGCGTACGCCCTGATGTACGCCGTTGTGAACCTCGGCGCCTTCGGCGTCGTGGCCCTGGTGGCCCGTACGAAGCCACTGAACCGGATCTCCGACTACCAGGGCCTCGCCGCCCGGCGGCCGGTCGTCGCCCTCGCGATGGGCTTCTTCCTGCTCTGTCTGGCCGGACTGCCGCCGGGCATCATCGGGCTGTTCGCCAAGGTCACGGTCTTCTCGGCGGCCGTGGACGCCGGGCTCGGCTGGCTGGCCGTGGTCATGGCCGTCAATGTGGTGATCGCGCTGTATTACTACCTTCAATGGACGGCGGTCCTCTTCCGCGCTCCGGAGGAAGCCGCCGAGGCTTCGGAGCCGGGGGAGCTCGTCATACGCAGGGTTCCCGCGGCCCTCACCGTGGCCATTGCCCTGACCGCCGTGGCCGGAGTCGCCCTCTCCGGTGCGCCGCAACTGGTACTGCGCTTCGCCGGCACCAGCCTCTTCTGAGCCCACTCCGGACCCACTCCAGACCCGCTCCGAGTCCACCCGGGACCTCTGCCGGGACCTCCGCCGGGACCACGAACTCCGTCCCGCACCACCGCGCTCCCCTTCGGGCGCTCTTTCGCGCGCCCCCACCCATACGGCGTACGCCTGCGGCCGGGCGCGCCAGGGAACCCGTACCGCTCGCCTGGCGTTGACCAGTACGGAAGGGTCCACTGGAGAGTGGAGAAGCACCAGCAAAGGGTTCCCCTGCCGCACCACCTGGAGGGCGTACCGTGCACCGCCGGCACAACGGGCTGAGGACCGCCGTACTCCTCGGGGGACTGTCCGCACTCATCATCGGGATCGGCAGTATCTTCGGCCGTACGGGCCTGATCGTCGCGCTTGTCGTGGCCATCGGGACCAACGCGTACGCCTACTGGAACAGCGACAAGCTGTCGCTGCGCGCCATGCGTGCCCGTCCCGTCAGCGAGTTCGAGGCGCCGCAGCTCTACCGCATCGTCCGTGAGCTGTCGACCGCCGCCCGCCAGCCCATGCCGCGGCTCTACATCTCACCGACCCAGGCGCCCAACGCCTTCGCCACCGGCCGCAATCCACGGAATGCGGCCGTCTGCTGCACGGAGGGAATCCTCCAGATCCTGGACGAGCGGGAGCTGCGCGGTGTCCTCGGCCATGAGCTGAGCCATGTCTACAACCGGGACATCCTGATCTCCTCGGTCGCGGGCGCCCTCGCCTCGGTTGTGATGTTCCTGGTGAACTTCGCCTGGCTGATCCCCGTGGGCCGTTCCGACGACGATGACGGCCCCGGTATTTTCGGCTTTCTTCTGATCATGATCCTGGGGCCTCTGGCGGCCACGGTCATCCAGCTCGCGGTGAGCCGGTCGCGCGAGTACGAGGCGGATGCCTCGGGCGCGCAGATCACCGGTGACCCGCTCGCCCTGGCGAGCGCGCTGCGGAAGCTGGATGCGGGGACGAGACAGCTCCCGCTGCCGCCCGAGCCGCGCATCGAGACCGCCAGCCACATGATGATCGCGAATCCCTTCCGGCCGGGACAGGGGTTCGCGAAACTGTTCTCCACGCATCCGCCGATGGCGGAGCGCATCGCCCGACTGGAACAGATGGCAGGTCGCCGACCATGAAGACAATCCTCAACGTCATTTGGCTCGTGCTGTGCGGCTTCTGGATGTGCCTCGGCTATCTGCTGGCCGGGCTGCTTCTGTGCATCACGATCATCGGAATCCCGTTCGGCGTCGCCGCGTTCCGTATCGGGTTCTACGCGCTGTGGCCCTTCGGCTATATGGCGGTCGACCGGCCCGGCGCGGGTGCGCCGTCGTTCATCGGCAATGTCCTGTGGCTGATCCTCGCGGGCTGGTGGCTCGCCCTCGGTCATATCTTCACCGGTATCGCGCTCTGTGTGACGATCATCGGAATCCCGCTGGGCTTTGCCAACTTCAAGCTGATCCCGATCTCGCTGATGCCGCTCGGCAAGGAAATCGTGCGCACCGACCAGCCGTTCGCGGCACGCTGATCCCGGCCCGGGTACGGGCCTGAGGGCCGGCGCGCAGGGCTCACGGCCGATTGTCAGTGCCATGGTCCAACATGAGCACATGACCGAGACCGAGCAGTTGCTGAAGGCCGTAGCGGCCCATGTCGCCGCGTCCGCGCACCCGGGAAGCACTCCGCTCCCCGCCCCGGCCACACCGGAGGCGCTCGCCCGCGCCGAGGCTGCCCTGGGCTTCTCCCTGCCGCCGCTGCTGGCCGGTCTCTATCTGCGGATAGCGGACGGCGGCTTCGGCCCCGGATATGGTCTGCTGTCCCTCGACGCGGCCGTCACGGCGTATCTCGACGGAGCGGCGAACGGACAGGGCGGACGCGGAGGGCGAGGAGGACGAGGGCGGGGACGACGACTGGGGCTGGCCCGAGGGTGTCTTCCCACTGGCCGACTGGGGCTGCGCGATGCTGGCCTGCGTCGACTGCCGAAGCGAGGACGAACCGGTCCTGCTCTTCGAACCCAATCCCGGCACGGTGGACAGCGCCTGGTGGCTGGACTCGTCCAGTCTGGCGGCATGGCTGGCCGGCTGGCTGGACGGCACCGCCTGGTTCGAGAACGAGGACAGCGATATGGATCTGTCGCCCTGGCCGGAATACCGCGCCCGCATAGCCGCGCCTGCGGGGGGCATAGTCCTGCCTGCGGGGACGTAGCGCCCAACGGGCGTTCACGACGAGGACTTGAGAAGGCGAGAGGCTTTTCCGCACGCTGCCGGTCATCACACTGCCGGTCAGCACGCCGCTGGCCATTCCGTGCGTGGTCGTGACCACGGCCGGTCCCCGCAACCGCGCGCCGCTTCCATGACGTCCTTCCTGACGACACGCACGAAAGGCAGGTTCAGGGCATGACCATCATCGGCTGGATCATTCTCGGGCTGCTCGCCGGAGCCGTCGCCAAGATACTGCTCCCGGGCCGGGACCCGGGCGGGCTGATCGGTACGACCGTCATCGGTATCGCGGGAGCGTTCATCGGTGGCTGGATCTCGGCGCGCTGGCTCGACCACCCCATCAACGCGGACTTCTACGACGGTGCCACCTGGGCCGCCGCCATCGGCGGCGCGCTCGTGCTGCTCGTCATATATCGGATCCTCTTCGGCCACTCACGGTCCCGCTGAGGCGGCCGGAAGCCGCGACGCGGCCGGCCGGCCGGCCGTGGACCCGACAGCGCTTCAGCCGAGGCCCGTCTCGCGCAGGGTGATGTTCAGCCGCCCGCCGCGCATGCCCGTCGCCGGGTCGGCCGTTCCCGGATACACCTTGGGCACGCCGTGATAGGCGAAGCGGGACGGTCCTCCGAAGACGAAGAGGTCGCCGGAGGAGAGTTCGACATCCGTGTACGGCCGCCCTCGGTTCTCCGTACCGCCGAAGCGGAAGACACAGCGGTCGCCGATGCTCAGGGACACCACCGGAGCGTCGGACTTCTCGTCCTTGTCCTGGTGCATTCCCATCTTGGCGTCGCCGTTATAGAAATTGATCAGCGCGGTGTCCGGTGTGTACGCCGCACCGGCCGCCGGATCGCCGTACGCCTCGGTGAGCGCCGCACGTCCCAGCCGCAGCAGCCAGTCTGGGAACTCCGCGACCCGGGCGCCGTTCACATCCCCGGCGGTACGGGTGTAGCGGTACGGCTGCCAGTGCCAGCCGACACAGACGGTCTGTACGGACATGACACCGCCGTTCGGCAGCACCGTGTGCCGGATCGGTACCGGCCCGCGCGCCCAGTCACGGCAGATGTCCACCAGCTCCCGCTGCCGCTCCTCCGGCAGCCAGTCGGGGACATGCACCGCTCCGGGCGCGAGGACCGCGCGCGGCCTGGTAGGCCTTGGGAAGAGTTCTCCGCTCATGACACGAGCGCGCCCTCCAGACCGAGGAGGCGCTCCTTGCGCTCCAGCCCGGCCGCGTACCCACGGAGCGCTCCGTCCGCTCCGATCACGCGGTGGCACGGCCGTACGACCAGCAGTGGATTCCGGCCGATGGCCGTGCCCACCGCGCGCACCCCGGCCCCGGCGGAGCCGACCTGTGCGGCGATCTCTCCGTAGGTCACGGTGGCGCCGTACGGAATGGCCTCCAGCGCCTGCCAGACGCGGCGCTGGAAGTCCGTCCCGCCGTCCGCATACTCCAGGTCGAAGCGTGTCAGCCTGCCCTCGAAGTACGCCCGGAGCTGCCCGGCGATCTCGTCGAACGCCTCGGGCGCCCGGACCCATCCGTCCTGGACGACAGCCGCACCCTTCTGTCCCGGCAGAGAGAGCGAGGCGAGTGCGACGCCACCCTTCGCGGTGGCGGACTCCTCGCCGACCAGCAGCAGTTCACCCAGCGGGCTGTCCATCGTCGTGTACATGGTCACGCTCATCACTCGTCGTTCCTCTCCGGCGGCGCGTTCCGCCGCCTTCAGTGACGAGTCTCCGCCTCCGAGGACACAGAAGCTGGCGGAAATCAGACACCACGCCCAGGATGCCGTCGACGGTACGAGCAACAAGAGACGAGAAGGGCACAAGAGAGAAGGGCACAAGAGAAGGGCACAAGAGGAGGGCACAACGGGGGCCGCCGTCGAGCCGAGGTCCGCCTCGGCGTTGTGCCCCCGTTGTGCCCTCCTCAGCCGGTCTGACAGCGTACGTGCAGGTCTGAGCCGGTGATCACCGGTAGTTCACGAACTGGAGGGCGAAGTCGAAGTCCTGCCCCTTCAGCAGCGCGATCACGGTCTGGAGGTCGTCGCGGCTCTTCGAGCTGACCCGCAGTTCGTCGCCCTGCACCTGCGCCTTGATCCCCTTGGGGCCCTGGTCGCGGATGATCTTCGCGACCTTCTTGGCGTTGTCCTGGGAGATGCCCTCCTCGATCGTGGCGAAGATCTTGTACTCCTTGCCGGACAGCTGCGGCTCGCCGGCGTCCAGCGCCTTCAGCGAGATCCCGCGCTTGATCAGCTTGGACTGGAAGACGTCGAGGATCGCCTTGACCCGCTCCTCGGAGTTCGCCTCCATCAGGATCTTCTCGCCGGACCAGCCGATGGAGGCTCCGACGTTCTTGAAGTCGTAACGCTGAGAGATTTCCTTCGCGGCCTGATTGAGGGCGTTGTCGACCTCCTGCCGCTCGACCTTCGAGACGATGTCGAAACTGGAGTCGGCCATGTCCTGTGGCTCCTTGTATCGGTGCTCCCGGGGGCTGCCCGGGCAGCACATCGGGTGCTCGTCGCATGCTCGCAGCGCGGCCGGACACCGCCGGTCGCTCCCGTAAAGCCTAGTCACCCGCACCCGTCCGAAGCGCTGATCAATCCGGTGGCGGAGCACCCCTGGGCATCGGGTATCGTTTACGTCGTTGCCACGGAGCACCGCCTCACAGCGGCCCATCCGGACGGCAGCGACATCCCATGGCGGTGTGCCCGAGTGGCCAATGGGAGCGGACTGTAAATCCGTCGGCTTAGCCTACCCAGGTTCGAATCCTGGCGCCGCCACGCGATAAATGAGATGGCCCCTGATCTGCGGAAACGCAGGTCGGGGGCCATTCGCTTACGAGCTTGTACGCGCACCGTTGCGGGCCCACGGTTGCGAGCCCAGGACTGCGGGCCCACCGTTGCAGGCCCACGCACCCGCACCTCGCGCCACTCGGCCAAGTGTCCTGCCAGTGGGCCGATATGAGTGGGTGTCGGGGCGTGGGCCGTGGTTCGGTGGTGGCTCAGTGGGCGGCTGCGGCTGCCTTCGTGGCCTCCGGTACCGGGACCGTGCCGCTGATCAGTTCCAGCGTCAGTCCCGCCGTTCCCGGCGTCTCCAGCAGTTCCGCGAGCACCGCCGCCACATCGTCGCGCGGCACCGGACCGCGTCCCACCGACTTCGCCAGCCGTACGAGCCCGGTGCCCGCGTCGTTCGTCAGCATTCCCGGGCGCAGGATCGTCCAGTCGAGTGCCGGCCTGGACCGTACGTCCTCCTCGGCCGCGCCCTTGGCCCGCAGATATACGTCGAAGACGTCGTCACCGCGGTGATCCGGATCCGCGCCCGTCGAGGAGACCAGGAGATAGCGCCGTACGCCCGCCCGCTCCGCCGCGTCGGCGAGCAGGACGGCGGCGCCGCGGTCCACCGTCTCCTTGCGCGCCGTGCCACTGCCGGGACCCGCGCCCGCCGCGAACACCACGGCGTCCGCGCCCTCCAGCACCGCGGCGACCTCCTCCACCGAGGCCGATTCCAGGTCCAGGACGACCGGTTCGGCGCCTGCCTTCCGCAGATCCTCCGCCTGATCGGGGTTACGGATGATTCCCGCGACCTCGTTTCCGCGCTCGGCGAGCAGCCGCTCCAGCCGTAGCGCGATCTGACCATGTCCTCCGGCGATCACCATTCGCATGGTCATGACCGTACGTCCGATGGGCCGTTGCCGCCTCATGCCTGAGCGCCGTACCCGCTCGCCGCCGCCCGCCCGTACCGCTCACGGACCACCGTACGGAAAGTCGGACCGGCCCTGGCGCGGGAGTTCCAGCGCGACCGTCGCCGCCGTGTCGCAGTACTCCCGTACCGCGCTCGTCCGCGCCACCACCCGTCCCCGGTGGATCACGATCCTGCTGTACGCCAGCGACAGCATGTCCGCGATCCGCTCCCCGCGCACCGCCAGCAGCTCCGCAGGAAAGCCCGCCTCCACCCGTACCTCCGGCAGGCCCATCGCCGCCCGCGCCGCCGTGCTCACCGTGTCGTACGCGTCCGCCGCCCGCATCCCGGTCTGCGAGGCCAGCAGATAGGCGGCCTCCAGCGGATCTCCGCGCCCGACCGGATTGGACACGTCGCGCAGTGCCCCGCTGCCCGCCGCGACCCGGACACCGGCCGCCCGCAGCAGCGGTACGGGAGCGACACCGCGCTGCTCAGGACCGCCTCGCTCGACACCTCCGCAGCCGCCCTGCGGCAGACAGATCACCGTCACACCGGCCGCCGCCAGCTGGGCCGCCGCCCGTGCCGCGATCTCGGCCGGCAGCCGGGCCAGCCCGGCGCACGGTCCGAGCGTCACGCCCGGCCGCATGCCGCCCGCCATCGCCGCCAGCCGGGCGAGCCGCACCGGATCGTCACCGTCCGTATGCAGATCGACCGGGCAGCCGTGCTCGGCGGCGATCGTCAGCACCGCCTCCACATAGCCGGTCGGATCCGGATCGAGATCGGGGCAGCCGCCCACCACGCCCGCGCCCATCTTGACCGCGTCGCGCAGCATCGCGAGCCCGTCGGCGCCCGCGCGCCCGGTCAGCAGCCGCGGTACGGCGACGGCCGTCAGATCGCCGAGACCGCGCAGCGAGCGCCGCGCCTGGAGCACCGCCTCCATCCGGCCGAGTTCCTGCGCGTCACCGATCCGGACATGGGAGCGCAGCGCGGTCGCGCCGTGTCCGAGCTGGAGCAGGGTGGCCTCGGTGGCGCGGCGCTGGACGTCCTCGGGCGCGTACGAGACCGGCCCGTCGCAGGTCAGCGCGGTGAGCGCGGTGTCGCAGTGGGCGTGCGGCTCGGCCGGTGCGGGAAGCAGCAGATAGCCGGCGAGGTCCACCCGGGAGCCGTGCGCGGTAAGGCTGCCGGCCGTGCCCACGGCCTCGATCCGGCCCGCGCTGAGCCGTACGTCGACGGTACGGCCGTCGGTGAGGCGGGCGCCGGTCAGCACGAGCGCGCTGGAGTCGGCCGTACCGCCGTCGGACGGCTGCGGGTGGCTGTCGGGCATCGCGCTCCTGGTGCGGGCTTTTCCGGTGCGGGCCTTGTGGCGTGGGCTTTGTGCTGTGTGGTGAGGCTTTCCGGTGGGCTCGGGCGTGCAAGATGGCATGCAAGATCACGCGGCCTGTGTCGAGCCTAGGCGCGGCTCAGCCGTGCTTCGAGGAGGAGCGCAATAGTCGTACCGGCGAGCCCACCTGTGGGCCCAGGACAGAGCCCAGGACAGAGCCCGGGACGGAGCCCAGGACAGGGCGTGTACGCGGGCCTGTACGCGGTCGGCCAGGGATCGGCCAGGGATCGGCCGGGCGACGGCCAGTGGTCGGCCGAGGGCCGGGAAAGTGGCCGGGAAACGGATTTGGGCGAACGGCGACCAACCGTGTAATGTCTTCATCGCTCGCCCCAATAGCTCAGTCGGTAGAGCGTCTCCATGGTAAGGAGAAGGTCTACGGTTCGATTCCGTATTGGGGCTCAGATGTTCGGTGATCCTCGCCTCCGGGCGAGGAGATCCAACATCGAAGCGGTGTAGCTCAGTCGGTAGAGCAAGCGGCTCATAATCGCTGTGTCACCGGTTCAAGTCCGGTCACCGCTACACAAAGTAGCCGATTGCGGGGTCGGTCCTTCGATCGGCTACTCTTTTCTGCGTTCATCTTTTCATCCGTTGTCCGTCCAAGGAGCACTCACGTGGCTGCCACCGACGTCCGCCCGAAGATCACGCTGGCCTGCGTGGAGTGCAAGGAGCGGAACTACATCACCAAGAAGAACCGGCGCAACAACCCGGACCGTCTTGAGATGAAGAAGCATTGCCCGCGCTGCAACTCGCACACCGCGCACCGCGAAACGCGCTGAATCAGGCTCGTATGCGAGGCCGTCCCCACTGGGGGACGGCCTCGTGTCGTTTGTGGCGGCCCTGTTCGTCTGTAGCGGCCCCGTGCCGTTATGTAGTGGTCACATCCATCAGGAGGGAGCGAGTCCATGGCGCTCGATCAGTCCTTCGTGGGGCGGAGCTATCCGCCCACCGAGCCGTACGAGGTCGGCCGGGAGAAGATCCGCGAGTTCGCCGAGGCGGTGCGCGACCCCAATCCGGTGTACACCGATCCCGAGGCCGCAAAGGCGCTCGGCTACAGCGACCTGATCGCCCCACCGACGTTTGTGTTCGCGATCACGTTCAAGGCCGCGGGCGATGTCATCGCCGATCCGCAGCTCGGTCTGGACTACAGCAGAGTGGTGCACGGCGACCAGAAGTTCGCGTACTCCCGTCCCGTACGGGCGGGAGACCGGCTGACGGTCACCTCCACCATCGAGACGATCAAGTCGCTCGCCGGGAACGACATCATCGACGTACGTGGCGAGGTGCACGACGAGGCCGGCGAGCATGTCGTGACCGCGTGGACGAAGCTGGTGGCGCGCGCCGCCGAGGAGGCGTGAGGCCGATGACGGCGAAGATCGGTTACGACGAGGTCGAGGTCGGTACGGAGCTGCCCGCGCAGAGCTTTCCCGTCACGCGGGCGACGCTGGTGCGGTACGCGGGCGCCTCGGGGGACTTCAACCCGATCCACTGGAACGAGAAGTTCGCCAAGGAGGTCGGGCTGCCGGATGTCATCGCGCACGGCATGTTCACCATGGCCGAGGCGATCCGGGTGGTGACCGACTGGGTCGGCGACCCTGGGGCCGTCGTCGAGTACGGCGTCCGCTTCACCAAGCCCGTCGTGGTGCCCAACGACGACACGGGCGCGCTGGTCGAGGTCAGCGGCAAGGTCGCGGCCAAGCTGGACGACAGCCGCGTCCGGGTGGATCTGACGGCCATGAGCGCGGGACAGAAGGTGCTGGGAATGTCCCGCGCCGTCGTCCGTCTGGCCTGATCCGCCTGGCCTGATCCGCGCGATCCTTTTTCTGTGCTGTAAGGGGTGCTCGCCATGGCGGGTGCCCCTTACGTTCTGTCTCGTACGTCCCTGTTTTCGCACGTCCCGACTCCCGGTTGACAAAGTTAGTGAGTGGCCAATAACTTTCTCGTATGGTCAGGATGAGCGCAGAAGAGCGGCGCGAGAGCGTCATCCGCGCGGCGATCACGGAGTTCGCCCGCAGCGGTTACCACGGCACCTCCACGGAGGTGATCGCCCGGCGTGTAGGCGTGTCGCAGCCGTATCTCTTCCGGCTCTTCCCGAACAAGGAAGCCATCTTCCTCGCCGCGTCCGAGCGCTGTCTCGCGGACACCATCCGAGTCTTCGAGGTGGCGTCCGAAGGGCTGAAGGGCGAGGAGGCCCTCCATGCCATGGCCGGCGCATACCAGAAGCTCATCGCCGAAGATCCGGAAAAGCTGCATATGCAGATGCAGATGTATGTCGCGGTGGCGTCCGCGGAGGCCGCGGGCGACCACGCCTTCGGCGACTCCGTACGGGCCGGCTGGCTGAGGCTCTGGGACACGGCCCACCTCGCGCTCGGCGCGGACATCAACGAGACCACGACCTTCCTCGCCTACGGAATGCTGATCAACACCCTGGTCTCCCTGGGCTTTCCGCCCGAGGACCGCGTCTGGTCCGGTTTCTACGATTCCGCGCGGCCGGCCGACGGCTGAGCCGCATGGGCGCGCGAGCGCATTCCGGCATGTGCGAACGCCTTCTTCTGTCCGACTTTTTCTGTCCAAGAAAGTTAGTCATCAATTACTAATCTGAAAGGGAGAACGATGACTCCGTCAGCAGCCCGAGGCTCCGCCGCCTGGGCCCTGGTCATCACCGGTGCCGCGAGCTTCATGGCGGCCCTGGACAACCTCGTCGTCACGACCGCGCTGCCGTCCATCCGTGAAGACCTCGGCGGCGCGCTGGGGGATCTGGAGTGGACGGTGAACGCCTACACGCTCACCTTCGCCGTTCTCCTGATGTTCGGAGCGGCCCTCGGCGACCGGTTCGGCCGCCGCAGGCTCTTCCTCACCGGTCTCACGGTCTTCACCGGCGCCTCCGCCGCCGCGGCCCTCTCGCCCGGCATCGACGCGCTGATCGCGGCGCGCGCCGTCCAGGGCATCGGCGCGGCGATCATGATGCCGCTCGCCCTCACCCTGCTCACCGCCGCCGTCCCGGCGGAACGCCGAGGAGCGGCCCTCGGTATCTTCGGCGCGATCACCGGCCTCGCCGTCGCCAGCGGTCCGCTCGTCGGCGGAAGTCTCACCGAGCACTTCTCCTGGGACTGGATCTTCTGGCTGAACGTCCCGATAGGCCTGGCCCTGCTGCCGCTCGCCCGGCTGCGCCTCAAGGAGTCGTACGGGCCGGGCGCCCGGCTCGACGTTCCGGGCACCGTACTGATCAGCGGCGGCCTCTTCGGCATCGTCTACGCCCTGGTCAACGCCAACACCGACGGCTGGACCAGCACCACCGTCCTGCTGGGCCTGTTCGCCGGGACCGCGCTGCTGGTGGCCTTCGTACGCCATGGAGTGCGCCGCCCGGACGCGATGCTGCCCATGCGCCTCTTCAGGAGCCGTGCCTTCACCGGCATCAACGCCGCGAGCCTGCTGATGTTCCTGGGCATGTTCGGCTCGATCTTCCTGCTCAGCCAGTTCCTCCAGGGCGTCCTCGGCTACTCGCCCACGGAGGCCGGTCTGCGGATGCTTCCGTGGACGGCGATGCCTCTGCTCGTCGCGCCGATCTCCGGTCTGGTCTCCGACCGCATCGGCGGCCGTCCCGTCGTCGCCGTCGGACTGGCCCTCCAGGCCGTCGGGCTCGGCTGGTTCGCGCTGGTCATCGAACCGGGCGTGTCGTACGCGGCCCAGCTTCCCGCTCTGATCATCAGCGGTATCGGTATGGGCCTGTACTTCGCGCCGGCCGCCAGCCTGGTCATGTCCAGCGTCCGCCCGGCAGAACAGGGCATCGCCTCCGGCGCCAACAACGCCCTGCGCGAGGTCGGCGGAGCGCTCGGAGTCGCGATCCTCGGCGCGGTCTTCGCCGCGCAGGGCGGTTACGAGTCCGGCGACTCCTTCGTCGACGGCACCGTCCCCGCGCTCTGGATCGGCGCCGGAGCGGTGGCGCTCGCGGCGCTGACCGCGCTGATGATCCCTGGGCGGCGCGCCGGGCGGACCGCTCCGACCGGCGGGAACGCCGCAGCCGCCGGCGAGGTGGCAGACACGGACGACAAGGACCTGCGCGAACGGGCGGCCGTCTGATCTTGCACACGCCCGGCCCCGCATCACCCGACTCCGGGCCACCCGGCCTCGTACCGCCCGACTCCGGGCCGTCACCATCCGATCTCCGGATGGTGACGGCCCGTACTCTTGTCCCCGTGCAGGAACTCCACAACGCGCCTCTCGCTCCTCTGACCACCTTCCGGCTCGGCGGCCCGGCCGCCCGGCTCGTCACGGCCACCACCGACGACGAGGTCACCGCCGTCGTACGCGAGGCGGACGCGGCCGGCACGCCGCTCCTGATCATCGGCGGCGGCAGCAATCTGGTCATCGGCGACCAGGGCTTCGAGGGCACGGCCCTGCGGATCGCGACCCAGGGCTTCACGCTCGACGGCACCGCGCTGGAGCTGGCCGCGGGCGAGGTCTGGAGTGACGCCGTCGCCCGTACCGTCGCCGCGGGCCTGGCGGGCATCGAATGCCTCGCCGGTATCCCCGGATCGGCCGGCGCCACACCCATCCAGAACGTCGGCGCGTACGGCCAGGAGGTGTCCAGCACCATCACCGAGGTCGTCGCCTACGACCGCGCCGCCCGCGAGACCGTCACGCTGACCAACGCCGAATGCGCCTTCTCATACCGCCACAGCCGCTTCAAGGAGCATCCCGAGCGGTATGTCGTCCTGCGGGTCCGCCTCGCGCTGGAGGACGCGGGCGGGCTCTCGGCCCCGCTCAAGTACGCCGAGACGGCCCGCGCCCTGGGCGTCGAGCCCGGCGACCGCGTGCCCGCCGCCGTCGCCCGGGACACCGTCCTCAAACTGCGGGCGGGCAAGGGCATGGTGCTGGATCCCGAGGACCACGACACCTGGTCGGCCGGCTCCTTCTTCACCAATCCGGTTCTCACCGAGCGGGAGCACGCCGACTTCGTGAGCCGTGTACGGGCCCGCCTCGGCGCCGATGTGACACCGCCCGCGTTCCCCGCGGGCGAGGGCCTGACGAAGACCTCTGCGGCCTGGCTGATCGACAAGGCCGGGTTTACCAAGGGATACGGCACGGGCCCGGCCCGTATCTCCGGCAAGCACACCCTGGCCCTCACCAACCGAGGCGCGGCGACCACCGAGGATCTGCTCGCGCTCGCCCGTGAGGTGGTCGCCGGAGTCCACGAGGACTTCGGGATCACGCTGGTGAACGAGCCCGTGACGGTCGGCGTCAGCCTCTAGCCGGTTTATCTAGCTAGATTGACGGGATAGGCGTTTCATTCCGCCAGCCATGTGTCGATTCCCGACAGCAGCTTCTCCCGTACGTCCGGCGGCGCCGCCGAGCCCTGTACCGACTGGCGCGCCAGCTCGGCCAGTTCCGCGTCGCTGAAACCGTGGTGCGCGCGGGCCAGTTCGTACTGCGCCGCCAGCCGTGAACCGAACAGCAGCGGATCGTCCGCGCCGAGCGCCATCGGCACGCCCGCCTCGAACAGCGTCCGCAGCGGCACGTCCTCCGGCTTCTCGTAGACGCCCAGCGCCACATTGGAGGACGGGCAGACCTCGCAGGTCACGCCCCGGTCCGCGAGCCTGCGCAGCAGCTTGGGATCCTCGGCGGCCCGGACGCCGTGCCCGATCCTGGCGGCGCGCAGATCGTCCAGACAGTCCCGTACGGACGCGGGCCCGGTGAGCTCGCCGCCGTGCGGCGCGGCCAGCAGTCCGCCCTCCCTGGCGATGGCGAAGGCGCGGTCGAAGTCCCTGGCCATCCCGCGGCGCTCGTCGTTGGAGAGCCCGAAGCCGACGACACCACGGTCCGCGTACCGCACGGCGAGCCGGGCCAGAGTCCTGGCCTCCAGCGGATGTTTCATCCGGTTCGCCGCGACCAGCACCCGCATCCCGAGACCGGTCTCCCTGGCGGCGGCGTCCACGGCGTCCAGGATGATCTCCAGCGCCGGGATCAGCCCGCCGAGCAGCGGTGCGTACGAGGTGGGATCGACCTGTATCTCCAGCCAGCCCGAGCCGTCCCGTACGTCCTCCTCGGCGGTCTCGCGCACCAGCCGCTGGATGTCCTCCGGCGCGCGCAGACAGGACCGGGCGATGTCGTAGAGCCGCTGGAAACGGAACCAGCCGCGTTCGTCGGTGGCGCGCAGCCTGGGCGGTTCGCCGCTGGTCAGCGCGTCGGGGAGATGGACGCCGTACTTGTCGGCGAGTTCGAGCAGCGTCGTGGGCCGCATCGAACCGGTGAAGTGCAGATGCAGATGCGCCTTGGGCAGCAGGCTGAGGTCGCGGGGGCGGGTGGTGCTCTCCATTCCAGGATCCTGCCGCACGTGAGGGCCGACCGGCAGCCCCTTTCCCCGATCGAGATCTTGCCCGAACGTAAAAACGAGCTCCCGGCCGTCACCGGGAGCTCGTTTTCTTCATGCGGTTCATGCAGTTCATGCGTTCAGTTCATGCGTTTTCGTGCGACAAGGCCGCGGAAGCGTCAGTCCTGCGCCTCGGCCAGCAGCTTCTGGATCCGGGCGATGCCCTCCACCAGGTCCTCGTCGCCGAGCGCGTACGACAGCCGCAGATATCCGGGCGTGCCGAAGGCCTCGCCGGGCACCACCGCGACCTCGACCTCCTCCAGGATCAGCGCGGCCAGCTCGACCGTGGTCCGCGGCCGGCTGCCCCGGATCTCCTTGCCCAGGAGGGCCTTGACCGAGGGATACACATAGAAGGCGCCCTCCGGCTCAGGGCAGAGCACACCGTCGATCTCGTTCAGCATCCGCACGATGGTCCGGCGGCGCCGGTCGAAGGCGGCACCCATCTCGGCGACGGCCGTGAGATCACCGGAGACGGCGGCGATCGCGGCGGCCTGCGCGACATTGGACACATTGGACGTGGCGTGCGACTGGAGGTTGGTCGCGGCCTTGACGACGTCCTTGGGACCGATGAGCCAGCCCACACGCCAGCCGGTCATCGCATAGGTCTTCGCCACACCGTTGACCACGATGCACTTGTCGCGCAGCTCCGGTACGGCGGCGGGCAGCGAGGTGAAGGTGGCGTCGCCATACACAAGGTGCTCATAGATCTCGTCCGTCAGCACCCACAGCCCGTGCTCGACGGCCCAGCGGCCGATGGCCTCGGTGTCGGCGGCGCTGTAGACGGCGCCCGTCGGGTTGGACGGTGAGACGAAGAGCACGACCTTCGTACGTTCGGTACGGGCCGCCTCCAACTGCTCGACGGAGACGCGGTAGCCGGTGGTCTCGTCGGCCACGACCTCTACCGGGACACCGCCGGCCAGCCGGATCGACTCGGGATAGGTGGTCCAGTACGGAGCCGGGACGATGACCTCGTCACCGGGGTCCAGTATGGCCGCGAACGCCTCGTAGATCGCCTGCTTGCCGCCGTTGGTCACCAGGACCTGGGAGGCCTCGATCGCGTAGCCGGAGTCACGCAGCGTCTTGGCGACGATGGCGGCCTTCAGCTCGGGGAGTCCGCCGGCCGGCGTGTAGCGGTGGTACTTGGGAGTGCGGCAGGCCTCGACGGCCGCCTCGACGATATAGCCGGGCGTCGGGAAGTCGGGCTCGCCGGCGCCGAAGCCGATCACCGGACGCCCGGCGGCCTTCAGTGCCTTGGCCTTGGCGTCCACGGCGAGGGTCGCGGACTCGGAGATCGCGCCGACGCGGGCGGAGACCCGGCGCTCGGTGGGTGGGATTGCAGCGCTCATACGGCCATGGTCCCAGACCCGAAACCTCCCTGGCACACAGGTTTCGTCCAGCGAACGTCGGGCGAACAGGAGGAGGACGGCTCCGCGAACGGCCCGGCCGGGAATCGTTACGGCACAAGCTGTTCGACGCGGGCGCCACGACCACGTACACTCACTCGTCGTTGGGCCTCGGCAGACAGGTCCGTACCAGGCACTCCGTGCACCCGGTCGGATGCGGTAGGTTGAGGAAGACACAAAGGGTCGTAGCTCAATTGGTAGAGCACTGGTCTCCAAAACCAGCGGTTGGGGGTTCAAGTCCCTCCGGCCCTGCTACACAAGCCTCCGCCAGGCTGTGTGCACATGTACGTACATTCAATGCACCGCCGTGCGGCTCCCCCGGGCGCGGCACGGCCACGACCGGGAATCAGGTGAGAGAGCGTGACGGACGCCGTGGGCTCCATCGACAAGCCTGATGCCGACGATGAGTCCGCTGAGTCGAAGAAGCCCCGTAAGGGTGGCAAGCGCGGCAAGAAGGGTCCTCTGGGCCGTCTCGCGCTCTTCTACCGTCAGATCGTCGCCGAGCTGCGCAAGGTCGTCTGGCCGACTCGCAATCAGCTGACGACGTACACCACAGTGGTGATTGTCTTCGTTGTCATCATGATCGGTCTGGTGACCGTGATTGACTACGGCTTCCAGAATGCGATCAAGTACGTCTTCGGCTGATCCCGCGAAGGGCGCCCGGCGCGGCGCTCCTTTCGCGTGTTCCACCCATTGAGCCAGGAAGAAGCAGCCACCGTGTCTGACCCGAAACTGAACGACGCCAGCGAGTCGGAGGAGTCCCGAGAGGACGAAACCGGCATCGTCGAGGCGGCGGACGCTGTCGAGCCAGACCAGGCCGAAGCCGCTGATATCGCCGTCGGCGAGCCGGCCGAAGAGGCTGCCCTCCACATCGAGGACGACAAGGACGACGAGACCAAGGCGGACGACGACTCCGCCGAGGACGCGCACGACGAGTCCGGTGACGACGAGGGCGACGCGGGTGACGAGGAAGACGCTGCGGGCGAGGCCCCGGCCAACGTCCCCGCCGACCCGATCGCCGCGCTCCGCGAGGAGCTCCGCGGTCTGCCGGGCGAGTGGTACGTCATCCATACCTACGCGGGCTACGAGAAGCGCGTGAAGGCCAACCTGGAGCAGCGTGCCGTCTCGCTGAACGTCGAGGACTTCATCTACCAGGCCGAGGTCCCCGAGGAAGAGATCGTCCAGATCAAGAACGGCGAGCGCAAGAACGTCCGCCAGAACAAGCTCCCGGGCTATGTCCTGGTGCGGATGGATCTGACGAACGAGTCCTGGGGCGTCGTCCGCAACACTCCGGGCGTCACCGGCTTCGTGGGCAACGCCTACGACCCGTATCCGCTGACGCTGGACGAGATCGTCAAGATGCTCGCGCCGGAGGCCGAGGAGAAGGCCGCCCGTGAGGCCGCCGAGGCCGAGGGCAAGCCGGTTCCGGCCCGCAAGGTCGAGGTCCAGGTGCTGGACTTCGAGGTCGGCGACTCGGTCACCGTCACCGACGGCCCGTTCGCCACGCTCCAGGCGACCATCAACGAGATCAACGCCGACTCGAAGAAGGTCAAGGGCCTGGTCGAGATCTTCGGCCGGGAGACCCCGGTCGAGCTGAGCTTCGACCAGATCCAGAAGAACTGAGCGAGACGCTCCGGAACGGACGCTCCGGAACAACAGCTTCCGACCAGGTCAGACAGGCTCCCACAGATGTCTGACCTGTCGGTTTTTGGCCGCGCACCTATACCCGTTATCGTTGTGCGGTATGCCTCCATCCGGATGACCGGACGGTCGGCCGAAAACTCTCACTAGGACCCGGAGAGAGCACATGCCTCCCAAGAAGAAGAAGGTCACGGGGCTTATCAAGCTCCAGATCAGTGCCGGTGCGGCCAACCCGGCTCCGCCGGTCGGCCCCGCACTGGGCCAGCACGGCGTCAACATCATGGAGTTCTGCAAGGCCTACAACGCTGCGACCGAGTCGCAGCGTGGCATGGTCGTGCCGGTGGAGATCACGGTCTACGAGGACCGCTCCTTCACCTTCATCACCAAGACTCCGCCGGCCGCCAAGCTGATCCTCAAGGCCGCTGGTGTGGACAAGGGCTCCGGCGAGCCGCACGTCAAGAAGGTCGCGAAGCTCACCCGCGACCAGGTGCGTGACATCGCCACGACCAAGATGCCCGACCTGAACGCCAACGACCTGGACGCCGCCGAGAAGATCATCGCCGGCACCGCCCGTTCCATGGGCATCACGGTCGAGGGCTGATCCAGCCGGGCAAGTCCCAGTGGCAGGGCCATGCGCGGCCCGGACCACGAACTCCACATCTGTACGAACCACCAGGAGAAGAAGTGAAGCGCAGCAAGGCTCTTCGCAGCGCGGACGCCAAGATCGACCGGGAGCGCAGCTACGCCCCGCTCGAGGCCGTCCGTCTCGCCAAGGACACCACCACCAGCAAGTTCGACGGCACCGTCGAGGTGGCCATGCGTCTGGGCGTCGACCCGCGCAAGGCCGACCAGATGGTCCGTGGCACCGTGAACCTTCCGCACGGCACCGGCAAGACCGCCCGGGTCCTGGTCTTCGCGACCGGTGACCGTGCCGAGGCCGCGCGTGCCGCGGGCGCCGACATCGTCGGCGCCGACGAACTGATCGACGAGGTCTCGAAGGGCCGGCTGGACTTCGACGCCGTCGTCGCCACTCCGGACCTCATGGGAAAGGTCGGCCGTCTGGGCCGTGTCCTCGGCCCGCGTGGTCTGATGCCGAACCCGAAGACCGGCACGGTCACTCCGGATGTCACCAAGGCCGTCAACGACATCAAGGGCGGCAAGATCGAGTTCCGTGTCGACAAGCACTCGAACCTGCACTTCATCATCGGCAAGGTCTCCTTCGACGAGACGAAGCTGGTGGAGAACTACGCCGCGGCGCTGGATGAGATCCTCCGTCTGAAGCCGTCCGCCGCGAAGGGCCGCTACATCAGGAAGGCGACCCTGACGACGACGATGGGCCCCGGCATCCCGCTGGACGCCAACCGCACCCGCAACCTCCTCGTGGAGGAGGACCCGGCTTCCGTCTGAGCAGTGACGGCAGCCGCGGGCCACGCGTACGGCACGTAGCGCATGTACGAAGGGCCGGTCCCCGCACCTCTCCGGAGGCGCGGGGACCGGCCTCTTTGCTCGGCGGGTTCAGCGGGTTTATTCAGCGGGCGCTGTCAGAGGCGGACGGTAGAGTTTGCCGAGCCTGGAAGATCTTTTATCCATTCGTGGGGGGAATCCATGAAGACGACTTATCGGAACATCGCGGCGACCGCGCTCGCGGGCGCGCTGCTCTGTGGCACGGCTGCCTGCTCGGCGGAGAGCGGCAAGCCCGCCGCGGAGAGCAAGACCGACGGCGGCGAGGCCCCGGCGAAGACCGTGGAGATGTCCCCGGTCGCCGCCGTGCAGAAGGCCGCCGCCAACAACGAGAAGTTCACCTCGATCAGCTACACGATGAAGGGCAGCGTTCCCGGCGAGGGCACCATCGAGGGCGAGGCCTCGATGAGCATGAAGCCGATAGCCGTCCAGATGAAGATGCGCGGCGAGGTGGAGGGCGAGCAGCAGGAGTTCGAGATCCGGATCACCTCCGACGGCATGTATATGAACGGCGGCAAGGAAGCCGCGGCGGAGATGGACGGCAAGAGCTGGATCAAGTTCCCCATGGAGGCTCTCTCCAAGGGCGGGGAGAACCCGCTGGGCGGTCTCTCCAGCCAGGTGGACAAGAACCCGGCCGCGGAGTCCGGCACGCTCACCGCCGCCAAGGACCTGAAGAAGGTCGGCGAGGAGACCGTCGACGGCGTCAGCACGACGCACTACACCGGCACGCTCACCTTGGAGCAGATGACCGCCGCGCTGGGGAACGACGCGAAGGCCAAGGAGAAGAGCGAGAAGACTCTCAAGACCTACAAGGACATGGGCGTCGACAAGCTGACGATGGACATGTGGATCGACGGCGAGGACCACACCAAGCAGTTCCGCACCCGCGGCGAGTCCAAGAAGGGCCCGCTCGACATGACGATCACCTTCGTGGACTTCAACAAGCCCGTGACGATCAAGGCCCCGCCGGCCTCCGAGACCGTCGACCTCGCGGAGATGATGGCGGGCGCCCAGGCCGGCTGACGGCCGTGCGCCCCGATTTGCCTGGCACGTCGCCCTTCACGTACTGTTCCTGAGAAGCCAAAGACCGCTGGTCGTTGCCGTGTGCTCGTAAGAGGGCGCGGCGGCCGAAGGATCCGCTAGCTGCGGACGACCTGCGCAGGTGACTGTGGACAGCTCCCGGATTCCATTCGGTCGAGCTACGCCCCGTGCGCCTGCGCCGGGGCGTTTCGTTTTGCCCAGCCCCTTCTGAGCGGTCCTCATCACCCGGAAGGAGGCCGACGCTCATGGCAAGGCCCGACAAGGCTGCCGCGGTGGCCGAGCTGACGGACAAGTTCCGCAGCTCGAACGCCGCCGTGCTGACCGAGTACCGGGGTCTCACCGTGGCGCAGCTCAAGGAGCTGCGCCGTTCTCTCGGTGGGAACGCCCAGTACGCCGTGGTGAAGAACACGCTGACCAAGATCGCGGCCAACGAGGCCGGGATCAACACGCTGGACGACCTGTTCTCGGGTCCGACGGCGGTTGCCTTCGTCACCGGTGACCCGGTGGAGTCGGCGAAGGGTCTTCGTGACTTCGCCAAGGACAACCCGAATCTCATCATCAAGGGCGGCGTCCTCGATGGTAAGGCGCTCAGCGCCGATGAGATCAAGAAGCTCGCGGACCTCGAGTCCCGCGAGGTTCTGCTCTCCAAGCTGGCAGGTGCCATGAAGGGCAAGCAGTCGCAGGCTGCCTCGCTCTTCCAGGCCCTTCCGTCGAAGTTCGTCCGCACGGCGGAAGCGCTTCGCGTCAAGAGGGAAGAGCAGGGCGGTGCCGGTACGCCGGCTCCCGTCGAGGCCGAGTCCGAGTAATCACGCTCGCTCGGTCACAGCGGGCCGGTACGCCCGCGGAACTGTACATACGGCACCAGCCGAATTAGTGGAAGGACCGCCATCATGGCGAAGCTCAGCCAGGAAGACCTGCTCGCGCAGTTCGAGGAGATGACCCTCATCGAGCTCTCCGAGTTCGTGAAGGCGTTCGAGGAGAAGTTCGACGTCACCGCCGCCGCCGCGGTCGCCGCCCCGGTCGCCGGTGTCCCCGGTGCCCCGGCCGAGGCCGTCGAGGAGCAGGACGAGTTCGACGTCATCCTCACCGGTGCGGGCGAAAAGAAGATCCAGGTCATCAAGGTCGTGCGTGAGCTGACCTCCCTGGGTCTGAAGGAGGCCAAGGACCTCGTGGACGGCGCTCCGAAGGCCGTTCTGGAGAAGGTCGCCAAGGAGGCCGCCGAGAAGGCCGCCGAGTCCCTCAAGGGCGCCGGCGCCTCCGTCGAGGTCAAGTGACCCCATACGAGTCCGCCACCGCCCGCCCCCAGGGCGTACGGAGGCAGTCTCGGCGCCCCTGAGGCGCGATGTTGACGCGCAGGGCGATCACCCAGTCGGGTGGTCGCCCTTCCGCGTTCCCGTGGGGGCTGCCTTGCTCTTCCGTTCGCGACGAGTATCGTGATCATCGCCGTGCTTCCGTACGCCCAGTCACGCTCCGCAGGGGGTGGGGGGCCTTGACGAACCGCACGCAGCGCGCAATTCTCAGGAACGCGTCGGCACAGTCGGCACAATCGATCCGGATCCGAGGCATGGATCGACGGCGAAGAGGGCAGTATCGATGTGCGCCTACGGCGCGAAGGCTTGCCGCAGTTGAGACAAGGGTGTTGAGAACAACGAGGGTGTCGGAAAACCCGCTCTGGACATCAGTGTGCCAAGTGGCTACACTGACCCTTTGCGCTGCCTGTTAGCTGCTCCCTGCCCGTCACCAGGGGCACCCCCTCGTATGAGCATCGGTGGTTGAAGGCCCTGAAGTGGGCTTTCTCTCTCCGTGCCCAGCTTGGGACCGGTACGCGCGTAGTGAGTCCGAGCCCTCGGAAGGACCCCCTCTTGGCCGCCTCGCGCAACGCCTCGACCGCGAATACGAACAACGGCGCCAGCACCGCCCCGCTGCGCATCTCCTTTGCAAAGATCAAGGAGCCCCTCGAGGTTCCGAACCTCCTTGCGCTGCAGACCGAGAGCTTTGACTGGCTGCTCGGCAATGCCGCTTGGAAGGCTCGTGTCGAGGCGGCTCTCGAGAACGGGCAGGACGTCCCCAGGAAGTCCGGTCTGGAGGAGATCTTCGAGGAGATCTCTCCGATCGAGGACTTCTCCGGGTCGATGTCGCTGACCTTCCGCGACCACCGCTTCGAGCCCTCCAAGAACTCGATCGACGAGTGCAAGGAGCGCGACTTCACGTTCGCCGCCCCGCTCTTCGTCACGGCCGAGTTCACCAACAACGAGACCGGCGAGATCAAGTCCCAGACGGTCTTCATGGGCGACTTCCCGCTCATGACCAACAAGGGCACCTTCGTCATCAACGGCACCGAGCGTGTCGTGGTGTCCCAGCTCGTCCGCTCGCCGGGTGTCTACTTCGACTCCTCGATCGACAAGACGTCCGACAAGGACATCTACTCCGCCAAGATCATCCCGTCCCGGGGTGCCTGGCTGGAGATGGAGATCGACAAGCGCGACATGGTCGGTGTCCGTATCGACCGCAAGCGCAAGCAGTCCGTGACCGTCCTTCTCAAGGCTCTCGGCTGGACGACCGAGCAGATCCTGGAGGAGTTCGGCGAGTACGAGTCCATGCGCGCCACCCTGGAGAAGGACCACACCCAGGGCCAGGACGACGCGCTGCTCGACATCTACCGCAAGCTGCGCCCGGGCGAGCCCCCGACGCGTGAGGCCGCTCAGACGCTGCTGGAGAACCTCTACTTCAACCCCAAGCGGTACGACCTCGCCAAGGTCGGCCGGTACAAGGTGAACAAGAAGCTCGGCGCCGACGAGCCGCTGGACGCCGGCGTGCTCACCACCGACGATGTCATCGCGACCATCAAGTACCTGGTCAAGCTGCACGCCGGCGAGACCGAGACGGTCGGCGAGAACGGCACCACGATCGTCGTCGAGACCGACGACATCGACCACTTCGGCAACCGCCGTCTGCGCAATGTCGGCGAGCTCATCCAGAACCAGGTCCGTACGGGTCTGGCGAGGATGGAGCGCGTCGTGCGTGAGCGCATGACGACCCAGGACGTCGAGGCGATCACGCCGCAGACGCTGATCAACATCCGGCCGGTCGTCGCCTCCATCAAGGAGTTCTTCGGCACCAGCCAGCTCTCGCAGTTCATGGACCAGAACAACCCGCTGTCGGGCCTCACCCACAAGCGCCGTCTGTCGGCTCTTGGTCCGGGTGGTCTCTCCCGTGAGCGGGCCGGCTTCGAGGTCCGTGACGTGCACCCGTCGCACTACGGCCGCATGTGCCCGATCGAGACGCCCGAAGGCCCGAACATCGGTCTGATCGGCTCGCTCGCCTCGTACGGCCGGGTCAACGCGTTCGGTTTTGTCGAGACTCCGTACCGCAAGGTCACCGACGGCCAGGTCACCGACGAGGTCGACTATCTGACCGCCGACGAGGAGGACAGGTTCGTCATCGCCCAGGCGAACGCGCTCCTCTCCGACGATCTCCGCTTCACCGAGCCCCGCGTTCTGGTCCGCCGCCGTGGCGGTGAGGTCGACTACGTGCCCGGCACGGACGTCGACTACATGGATGTCTCGCCGCGCCAGATGGTGTCGGTCGCGACCGCCATGATCCCGTTCCTGGAGCACGACGACGCCAACCGTGCCCTCATGGGCGCGAACATGATGCGTCAGGCCGTGCCTCTGATCACCTCCGAGGCGCCGCTCGTCGGCACCGGCATGGAGTACCGCTGCGCCGTCGACGCCGGTGATGTGATCAAGGCGGAGAAGGCGGGTGTGGTCCAGGAGGTCTCCGCGGACTACATCACCGTCGCCAATGACGACGGCACGTACACCACGTACCGCATCGCCAAGTTCTCCCGCTCCAACCAGGGCACCTCGGTCAACCAGAAGGTCGTCGTCAACGAGGGCGACCGGGTTGTCGAGAACCAGGTGCTGGCGGACGGTCCGGCCACTCAGCTCGGCGAGATGGCGCTCGGCAAGAACCTCCTCGTGGCGTTCATGCCGTGGGAGGGCCACAACTACGAAGACGCGATCATCCTCAGCCAGCGGCTGGTCCAGGACGACGTCCTCTCCTCGATCCACATCGAGGAGCACGAGGTCGACGCCCGTGACACCAAGCTCGGCCCCGAGGAGATCACCCGGGACATCCCGAATGTCTCCGAGGAGGTCCTCGCGGACCTCGACGAGCGCGGCATCATCCGTATCGGTGCCGAGGTCGTCGCCGGAGACATCCTGGTCGGCAAGGTCACGCCCAAGGGCGAGACGGAGCTGACCCCGGAGGAGCGTCTGCTCCGCGCGATCTTCGGCGAGAAGGCCCGTGAGGTCCGTGACACCTCGCTGAAGGTGCCGCACGGCGAGACCGGCAAGGTCATCGGCGTACGGGTCTTCGACCGCGAGGAGGGCGACGAGCTGCCGCCGGGCGTGAACCAGCTCGTCCGCGTGTACGTCGCGCAGAAGCGCAAGATCACCGACGGTGACAAGCTCGCCGGACGCCATGGCAACAAGGGCGTCATCTCGAAGATCCTGCCGATCGAGGACATGCCGTTCCTGGAGGACGGCACTCCGGTCGACATCATCCTCAACCCGCTGGGCGTCCCGTCCCGGATGAACCCGGGACAGGTCCTGGAGATCCATCTCGGCTGGCTCGCCAGCCAGGGCTGGAAGGTCGAGGGCAGCGACGAGTGGATGGAGCGGCTCAAGGCCATCGGCGCCGACGAGGTCGCCCCCGGCACCAATGTCGCCACCCCGGTCTTCGACGGCGCGCGCGAGGACGAGATCTCCGGTCTCTTCGAGGCCACGATCCCCAACCGCGACGGCAACCGGATGGTGCAGCCGTCCGGCAAGGCGCATCTGTTCGACGGCCGCTCCGGTGAGCCGTTCCCGGACCCGATCTCGATCGGGTACATGTACATCCTCAAGCTCCACCACCTGGTCGACGACAAGCTGCACGCGCGTTCGACCGGCCCGTACTCGATGATCACCCAGCAGCCGCTGGGTGGTAAGGCCCAGTTCGGCGGTCAGCGCTTCGGTGAGATGGAGGTGTGGGCGCTGGAGGCTTATGGCGCCGCGTACGCCCTCCAGGAGCTGCTGACGATCAAGTCCGACGACGTGACCGGCCGCGTGAAGGTCTACGAGGCCATCGTCAAGGGCGAGAACATCCCCGAGCCCGGCATTCCCGAGTCCTTCAAGGTGCTCATCAAGGAAATGCAGTCGCTCTGCCTCAATGTGGAGGTGCTGTCCTCGGACGGTATGTCCATCGAGATGCGCGACACGGACGAGGACGTCTTCCGCGCGGCGGAGGAGCTCGGTATCGACCTGTCCCGGCGCGAGCCGAGCAGCGTCGAAGAGGTCTGACGGGTTGGCCGGCCGGATCCCGTATCCGGCCGGCTCTCCCCGGACCCGTTCAGACCATTGCTGAAGTGCCCCATATTTCTCGCTGACGCGAGGGGGCTCGAACCCCCGAAAGAGGGATTGACGACAAGTGCTCGACGTCAACTTCTTCGACGAGCTGCGGATCGGCCTCGCCACCGCGGACGACATCCGGACCTGGTCCCACGGCGAAGTGAAGAAGCCGGAGACCATCAACTACCGCACGCTCAAGCCCGAGAAGGACGGACTCTTCTGCGAGAAGATCTTCGGCCCCACCCGGGACTGGGAGTGCTACTGCGGCAAGTACAAGCGTGTCCGCTTCAAGGGCATCATCTGTGAGCGCTGTGGCGTGGAGGTCACGCGCGCCAAGGTGCGCCGTGAGCGGATGGGCCACATTGAGCTGGCCGCGCCCGTCACCCACATCTGGTACTTCAAGGGCGTCCCGTCGCGCCTCGGATATCTGCTCGACCTCGCGCCGAAGGACCTGGAAAAGGTCATCTACTTCGCCGCGTACATGATCACGTTCGTGGACGAGGAGCGCCGTACGCGCGATCTGCCCTCGCTGGAGGCGCATGTCTCCGTCGAGCGCCAGCAGGTCGAGAACCGCCGCGACGCCGACCTCGAAGCCCGCGCCAAGAAGCTTGAGACCGACCTGGCCGAGCTGGAGGCCGAGGGCGCCAAGGCCGATGTGCGCCGCAAGGTGCGCGAGGGCGCTGAGCGTGAGATGAAGCAGCTCCGTGACCGCGCCCAGCGCGAGATCGACCGTCTCGACGAGGTGTGGAACCGCTTCAAGAACCTCAAGGTCCAGGACCTGGAGGGCGACGAGCTGCTCTACCGCGAGCTGCGTGACCGCTTCGGCACGTACTTCGACGGTTCGATGGGCGCCGCCGCGCTCCAGAAGCGGCTTGAGTCCTTCGATCTGGACGAGGAGGCCGAGCGTCTCCGCGAGATCATCCGTACCGGCAAGGGCCAGAAGAAGACCCGTGCGCTCAAGCGCCTCAAGGTCGTCTCCGCGTTCCTCCAGACCAGCAACAGCCCCAAGGGCATGGTGCTGGACTGCGTCCCGGTGATCCCGCCGGACCTGCGTCCGATGGTGCAGCTCGACGGTGGCCGCTTCGCGACCTCCGACCTGAACGACCTGTACCGCCGTGTGATCAACCGGAACAACCGCCTCAAGCGTCTCCTTGACCTCGGTGCTCCCGAGATCATCGTGAACAACGAGAAGCGGATGCTCCAGGAGGCCGTCGACGCGCTGTTCGACAACGGCCGCCGCGGCCGTCCGGTGACCGGTCCCGGCAACCGCCCGCTGAAGTCCCTGAGCGACATGCTCAAGGGCAAGCAGGGCCGTTTCCGTCAGAACCTGCTCGGCAAGCGTGTCGACTACTCGGCCCGTTCCGTGATCGTCGTCGGCCCGCAGCTCAAGCTGCACCAGTGCGGTCTGCCGAAGGCCATGGCGCTGGAGCTCTTCAAGCCGTTCGTGATGAAGCGCCTGGTGGATCTGAACCACGCGCAGAACATCAAGTCGGCCAAGCGCATGGTCGAGCGCGGCCGTACGGTCGTGTACGACGTGCTCGAAGAGGTCATCGCCGAGCACCCGGTGCTGCTGAACCGTGCGCCGACCCTGCACCGTCTCGGTATCCAGGCCTTCGAGCCGCAGCTCGTCGAGGGCAAGGCCATCCAGATCCACCCGCTCGTCTGCACCGCGTTCAACGCGGACTTCGACGGTGACCAGATGGCCGTCCACCTGCCGCTCTCCGCGGAGGCGCAGGCCGAGGCCCGCATCCTGATGCTGTCCTCGAACAACATCCTCAAGCCGGCCGACGGCCGTCCGGTCACCATGCCGACCCAGGACATGGTGCTCGGTCTCTTCTTCCTCACCACGGACGAGGAGGAGCGCGAGGTCAAGGGCGTGGGCCGGTCCTTCGGCTCCAGCGCCGAGGCGACCATGGCGTTCGACAACCGGGAGCTGTCGCTCCAGGCGAAGGTCGACATCCGCTTCCCGGTGGGCACCATCCCGCCGCGCGGCTGGACGCCGCCGGCGGTCGAGGACGGTGAGGTCCAGGAGTACCAGCAGGGCGACACCTTCCGGCTGCGTACGACGCTGGGCCGCGCGCTCTTCAACGAGCTGCTGCCCGAGGACTACCCGTTCGTCGACTACTCGGTGGGCAAGAAGCAGCTCTCCGAGATCGTCAACGATCTGGCCGAGCGCTACCCCAAGGTCATCGTGGCGGCGACGCTCGACAACCTGAAGGCGGCGGGCTTCTACTGGGCGACCCGTTCCGGTGTCACCGTGGCCATCTCCGACGTGGTCGTGCCCGAGGCGAAGAAGGCGATCGTCCAGGGCTACGAGGCACAGGACGAGAAGGTCCAGAAGCAGTACGAGCGCGGTCTGATCACCAAGCAGGAGCGCACGCAGGAACTGATCACGATCTGGACCAAGGCGACCAACGAGGTCGCCGAGGCGATGAACGCGAACTTCCCGAAGACCAACCCCATCTTCATGATGGTGAACTCGGGCGCGCGTGGAAACATGATGCAGATGCGTCAGATCGCCGGTATGCGTGGTCTGGTGTCGAACGCCAAGAACGAGACGATTCCGCGTCCCATCAAGGCGTCCTTCCGTGAGGGCCTGTCCGTGCTGGAGTACTTCATCTCCACGCACGGTGCCCGTAAGGGTCTGGCCGACACCGCGCTGCGTACCGCCGACTCGGGTTATCTGACCCGTCGTCTGGTGGATGTCTCGCAGGACGTGATCATCCGCGAGGAGGACTGCGGCACCGACCGCGGCCTCAAGCTGAAGATCGCGGTCAAGGGCGCCGACGGTGTGCTCCACAAGACGGAGGACGTCGAGACCTCCGTGTACGCGCGGATGCTCGCCGAGGACGTCGTCATCGACGGCAAGGTCATCGCGCCGGCCAATGTCGACCTGGGCGATGTCCTGATCGACGCGCTGGTGAACGCCGGAGTCGAGGAGGTCAAGACCCGCTCGGTCCTGACCTGTGAGTCCGCGGTCGGCACCTGTGCCTTCTGCTACGGACGCTCGCTGGCCACCGGCAAGCTGGTCGACATCGGTGAGGCGGTCGGCATCATCGCCGCCCAGTCCATCGGTGAGCCCGGTACCCAGCTCACGATGCGTACCTTCCACACCGGTGGTGTGGCCGGTGACGACATCACCCAGGGTCTGCCCCGAGTCGTCGAGCTCTTCGAGGCCCGTACGCCCAAGGGTGTCGCCCCGATCTCGGAGGCGGCAGGCCGCGTCCGTATCGAGGAGACGGAGAAGACCAAGAAGCTGGTCGTCACCCCGGACGACGGCAGCGACGAGACGGCGTTCCCGATCTCGAAGCGCGCCCGGCTGCTGGTGGAGGAGGGCGACCACGTCGAGGTGGGCCAGAAGCTCACCGTGGGTGCCACCAACCCGCACGACGTGCTGCGGATCCTCGGTCAGCGCGCGGTCCAGGTCCACCTGGTCGGCGAGGTCCAGAAGGTCTACAACTCGCAGGGTGTGTCGATCCACGACAAGCACATCGAGATCATCATCCGGCAGATGCTGCGCCGTGTGACGATCATCGAGTCCGGCGACGCGGAGCTGCTGCCCGGCGAGCTGGTGGAGCGGTCGAAGTTCGAGACCGAGAACCGCCGTGTAGTCACGGAAGGCGGCCACCCGGCCTCCGGCCGTCCGCAGCTCATGGGTATCACCAAGGCCTCGCTGGCCACCGAGTCGTGGCTGTCGGCGGCGTCCTTCCAGGAGACGACCAGGGTCCTCACCGACGCGGCGATCAACGCCAAGTCGGACTCCCTGATCGGCCTCAAGGAGAACGTCATCATCGGTAAGCTCATCCCGGCCGGTACGGGTCTGTCCCGTTACCGCAACATCCGGGTCGAGCCGACCGAGGAGGCCAAGGCCGCGATGTACTCGGCCGTCGGTTACGACGACATCGACTACTCGCCGTTCGGCACCGGCTCCGGCCAGGCCGTCCCGCTGGAGGACTACGACTACGGTCCGTACAACCAGTAATCCGTACGATCGGTAATCCGTACATCGCTGAGGCGTGAGCGGACCGGAGGGCGGCCATCCGTACGGGTGGCCGCCCTCCGGCATGTCCGGGACCGTGCGTGCCCGTGCCCGGCTCAGCGGTGCTGCGGGTATGGCTGAGGCTGGAGATACGGCTGGAGGTGGTGCAGCCGGGTGTAGTGGTCCGGATGGGACGAGAGCAGCTTCGACAGGGCGCTCTCCTGTACGGGAACACCGCCGCGCCGCGCCATGGCCTCCCGCTGCTGCTCCGCCAGATGAAGTTTGTGGAGCACGGCCGCGAGCATCGGCGCGAAGCCGAGAGCAGCCGCGTGCTGGTCGGCCCGTAGCTCGGCGCGGCGGCCGACGGCGGCCAGCGCGTACGGCATGGCGAGCACGAGCAGCGGAAGCCCGTACAGCGAGCTGATCGTGGCCATGGCGAAGGCGCCGAAGACCAGCAGCACCATGCCGACGCCGAAGCAGGAGAAGGCCCGCGAGACGGCGAGGACGATACGGGAGAACGCGCGCAGGAAGCGCCAGGCCATCCGGCCGGGCAGCGCGTACCAGTAGCCGAGCAGCGACGACCAGGCATGGCCTCCGACATGGTGGCCGAGCTCATGGGCGAGGACCGCGGCCAGCTCTCCGTTGGGCAACTGGTGCATGGCGAACCGGGTGACACCGACGATATGACCGGCCGCCGCGACCGCGTTGAGGCTGTCGCTGTCCTCGATCCAGAGCTCGTACGTATCCGCCTCGACACCGGCACGGGCGGTGACCTCGCGCCAGACCGGTTCGAGCAGGGCCCGCTCCTGGGGCAGCGGATGGCGCAGGCCCAGCAGCCGCCGGGCGATGACGCTCTCGGTCGGCCGGTGGAAGACGAGCACACCGCTGGCCAGCCAGACGAGGATCAGCAGGACGCCGAAGCCGCCCAGGAACGGGGAGGGCAGGGCGACCACGAACAGGCTGCACAGGAAGTTCGGCAGATGGAGCAGCAGACTGCCGACGGCGGTGGCGTCCGCGCCGCGCTGGTGCTCGGCGATATGGACGCGGCGCTGGTCGAGGGTGAGGTGGTGAGGGTGTGTGGCCGGCGGTGTGGTGGGTGCGGTGGGGACGACGGGCGGTGTGGGAGGTATCGACGGCGGCTGGATCGTCTGCGGTGGCGTCGGGACCTGAGGGTAGGACGGCTCCTGTGGGTACGCGGCGGCTCGGGGATCGCTGGGTACGTGCGGGTACGCGGGGGCCTGCGGGGACGGGTATGCGGGCGCCCGGGGATACGCGGGAGCCTGTGGGTAGCTGGGCGCCTGCGGGTAGGGCGGTGGTGAGGGTGGTGTACCCAGGTCCGGGACCTGTGGGTAGGCGGGTTCCGGCGGTTGTGTCATCGGTCGGTCCTCGTAGTGAGCGGTGTACGGAGAGCGGGTGGTGGTGGGGAGCCGGTCGGTCAGCCGATCAGCAGCGAGCCCGGGATCAGCAGCGCGCCCGAGCAGAAGGCGATCAGGCCGATCCGGATCCACTGGTGCTTGCGTGCCGCGATCCGGCTGGTCTCGGTCAGGGCCGTCACCAGCGCGGCGGCGGAGGTGCGTTCGGTCTCGATGAGCGCCGTCTCCAGCCAGCCGCTCCGCGCGGCCTGGTGGATGTCGCCGAAGTACGAGAGAGGCTGCCCGGGCGCCCAGCCTCTGGTGCGGTAGCGCGGCAGCACCGCCATCAGCAGGGCGAACAGCGCGAGGACCAGGGCCAGCGTCCCGGTCCACCAGGCGGTCGTGCCGGGTCCGGAGAGAGTGTCCGGAGTCCAGACACCGCCCGCCAGCAGTCCGCTGAACACACCCGCGGTCACGCCGAGGGCGGCCACCAGTACGGACGCCTTGCTGTCGGCGCGCGCGATCTCGACCCGTAACTCGGTGAGCAGTCGCTCGGCGAGCGGCTTCGCGGGAGTGAGAGGCGAGGTGTCGGTCATACGGGACCGCCGCTCTCGCCGGGCGCTGCGGGCCCCGCGGGCGGCGGTCCGGCGTCGCCGCCGACGGGCCCGGCGGGAAGAGCGCCCGGCTGGTCCGCCTGGCCCTGGCCCGTCCGGCCCGGCTGACCTGCTCCGTTCGCCAGGTCGGGCATCTGCTGGCGCATCAGCTCCGAGACCGTCCTGAGCGCCTGCCTCGCCGGTTCCGCCTTCTGGTAGTCCTCCAACTGCTCGTTGTTCAGCAGCTCCAACTGGCTGTGCACCAAGGCGAGCTGTTCCTGCCGCATGCTGCTCATGGCCAGCCGGGTGTCCTCCGGATGCGCGGCCAGATGCAGCGCCCAGGCGGCGACTCCGCCGTGCTGTAGGTGGTACTGATAGAAGTTGATCTTCTCCGTCATCAACTGCCGCTGCTGCTCGGCCCGCAGCAGCTCCAGTTCATGCGCCTGCCGCGCCTGCTGGAGCTGGAACTCGTGCTCCGGAGCCAGCATGTCCCGCTCGTACTCCAGGCTCCGCCTGCGCCTCCGGTGCGCGATCGCCTCGTCGTCCAGCCGCAGCCGTACGGTGCAGGTCACCTGGAGGCCGACGTCCGCCGCGAAGCCGCCGTCCTCCAGCGCCTGCTGCACCGCGATCTCGGCGTCCCGGCTCTTCTCGATGGAGAAGCCCCGGCTCACCGGCCGCGCGAACTGGTGGAACTCCCGGTCCAGCCGGGTCGGTACGTCCCGCTCGCCGCCGGCCACATAGCGCGCCGGATCGGCGACACGCCAGGTCAGATCCGCGGTGGCGCCGAAGGAGAACGCGTCGTCGTCGCTGGGCAGCTCCAGCTCCAGCCGTACGGGATGGTTGCCCATGTCCACCTCGTACACGGAGGTGTACCAGCGGCTCGCCGCGTCCGAGCGGCTCGGCCGGTGCGGCGGGAGATAGGTGTCGTAGGCGCCCTTCGCGGTGACGAAGACCAGCGCGTGGTCGATCGGCGTGACCGGTTTACGAGCGGTGTACTCGAAGCGCGAGATCGGCCGGACGGTGAGGACCGGATCTCTCAACTGGCTGTGCCGGTCGGCCTGTTGCTGCCATTCCGGCTGTCGGCGGAGGTCCGCCATGGCGATTCAACTCCTTGGTGCGAGTACGGTCAGGTGAGTACGGCCAGCAGATGCGCGGCGGCTCCCGGCGGCGGCCCGCCGTCCGCACCGCGCAGCGTGCGCAGCAGATGGCTGAGCCGCTGCTGATCGGCCGCGGTACGGATCAGCTCCGGCAGCAGCGCGGCGAGCGCGCTCTCCACATCCGGGCGCCGGTCCGCCGCGCGCACCCAGGCCCGCAGCGACTCCAGCGCGTCCCTGGTGTGCGAGAGATCGCCCAGGGCGGTACGCCAGAGCGTGGCGAGATCACGCCGTCCGTCCGGTTCGGCGGCGCCGTTGTCGGCGTACCACTCCAGGAGGCTGTCCTCGTCGACCGTGGCGCAGGAGCGGGTGAACGCGGTGAGCGCGAGGGTCCGGACGGCGGGGGAGTCCCGCTGGACGAGCCGTACCAGCTCGGAGAGCATGTCGGCGCGGCGGCCCGCGGACAGCAGCAGCGTCGTGGACCGGAAGAGATGCTCCGTCTCCGCCTCGCCGCTCTCCTCGTCGGCGGCCCGCGCGGCCAGCGCGTCGAGGGCGGGCCCCACCAGTTCGGGACTGACCGGAGCGAGCAGCGCGAAGGCGCGGATGGCCGTCCAGCGGCGGGCGCCGTGTGCGTCCGCGCACCACTGGCTCAGCAGCCTGGGCACGGCGGGCGCTCCGGTGAGATGGGCCAGCGTCAGGGCGTTCGCCGCCATCAGCCGGGCGCCGAGACCTCGCGAGGTGGCCCAGCCGTCGATCAGCAGCGCGACGGTGGACGGCAGATCCGCCTCCGCGAGCAGCGCGGTCGTGGCGGCGGCCCGGGTCCGTACCAAGGGCCGGCCGTCGCGGGCGAGATCCTTGAGCCACTCCACCAGGGCCGGCCGGGCGGACGGATGGGCGGTCCAGACATCGCTGAGCAGAGTCCGCGCGGTGCGGCTCTCCCGGAATTCGGCCATGTACTGAGGCACTTGGCCCCACTCCGTCTGCTCGTCGCGCTGCTCGCCACGGGCCCGCGCCAGATGCAGCCGGTCGCCGACGGAAGGGCCGAAGACCGGGATCTCGGCGGGCTCCTCGGGATGGTTGAGCTGCTGGAACCGTACGAAGAGCAGATCGCCCAGCTCGGCGGCGAGGACATAGGGCGCCCGGTCGAACACGGCCAGCGAGATCAGGAACGCCTTGTCCCGGAGGGAGAGATCGGTGTCGGTGAGCCATTCACGGCACTGCTGCTCCACGGTGGCCCGGCTGAATCCGGCCAGGGCCTCGCGGGCCTGCTCGCTGCCGTCGTACGCGGCGAGATCCGCGGCGAAGGCGGCTACCTCGGCGAGCCGCTGATGGCCCTGGGCGAGGAAGTCCCGTACGGGCGGGAGGCCGAGCAGCCGCTCCACCTCGTCGGAAGCGGTGGTGTGGGCGGCGCCGGTGGTGCTGGTGGTGTCGCCGGCCGCGGCGATGCGTCGGGTGAGATGGGCCCGCAGGACCTCGGCCGAGGCCGGCGCCTGCCAGGCGCAGGTGGTGACGGCGTGGACATACGACCGGTCCCGTACGGTGATCACCAGATAGCTGTCGCGCTTGACGAGCTGCTCGCGTACGGCACGTACGTGGATGTCGCGCAGCGGCCTGTTTCGGGACAGCGAGAGATCGCAGAGCACATGGCCTCCGGCGTCGGCGAGCCCGGTGGCGAGCGACTTCGGATGCGTCTCGGGATCCAGGTCGCGTACGGTCATGACGCCCAGCCGGTACAGCAGCATCCAGGCGGCGGCGCGGCGGCCGGTCGAGTGCGCGCCCGACAGGACGAGAACCCGCTCGGTACGGAGCCGGCGCAGGGCCGCCTCGAAGAACTCCTTGTCGCCTTCGACGAACACCTCGGCGAGACGGTCGAGTTCGGCGCGGGAGATCTCTCCGGAAGGGTTTTCGGGACCGAGCCACGACGGGCCGTGATGGTGGATCTCGGTCTTGCTGCCCATGATCACGTCACGGCCGACCTGCCCGCCGGAGACGCCGTGCTGGGCGCCCGCGACATAGGAGCCGCCGAACGCGGTGGAGCGGAGCATGAACTCCGGCGCGTGGGCGAAGAGTTCACGCTGGGCGGCGCGCGCCTCCTGCGCGTGCTCCTCCTCGGGCCGCTCGCCGTCCTCGGGCGGCTGAGGCTGTGGCTGGTGCGGCGACTGCTGGTCCGCCGAGGCGGCGGGAGGCGGGACCGGGCCTGCGGGCGGGGCCTGCGGGATCATGACCGCTCACCTCGCTCGGCGTCGGTGGCCGGGCCCGTGCTTCCGCCCATGACGACATCGCCGCCGACCCAGCCTCCCGAGACACCGGTCTGGTCGCCCATGACCAGACTGCCGCCGAAGGACGGCGAACCGCCGAAGAACTGCGGGCCGGGCGCAGGGCCTGCGGGCGCAGGGCTCACGGGCGCAGGGCTGACGGGCGGCGCGACCGCGCTCGGAGCGGTGGTCGCCGTACCGCCGTCGCTCCCGTCACCAGCCCTGCCGCCCTCGGTGGAAGCCGGCGCCGGTCTCCCCCCTTCCACCCCGTGGCCGCCGGTCCCCGACCCGGTGGCCGCCCCCTTCGGCACCGGACCGTGCAGCCAGGCCGGCAGCGGCCCGTTCTTGCTGCCGACCGTGACGGGATGGAAGTCGCTCGCCGGAATACCGGCGTACTCATGGCGCACGATCCCGGCGTGCACCGGCTCGGAGACACAGAGGACGAAGTCGTCGGACCGCTCGCGCAGCGCCTCCCGCAGCAGTTCGGCGTCGAGCAGCCGGCACGCGTGGTTGAGGTCGGAGCCGACCCATCCGCCGTGCCCGTCGATCGCCACATAGCCGGTCGCGAGGACCGCCCGCAGCCGGATCTGGGCGGAGCTGGACGCCATCCTGTTGGTCGCCCTCAACTGCGCGGGCACCTCGGTCAGCAGGGCCCGGAGCAGCCTGGCGACCGAGGCGTTCGCGTCGATCAGTTCCATCACGGCGTCGCCGCGGTCCGCACGCCACCGCTGCGGCTCGTCGATACCGGCCGTCTCCAGGGCGCGGTCCGCGATGTCGTAGAGCATGCGGCGCAGATAGGTCTGCTCCACATCGTCGCGGTCGCTGTACTTCTCGATGTCGAGCAGCAGAATCGTGCGGCTCACAGGGTCGGTCATGCTGCGCCTCTCGGTGGGATGCCGTGGTGCAGCAGCGTGGTGCCGGAGCGCTCCCTGTGGTGAGGGCGGATGACGCACTGGAAGTGTGACCGTATGCACAGAGTCACCCGCGCGATGCCCGCGCTCGCACAGAGTGACCGTAGGTGGCGTAAGTGGCGTAAGTGGCGTAGGTGGCGCAGACGGTACGGACGGCTACGGCGCGTCCGGTCCCGAGCGTGCGATCTGCCGGAGCACCTCCGGCCGCAGGATCAGCATCGTCCGCCGGCCCGTGACGACCGCCTGCCGGTCCCGTAAGTCCTTGAGCAGCCGCTGCACCATCTCTCGCGAGGCGCCGACCGACCCGGCCAGTTCCTGTTTGCTGAGCGGTACGGAGAGTTCGATGCCCTCCTCCGTGCGCCGCCCGTGCGTGCGCGCCAGATCGAGCAGCAGTACGGCGAAGCGCTCCCGTACGCTCATCGAGCCGAATTCCAGCCGCCGCCGGTCCGCCGCTCTGGTGCGGTCGGCGGTGAGTCCGAGTAATTTCAGCGAAACCTGCGGTGAACGGGCGAGGTATTCCCGGAACCGGTCGTGCTCGACGGCGACCGCCTCCACCGGTTCCAGCGCGGTCACGGTGGCCGCCCGTACCCGGCCGGTGAGCGCCGCGGACTCGCCGACGATGTCGCCGGGACCGCGCAGGGCGAGCAGCGCCTCGTACCCGTTGGCGGCCGATGCCGTCACCTTCGTCCAGCCGTGCAGGATCAGCAGCACATGGGTGGACGGTTCGTGCTGGTGGATAAGAGGCGTACGGGGGACGAAGCGGAGGGCGCGGCCCAGCGCCAGCAGCGCCGCCCGGTCCTCACGCTCCAGCCGGGCCAGAAACGGAACGCGGTCGTCCAGCCCCGCGTCACCCGGTAATTCCGATACAGACATGGGCTCCCCCGATCGTCCTGATGAACAGGACAAGCTACTGAAGGTGACGGGTACATGCAGGAAGAACGGCCGGTTTACCCTGGGAAAGCGGGAATCCCGGCGTGGCGCCTTTCCCTCTGCCGTACGGCGTGTCCGGCCCAGGGCATTTGTTTTGACCGGAGTCGATGAGGTAGGTACGCTCAGACCTTGTGCCTGGGGTGTGCCTGGGCTCCTGTGCGTGTCTTCAGCCGCATGGCGAGTTCGAGTATCGGCCACCGTAATCTGCGCCTTCTTCGCCTACGGCGGGGTCATGCAGCATTCGACACACCCGACCGCGTGGGTCGGAGTCGTTCCAGGTTAGTTGTACTAACGGCACACAGAAACCGGAGAAGTAGTGCCTACGATCCAGCAGCTGGTCCGGAAGGGCCGGCAGGACAAGGTCGAGAAGAACAAGACGCCCGCGCTCGAGGGTTCCCCGCAGCGCCGCGGCGTCTGCACGCGTGTGTTCACGACCACCCCGAAGAAGCCGAACTCGGCCCTCCGGAAGGTCGCGCGTGTGCGTCTGACCTCCGGTATCGAGGTCACGGCCTACATCCCGGGTGAGGGACACAACCTCCAGGAGCACTCCATCGTGCTCGTGCGAGGTGGCCGTGTGAAGGACCTGCCTGGTGTTCGTTACAAGATCATCCGCGGCTCCCTCGACACCCAGGGTGTCAAGAACCGCAAGCAGGCCCGCAGCCGCTACGGCGCCAAGAAGGAGAAGTAAGAATGCCTCGTAAGGGCCCTGCCCCGAAGCGCCCGGTCATCATCGACCCGGTCTACGGTTCTCCTCTTGTCACCTCGCTGATCAACAAGATCCTGCTCAACGGCAAGCGTTCCACCGCCGAGCGGATCGTGTACGGCGCCATGGAAGGTCTCCGCGAGAAGACCGGGAACGACCCGGTCATCACGCTGAAGCGCGCGCTTGAGAACGTCAAGCCCACGCTTGAGGTCAAGTCCCGCCGTGTCGGTGGTGCCACCTACCAGGTGCCGATCGAGGTCAAGCCCGGTCGCGCCGCCACCCTCGCACTCCGCTGGGTCGTGGGTTACTCCCGCGCCCGTCGCGAGAAGACCATGACCGAACGCCTCATGAACGAGCTGCTCGACGCCTCCAACGGTCTGGGCGCCTCGGTCAAGAAGCGTGAGGACACGCACAAGATGGCCGAGTCCAACAAGGCCTTCGCGCACTACCGCTGGTAGTCGCTACCCCCATCGAGACCGAGAGAAGATTGAGCCTCATGGCCACCACTTCGCTTGACCTGGCCAAGGTCCGCAATATCGGGATCATGGCCCACATCGACGCGGGCAAGACGACGACCACAGAGCGCATCCTGTTCTACACCGGTGTGAGCTACAAGATCGGTGAGGTCCACGACGGCGCTGCCACGATGGACTGGATGGAGCAGGAGCAGGAGCGCGGCATCACGATCACGTCCGCCGCGACCACCTGTCACTGGCCGCTCGAGGACGTCGACCACACCATCAACATCATTGACACCCCGGGCCACGTGGACTTCACGGTCGAGGTGGAGCGTTCGCTCCGCGTGCTCGACGGTGCCGTCACCGTGTTCGACGGTGTCGCGGGTGTGGAGCCGCAGTCCGAGACGGTGTGGCGTCAGGCCGACCGTTACGGCGTGCCCCGTATCTGCTTCGTCAACAAGCTCGACCGGACCGGCGCGGAGTTCCACCGCTGCGTCGACATGATCTCGGACCGCCTCGGCGCGACCCCGATCGTCATGCAGCTTCCGATCGGTGCCGAGATGGACTTCAAGGGCGTCGTCGACCTCGTGACGATGAAGGCCCTCGTCTGGTCCGCCGAGGCCGCCAAGGGCGAGATGTACGACGTCGTCGACATCCCGGCCACGCACACCGAGGCGGCCGAGGAGTGGCGCGGCAAGCTGCTCGAGGTCGTCTCCGAGAACGACGACGAGCTGATGGAGCTGTACCTGGAGGGCGTCGAGCCCACCGTGGAGCAGCTCTACGCCGCCATCCGCCGCATCACGATCGCGTCGGGCAAGTCGAACGACACCACCGTCACTCCGGTGTTCTGCGGAACCGCGTTCAAGAACAAGGGCGTTCAGCCCCTGCTCGACGCGGTCGTGCGCTACCTGCCGTCGCCTCTGGACGTCGAGGCCATCGAGGGCCATGACATCAAGGACGCGGAGCTGGTCGTCAAGCGCAGGCCTTCGGACGACGAGCCGCTGTCGGCGCTGGCGTTCAAGATCATGAGCGACCCGCACCTCGGCAAGCTCACCTTCGTCCGGGTGTACTCCGGCCGTCTGGAGTCCGGCACCGCCGTGCTGAACTCCGTGAAGGGCCGCAAGGAGCGCATCGGCAAGATCTACCGTATGCACGCGAACAAGCGTGAGGAGATCGAGGCGGTGGGCGCCGGCGACATCGTCGCCGTGATGGGCCTGAAGCAGACCACCACCGGTGAGACGCTGTGCGACGAGAAGAACCCGGTGATCCTGGAGTCCATGGACTTCCCGGCGCCGGTCATCGAGGTCGCGATCGAGCCCAAGTCCAAGGGTGACCAGGAGAAGCTGGGTGTCGCCATCCAGCGGCTCGCGGAGGAGGACCCCTCCTTCCAGGTGCACACCAACGAGGAGACCGGCCAGACCGTCATCGGCGGTATGGGCGAGCTTCACCTCGAGGTCCTCGTCGACCGTATGAAGCGCGAGTTCCGCGTCGAGGCGAACGTCGGCAAGCCGCAGGTCGCTTACCGTGAGACGATCCGCAAGGCCGTCGAGCGGGTGGACTACACCCACAAGAAGCAGACCGGTGGCACCGGCCAGTTCGCCAAGGTGCAGATCTCGATCGAGCCGATCGAGGGCGGCGACGCCTCGTACGAGTTCGTGAACAAGGTCACCGGTGGCCGTATCCCGAAGGAGTACATCCCTTCGGTCGACGCGGGTGCTCAGGAAGCCATGCAGTTCGGCATCCTGGCCGGTTACGAGATGACCGGCGTACGTATCACACTGCTCGACGGTGCGTACCACGAGGTCGACTCCTCCGAGCTGGCGTTCAAGATCGCCGGTTCGCAGGCGTTCAAGGAGGGTGCCCGCAAGGCGTCCCCCGTGCTCCTGGAGCCGATGATGGCCGTCGAGGTCACCACGCCCGAGGACTACATGGGCGATGTGATCGGCGACATCAACTCCCGCCGTGGCCAGATCCAGGCCATGGAGGAGCGGGCCGGTGCCCGGGTCATCAAGGGCCTGGTGCCGCTCTCGGAGATGTTCGGCTATGTCGGAGACCTCCGAAGCAAGACCTCGGGTCGCGCAAGCTACTCGATGCAGTTCGACTCCTACGCCGAGGTTCCGCGGAACGTCGCCGAGGAGATCATCGCGAAGGCCAAGGGCGAGTAACTCTCCCGAGCTCACGCTTTAGGCTTGTCACCGGGAAGCCCTGGGGCATTCCCGCCGGATCACGGCGGGAGCGCCCCGGGCCCCGGCATCCCAGCAAAGATCACCTGGCGCCGATGAGTAAGGCGTACAGAACCACTCCACAGGAGGACCCCAGTGGCGAAGGCGAAGTTCGAGCGGACTAAGCCGCACGTCAACATCGGCACCATCGGTCACATCGACCACGGTAAGACGACCCTCACGGCCGCCATTACCAAGGTGCTGCATGACGCGTTTCCGGACCTGAACGAGGCCTCGGCCTTCGACCAGATCGACAAGGCTCCTGAGGAGCGCCAGCGCGGTATCACCATCTCCATCGCGCATGTCGAGTACCAGACCGAGTCGCGTCACTACGCGCACGTCGACTGCCCCGGTCACGCGGACTACATCAAGAACATGATCACGGGTGCGGCGCAGATGGACGGCGCCATTCTCGTGGTCGCCGCCACCGACGGCCCGATGCCGCAGACCAAGGAGCACGTGCTCCTGGCCCGCCAGGTCGGCGTGCCGTACATCGTTGTCGCCCTGAACAAGGCCGACATGGTGGACGACGAGGAGATCCTGGAGCTCGTCGAGCTCGAGGTCCGTGAGCTTCTCTCCGAGTACGAGTTCCCGGGCGACGACCTGCCGGTCATCAAGGTCTCGGCGCTCAAGGCGCTCGAGGGCGACAAGGAGTGGGGCCAGACGGTCCTGGACCTGATGGCCGCCGTCGACGAGGCGATCCCGCAGCCCGAGCGCGATGTCGACAAGCCGTTCCTGATGCCGATCGAGGACGTCTTCACGATCACCGGTCGTGGCACCGTCGTCACCGGCCGTATCGAGCGTGGTGTCCTCAAGGTCAACGAGACCGTCGACATCGTCGGTATCAAGACCGAGAAGACCACCACCACGGTCACCGGCATCGAGATGTTCCGCAAGCTGCTCGACGAGGGCCAGGCCGGCGAGAACGTCGGTCTGCTCCTCCGTGGCATCAAGCGCGAGGACGTCGAGCGCGGCCAGGTCATCATCAAGCCGGGTTCGGTCACGCCGCACACCAGCTTCGAGGCCCAGGCCTACATCCTGTCGAAGGACGAGGGTGGCCGTCACACCCCGTTCTTCAACAACTACCGCCCGCAGTTCTACTTCCGTACCACGGACGTGACCGGCGTGGTGACCCTCCCCGAGGGCACCGAGATGGTCATGCCGGGCGACAACACCGTCATGACGGTCGAGCTGATCCAGCCCGTCGCCATGGAGGAGGGCCTCAAGTTCGCCATCCGTGAGGGCGGCCGGACCGTCGGCGCCGGCCAGGTCACCAAGATCAACAAGTAGTTCACCGACCTGGTCCGCGAGGGCCCCGCATTCCGTCCGGTGAGGACGGTGGTGCGGGGCCTTTGTCGTGCCCGGCGGGCCACACTTGTTGTGATCGAGTTGATGCGGAGAGTGAGTGGCAGCTAGTTTGACGGCGGCGTACCTGACCTGTGCGCCTGGTGCACGAAGGGGACAGACCGTATGAACCGCTCACGGATCGTCGGTGCCGCGCTCGCCGGTGCCCTGCTGGTCACGGCCGGCGGCTCGACCACTGCCACCGCCGTCGGTGCCAAGGCCGACCCGGCCTACAAGATCCTCAAGCAACTCGACTACCGCGGCCCCGGGCGGGCGGCGCTCCGGCTCGGGTACTACACGGCGGCGTCCGACAAGGGATTCGGCTGGACGAAGGTGAAGAACAAGCACAACATCACCAAGTACTCGGCGGTGGAGTACATCGCGAAGTCGCCCAACCGTCGGCACATCGGCGGGCAGTCCTACCGTGAGTCGGGCTATGCGGGCAAGTACGCGTGCGGCAGGGGGGTGTGCCGGCTGGTCAAGCAGTACAAGGTCCTGCTGACGGTCAACGAGAAGAAGCTCAGGGATGGCCATGACAAGGGCGTGATCACCCAGTACTGCGTGGGGATTGTCCGGTGCCCGAACTGGGTCACCACGGCGCTGGCCAAGGCCAATGCCAAGGCGGTGGCGGTCTCGGGCGCAGAACGGTACGTCGGTGGGTACGAGCCGTTCGCTTCAGCGGTCCGTGCGCCCGAGAGGGATCTCCGCTATGTCGGTTCATACGGCCGGCTCTCATGAAGTGGACGGGGTTCGATCCGCACAGAAGTCCTGGAAATCCCGGAGGAAGGCTTGTGGCCAGTCCGGACAGTACATTTTTGAGCCGCGCGTCCGAGGCTGCCTTCGAACTGGGCGCGGACGGTTTTCGCTTGTCGACGCTGACAGTTGCTTCCCGGCAGCTCGCTTTCACCGACACCGGTGTCGCGCCCGGCCCGCCCCGCTATGCCGACGGTGCGCCTCCGGTGCCGGGCCGCGCGGGACGGCGTGAGTACGACTGGCAGCCCGCCGTCGAGGCGCCCTCCTGGATGCAACTGGCCTGGCTGCTGGAGGACTTGGCCACCTGGATCGACCCACTGGCCGAAGAGCACGTCACCCTGATCGGTGTCGAGTCATCTGTCGCGCACTGGTGCGATGTGCTGGTCCGCGACGGAGACACCGAGTACCGGGTGCGTATCGCGCTGGCCGACCGGGAGGACCTGCTGGACTTCCCGGGGATATATCTCCGGGACCTCTTCGCGGAGGGCCGCCAGCGGCGATATCTGGTGGCGGAGCCGCGGGAGGAGATGGCGGTGGTGGATCTGCGGGGGGTGCTCTAGGGTTTTTCGTTTGGGTCTGGCTGGATCAGGGAGCGCCCGCCGCGGGAGCGGCTGATGTCGGCGTTGGTGCCGTGGATCGCAAGGCGGAGGAGGGAGCCATGGCGGAGCCCTGGTGACCGACGACAACGCGGCGAGGCGCGGCCCGCCGCGGCAGCGGCTGATGTCACTGCGGGCACACGAGCCCGGCAAGATCCAAACGAGAGGCCCTAGGCGCCACGTGGCACTGTTCGAAAGTATTTCGAGCGTGCAGGGCCATTGTTTCGGGGAATTCTCCGATCCAGTATGCAGACCAGTATGCGGAGACGTCACCAAGCGGCGTCGGCGACTGGAGGAGATTCATGGGTGTCATGGGGAGTGCCGGCCCGCGCGAGCCCAGCCGCAGAGCCGTTCTCGGCACCGGGATCGGGATCGGTGCCGGGGTGGTGGTCGGTCTCGGTACGGCGGGTCCTGCCGCCGCGGCTGTACCGGGAGGAGGCGTACGGCCCACGGATCCGGGTGCGTACATCTCCTTCACGCCGAGGACCGGTGCCTTCCCGCTCGTACGGTCCGGGCGCGCGGCGCCGCTCGTGGTCAGCGGCGACGACCACCCCGGCGTGGTACGGGCGGTGGGTGATCTGCGGGACGACATCGAGCGTGTCACCGGAGTACGCCCGGACCTCGGCGGGCGTGGTGTCCCGGCGGGCCACCGGGAGATCGTCCTCATCGGTACGATCGGGCGCTCGCCGCTGGTCGACGGCCTGATCGCCGCCGGAAAGCTCGATGTCAGCGGGATCGAGGGCGCCTGGGAGACCTCGCTCCAGACCGTGGTCGAGCACCCGCTGCCGGGAGTGGACCGCGCGTTCGTCGTGGCCGGCAGTGATCAGCGCGGCACGATCTTCGGCGTGTACGACGTGTCCCTCGGGATCGGTGTCTCGCCCTGGTACTGGTGGGACGACGTACGGCCGGTCCGCCGCGACGCCCTCTATGTCCTGCCCGGCCGCCATACGCAGGGCACGCCCGCCGTGAAGTACCGCGGGATCTTCATCAACGACGAGAACCCGGCGCTCGGCACCTGGGCCCCGGCCTACTTCGGTCCCGGCAAGGCCGAGGGCTTCCCCGGCGGTTTCAACGCCGGCTTCTACGCCAAGGTTTTCGAGGTCATGCTGCGCCTCAAGGCGAACTATCTGTGGCCCGCGGTGTGGGGGCGCGCCTTCGCCGAGGACGATCCGCTCAATCACGCCCGCGCCAAGGAATATGGGATTGTCATGGGCACGTCCCATGAGGCTCCGATGATGCGGGGCATCGAGGAGTGGAACCGCCATGCCGTCCCGCCCGTACGCGACAGCGACGGCACGATCGTCACGCCCGGGCACGATCCGTACGGCGGCACCGGCGAATGGTCCTTCCTCCGCAACGCCGAGGCGATCAAGGCCTATTGGACCGAAGGGATCCGGCGCCTGGCCGAGCAGGACTTCGAGGGCGTGGTCACGCTCGGCATGCGCGGCAACGGCGATACGAGCCTGCCGGACGGCGACGGCATCGAGCTGATGCGGGAGATCATCGCGGCGCAACGGCAGATCCTGGCGGAGGTCCTGGGGGAGTGGGCCGCGGAGCGGGCTGCCGCGACCGTGGGTGGCGCGGGCTCTGCGGCCGTCGCGGGGGCCTCTCGTACGGAAGGGCCATCCCGTACGGCAGGAGCCTCCCGTACCGCCCTCGCCTCCGTCCCGCAGGTGTGGACCCTCTACAAGGAGGTCCAGCACTACTGGGACCGCGGACTGCGCGCGCCCGACGATGTCACCGTCGTCCTCACCGACGACAACTGGGGCAATATCCGCAAGCATCCCGACCCGGCCGAGCCCGCCCGCAGTGGCGGCTACGGCCTCTACTACCACTTCGACTATGTCGGTCTCGGCCGTAACTACAAATGGGTCGACACCACCTCCCTGCCGAACATGTGGGACCAACTGCACCAGGCCGTCGCGTACGGCAACAACCGTCTCTGGGTCACCAATGTGGGTGATCTCAAGGGCAATGAGCTGCCGACCCAGTTCTTCCTCGACTACGCCTGGAACCCGGACCGCTGGACGCTCCCCGACCTGCCCGAGTGGGAACGGAGCTACGCCCGGCAGAACTTCGGTGAGGCGCAGGCCGCCGCGATCGCCTCCGTACTGGCCGCGTACGGCCGGCTCCAGTCGCGCCGCAAGCCCGAACTGCTCAACCGCAGGATCACCCTGGACCCGGCGAAGGACCCGGCCACCGACTCCTCGGCGGTGGTCTACGACGACCAGGCCACGCCGTTTTCGCTCACTGCCCACCGCGAGCTGGAGCGGGTCACCGAGGAGTGGCGGCAACTCGCCAAGGACGCCGACCGGATCGCCCGGCGTCTGCCGGCGGCCGACCAGGACGCGTGGTACGAACTGGCCGGGTACGCGGTCCAGGCCACCGCCAATCTCTACGCGCTGCGCGAGGCCGAGTTCACCAACCTTCTCTACGCCCGGCAGGGCCGCGCCGCCACCAACGACCGTGCGACCGCCGCCGAGGCCGGGCTCGCCGAGGACTTCGCGCTGGCCGAGCGCTTCAACTCCCGGGTGGCGGGCGGCAAATGGCGGGGCTTCCAGACCCAGCCGCACATCGGGTACGGAGACATCGAGCGGTACGGTCCGAACGCGCCCTGGCAGCAGCCCGAGCTGGACAATGTCGCCCTGCCCGACGAACTGTTCCCCGCCGTCCGGCGTATCGAACTGCCGGAAGGCGCGCGGCTGGGCGTGGCGGTGGACGGCTCGGAGGAGTGGTGGCCGGGCGCGGGAAGCCGGGCGGTGCTGCCAGAGTTCAGCCCGTACCAGACCTGCCCTGCCCAGTACATCGAGGTCTTCAACCGGGGCCTGAGCCCGTTCGGCTACCGCATCGTGCCGTCCGTGCCCTGGATCACCGTCGACCGCCCGCAGGGCCAGGTCGGTCAGCAGATACGGGCGACGCTGCGGGTGGACTGGTCGCGGGCGCCGCGTGGCCGGACGGAGGCGGAGATCGTGGTGTACGGGCCGGAGGGCACGGCGGTCCCGGTCACGGCGGTGGTCGACCACCGGCGGATGCTCGACGGCCTCGCGGGCGTCAACGGCTTTGTGGAGGCGGGCGGTTATGTCGCGATCGACGCGGAGCACGCCACCCGCGCGGTCGCCGCCGACGGTGTCCGCTGGCAGCGCATCGAAGGCATCGGGCGTACGGGCGCGGGCATGACACCTTTCCCGGTCACCGCCGCGAGCCGGACGCCGAGGCGCGGCGGAGGCTCGCCGCGGCTGGAGTACGAGCTGAGCCTGCTGACCTCCGGGCCGGTCACGGTCTGGGCGTACGTCTCACCACGCAACCCGGCGCTGCCGACCGCGGGTCTGCGGTACGCGGTGTCCTTCGACGACGAGGTCCCGCAGGTGGTCGACATCATCGCGGCGACGGGCGCGGACGACGGAACGATGAACCCGCAGTGGGCGCGCAACACCTCGGACAACATCAACCGCACGCCCACCCGCCACACCCTCCCCCGAGCGGGCCGCCACCGCCTCACCTTCTGGATGGTGGACCCGACGGTGATCCTGCAACGCCTGCTGATCGACACGGGCGGCCTGCCGACGACGTACTTGGGTCCGGGGGAGAGCTACCGGGCGGGGTGAGGGGGCTGAGGGCTGGGGTGGACCGCCGTTACGGATCGTCTTCGGCCGGCGCGCTGTGCACGGCGCACTTCTCGGCCGCGTGCCGCTGCCAGAAGCTCTCCTCGTCCCAGGACCGCGCGTTCTCCAGATGCCGAAGCCGCCGCTCCGAAGGACGGGCCCTAGGAGTAGCGGGGCAGGCGGTCGGTTGAGATCGTCCACTCGGCAATCGTGATCTCCTCGCCGTACAGGAAGTCCTTGCGGGTCGCGTACCGGGGGCCAGCCGGGGTGGGGTGGATGTCGGACAGGACCGCGCCCGTGCCGGTGCGTGGATCGAAGATCACGTACACCGGAATCCCGAGCAGCGGATAGTCCCGCACCTTGCTCACCCAGTCGTTGTCCGGGTTGGAGCGGGACACCACTTCGATGGCGGCGACGAGCGTGCGCGGGTCGATGGAGCCCTCGGTCTCCATGTCGGCCTCGGCGATCACGATCACGTCCGGGTGACGCATCACGCCCGCATGCGGGTCTTCCACATCGGGCGTGCCCGTGTGGGCCAGCAGGTCGTCCGGCATGACCTGCTCCAGCCGTCGGCTGATGCGGGCCGCTGTCAGCTCGTGGGGCCCGCCGGGGGAGATCATGTCGTGGACGATTCCGTCCTCTGTGATCTCCAGCTTGCCGGGAACGCTGTCCTGCACCTGTTCAACGATGTCGCGCATCGCCCGGTACCGGAGAGAGTCGCACCGTAGAGGATCAGGGGCGATCGTCATGTCCCTCGCTTCCGTCCCTCGGCGATCCGGCCGCGTCCTGCTGTGCAGGCGACGAGTCCGCGGCTCATGCTACCGAGCTGCGGACTCGTCACCTGGGCGCGCGAAGGTCAGGGCTGCTGCACCAGCTGGAACGACTGGGCCGCCGAGCCGTTGCACGGGCGCTGGATCAGCTGGGTGCCGGAGGTCGCGCCGTCCGGGGCGCTCAGGCACTTTCCGCTGTGGCGGGCCGTGAAGTGGTAGCGGCCTGCCGTCTCCGCCACGGCCTGCCACTGCTGGTTCAGGCCGCCGGTGTAGTTCCAGAGCTGAATCGGAGCATTGTCGGCGGTCGAGACATCGGTGACATCGACGGCCTGCTGGGCGTTGGCGCGCGGTCCGATACGGGAGAAGCCGCTGTCCGTGGAGCGGATCTGGTACTGCTGGGCCAGCGTGCTGTTGCAGGTGTACTGCTGGATCGCCGTGCCGTTCGCGGTCGCCGCGGCACGGGCGTCCACGCACAGGTTGTTGCCGGCGTTCACGAGCGCGTACCAGGCGGACTCGTTGATCGGTCCCGGCGGCGTCGGGTTACCGCCCTCGCCCGTACCGAGCCACTTGAGGCTGTCGAGGACGAAACGGTTCTGGGTCGCGCTGCCGAAGGTGGAGGAGAGCGTCTGGCCCGTGCTGTAGTTCATGGCGTTGTGCCCGAAGTTGGCGTAGATCATCTTGTAGCTGGTGTTGGTCCACATGATCGGGTAGTAGCCGCTGTACCAGGACTGGTTGGGGTCCGTACCGAGCGGGAAGCTCACCGGGTCGACCGACGAGAGGATCTTGATGTTCGACCGGGTCCTGAGGTCGTTGGTCCAGCTGTACCACTCGCTGACCGACGAGGTGAAGGTGGTCGGCAGGCCGGTGGTCGTGGGGTGGGTACGGTCCTCCACCTTGAGCGTCGCGGTGGTCGGGCCCCAGGTGTTGGAGCGGAAGTTCCCGGATCCGAGGAAGTCGTTGTAGTACCAGGACCAGCCGCCGGCGTTGGTGGTGAACGCGGACACATGGAAGCCCATCCAGGCCCCGCCGCTGCGCATGTACCGCTCGAAGCCCGACCGCTGGGCGGCCGTCTGCGGTGCGTCGTCGAGGAAGAGCACCACCTGGTACTGGTCCTTGGTGATGTTCGTGAGCTGGTTCCAGTTGTTGGTCGCCGTGTACGAGAAGTTGTTGGCGGCGGCCTGCTGGGGGAACCAGGTGTTGGCTTCCCGTACGAAGCTGATGTGGGCGTCGTCCCAGGTGCCGTTGTAGAACGCCAGCACATTGAACGGCGCGGCGGCGTTCGCCTTCTGAACGGCGCCATGGGCGGCGGGAGCGGCAGTCAGGCCGAGGAGTACGGCGAGCAGCGCGAGGAGTCGTACACCGACATTCCTCAGGCGGCCACTGTCTCTGATCGTGGTCATCGCGGGGACGATCCCTTCTTCTGCCAACGGTGGGGGGTGCGGGGGTGCGTGAACTGCGCGAGCTGCGTGGTCACGTGCTGTCATGTATCTGACATGTATTCACGCATGCGGCCCGCTCGTGATTTAAGAAGTGAACTCACGCCACGTCAAGGTCCTGGTATGGACCAATGTCCGGGTGGGGGCCGGCGGGTGTTGGGTGCGGGCCGGTGGGTGGTGTGCGCGGGAGTGGAGTGGGGCGGTGGCGCGTGGGTTTGGCGTCGGGCCGCCGTCCGTTTGCTGGGGTTCAGGACCGCTGTGAGGGTGGGGTTGTTGTCTGCGGGTCAGACCCAAGAGGTAGCCGTGGTGGGCCGGTAGGTCCTGTGTGACGTGGGGGCCGCCCCTGAGGTTTGAGTTTCGCGATTGCGGGCCGGGCGTCAAGGGCGCTCCTCCGTCGCGTCGGCTGCGCCGATTCCGCTGCGCTCCACCCTTGACACCCGTCCCTCCATCGCAAGTACAGGCATGGGAGGGGCGGCCCGGGGGAGGGGTCCCCGGGGAGGAGCCTGGTGGGCTCGGGTCCTTTCCGGCCGCCAGGCCGGTGGTTGGTCTGCGCGGCAGTGGAATGGGGCGGTGGCGCGTCGGCTCGGCGTCTGACCACCGTCCTTTTGCCGGGGTTCAGTCCCGTGTCTGAGCTGGGTGGGTGGCGGGGTGGGTGGGGCTGTGCGGAAGGGAAATGGGCCTGTGCGGGCCGTCGATACGTCCTGAGGACGGCTTATCGCTACTGAGGACACAAGACCGGCCTCGGAGGACTCCCAACGGGCAGGCAAATAGTGGCATATGGGGCATCAATAGATGTCCGCCACCCGCTCATCCCGACCTGAGGGCCGTCCGACGGCCTCTTGTGTCCTGCGGACGCGAGGAGCGGACGGACACCGGCCTGCCGCTCCACCACTGGGCTTCTGGCCTGGCGGATGGGATGGGCTGATGCCCGGGGTGTCACTCGGACACGGATCTCAGACACGGTCCTGAACCCCAGCAAACAGCGGACGGCCTGACGCTGAGCCGGTGCCGGGCCGCCCCATTCCACTGCCGCGTACTCCACCCACCGGGCCGCAGGCCGGAAAGAAACAGGAACCTCCCACTGAGCTCCCCGGGGACCCCTCCCCCGGGCCGCCCCTCCCATGCCTGTACTTGCGATGGAGGGACGGGTGTCAAGGGTGGAGCGCAGCGGAATCGGCGCAGCCGACGCGACGGAGGAGCGCCCTTGACGCCCGGCCCGCAATCGCGAAACTCAAACCTCAGGGGCGGCCCCCACGTCACACAGGACCTACCGGCCCACCACGGCTACCTCTTGGGTCTGACCCGCAGACAACGGCCCCACCCCAACTGCGGTCCTGAACCCCAGCCACCTGCCGGCGGTCCGACGCCGAGCCGGCGCGCCACCGCCCCACTCCACTCCCGCGCACACCACCCACCGGCCCTCAAGCCGATGCCGTCACCGATGTCCACGCGGGATCTCCCACGCGCGGATCGTCACTTGCACCGGATCGCGGTGGCAATGACAGGTGTACGTGTACGAGTGCCCTTCCTCCGCATTCGCTCCGACACCGTCACGAGCCCCTCCGGCTCGTCCGACGGCGACATCCACGCGTACAGCACACCCACCGCCAGTACGACCATGCTCACCGCGATCGACACCGCGCCCCAAAGTGCCCTGTCGGTCATCGGTTCCATCTCCATCACCCACGGGCTCCCGTTCCCAGTTCGGCCCAGACCGTCTTGCAGGCGCCCGGTCCCGGCGTGATGCCCCAGCGGTCCGCCAGCGCGTCGATCAGGAGCAGGCCGCGTCCACGCTCGATGTCCGGTGGGGCGCCCGTTCGTACGGTCGGTACGTGTCCAGGGCGGGTGTCCGTCACCTCGATACGGAGCGTGTCCGCCGTCGTGAGCGTGAGAGTGAGACTGAAGTCCCGTCCGGGCGCGCTCCCGTGGAGCGCGGCGTTCGACGCCAGCTCGGCCACGACGAGCTCCGCCGTTTCGAAGGGCACCTCCCACGAGCGCAGTTGCTCCACGGTGAGCAGCCGCGCGAGCCGGGCGCCTCGGCGGGTGGAGGACAGGCGGACGCAGAACTTCCGTGTGGGAAGCGTTGATTGGGCCGACGGATAGCGATCACTATTTTCGAGATTCACATCACACAGCGTGGCCGAGTGTGCGTAGGCTGAAAAGTGACGACGCCCGTACGGACAGTGACCGTCCGGTTGGGGCACGTGGTCTGGCGGAACTTGTCCGGCCTGTACACCGTGACCTCTCGCGCGCGTCGGCGCCGTAGAACGACGACAAGCGAGTCGGAGGGCCACAGTGAGTATCGACAACGACAGCACGGACTACACCACGGACGGCGCGGACGAGCCCGATTGGGAACCCGATGCCGGGGACGACTCCGGTGCGGTGATCGCGGCCGTCGCCCGTCAGATCAAGCTCTGGCGCGAGGCGGCGGGTTTGACGCAGGTGGAGTTCGGCACGGCGGTCGGCTACGGCGAGAACCAGATCTACAAGCTGGAGGCCAGAAAGCGCATCCCCAGGCCGGAGTTCCTGGACCTTGCGGACGAGGTGCTCGGCGCGGGCGGAAAGCTCGCCGCCATGAAGAAGGACCTGGTCGAGGCCCGCTATCCGAAGAAGGTGCGGGATCTGGCGAAGCTGGAGGCCGAAGCGGTTGAGATCGGGGCATACGGCAACCACAACCTGCATGGCCTGTTGCAGACGGAGGAGTACACGCGGGCGCTGTTCGACGTCCGGCGCCCGGCCCTCTCCCCGGACGATCAGGACCGGTATGTGTCAGCCCGTCTCGGACGGCAGGAGATCTTCGACCGCTCGCCGCTGGTCACGCTCACCTTTGTCCAAGAAGAGGTCACGCTGCGGCGGCCGATCGGGGGCAGAATGGTGCTGCGTCGGCAGCTCGAACACCTGCTGGAGATTGGCCGGTTGAGGCACGTCGAGATCCAGGTGATGCCGACGGACCGCGAGGACCATGCCGGAATGAGCGGTCAGCTCCAGGTGCTGAAGCTCAGGGACGGTTCGGCGGTGGGATACGTGGCGGGGCAGCTCACCACCCGTCTCCTCTCCGACCCGAAAGAGGTCCAGATCTTGGACCTTCGGTATGGAATCATCCGGTCGCAGGCTCTCAACCCACGGGAGTCGCTGGCCTTCATCGAGAAAGTGCTAGGGGAGACATGATCCGCAACTTCTCTGCCGAGAACGCTTCAGAGCCCGAGTGGTTCAAGAGCAGTTACAGCGGCAGCGACGACAATGATTGCGTCGAAGTCGCCGCCACCCCCACCGCCGTCCTCGTCCGCGACTCGAAGCACACCCACGGCCCCCGGCTCGCGCTTGCGCCGACCGCCTGGGCCGACTTCGTGGCGTACGCGTCGGAGCGCTGAGCCGCATGGAGTGGTTCAAGAGCAGCTACAGCAGCAACGACGGCCCCGACTGCGTCGAAGTCGCCGTCACAACCGCCTCCGCGCCGGAGTGGGCCAAGAGCAGCTACAGCGGCAGCAACGACAACGACTGCGTCGAAGTCGCCGCCACCCCCACCACCGTCCTCGTCCGCGACTCCAAGACCCCCCACCGCCCCCACCTCGCCCTCACCCCCACCGCCTGGGCCGACTTCATCTCGTACACCCGTAAGCACTGAGCCGCCCCCCGGGCGCACAGCGCGGACAGGGCGGACAGGGCGGACAGGGCGGACAGGGCGCACATGCCGTCCGAGTCCGCTGGACCGTCCTGGGCGGGTGCTGTTAGCTGAGAAGCGGTTCCGTGGTGCCCGGCCCGGACCAACCGGACGATCAAGAGAGGTGCCCGGTGCAGACACCCCGCCTGGAGGAGGTGCGCCTGACCTCCTTCAAGAGCTTCACCGACCAGCGCTTGCCGCTTCAGGCGCTCACCCTTCTGATCGGCCGGAACGGCAGCGGCAAGTCGAACGCGCTGGACGCTCTGACGGTCCTCTCCCGGCTGGCGCTCGGCGAGCCGGTACGGGACGCACTGGACGGGCCCCGCCACGGTGGGGAGGAGCCGATCCGTGGCGGTGCCGAAGGGTGCGCTCCGCTGGGGCGTGATGCCTTCGACATCGGCTGCCGGGTGCGCGTCGGGGAGGCGGTCTTCGACTTCGACGTCGAGATCGAGGTGCGGCCCACCGTCCGTATCCGCTGTGAGCGGCTGGTCGCCGTGGAGGGAGCCCTGTACGGCAACAGGAGGCTGCCGCCCGGCCGTGTCCTGCTGGTGGCGGAACCGCACAGAACACGCTCCGACACGCTCACGCTGCGCTACTTCAACGGCCGGAAAGAGCTTGAGGAGAGCGGCACGCCGATCCGGGACCGGCTCGTCTGCCCCCTGGCCCCGCTGCTGCTACCGGAGACAAGGGCCGGTCATCTGGTGCAGGAGGCCGCCGGCCATGTGATGGCCGCGCTCAAGGAGGTCTTCCTCCTGGACCCGGTACCGCACCTCATGCGCCGGTACGTTCCCGAGGGCGACACCGAACTGCGTCGCAGCGCGGACAATCTCAGCGCGGTGGTGGGTGAGCTGAGGCGCCACGACCCGCAGGCGTTCGGCCGGCTCAAGAAGCTGATCAGCGGGATGCCGGAGTACCCGGTGGTCGATGTGGACACGGTCGTCACCTCCCTGGGGGACGTACAGCTCGTACTCCACGAGTCCGGGTTCCATGGCGCCGTGCACGAGATCCCCGCCCGGCTCCTCAGCGACGGGATGCTCCGCTTCCTCGCCTTCGGTACGGCGATGCTCGATGTGTCCGTCCCGGGCAGCCTTGCGGGTGTCACCTGGCCCGACCGGCTCCTCGTGATCGAGGAGATCGAGAACGGGCTCTACCCCACCCAGGCCGCCCGGGTGCTGCGCCTCATGAGGGAGGAGTCGCGGCGAGGACGTATCGAGGTCCTCTTCACCACCCACAGTCCGGCGCTGCTCAACGCACTCACCGCACAGGACCACTCAGGAGTTCTGGTCTGCACCCGCGACCCGGACTCGGGCGAGAGCCGCCTGACGCGTCTCACCGATCTTCCCGGGTACGTGGAGCTGCTGGCGGCCGGTGACCTGGGAGACGCTGTCACCAAGGGACGTCTGCCGGATGCCGTACGCCCGCGCGAGACCGAAGTGACCAGCGTCGAGGATTTCTTGAGGAGCCTGTGAGCAAGCAGCGTCGGCCGGGACTCCGGCTCCCCGTCGTCGACTTCCTCGACACCTCCGTCTTTGTCGAGATTCTCGACATTCCCTTCAGAAATGATCACCGGGCGGAGATCCTGGCCGAGATGGACGCCAGGCTGAAGGAAGGCGTCCGGTTCGTCCTGCCTACGGCGACCGTCGTGGAGACCGGCAATCACGTCTTCCAGATCGCCGACGGCTCGGCCCGCCGCCGGTGCGCGGGTACGTTCATGGGGCTGCTGCGCAGGACCGCGGTCGGTGAAGCCCCGTGGGTGCTGCACGAGCGCACCTGGGACGGGTCCTTCCTGGTGTCTCTGTGCGACGGTGTCAGCACAGGGATGGATCTGGCCGAGCACGCCGTCCGGCGGCAGCTCGGGACGGGCGATCTGAGCATCGTGGTCGAACGTGACCTTTACGCGTCCCGCGCGCAGGCGGAGGTCCGTATCTGGACCCTGGAAGCCACGATGGGGACCTGGGCCGAGCTGCCCTGAGAGGGCGGAGCTGCCCTGAGAAGGCGGATGATTGGCGCGGAGGATTCGCCGATCAGCCCGTGGGGTACCCTTTCCGGCCCGATTGGCCAGGCGTGAGGCCGCTGTGGCACACTAGCCAGGTTGCTCGGTTGAGTGCCAATGCTGCGCGCCTCCCGCCGGGAGGACCGGAAGCGAGTCCCACAGTACTCGTCGTCCCAACTGCCTTATGGGCAGCGCTGGGACGGACGTACGGGAATCTTCCGGGAAGTGTCAGCGGGGCTCCGGCCAGGCGCCCGGTGGCCAATGCTTGATATAGCGGCCTGCGACCGGCTCGCGGACTTGGGCCGCACCCCCTCGGCTGGGAAATCCTTCGGGAGCTCTGAACAGAGGGGATGCGACACGCCCGACCGCGTGGGTCGGAGCAGAGCGCAAGGTCACCAGGTTCCAGAGCGTTACGAGAGACAGGACTACGAAGCAGCCATGGCGGGACAGAAGATCCGCATCCGGCTCAAGGCCTACGACCACGAGGTCATCGACTCATCGGCGAAGAAGATCGTCGAGACGGTGACGCGTACTGGTGCGTCGGTCGCGGGCCCGGTGCCGCTGCCCACTGAGAAGAACGTGTACTGCGTCATCAAGTCGCCGCACAAGTACAAGGACTCGCGCGAGCACTTCGAGATGCGCACGCACAAGCGCCTGATCGACATCCTCGACCCGACGCCCAAGACCGTTGACTCGTTGATGCGCCTGGACCTTCCGGCCGGCGTCGACATCGAGATCAAGCTCTGAGAGGCGCGGAAGAGATGGCAAAGCAGATCAAGGGTGTCCTGGGCGAGAAGCTCGGCATGACCCAGGTCTGGGACGAGAACAACCGTGTCGTCCCGGTGACCGTCGTCAAGGCCGGGCCCTGTGTCGTTACCCAGGTCCGTACGAATGACTCCGACGGCTACGAGTCGGTCCAGATCGCCTTCGGCGAGATCGACCCGCGCAAGGTGAACAAGCCTCTCAAGGGCCACTTCGCCAAGGCCGACGTGACCCCGCGCCGCCACCTGGTGGAGCTGCGTACCTCCGACGCCGGCGAGTACACGCTCGGCCAGGAGGTCACCGCCGCCGTGTTCGAGTCCGGCGTCAAGGTCGACGTCACGGGCAAGAGCAAGGGCAAGGGCTTCGCCGGTGTCATGAAGCGTCACAACTTCAAGGGCCTCGGCGCCGGTCACGGCACCCAGCGCAAGCACCGCTCTCCCGGTTCCATCGGTGGCTGCGCCACCCCGGGCCGTGTGTTCAAGGGCATGCGGATGGCCGGCCGTATGGGCAACGAGCGCGTGACCACCCAGAACCTGACCGTTCACGCCGTTGACGCGGAAAAGGGCCTGATCCTGATCAAGGGTGCGGTTCCTGGTCCGAACGGCGGCCTCGTCCTGGTCCGTACCGCGGCCAAGGGGGCTTGAGGTAATCCATGAGCACCATTGACATCCTTTCGCCGGCGGGCGAGAAGGCCGGGACCGTCGAGCTCCCCGCGGAGATCTTCGACGCCAAGGTCAGCATTCCGCTGATCCACCAGGTCGTCGTCGCCCAGCTGGCCGCTGCCCGACAGGGCACGCACAAGACCAAGACCCGCGGCGAAGTCCGTGGTGGTGGCAAGAAGCCGTACCGCCAGAAGGGCACCGGCCGCGCCCGTCAGGGTTCGACCCGTGCTCCGCAGTTCGCCGGCGGTGGCGTCGTTCACGGCCCCCAGCCGCGTGACTACTCGCAGCGGACCCCGAAGAAGATGAAGGCCGCCGCCCTGCGCGGTGCCCTCACCGACCGGGCCCGTCACTCCCGTATCCACGTCGTCTCCGGCGTGGTCGACGGCGATGTGTCCACGAAGGCCGCCAAGACGCTGTTCGGCAAGATCTCGGAGCGCAAGAACCTGCTCCTGGTCGTCGAGCGCGCCGACGAGGCCGCGTGGCTGTCCGCCCGCAACCTGCCCCAGGTCCACATCCTGGCGCCGGGCCAGCTGAACACGTACGACGTGCTCGTCTCCGACGACGTGGTCTTCACCCAGGCCGCCTTCGAGTCCTTCGTGTCCGGCCCCTCCAAGGCCACCGACGCCGCAGGCGCCGACGACACCGAAGGGAGCGAAGCCTGATGGCCGAGGTCACCAGCAAGACCTACACGGACCCGCGCGACATCCTCGTCAAGCCCGTGGTCTCCGAGAAGAGCTACGCGCTGCTCGACGAGAACAAGTACACGTTCATCGTCGCGCCCCACGCCAACAAGACCCAGATCAAGCAGGCCGTGGAAGCGGTCTTCTCGGTCAAGGTCGCCGGGGTCAACACGATCAACCGCCAGGGCAAGCGCAAGCGCACCCGCACCGGTTTCGGCAAGCGAGCCAACACCAAGCGCGCCATCGTGACCCTCGCTGAGGGCGACCGTATCGACATCTTCGGCGGCCCGGCCTCCTGACGGAGGCTGGATCGTTCAGAAGTCCGGAATCTTCCGAGGACTGAGAAATGGGTATCCGCAAGTACAAGCCGACGACCCCGGGCCGTCGTGGCTCCAGCGTCGCCGACTTTGTCGAGATCACGCGGTCCACGCCGGAGAAGTCGCTGGTCCGCCCGCTGCACAGCAAGGGCGGCCGTAACAACGCCGGTCGTGTGACCGTCCGCCACCAGGGCGGTGGCCACAAGCGCGCCTACCGTGTGATCGACTTCCGTCGGCACGACAAGGACGGCGTGCCCGCCAAGGTCGCGCACATCGAGTACGACCCCAACCGCACCGCGCGCATCGCGCTGCTGCACTACGCCGACGGCGAGAAGCGCTACATCATCGCGCCGCGCGGCCTGGCGCAGGGCGCCCGTGTCGAGAACGGCCCGGCCGCCGACATCAAGCCCGGCAACAACCTGGCGCTGCGCAACATCCCGGTCGGTACGACCATCCACGCCATCGAGCTGCGGCCCGGCGGCGGCGCGAAGTTCGCCCGCTCCGCGGGTGCCTCCGTGCAGCTGCTGGCGAAGGAGGGCTCCATGGCCCACCTGCGTATGCCGTCCGGTGAGATCCGGCTGGTCGACGTCCGCTGCCGCGCCACCATCGGCGAGGTCGGCAACGCCGAGCAGTCGAACATCAACTGGGGCAAGGCCGGCCGTATGCGCTGGAAGGGCGTCCGCCCGACCGTCCGCGGTGTGGCCATGAACCCGGTCGACCACCCGCACGGTGGTGGTGAGGGCAAGACCTCCGGTGGTCGCCACCCGGTCAGCCCGTGGGGTCAGAAGGAGGGTCGTACTCGTTCTCCCAAGAAGGCGAGCAACAAGTACATCGTCCGCCGCCGCAAGACGAACAAGAAGCGCTAGGAGCGGGTTTTCAGATGCCGCGCAGTCTCAAGAAGGGGCCCTTCGTCGACGACCACCTGATCAAGAAGGTGGATGTCCAGAACGAAGCAGGCACCAAGAACGTCATCAAGACCTGGTCCCGTCGCTCGATGATCGTCCCGGCCATGCTGGGCCACACGATCGCGGTGCACAACGGCAAGATCCATGTCCCGGTGTTCGTCACCGAGTCCATGGTCGGCCACAAGCTCGGTGAGTTCTCGCCGACTCGCACCTTCCGCGGCCACGTCAAGGACGACCGGAAGTCGAAGCGCCGCTAACGCGGGGTGGAACGACTATGACTTACACCGAAGGGACAACCATGGAAGCCAGGGCCCAGGCGCGGTACATCCGCGTCACGCCCATGAAGGCCCGCCGAGTGGTGGACCTCATCCGTGGCATGGATGCCACGGAGGCTCAGGCGGTCCTGCGTTTCGCCCCGCAGGCCGCGAGCGTGCCGGTCGGCAAGGTGCTGGACAGCGCCATTGCCAACGCCGCGCACAACTACGACCACACCGACGCCTCTTCGCTGGTCATCAGCGAGGCGTACGTGGACGAAGGTCCGACCCTGAAGCGGTTCCGTCCGCGTGCCCAGGGCCGTGCCTACCGGATCCGTAAGCGGACCAGCCACATCACCGTGGTCGTCAGCAGCAAGGAAGGAACCCGGTAATGGGCCAGAAGGTTAACCCGCATGGGTTCCGGCTCGGTATCACCACGGACTTCAAGTCCCGTTGGTACGCCGACAAGCTGTACAAGGACTACGTCAAGGAAGACGTCGCCATTCGTCGCATGATGACGAAGGGCATGGAGCGGGCCGGTATCTCGAAGGTCGAGATCGAGCGCACCCGCGACCGCGTCCGTGTGGACATCCACACCGCTCGTCCGGGCATCGTCATCGGCCGCCGCGGCGCCGAGGCCGACCGTATCCGCGGCGAGCTGGAGAAGCTGACCGGCAAGCAGGTCCAGCTCAACATCCTTGAGGTCAAGAACCCCGAGGTGGACGCTCAGCTCGTGGCCCAGGCCGTGGCCGAGCAGCTCTCCTCGCGTGTCTCCTTCCGTCGTGCCATGCGTAAGAGCATGCAGTCGACGATGAAGGCCGGCGCCAAGGGCATCAAGATCCAGTGCGGTGGCCGTCTCGGCGGCGCCGAGATGTCCCGCTCGGAGTTCTACCGCGAGGGCCGTGTGCCCCTGCACACGCTCCGTGCGAACGTCGACTACGGCTTCTTCGAGGCCAAGACCACCTTCGGCCGTATCGGTGTGAAGGTCTGGATCTACAAGGGCGACGTCAAGAACATCGCCGAGGTGCGCGCCGAGAACGCCGCGGCCCGCGCCGGCAACCGTCCGGCCCGTGGCGGCGGCAACGACCGTCCCGCCGGCCGCGGTGGCCGTGGCGGCGAGCGTGGCGGCCGTGGCCGCAAGCCGCAGAACCCGGGAGCCGAGGCCCCCAAGGCCGACGCCACCGCTGCTCCGGCCGCTGAGGCGACGTCCTCTTCTACCGGTGGAACGGAGGCCTGACCGACATGCTGATCCCCCGTAGGGTCAAGCACCGCAAGCAGCACCACCCCAAGCGCAGCGGTATGTCCAAGGGCGGCACCGCGGTCTCGTTCGGCGAGTACGGCATCCAGGCGCTGACCCCGGCCTATGTGACGAACCGTCAGATCGAGGCCGCTCGTATCGCGATGACCCGTCACATCAAGCGTGGCGGCAAGGTCTGGATCAACATCTACCCGGACCGTCCGCTCACCAAGAAGCCCGCCGAGACCCGTATGGGTTCCGGTAAGGGCTCCCCCGAGTGGTGGATCGCGAACGTCAAGCCCGGCCGGGTGATGTTCGAGCTGTCCTACCCGAACGAGAAGATTGCGCGTGAGGCGCTTACCCGCGCTGCTCACAAGCTTCCGATGAAGTGCCGGATCGTTCGGCGCGAGGCAGGTGAGGCGTGATGGCGGCCGTGACCAAGGCGTCCGAACTGCGCGAGCTGGGCGACGAGGAGCTGGTCAACAAGCTCCGCGAGGCCAAGGAAGAGCTGTTCAATCTCCGCTTCCAGGCGGCGACCGGCCAGCTCGAGAATCACGGGCGGCTGAAGCTCGTCCGTAAGGACATCGCGCGGATCTACACCCTGATGCGTGAGCGCGAGCTGGGCATCGAGACGGTGGAGAGCGCCTGATGACTGAGAACAACGTGACCGAGACCACGACCGACCGCGGATTCCGCAAGACCCGTGAGGGCCTGGTCGTCAGCGACAAGATGGACAAGACCGTCGTCGTCGCTGTCGAGGACCGCGTGAAGCACGCGCTGTACGGCAAGGTCATCCGCCGTACGAACAAGCTCAAGGCGCACGACGAGCAGAACGCCGCCGGCATCGGCGACCGCGTCCTCCTGATGGAGACCCGGCCGCTGTCCGCCACGAAGCGGTGGCGCATCGTCGAGATCCTCGAGAAGGCCAAGTAAACCCCTCCGAGGGGGAGTTCCTCCTCGGAACAGTTCCGCCAGGCTCCGGGGGCCGAGTGATCGGCCCCCGGGGAACCGGCAGACGATCAGGAGATAGACGTGATCCAGCAGGAGTCGCGACTGCGTGTCGCCGACAACACGGGTGCGAAGGAAATTCTCACCATCCGTGTTCTCGGTGGCTCGGGTCGCCGCTACGCGGGCATCGGTGACGTCATCGTCGCCACCGTCAAGGACGCGATCCCCGGTGGCAACGTGAAGAAGGGTGACGTCGTCAAGGCGGTCATCGTTCGCACCGTCAAGGAGCGCCGCCGTCCGGACGGCTCGTACATCCGCTTCGACGAGAACGCCGCCGTCATTCTGAAGAACGACGGTGACCCTCGTGGCACCCGTATCTTCGGCCCGGTGGGCCGTGAGCTGCGCGAGAAGAAGTTTATGAAGATCATCTCGCTCGCTCCGGAGGTGCTGTAAGCATGAAGATCAAGAAGGGCGATCTGGTTCAGGTCATCACCGGCAAGGACAAGGGCAAGCAGGGCAAGGTCATCGTGGCCTATCCCCGCGAGGACCGCGTCCTGGTCGAGGGTGTCAACCGGGTCAAGAAGCACACCAAGGCCGGTCAGACGGCCCGCGGCTCGCAGACCGGCGGCATCGTCACCACCGAGGCCCCCGTCCATGTCAGCAATGTGCAGCTCGTCGTGGAGAAGGACGGCAAGAAGGTCGTCACCCGCGTCGGCTACCGCTTTGACGACGAGGGCAACAAGATCCGCGTTGCCAAGCGGACCGGTGAGGACATCTGATGACTGCGACCACTACCGCGCCGCGTCTGAAGCTGCGCTACCGCGAGGAGATCGCCGGCAAGCTGCGTGAGGAGTTCTCGTACGAGAACGTCATGCAGATCCCCGGCCTCGTCAAGATCGTGGTCAACATGGGTGTGGGCGACGCCGCCCGCGACTCCAAGCTGATCGAGGGCGCCATCAAGGACCTCACCACGATCACCGGCCAGAAGCCGTCGGTCACCAAGGCGCGCAAGTCCATCGCGCAGTTCAAGCTGCGTGAGGGCCAGCCGATCGGCTGCCACGTCACCCTCCGCGGTGACCGTATGTGGGAGTTCCTGGACCGTACGCTGTCGCTCGCGCTGCCGCGTATCCGTGACTTCCGCGGTCTGTCGCCGAAGCAGTTCGACGGCCGTGGCAACTACACCTTCGGTCTCACGGAGCAGGTCATGTTCCACGAGATCGACCAGGACAAGATCGACCGGGTCCGGGGCATGGACATCACCGTGGTCACCACGGCGACCAACGACGACGAGGGTCGTGCCCTCCTTCGTCACCTCGGCTTCCCGTTCAAGGAGAACTGACCGTGGCGAAGAAGGCTCTGATCGCTAAGGCCGCCCGCAAGCCGAAGTTCGGTGTGCGCGGTTACACCCGCTGCCAGCGCTGCGGCCGTCCCCACTCCGTCTACCGCAAGTTCGGCCTGTGCCGCGTGTGCCTTCGTGAGATGGCCCACCGTGGCGAGCTGCCGGGCGTGACCAAGAGCTCCTGGTAGTTCCCGTACGGGAACAACCCAGGACTCTCGGTAAGCAGTTGGCCGGTGAGCGCCCTCCCCGAAATGCCGTAGGCTTGCGGGGTTGGGCGCCCGCCGACCATCAATGCACGCGGGCCGAGCCCGCTCAGTAATGCTTACTACGCCGTAGGTCCCCGCACCGCACCCGTCCCGGCTCGACCGGGGAGAGGGATGGCGCATACAGGAAACCCCGGCGAGAGAGGCCGAAGGCCAATTCATGACCATGACTGATCCCATCGCAGACATGCTCACGCGTCTGCGCAACGCGAACTCGGCGTACCACGACGATGTCGTGATGCCGCACAGCAAGATCAAGTCGCATATCGCGGAGATCCTCCAGCAGGAGGGCTTCATCACCGGCTGGAAGGTCGAGGACGCCGAGGTCGGCAAGAACCTCGTCCTGGAGCTGAAGTTCGGCCCGAACCGCGAGCGCTCGATCGCCGGCATCAAGCGCATCTCCAAGCCGGGTCTGCGTGTTTACGCGAAGTCCACCAATCTGCCGAAGGTCCTGGGCGGCCTGGGCGTGGCGATCATCTCCACGTCCCACGGTCTCCTGACCGGCCAGCAGGCCAGCAAGAAGGGCGTAGGTGGGGAAGTCCTCGCCTACGTCTGGTAATCGGGAACGGAGGAAAAGCTCATGTCGCGAATCGGCAAGCTCCCCATCCAGGTTCCCGCTGGTGTGGACGTCACCATCGACGGCCGTACGGTCGCGGTGAAGGGCCCCAAGGGCACCCTCTCGCACACCGTCGCCGCGCCGATCGAGGTCACCAAGGGCGAGGACGGCATCCTCACGGTGTCGCGCCCGAACGACGAGCGTCAGAACAAGGCCCTGCACGGCCTGTCCCGCACGCTGGTGGCGAACATGATCACCGGCGTGACCCAGGGATACGTCAAGGCGCTCGAAATCAGCGGTGTCGGTTACCGCGTCCAGGCGAAGGGCTCCAACCTGGAGTTCGCCCTGGGCTACAGCCACCCGATCCTCATCGAGGCGCCCGAAGGCATCTCCTTCAAGGTCGAGTCGCCCACGAAGTTCTCCGTCGAGGGCATCGACAAGCAGAAGGTCGGCGAGGTCGCGGCGAACATCCGCAAGCTGCGGAAGCCCGACCCGTACAAGGCCAAGGGCGTCAAGTACGCCGGCGAGGTCATCCGCCGCAAGGTCGGAAAGGCTGGTAAGTAAGCCATGGCATACGGTGTGAAGATCGCCAAGGGCAAGGCCTACAAGGCCGCTGCCATCAAGCGCCGCCACATTCGCGTCCGCAAGAAGGTCTCGGGCACGCAGGAGCGCCCGCGCCTCGTCGTGACGCGTTCCAACCGCCACATGGTGGCTCAGGTCATCGACGACATCGCGGGCCACACGCTCGCGTCGGCGTCGACCCTGGACACCTCGATCCGTGGCACCGAAGGTGACAAGAGCGCCCAGGCCAAGCAGGTCGGGTCGCTGGTCGCCGAGCGCGCCAAGGCGGCCGGTGTCGAGGCCGTCGTGTTCGACCGTGGTGGCAACCAGTACGCCGGGCGGATTGCCGCTCTGGCCGACGCCGCCCGCGAGGCCGGGCTGAAGTTCTAGGCCCCGGTTCCGGAGCTAGCGGACGTAACAGAGAGAGGTAAATCCAATGGCTGGACCCCAGCGCCGCGGAAGCGGTGCCGGTGGCGGCGAGCGGCGGGACCGGAAGGGCCGTGACGGCGGTTCGGCTGCCGCCGAGAAGACCGCGTACGTCGAGCGTGTCGTCGCGATCAACCGTGTCGCCAAGGTTGTGAAGGGTGGTCGTCGCTTCAGCTTCACCGCGCTGGTCGTGGTGGGCGACGGTGACGGCACCGTGGGTGTCGGTTACGGCAAGGCCAAGGAGGTGCCGGCCGCCATCGCCAAGGGCGTTGAGGAGGCCAAGAAGCACTTCTTCAAGGTCCCCCGTATCCAGGGCACCATCCCGCACCCGATCCAGGGCGAGAAGGCCGCGGGCGTCGTTCTGCTCAAGCCGGCTTCCCCCGGTACCGGCGTGATCGCCGGTGGCCCGGTGCGTGCCGTGCTGGAGTGCGCGGGCGTCCACGACATCCTGTCGAAGTCGCTCGGCTCCGACAATGCGATCAACATCGTGCACGCGACGGTGGCGGCCCTCAAGGGCCTCCAGCGCCCCGAGGAGATCGCGGCCCGCCGCGGTCTGCCCCTTGAGGACGTCGCTCCCGCGGCTCTGCTGCGTGCGCGTGCGGGAGCGGGTGCGTGATGGCCCGTCTCAAGATCACGCAGACGAAGTCGTACATCGGCAGCAAGCAGAACCACCGCGACACCCTGCGCTCGCTCGGGCTCAAGCGCCTGCACGACGTGGTTGTCAAGGATGACCGTCCCGAGTTCCGCGGCATGGTGCACACCGTCCGCCACCTCGTGACGGTTGAGGAGGTCGACTGACATGGCGGAGAACAACCCGCTGAAGGTCCACAACCTCCGTCCTGCTCCGGGCGCCAAGACCGCCAAGACCCGTGTGGGCCGTGGTGAGGCGTCCAAGGGCAAGACCGCTGGTCGTGGCACCAAGGGCACCAAGGCCCGCTACCAGGTTCCGGAGCGCTTCGAGGGCGGGCAGATGCCCCTCCACATGCGTCTTCCGAAGCTCAAGGGCTTCAAGAACCCGTTCCGCACCGAGTACCAGGTCGTGAACCTGGACAAGCTCTCCGCGCTCTACCCCGAGGGCGGCGAGGTCACGGTGGCCGATCTGGTCTCCAAGGGCGCGGTACGCAAGAACAGCCTCGTCAAGGTCCTGGGCCAGGGCGAGATCTCCGTGGCACTCACGGTGACGGTGGACGCCGTCTCCGGGTCCGCCAAGGAGAAGATTGCCGCCGCCGGCGGCACCGTCACCGAGCTCGTCTGAGAGAACTCGATGGCCTGAACACCCGACCGGGGATGTCTCTCACACGAGGCATCCCCGGTTGGTCGTTCCTAGGGGGGCACAGTCGCCGGTAAGGTGGCGTGCATTGTTGCTTGTTCCTTATCCGTCGATCCTCAAGACCGTCACCCTTGACGCAGTAGCGCGGGGGTCGCAGGAGGCACCGTGCTCACCGCGTTCGCCCGGGCGTTCAAGACGCCCGACCTGCGCAAGAAGCTGCTCTTCACGCTCGGCATCATCGTGCTGTACCGGCTCGGGGCACACATCCCCGTACCAGGTGTCAGCTACGAGAATGTCCAGACCTGTGTCGATGCGGCCCAGAAGGGCAATAACAGCCTGTTCGGCCTCGTGAACATGTTCAGTGGCGGGGCGCTGCTGCAGATCACGATCTTCGCGCTCGGCATCATGCCGTACATCACCGCGAGCATCATCCTTCAGCTGCTGACCGTGGTGATCCCCAGGCTGGAGGCCCTCAAGAAGGAGGGCCAGTCCGGTCAGGCCAAGATCACCCAGTACACCCGTTATCTGACGGTCGCCCTCGCCGTCCTCCAGGGAACCGGTCTGGTCGCCACCGCGCGCAGCGGTGCGCTCTTCAGCGGCTGTCCGGTCGCCTCGGAGATCGTTCCCGACCAGTCGATCTTCGTCACCGTCACCATGGTGATCACCATGACCGCGGGCACCGCGGCCGTCATGTGGCTCGGTGAGCTCATCACCGACCGCGGCATCGGCAACGGCATGTCCATCCTGATGTTCATCTCGATCGCGGCCGGCTTCCCGGGCGCGCTCTGGGCCATCAAGCAGAGCGGCACGCTCGCCAAGGGCTGGATCGAGTTCGGCACGGTCATCCTGATCGGCTTCGTGATGGTGGGCCTGGTCGTCTTCGTCGAACAGGCGCAGCGCCGGATCCCCGTTCAGTACGCGAAGCGCATGATCGGCCGCCGGTCCTACGGCGGTACGTCGACCTACATCCCGCTCAAGGTGAACCAGGCCGGTGTGATCCCGGTCATCTTCGCCTCGTCGCTGCTCTACATCCCGGCGCTGGTCGCGCAGTTCTCCAGCTCGCAGGCCGGATGGAAGACCTGGATCGAGGCGCACTTCGTCAAGGGCGACCATCCGTACTACATCGCGACGTACTTCCTGCTGATCGTGTTCTTCGCCTTCTTCTACGTGGCGATCTCCTTCAACCCTGAAGAAGTCGCGGACAACATGAAGAAGTATGGTGGCTTCATCCCGGGCATCCGGGCAGGTCGCCCGACCGCCGAGTATCTGAGTTACGTGCTCAACAGGATCACTTGGCCGGGCTCGCTGTACCTGGGTCTGATCGCTCTTGTCCCGACGATGGCGTTGGCGGGCTTCGGAGGCGCGAACCAGAACTTCCCGTTCGGCGGGACGAGCATCCTGATCATCGTGGGTGTGGGTCTGGAGACCGTGAAGCAGATCGAGAGCCAGCTTCAGCAGCGCAACTACGAAGGGTTCCTCCGCTGATGCGAATCGTCCTCGTCGGACCGCCCGGTGCCGGCAAGGGAACGCAGGCTGCGTACCTTGCCAAGAACCTCTCGGTACCGCACATCTCCACGGGCGACCTCTTCCGGGCCAACATCAGCCAGGGCACCGAGCTCGGCAAGCAGGCGAAGGCGTTCATGGACGCCGGGAATCTGGTGCCCGACGAGGTGACGATCGCGATGGCCCTGGAGCGCATGTCCCAGCCGGACGCCGTGAACGGCTTCCTGCTGGACGGTTTTCCGCGGAATGTGTCGCAGGCGGAGGCGCTGGACGAAGCGCTCAAGCGCGAGGGACTGAAGCTGGACGCGGTGCTGGACCTGGAGGTCCCCGAGGACGAGGTCGTGAAGCGGATCGCCGGCCGGCGTATCTGCCGCAACGAGAGCGCGCATGTCTTCCATGTCACCTACAGCCCGCCGGAGGTACCGGGCGTCTGTGACCACTGCGGCGGCGAGCTCTACCAGCGGGACGACGACTCCGAGGAGACGGTGCGGACGCGGCTGGAGGTCTATCACACCCAGACCGAGCCGATCATCGATTACTTCCGGGCCCAGGGCCTGGTGGTCACGATCTCCGCGCTGGGCAAGGTCACCGAGGTGACCGAGCGCGCGATGCGGGCACTCCAGGGAGACCAGGCCGCCTAGGCACGGGTCGGTCTCGCCGGTGGCAAGAAGGCGGTAAGCGTACGGCCGTGGTGGCCCTCGGGCACCACGGCCGTAGTGTTGAGCGGGTGTTGTGCGGGGCGCGGCACCGTCAGACGAAACGTATCGGTACGAGTCCGGATCCGGAGTCAGGGTGGAAGGCAGAACGATGGTGGAGATCAAGACTCCCGAGCAGATCGCGAAGATGCGCGAGGCGGGACTGGTCGTCGCCGCCGTGCACGCGGCCACCCGCGCGGCTGCCGTGCCGGGCGCCACCACCAGGGATCTGGACGAGGTCGCCCGTCAGGTGCTCTCCGAGCACGGGGCGAAGTCGAACTTCCTCGGGTACGGCGGTTTCCCCGCGACGATCTGCACCTCGGTCAACGAGGTCGTCGTCCATGGCATCCCGGACGACAAGACCGTGCTCAAGGACGGTGACATCATCTCCGTCGACGCCGGCGCGATCATCGACGGCTGGCACGGCGACGCGGCCTTCACCGTGTTCGTGGGCTCCGGTCACGCTCCGGAGCTCATCGAGCTCTCCCGGGTGACCGAGGAGTCGATGTGGGCCGGGATCGCGGCGATGCGCAACGGCAGCAGACTGGTGGACGTGTCGCGCGCGATCGAGACGTACATCCGGCGCCAGCCCCGTCCCGGCGGCGGCAAGTACGGGATCATCGAGGAGTACGGCGGCCATGGCATCGGCTCGCAGATGCATATGGACCCGCATCTGCTGAACTATGTCTCCCGCAAGCGCGGCAAGGGCCCCAAGCTGGTGCCCGGCTTCTGTCTGGCGATCGAGCCGATGGTCTCGCTCGGTACGCCGCACACCGAGGTGCTGGCGGACGAGTGGACGGTCATCACGACGGACGGCACCTGGTCCGCCCACTGGGAGCACTCGGTGGCCCTCACCGAGCAGGGCCCGCTGGTGCTGACCTCGCCGGACTGCGGCCGGGCGAAGCTGGCGGAGCTGGGCATCACGGCGGCGCCCGATCCGCTGGCCTGAGCGCCTGGCTTGAGCGCCCGGCCCGACGGACAGGCCCCGGAGCCAGGGCATCGGACGGTCCGGTTCGCTTAAGGATCTCCAGGGCGGGCAAACTTCACGGATTCGTCTTTCCGGGTGTGCTGCCGTAGACTGACGCGTCGGCTCTGGTGTACCCGTGTGTCCGTATGCGGTTGCTACGTCTAGCAACTGTTGCGACTGCATGGCTGTCGGAGTTGATCAAGGTAGCCGATTCGAAGGGCGAAGCGTGGCCAAGAAGCAAGGTGCCATCGAAATTGAGGGCACCGTGATCGAGTCCCTCCCGAACGCCATGTTCAAGGTGGAGCTCCAGAACGGTCACAAGGTCCTCGCGCACATCAGCGGCAAGATGCGGATGCACTACATCCGGATCCTTCCCGATGACCGGGTCGTGGTGGAGCTGTCTCCGTACGACCTGACGCGTGGCCGGATCGTCTACCGATACAAGTAGATCTTGCTGAGCATCCCGGACACCGTGTGCACGGGCTGTCAGCACTGACCCGGAGAACCTCAATCCCATGAAGGTCAAGCCGAGCGTCAAGAAGATCTGCGACAAGTGCAAGGTGATCCGCCGTCACGGCCGGGTCATGGTCATCTGCGACAACCTGCGCCACAAGCAGCGCCAGGGCTGACGCACGACCGCCTGCCTCTCGCAGTACTTCGCGCGACGCGAGCAAAATCGTAATTACGCAGTGTCCGGTTCCCGTACGCGGGCGACCGACACCTCCGGCGGAGGCCGGGGACCCGGACCGGGCGTCTCTCGTACAGACGAGGCGCCGACGGCCGGGAGAGTCACTGCGGAAGACCTCCGAACATCAACAGGAGCCATGAATGGCACGCCTCGCAGGCGTTGACCTTCCGCGCGAAAAGCGCGTCGAGGTCGCCCTCACCTATGTCTTCGGTATCGGGCGCACCCGGTCCAAGGAGACGCTCGCCGCCACCGGCGTCGACCCGAACGTCCGCGTCCGTGATCTCGCCGAGGAAGACCTCGTCAAGATCCGCGAGTACGTGGACGCCAACCTCAAGACCGAGGGTGACCTCCGTCGCGAGATCGCCGCCGACATCCGCCGCAAGGTCGAGATCGGCTGCTACCAGGGTCTGCGTCACCGCCGTGGCCTGCCGGTGCACGGTCAGCGCACCAGCACGAACGCCCGTACCCGCAAGGGCCCGCGTCGCGCCATCGCCGGCAAGAAGAAGCCGGGCAAGAAGTAGTCCTCAGCGGACGCTCATCAGCGGTCTTCGCTGTAGGACCGATCACCTCCTCGCAGGAAGTCAAAACATGCCTCCTAAGGGCCGACAGGGCGCAGCCAAGAAGGTGCGCCGCAAGGAAAAGAAGAACGTCGCTCATGGGCACGCCCACATCAAGAGCACGTTCAACAACACGATCGTCTCGATCACGGACCCTTCGGGCAATGTGATCTCCTGGGCCTCCGCCGGCCATGTCGGCTTCAAGGGCTCGCGCAAGTCCACGCCCTTCGCCGCGCAGATGGCCGCCGAGTCGGCCGCCCGCCGCGCGCAGGAGCACGGCATGCGCAAGGTCGACGTCTTCGTCAAGGGCCCCGGCTCCGGCCGTGAGACCGCGATCCGCTCGCTCCAGGCCACCGGGCTTGAGGTGGGTTCGATCCAGGACGTCACTCCCACCCCGCACAACGGCTGCCGCCCGCCCAAGCGGAGGCGCGTCTGACCGCAGATGCGCTTGTCGCATCTGAGGCTGATGTGCGGTATGGGCGGCTCGGCGCTTTCGTGCCGTGCCGCCCGTACTCTTGAACGGAGCAGTACCGAAAACTGAGCAGTACCGAAGGACGTCAAATAGCGGGCGTCCCCAACTGAAGGATTTCACGCATGCTTATCGCTCAGCGTCCGTCGCTGACCGAAGAGGTCGTCGACGAATACCGTTCGCGGTTCGTCATCGAGCCGCTGGAGCCGGGCTTCGGCTACACGCTCGGCAACTCGCTCCGCCGTACGCTTCTCTCCTCGATCCCGGGCGCCGCTGTCACCAGCATCCGGATCGACGGTGTCCTGCACGAGTTCACCACCGTGCCGGGCGTCAAGGAGGACGTCACCGACCTCATCCTCAACATCAAGCAGCTCGTCGTCTCCTCGGAGCACGACGAGCCGGTCGTGATGTATCTGCGCAAGCAGGGCCCCGGCCTGGTGACCGCCGCCGACATCGCGCCGCCGGCCGGCGTCGAGGTCCACAACCCGGACCTCGTACTGGCGACGCTGAACGGCAAGGGCAAGCTGGAGATGGAGCTGACCGTCGAGCGCGGTCGCGGCTATGTCTCCGCCGTGCAGAACAAGCAGGTGGGCCAGGAGATCGGCCGTATTCCGGTCGACTCGATCTACTCGCCCGTGCTCAAGGTCACCTACAAGGTCGAGGCGACCCGAGTCGAGCAGCGCACCGACTTCGACAAGCTGATCGTCGATGTCGAGACCAAGCAGGCCATGCGACCGCGTGACGCCATGGCGTCCGCGGGCAAGACGCTGGTCGAGCTGTTCGGTCTGGCGCGCGAGCTGAACATCGACGCCGAGGGCATCGACATGGGCCCGTCGCCCACGGACGCCGCGCTCGCCGCCGATCTCGCCCTGCCGATCGAGGAGCTGGAGCTCACCGTTCGGTCGTACAACTGCCTCAAGCGCGAGGGCATCCACTCCGTGGGTGAGCTGGTGGCGCGCTCCGAGGCCGATCTGCTCGACATCCGTAACTTCGGTGCGAAGTCGATCGACGAGGTCAAGGCGAAGCTCGCGGGCATGGGCCTGGCGCTCAAGGACAGCCCGCCCGGATTCGACCCGACGGCCGCGGCGGACGCGTTCGGCGCGGACGACGACGCGGATGCCGGCTTCGTGGAGACCGAGCAGTACTGAGCCCCTGGGCTTGAATGTGAACGCTTCCGGCGGGCAGCAGTCCGTCGGTAACTGACACCGGTACCTGATACGGCCGGTGCAGACACAAGGAGACACACCATGCCGAAGCCCGCCAAGGGCGCCCGTCTGGGCGGCAGCGCAGCGCACGAGAAGCTTCTTCTCGCGAACCTCGCGAAGTCGCTCTTCGAGCACGGCCGCATCACCACGACCGAGGCCAAGGCCCGCCGCCTGCGTCCGGTCGCGGAGCGTTTCATCACCAAGGCGAAGAAGGGCGACATCCACAACCGTCGTCTGGTTCTTCAGTCGATCACGGACAAGGGCGTCGTCCACACGCTCTTCACCGAGATCGCGCCGCGGTACGAGAACCGCCCCGGTGGCTACACCCGTATCACCAAGATCGGCAACCGTCGTGGCGACAACGCCCCGATGGCGGTCATCGAGCTGGTCGAGGCGCTGACCGTGGCGCAGCAGGCGACCGGTGAGGCCGAGGCCGCGACCAAGCGCGCGGTCAAGGAGGACGCCCTCAAGAAGGACGAGGCTCCGGCCGAGACCGTCGAGGACGCCAAGCCGGCCGACGCCGAGGCCAAGGCCGACGAGGCCGAGTCCAAGGACGCCTGAGCGTACGGACAACGGCTGACGGACGGGCTCGCTCCCTCACGGGGGCGGGCCCGTTCGGCTGTGAAGGGAGCGGCAGGTGAACGAGGACATCGAGGGCGCGGCGCCCGGTTTCGTACGGGTGCGGCTGGATCTCTCGTACGACGGCAAGGACTTCTCCGGCTGGGCGAAGCAGGCGAACCGGCGCACCGTCCAGGGCGACATCGAGGACGCGCTGCGTACGGTGACACGGTCGGCCCGGACATACGAGCTGACCGTCGCCGGGCGTACGGACGCGGGCGTGCACGCGCGCGGACAGGTCGCGCATGTCGATCTGCCGGAGCCCGTGTGGGCCGAGCACCGGGAGCGGCTGCTGCGGCGGCTCGCCGGGCGGCTGGCCCATGATGTACGGGTCTGGCAGGTCGCGGAGGCGCCGGCCGGCTTCAACGCGCGCTTCTCCGCGCTCTGGCGGCGGTACGCGTACCGCGTGGTGGACCATCCCGGCGGTGTCGATCCGCTGCTGCGCGGTCATGTGCTCTGGCACGACTGGCCGTTGGACGTCGAGGCGATGAACGCGGCGTCGGCCGGGCTGCTCGGCGAGCACGACTTCGCGGCGTACTGCAAGAAGCGCGAGGGCGCGACGACCATCCGTACGCTCCAGCGGCTGGACTGGGAGCGGGACGCGCACAGCGTGATCACCGCGACCGTACGGGCCGATGCCTTCTGCCACAACATGGTGCGTTCGCTGGTGGGCGCGCTGCTGTTCGTGGGCGACGGACACCGGCCCGTGGAGTGGCCGGCGAAGGTGCTGGCGGCGGGAGTGCGGGACTCGGCGGTACATGTCGTACGGCCGCACGGGCTCACGCTGGAGGAAGTCGGCTATCCGGCCGACGCGTTGCTGGCCTCCCGCAGCCGGGAGGCACGCAACAAGCGGACGCTGGGCGGCGGTTCGGTCTGCTGCTGATCGCGGACCGACCGGACAGGACCTAGCCGCGGCGCAGGCGGCGGGCCGTCCTTCGCAGCAGGCCCGGCTTCTTGGGCTCGGACGGCTTGGGCGGCTTGGCGACGGCTACGCGCAGGGACAGATCCGTCTGCGGATTGGTCCAGTACGGCGTGATACGGCGGTCCGGCGCGGTCGGGTGCGGTACGGGCTTCAGCCGCTCCGGGACGTCCGGGCCGCGCAGCGCGCCGAGCCGGGCGGTCTTCGTCCAGCCGAGCGCGGTGAGCCGTACGTACAGATCCCAGACGCCGTCCTTGAGCGGTGAGCCGTCCACGGCGGTGGCGGGATCGAGCAGCGCGGTCCCGGTGACACTCAGGGTGCCGTCCTCATGGCGGACGGTGAGATCGGTCGGCAGCCGGTGTTCGGCGCCGCCCGCGCGCTCGCGCAGGACGAGCACGGCGGAGGCCTTCTCGGGCAGGGCGCCGCCGGTGAGCGGCTCCTGCGCGAAGCGCTCGCGCAGGGCGGCGGAGAGACCGGTCGGGACGAGCGCCGGCTCGCCGTCGCCCGTGGTGGTGAGGCCCAACGGAGCCTCGGCGGCGAGTGGTTCGGTGGTGAAGGCGATCCGGAGCCGTCCGGCGTCCTGCCAGGAGAGCGCGTCCAGCCGGGCGCGGCAGCCGACGGTGGCCTCCCAGCGGGCGAGTGCCATGAGATCGTCCGGGCGGTCGTCGATGATCAGCCCGACGGCCAGCCGGCGCGCGGTGGGCAGTCCCGCCAGGGCCGTACGGGAGATACCGTCCACGACGACCTTGCGGATCTCGTAGAACAGCTCGCGCCGCGCGTCCTCGTCCAGATCGAGCAGCCGCTTGCCGCTCAGCCGGTCCAGGATCTCCACGCGCAGCCAGCGCCGGTGCAGCCGGTCCCGCGTGGCTCCGGGCCCGGTGAGTCCGTCGGTGAGCTCCAGGAGCCCGCTCAGCGCGCCGTAGAACGCGGCCGGGGCCACCGGCGGCTGTCCTGTGCGCGGCGGCCCGTACTGGTAGCAGACACGGCTGCCCAGGACGGCCGTGCGGCCCGCCCGCAGCGTCGCCTCGGCGGTGAACGCCTGACCGGCCAGCGGCCGGCCCTCGGCGAAGCGGAGTCCGTGCTCGGCGAGGAAGGCGCGGTCGAAGAGCTTGTCGGGCGTGAGGCTGTCGGCCAGCGGATCCTTGGCGAGCGTGGCCCGCGGCCGGTCCCGTACGAACAGCTCACGCGGCACGGGTCTGCCCTTGGCGGCCGGTTTGCCCGCGACGATGTCGGCGTCGTGCTCGACGCCGTACGCGTACATACGCTCCAGAGCGTCCGCGGTGAGACGGTCGCCGGGCTCCATGAAGATCACATACGAGCCGGTGGCGGAGTCCGCGCCCGCGTTGCGCGGCTCGGTGCCCGGCGGTGTCTGTGCCACCGGGATCACCTCGATGTCCCGGGCGGGCAAGGTCTGAGCGGTCAGCGAGGCGAGCGTGGACTCGACGGCCGCCGGATCCACACCGGCCGTGGGCAGGACGACGCTGATCTTCGGCGGACGGGCGCGAGGCGCCTTGTCGGTCGCGCGTACGGTCAGGGCCAGCCCGTCGCCGTCCAGCGCGGCGGTGATCTCCCGGCGGCCGAGGATCTCCGGAGCGGGCAGATCCACCTCGCCGGGCGCGGTGCTCTCGCCGAGGCGCGCGTACCGGTCGAATCCGGCGCCCATCAGCCGGATCCGCACCTCCCAGGCGCCCTCGGCCAGCGGTGCGCCGCCGGCGGCGCGGAGCGGATCCACGGCGAAGGTGCCGCGTACGACGGGACGGACGAGCACGGCGCCGTCCGCAGCGCCCGCAGTGTTCTCGGGTGCCGACTCCTCTTCGAGTACGAGAGACGTCTCGCGCGGCATCACCCACACATGCGCGGTCTCCGTGTGCCGCAGCAGTACATCGGCCTTGAAGCTCTTCAGCTCGTCGGTCACCTCGACGGGCTCGGAGAGGACACCGTCCGTCAGGGCCGGCGCGAGGAAGTACCGCTCGCCGCGCCGGGCCAGCAGCAGCCCCGAGCCGTCTCCCGGATCGCCTTCGAAACGCGCGGTGAAGGAGGCCTTGAACCGGTCGCGGTTCCAGACCGGCCGCCCGACCGCGCACCGCGCCACCAGATCGCTCTGGCGACGCGTGAACTCGGTGAGATCCTCGCGTCTGTCCGCCCGGAGCAGGACCGATCTGGTGCGCTGTACGGCGGCCAGCCCGCGCTCCACGCCCTCCGTCATGAACTCCTCGGCCAGCTCGCGCACGGCCTCGTACGGATCGTCGCGGAACGGCGGATCGATCAGCAGCCCGCGCGGCGGCACACCGAGCCGGTGCAGCATCTCCACCCGGTAGAAGCGGCGCAGCAGCCGGTCGCGCTCGGCTCCCGGCTCGGTGCCTTCGACGACCGTCGCCATGACCTGGCGCAGATTGCCGTAGTACCACCGCGGATCCATGGCCGCGGTGCCCGCGTTCTCGGCGTCCTCGCGGGCCCAGTACGTGTAGCAGACGTAGTCGCCGAGCACGGAGACGACGGACGCCTTGAGATAGGCGCGGACCATGAAGAGCTGGTCCTCCAGGATCCACGGCCCTTCGGGATGCACGATGCCGTGCTCGCGCAGGAACGCCGTGCGGAACATCTTGTGCGGTGTGAGGCTGTCGATGAGCGGCGCGTTCCACACCGTGGCGCTCTCGCGGCTCCGGCTCATCAGACCGTACGGAACGCCACGGCTGCGGAAGTTGCTGGCGACCTTGCCGATCACGATGTCGGAGCCGTTGCGCCGGCCCATCTCGTACAGCCGCTCCAGCGCCTCCGGCGCCATACGGTCGTCATGGTCCACGAACTGCACGTACGCGCCGTTCGCCTGCTCCACGCCGACATTGCGCGGCTTGCCCGGCCAGCCCGAGTTGGGGATCCGCGTCATACGGAAGTGGTCGTGGGCGGCGACCAGGGCCTCCAGATGCTCGGGCGTCCTGTCGGTCGAGCCGTCGTCCACGAAGAGGACCTCGAACTCGGAGCTCGGCAGTGTCTGCCGCAGCATCGACTCGACCAATGGCTCGATGTGGCGTCCCGAGTTGTACGTCGGGACCACCACAGTGACTTTGACCGCCATCCGCCCCACGCCTTCTTGATGCTCACCGTTACCGCACAGATCGCACAGACTTTACGCGGACCGCCTTTACGCGGACCGCATGTGAGGCACGCCGGAGAGCGCGGCGAGCGAGGGCGCGGCGCACGGCGTCGGCGCCGCGGACAGCCTGACGGCCTCCGGCGCGAGCGTCACTCCGCAGCCGACGCGGATGCCGGACGGCAGTTCGTTGCCCGCGCCGACCTTGGCGCCGTCGCCGACGACCACCGCGTCGAGCGTCGAGTCCGTACCGACCACGGCGTACCGGCCGATCACACTGCGGCGGACGCGGGCGCCCGCGGCGATCCGGGCGCCCGGCAGTACGACACTGCCCTCGATCACCGAACCGTCCGCGATCTCGGCGCCCTCGCCGACGACGGTGCCGCCGCCGAGCGCCGCGCCCGGATGGACTCGGGCGCCGGGCAGGACGAGGGCGTCGCCGACCGGGCCCGGCAGGGCGGGCGAGGAGACGATTCCGCGGACGAGATCGGCGGAGCCCTTCACAAACGCCGCCGGAGTGCCCAGATCGAGCCAGTACGTGTCGTCCACCACACCGCGCACAGGGACTCCGGAGGCGAGCAGGCCCGGGAACGTCTCACGCTCCACGGACACCACGCGGCCCGCCGCGATCCGGTCGATGACGGAGCGTGTGAAGACATAACAGCCCGCGTTGATCTGGTCGGTGACGATCTGCTCCGGCGACTCGGGCTTCTCCAGGAAGGCCAGCACCCGTCCGTCCGCGTCGGTCGGCACGAGTCCGAAGGCGCGCGGATCGGGCACCCGCGTCAGATGCAGGGTGACGGCGGCTCCGGAGGCGCGGTGGCCCTCCCGGAGGGCCGCGATGTCCAGACCGGAGAGGATGTCGCCGTTGAACACCAGCACCGGTTCGTCGGGCCCGCAGCGCAGCCGCCGCGCCGCGTTGCGGATCGCTCCGCCGGTGCCCAGCGGCTCGGCCTCGGTCTCGTACTCCAGCCGCAGGCCGAACCGGGCGCCGTCACCGAAGTACGGCTCGAACAGCTCGGCCAGATACGAGGTCGCGAAGATGACCCGGGTGACTCCGGCCGCGGCGGCGCGCGCGAGTTGATGAGCAAGGAACGGGACGCCGGCCACGGGCAGCAGCGGCTTGGGTGTGTGACTGGTCAGCGGGCGCAGCCGGCTTCCCTGGCCACCGACGAGAAGAATCGCCTCGGTCATATGGTGTCCGCCTCGTGTCGCGGGACCGGGCGGAACAGCAGGGCGCGGCAGGGCACGCCTCGTCGCGCGTCCTGCCCGGCCCGGATCCCCCCAGCGCCTTCTGTGGCACGCCGGCCGACCGTGCACCCCCGGTACCCGCTCTGCTGTGGCCGACGAAAGCCACATTCTGACAGCTGTGCGTGGAGCGTGAAGGGCGAATGCGAAGATGCGCGCGATTGGTGCCCGTTGTGTGTCTTGTCCGAGTCAGGAGGGCGTCCTGCCTGGGTCAGGCCGCAGGCGCGGTGGCCGCTGCCGAGGCCTGCGTGCGGCCACGGCCGAATATCTGACGGAACGTGAACTCCGCGACATCGTCACCGGTGGCGTAGACGTCCTTGTCGGACTCGGTGACGTCCTTGCCGCTGGTGAAGCCGCTGACCGTGAAGTACACGTACCTGCCTATGGAGTTGGTGACCTTGCGGCAGACCGAGGGAGCCCGGCAGAAGGTCGGGACACCGTCGCCGGAGAGCGAGGCGATACCGTCCTTCGCCTCGGCCTTGGCCTTGAGCGCCTGCGTCTCCTGCTCGAAGACCGCGACACCGACGGTCACCGCCACACCGTCCTTGCTGTAGGTGGCGCGGATGACCTGGTCGCAGCCGTTGGCGGCGAGGATGGAGCCGAGGGCGCCCTGGGCCGCCGCGGCGCAGTTGGTCGTACGGGTCGTCGCGCCCTTCTGGTACACGCGGTCGCCCATGGTCAGCTTCGCGCCGGGGAAGAGCGTGTCGGCGCTCAGCGGCGCCTTGTCCTTCTCGGCGCTGGAGATGAAGTCCTTCGGGTCCGGCGGCGGCAGCGGATCGACGGAGGAGAAGGTCGGCTCCGGCGCCGCGCTCTCGGTCGGCAGTTCCGGAGGCGCGGGCAGCTCGCTGGCGTTGGTCTTCGAGGCCCGGTCGTCGCCCTTGTTCATGGAGACGACCGCGGTCGCCACGATCGCGCCGACCGCGGTGGTCGCGAGTACGCCACCGCCGATCATCAGCCAGCGCTTACGGCGCGCACGCGCGGCGGAGGCGTCCGCCAGCGCGGCCCAGTCCGGTGTCTGTGTGCCGTACGGGTCCGGTCCGGGCGTTCCGTACGGATCCTGTCCGGGTGAACCGGGGCCGCCCCAGGGTCCCCCTTGCCCAAAGCTCATGCCGCGCAGTTTAAGGCCGCCCGCAAGGGCGTTGTGCCTCGGAGGGCGAAGAGCGGAGGAGGGTGGACGGAGAAGCGGACAGAGGGGACGGAAAGGACCGGCGGAAAAGGATTGGGCTCCGGCGGTGCCTGCCCCGACAATGCGGACCATGGGACATCTTGAGGCCGCGCACCTGGAGTACTACCTCCCCGACGGACGGGTGCTGCTCGGCGACGCCTCGTTCCGCGTCGGCGAGGGAGCCGTCGTCGCCCTTGTCGGCGCCAACGGCGCGGGCAAGACCACACTGCTGCGGCTGATCGCGGGAGAGCTGGAGCCGCACGGCGGCACGGTGACCGTCAGCGGCGGACTCGGTGTGATGTCGCAGTTCGTGGGCTCGGTGCGCGACGAGCGTACGGTCCGTGACCTGCTGGTCTCGGTCGCGCAGCCGCGTATCCGCGAGGCGGCGACCGCGGTCGACGAGGCCGAGCACGGGATCATGACGGTGGACGACGAAGCCGCGCAGATGCGGTACGCGCAGGCGCTCAGCGACTGGGCCGAGGCGCGCGGCTACGAGGCCGAGACCGTCTGGGACATGTGCACCACGGCCGCGCTCGGCGTCCCGTACGAGAAGGCGCAGTGGCGCGAACTGCGCACGCTCAGCGGCGGCGAGCAGAAGCGGCTGGTGCTGGAGGCGCTGCTGCGCGGGCCCGACGAGGTGCTGCTCCTGGATGAGCCGGACAACTATCTGGACGTACCGGGCAAGCGCTGGCTGGAGGAGAAGCTGAAGGAGACCCGCAAGACGGTTCTCTTCATTTCCCATGACCGGGAGCTGCTGGCCACGGCGGCCGAGAAGATCGTGAGTGTGGAGCCCGGCCCGGCCGGCTCCGACGTCTGGGTGCACGGCGCCGGCTTCGCCACGTACCACGCGGCGCGCAAGGAGCGCTTCGCCCGCTTCGAGGAGCTGAAACGGCGCTGGGACGAGGAGCACGCCCGGCTGAAGGCGCTGGTCCACCGGCTGCGGCAGCAGGCGGCGATCAGCCCGGACATGGCCTCGCGCTACCGGGCGATGCAGACGCGCTTCAAGAAGTTCGAGGACGCGGGCCCGCCGCCGGAGCCGCCGCGCGAGCAGGAGATCACCATGCGGCTGCGCGGCGGACGCACCGGCGTACGTGCTCTGACCTGCGAGAACCTGGAGCTGACCGGACTGATGAAGCCGTTCTCGCTGGAGATCTACTACGGCGAGCGGGTGGCCGTGCTCGGCTCGAACGGCTCCGGCAAGTCGCACTTCCTGCGGCTGCTGGCCGGCGAGGACGTCCGTCACGAGGGAGCGTGGAAGCTGGGCGCCCGCGTGGTGCCCGGACATTTCGCACAGACCCACGCCCACCCGGAGCTGCTGGGACGCACACTGGTCGACATCCTGTGGACGGAGCACGCGAAGGACCGCGGCGGCGCGATGAGCGTGCTGCGCCGGTACGAGCTGGAGCGCCAGGGCGACCAGCCCTTCGAGAAGCTCTCCGGCGGCCAGCAGGCGCGCTTCCAGATCCTGCTGCTGGAGCTGCGCGGCACGACGGCCCTGCTCTTGGACGAGCCCACGGACAACCTGGACCTGGAGTCGGCGGAGGCCCTTCAGGAGGGCCTGGAGGCCTACGAGGGCACGGTGCTCGCGGTCACCCACGACCGCTGGTTCGCGCGCTCCTTCGACCGCTACCTGGTATTCGGCACGGACGGCGTCGTACGGGAGACGCCGGAACCGGTATGGGACGAACGCAGGGTGATCCGGGCGCGGTAGCCGCTGCGCGGGCAGTGGGGGCGCCTGCGGCGAGCGTCCCCTACCCGCCCCTTCCCGAAACCGGGGCGCTGCCCCGGACCCCGGTCCTCAATCGCCGGACGGGCTGGATTTTTCCGCCCGGCGGCGAGCGCCGCCAGGGGCCTCGGGGCGAAGCCCCGGTTCCCGATCCAGCCCGTCCGGCGTTTGAGGACCGGGGGTCTGGGGGCGGAGCCTCCAGTTCGGGAAGGGGCGGGTAGGGGAACGCCCGCCGCAGGCGCCACCGCCCGCACCCGCACCCGCACCGCACCCCGCGGCCCCCGCACCGCACCCGCCGTTTTGACCCGTACGGCGCACCAACGGTATCCTTCTGGTTCGTTATGCGTATTGGCTTGGTCGTTCTCACGCGAGGGGCCCTTACGCCGGTCCACCGGGCCGATGACCAGCGGCAGGCAGCGGGTTGCGTCCCCGTATGCCCGCCAAGGCTGTCGTGCATCGTCCGGGTGGCCTTGTACAGGACCCGTCCCCTCGGCCCTAGCGGGCCCGGGGAGACCCCATCACTGAAGAAGCGAAGGCTACGACCGTGCGTACGTACAGCCCCAAGCCCGGCGATGTGACGCGCCAGTGGCACATCATCGACGCGCAGGACATCGTCCTGGGCCGTCTGGCGACCACCGCCGCCACCCTTCTCCGGGGCAAGCACAAGCCCATCTACGCGCCCCACGTCGACACCGGTGACTTCGTCATCATCATCAACGCGGAGAAGGTGCACCTGTCCGGCAACAAGCGGACCCAGAAGATGGCGTACCGCCACTCCGGCTACCCGGGCGGTCTGCGTTCCGTCCGCTATGACGAGCTGCTCGCCAAGAGCCCCGAGAAGGCTGTCGAGAAGGCCGTCAAGGGCATGCTCCCCAAGAACACCCTGGGCCGTCAGATGCTCTCGAAGCTGAAGATCTACGCGGGCGACCAGCACCCGCACAGCGCTCAGCAGCCGGTCCCGTTCGAGATCACCCAGGTCGCGCAGTAGTTCCGGCCACCCCCTAAGACGAAAAGAAATCTGAGGAGCATCGTGGCCGAGACCACTGTTGAGAACCCCGTCGAAGGCGCCGAGGCCGAAGAGACCTTCGACGCGGTGACGACCTTCGAGTCGGAGGTCCCCGTCGAGGGCGAGTACACCTCCGAGTCCCTGGCATCCCGCTTCGGCGACCCGCAGCCGGCCGCCGGCCTGGGCCGTCGCAAGAACGCCATCGCCCGCGTCCGGATCGTCCCGGGCAGCGGAAAGTGGAAGATCAACGGTCGCACCCTTGAGGACTACTTCCCCAACAAGGTGCACCAGCAGGAAGTCAACGAGCCCTTCAAGGTGCTCGAACTGGACAACCGCTACGACGTCATCGCCCGTATCTCCGGCGGCGGCGTCTCCGGCCAGGCCGGCGCGCTGCGCCTCGGCGTGGCCCGCGCGCTGAACGAGGCGGACGTGGACAACAACCGCGCCCCGCTGAAGAAGGCCGGCTTCCTGAGCCGCGACGACCGCGCCGTCGAGCGCAAGAAGGCCGGTCTCAAGAAGGCCCGTAAGGCCCCGCAGTACAGCAAGCGCTAATCGCTCGCTGGCCGGTCCAGGCATTACGCCTCTACGGCATTCGTTCGCCCCGGCGGCACTCCGTGCCGCCGGGGCGTTCGTTTTCTTGGTGATCTCGGGCGTATAACAGCATCAAGCGCTTAATACGTTTGCATTTTCGGAGCATTTTCGCTCGGAGCGGTGACGGCTCGGAGTGTTCTCGGAGGGAGAGCTGTGGGACGACTCTTCGGTACGGACGGCGTGCGCGGTGTCGCCAACGCCGATCTGACGGCGGAGCTGGCGCTCGGTCTGTCGGTCGCGGCGGCACATGTGCTCGCCGAGGTGGGGACGTTCGACGGGCATCGGCCCACGGCGGTGGTCGGGCGTGATCCGCGTGCGTCCGGCGAGTTCCTTGAGGCCGCGGTCGTGGCCGGACTCGCGAGCGCGGGTGTGGACGTCCTGCTCGTCGGTGTGCTGCCCACCCCGGCGGTGGCGTATCTCACCGGCGCGTTGGGCGCCGACCTCGGCGTGATGCTGTCCGCGAGCCACAACGCCATGCCGGACAACGGCGTCAAGTTCTTCGCGCGCGGCGGGCACAAGCTCGCGGACGAGCTGGAGGACCGGATCGAGACGCTGTACGAACAGCACCGCACCGGCGCGCCGTGGGAGCGGCCGACGGGCGCGGGCGTGGGCCGGGTCCGTACGTACGACGAGGGCTTCGACCGGTATGTGGCGCATCTCATCGGGGTGCTGCCGAACCGGCTCGACGGGCTCAAGGTCGTCCTCGACGAGGCGCACGGCGCGGCGGCGCGCGTCTCGCCCGAGGCCTTCGCCCGGGCCGGCGCCGAGGTGATCACGATCGGCGCGGAGCCGGACGGGCTGAACATCAACGACGGCTGCGGCTCCACGCATCTCACACAGCTCAAGACCGCGGTCGTGGAGCACGGCGCGCACTTCGGCATCGCGCACGACGGTGACGCGGACCGCTGTCTCGCGGTGGACGCGGCGGGCGAGGAGGTCGACGGCGACCAGATCCTCGCGGTGCTGGCCCTGGCGATGCGCGAGGCGGGCACGCTGCGCGGAAACGCGGTGGTCGGCACGGTGATGGCCAACCTCGGCTTCAAGATCGCGATGGAGCGCGAGGGCATCCATCTCGTGGAGACGGCAGTCGGCGACCGGTATGTACTGGAGTCGATGAAGGAGCACGGCTACGCGCTCGGCGGCGAGCAGTCGGGCCATGTCATCGTCCTCGACCATGCGACGACCGGCGACGGCACGCTGACCGGACTGCTGCTGGCGGCCCGGGTCGCGGCGACCGGCCGTACGCTGGCGGAGCTCGCGGGCGTGATGCGGCGGCTGCCGCAGGTGCTGGTCAATGTGCCCGATGTCGACAAATCGCGGGTGCACACCTCGGCGGAGCTGGCGGCGGCAGTCTCGGAGGCGGAGTCCGAACTGGGCACCACGGGCCGTGTTCTGCTCCGTCCTTCGGGTACGGAGCCGCTGGTACGGGTCATGGTCGAGGCGCCGGACATCGACCAGGCGAGGTCGGTGGCGAGCCGCTTGGCGGACGCGGTGAAGTCGGCGCTGGGCTGAGGCCGGCGCTGGGCTGAAGTCGGCGGCAGGAACGATCCGGCGACTGCCGTCGAGAGGGTGCGGGGCGGCCTGGCCGCTCCCGCACCCGTTGCTTTTGTTGCTTTTGCCCGAGGTTCTACGTGACGGCCAGAGCGTTGACCACGTCCGTGGCCGTCAGCAGACGCACCGCGTCGGCGTTCAGCTCGGCCGGGTGCAGGGCGTACACCTGGGAGCCGCCGGCCAGGGCGATGTCTCCGCGTACGAGGAAGGCCAGCTCGGCCTCGGCCAGATCGAGGCCCTGGTTCCGGTCCTGGTCCTGGTCCTGGCCCTGGTTCTCGTCCCGGTCCCGGTCCTGGACGTTCACGGGATCTTGGTCGGGGCTCCCGATACGGGCCGCGAAGGCCGGGCCGTCCTCGCCCTCGCGCCTGCGGTACGTACTCGCCGAACCGTCGGTGTGACGGACGACGACCGTGGTCGCCCGCGCCGCCGCCTGCCAGACCGCCAGTTCGCCGAGGCCGACGCGCGCGCCTGACGCGAACAGGTCGTTCAGACTGCGGCCGAGCAGCGCCAGCCTGTCCACATGCCGGTGTACGGCGTGGTTGGTGCCGGACACACCCTGGACGACATCCAGCCAGCGCATCGTCCGCGCCGGTATGTCCACCAGCAGCGGAACACACGCCCGGGACGTACCGGTCAGATCGAAGCGCTGCTCGACCGTACGCGGATCGAAGATCTTGCCGTGGCCGGGCGGTTCGTTCCGGACCATGAAACCGGCGAAGGCCTCGGCGAGTTCGGTGAACGGCACGTTGTTGTACGAGAAGCAGAGCGCGACCGCGTACCGCGCACCGGCCTTCTCCAGCCGGGCGAGGTTCAGATCGATGAACTCGCTCGCGCCTCGCGGTGCCGGAGCGCTTGTCAGATCGCCGGAGTGCGCGGCTCCGGTGCCGGCGAAGCGCAGCTTGGTGTAGTCGCAGGTGCCGATGTGCTCCCACTGCTCGTTGAACAGGGCGAGGGAGAGGTCCAGGTCGGTAGTGCCCGAGGTCTCGCTCTCCATCCAGTGGAGGAACAGCCGCAGGGTTCGCGTGGCCGGACCGGTGCTGCTTCCGCTGATGTCTTTGTCCGGGCCGTTGTGTGCGTCCGTGTCCGTGTACGTGTCCGGCAGAGGCAGTTCGCTGCCGCGCGGGAGCGTCACCAGTGCCCGGGACGCGGTCCGTTCCGTGAACGGCGCGATCATCCCGTCCAGCCCGGCGTCCACGACGGCCAGACCGACCGGGCCCTGTGCGGCAGCACGTCGTACCACCTCGGCGGTGAGCGCGCGGACGGCGTCCTCGGCCGGGCCGGCGGGCAGCGGCGCGCGGGTGTCCTCGCTCACGTACACCCGCGCGTTGCCGCCCTTCGGGAAGAAGACGCGCAGGAGATCGTCGGGCCGGCGACGGCTGCGTACCGCGCCGAGCGCGGAGAGCAGCACGGCCGGGGAGACGCGCGGCAGCGCGGCGGCGAGCGCGTCCACGACCACGCCGCCGTCGGGCCCGGCCAGCCGCAGCAGATGGTCGAGCCGACGCAGCAGTTCGCCCGGCCGCTGGTCGAGCAGAGCGGTGGCGGCAGGGATGTCGCGGTCGGCGAGAGCGATCTCGACACGGCGGCCCCAGGCGTTCACGGTGACTTTTGTGCCCTCCGTGCCCTCCGTGCCCTTCGCGTCGGACAGCTCGACGCTGCCGGTCGCTTCCGCCGCCGTACGCAGGGCGGCGCCGAGGCGGTCGTCCGACAGCCCGGTCCCGCGCAGCGCCGCCACGGCGAGTGCGGCGCGCGGATAGCGGGCCGCGTGCTCGAAGGGATGCAGCGCGTGGGCCGCACGGATCCACGCGCGGCGGTGCCGGCGCATGTCGGCTACGGCGAGCGCCGGGTCGAGGGCGTCGAGCGCGGCGAGCAGGGCACGGCGCACCGGGCGTGGCACGGGTGCGATACGTGGCATGCCCACCAGCCCGGGATCGCCGCCCGACAGGACGGCGAGCAGCCGCAGGATGTCGGTGGCCGTGTTCAGCCGGGCGGTGACGGCGGGCAGTACTGCGGCCCGGTTCTCAGGTGTGTGCAGCAGCCAGGCCAGGACACGCGCCTTGATCTCGCGGCCGGGAAGGCTCGCGGGCAGCCAGTCCAGCTCGGTGCGGTCCCGGGTGCCGAGGAACAGGACGAGGTCGTTCGTCTCCTGCGCGGAGAGCGCGGCGGTACGGGCGAGGAGCCTGCGCAGTTCGTCGCCGGCGGCCTCGGCGCGCGCGGCGAAGTCGCCTCCGTACGCGAGGACCCGCACCCGGGACGGCAGCGCCTGGCGCCGTCGGAAGGTGAGACGCGGCCGGGAGGAAGGCCGCAGGAACGGGTCGTCGGCGTCGAGGATCCGGTTGCAGATGGGGCAGGCGGAGAAGTCCGAACCGTCGAAGCAGCTCCGGCAGACGAGATGCGCGCACGGGGAGACGGCGTGGACCGTGCCGACGGTGCCGCAGAGGACGCACGGCTGGTGCGGGTACTGGAACAGCAGAGTCAGCACCCGGTTGACGAAGTACCTGCCCGTATCGCGCGGTGTGCTGTCCGGGAAGAGGCGGAACAGAGGCGTGTGATCACGGTCGGAGCCGAGCGCCTCGTCGATGTCCGCGAGCAGCGCGCGTCCGGCGGCGGCCAGCGTCTCTGGAGTCCGAGCGGCGAACGCCTGGCGCAGCGGCGCGGAGAGGAGGCAGCCGCGCTCAAGGAGATCGGCCTCCAGCAGCGCGACGCCCGCGAGGCTTTCCGGTACGGGGTCGGGTACGCGCTCAGGTACGGGCACGGCACCGGCGGCGGGCAGATACACGGCCCCACGGCGAAGCAGCAGCGCGAGGGCGAGGCCGCGCGCGGTGTCGTTGTCGTCGTAGGCGTTTGCGTCCGCGTCATCGGCGCTCGTACCGTCCGGGCGCGTGGTGGTGCTCATATCCGTCGGTCCCCCCGGCGTAAGACGCCGCGTCGCCCGTACTCCTCGTACGGACGACGCGGCGTTGAAGTAGACGCGCGGGCGGAAGGTTGACGCACTCGGGTTTCATTTGCAGTGAAAGAGAAGGAAGCACATCCGAGAGCCGCCCGCGCCCGTTGAACGTATCAATGAGACGGTGCTCGGCGCATCTGGGATTTCGCGCGGCTCTCCGTCAGGCCGGAGGCGTGCTTCCGGTGTCGGCGGCCACACCTCCAGGGCCAGTACGGTCCACGCGCCCGGGGCTCCCGCTCTGCCCGCGCCTCCGTATCTGTCGCCGCTGGGACAGTGCCCACAGTGCCTTCTGCGCGACCAGCGTGAGCGTGCCCGCGACCAGGATGCCCGCCAGATTCAGCAGGAGCTGGCTGCTGGAGCCCCAGACCTGGTCGAAGTCGCCGTAGCCGAGCGCGACGGCCGCGTTGGCGGCGGCAGGGACGGTCGTCACCGAGATGGCGACTCCGACCAGCGCGCCCGACCGTGAGGAGGTCAGCGAGAGCATGCCGGCCACGCCCGCGAGCACGGCGACGACCAGCGAGAACGGATCGGGATTCCAGATGAAGGAAGTGTTCGCGCGTTCGGCCTCCAGCATGGAGCGGGTGAAGAGCCCGAAGGCGTCCATCAGCAGACCGAACGCCGTCGTCAGCACCATCGCCACCGCGAAACCGCCGACGACCGCGACCAGCGAGCGCCATGCCAGCCGCGGGGCGCGCTGCACCAGCGCCGTACAGACACCGGCCAGCGGCCCGAACTCCGGGCCGACCGCCATCGCGCCCACGATCAGGATCGCGTTGTCGAGCACCACACCGCAGGCCGCGATCATCGTCGCGAGGGAGAGGAACGCGAGATAGGTGAGGGAGAGCGTGGACTCCTCGTGGGTCACATCCTCCAACTGCTCCCACAGCACGGCGTCGGCGCCCTCGCCCGGAGCGGCCTCCTCCGCCTCCTCCGCCCGCCGGGAGAGCGTCAGATCGATGTTCTCGACGGTGATCGAACCGATGTCGTCGATCCCGAGGGCGCGCAGATCCGAGATCAGCTCGTCGCCGGCCTCGCGCGCCACGTCGCACATGACGAGATCGCCCAGCGGATCGCGCGCGGCACCGGGCACGACGGCGAGATGGGCCGTGCCGACGGTGCGCTCGACGGTCCGTACGACCTCGTCGGTACGGTCGGCGGGCACGAGCAGACGCAGATGCAACAAGCGAACGGCTCCTCGGGGTTCGTGGTTCGGGCTGTCGGGCGCTCAGAGCTTCCGGAGCGAAAGCCGCTGGACCTTGTGGTCGGGTCCCTTGCGCAGCACCAGCGTGGCACGGCTCCGGGTGGGCGCCACGTTCTCCAGCAGATTGGGCCGGTTGATGGTCCGCCACATCGTACGGGCGTACTCCAGGGCCTCGTCCTCGGAGACCTGGGTGTACTTCGTGAAGTAGGAGGCCGGGTTCTGGAACGCCGTCTCGCGGAGCTTGCGGAACCGGTTCAGATACCAGTTCTCGATGTCCTCGGCGCGGGCGTCCACGTACACACTGAAGTCGAAGTAGTCCGCGAGCCCGACCCGTGTTCTGCCGTCCTTGCCGGGCAGCGCGGGCTGAAGGACATTGAGCCCTTCGACGATCAGGATGTCGGGGCGCCGTACGGTGAGCAGCTCGCCCGGCACGATGTCGTAGATGAGATGCGAGTAGACGGGCGCGGTGACCTCGTCCTTGCCGGCCTTGATGTCGGCGACGAACCGGGTCAGGGCCCGCCGGTCGTACGACTCGGGGAAGCCCTTCCTCGACATCAGCCCGCGCGCCTTGAGCTCCGCCATCGGCCACAGGAAGCCGTCGGTGGTGACGCGCTCGACCCGGGGATGCTCGGGCCACCGCGCGAGCAGCGCCTGCAACAGCCGGGCCACGGTCGACTTCCCGACCGCCACACTCCCGGCGACTCCTATGACGAACGGCGTACCGCGCTGCGCGCCGTGCCCGTTTCCCGCGTCCCCGAGAAACGTGTTCAGGGCACCTCGCAGCCCGGCCGTGGCCTGGACATAGAGATTCAGCAGCCGCGACAACGGCAGATAGACGTCCCGCACCTCGTCGAGATCGATGACATCCCCCAGCCCCCGCAACCGCTCCACCTCCTCGGCACTCAGCGGCAACGGCGTCTTCTCCCGCAACGCGCTCCACTCGTCCCGGCTCAGATCCACATACGGAGTCGGCCCATGCTCCCCCCGACGGAGGACACTTCGTGGCAACGAATTGATCACGCCCCATTGTCGACCCTGGGCCCAGGGCATGGATGGTGTGCTGGGTCACGCGGCGCGGGCACGTCGTTCACTTACTACGATGCGGTGGACCGTCCCGCCACCGTGATCGACGCCTGGCAGAAGAAGACCTCCACGGTCTACGACGCACTCGGCCGGCCTCTCACGACATGGCAGGGAGACCCGGAGACCGGTACCAAGCTGACGGAGACCCGTGTGCTTCGCGCCGGTCGTGCAGTCGATGGATACGTTCCACCGTCCGCAAGGCGGCTCCTGGAAGCGAGCTTTGAACGAAGGAGATTGTGATGGCAGGCGAGTGGGAGTGGCTGAGAGGTCTGCAGCCGTCCAGCGAGGTGCCTGAGCGGCTGCGCACCCCGACGGCATCGTCTGCACTCAACCTCGGTGTGCAGATGATCGGCAGCAACATTGTCGGTAACGACGTGGTCGAACTCGCCGCGCAATACATGGCCGAACATGCCCGGCTCGAACTGTGGATCGGAAGTCACGAACCACCCCTGGGCTTTCGGCGAAAGTTTGAGCTGGGCCGGACCTCTTCTGAGGCACTGCTTGAGGCCTACGAGACATGGGTCGCGTTCGAAACCGCCTACCAGGCGTCCGGCAAGAAGATCGACCATGTGCGCGACGAACGAGAGAAACTGAAGGCGGCCCTACGCAGGGCCACTGACGCTCTCATACGCGCCAGGATCGAATAGCTGAAAATAGCTGAAAAGGGCGGGCGGGTTCCGTCCGTCAGCCCGTCCTTGGCGCTTCAGCGACTACAGAGGGGCCTCACCAGAATCGATTCTCGTGAGGCCCCTGGGCATTTGACGAGAGGCTGGAGCCTGCTGGTTCTCACCGATGAGCACATCGGATCGGTTCTCGCGGCGTTGGTGGCACCTCCCGAGTCGTACGCATGGCCCATCGGGGCCGGCCAAACCTGGTTTGGGGGCCGGATGAGGTACTCGGAGGGTGGGAGTGGGGTGGGGGCTTCGCCGTTACGGGAGGGGCGGGGGTGGGCGCCGTAGGCTGCCGGCATGTGCGGAATCGTGGGTTACGTCGGCGGACAGTCGGCGCTTGATGTGGTCATCGCGGGCCTCAAGCGGCTCGAATACCGCGGGTACGACTCGGCCGGAGTCGCCGTGCTCGCCGATGGAGGGCTGGCCGCCGCGAAGAAGGCGGGCAAGCTTGTCAATCTGGAGAAGGAGCTGGTGGAACGGCCGCTGCCGGCCGGACTCACCGGCATCGGGCACACCCGGTGGGCCACGCACGGCGGGCCGACCGATGCCAATGCCCATCCCCATCTCGACAACGCCGGGCGCGTCGCCGTCGTCCACAACGGGATCATCGAGAACTTCGCCGCCCTCAGGGCCGAGCTGGCCGGCCGCGGCCACGATCTCGGGTCGGAGACCGACACCGAGGTCGTCTCGCATCTCCTCGCCGAGGCCTTCTCCTCCTGCGGCGATCTCGCCGAGTCGATGCGCCAGGTGTGCCGGCGGCTGGAAGGCGCCTTCACCCTGGTCGCCGTGCACGCGGACGAGCCGGACGTGGTGGTCGGGGCACGCCGTAACTCGCCGCTGGTGGTCGGCGTCGGGCAGGGCGAGTCGTTCCTCGCCTCGGACGTCGCCGCGTTCATCGCCCATACGCGCTCCGCGATCGAGCTGGGCCAGGACCAGGTCGTGGAGCTGCGCCGCGACGGTGTGACGGTGACGGACTTCGCGGGCGATCCGGCCGAGGTCCGCTCGTACCACGTGGACTGGGACGCGTCGGCCGCCGAGAAGGGCGGTTACGACTACTTCATGCTCAAGGAGATCGCCGAGCAGCCCAAGGCCGTCGCCGACACGCTCCTCGGCCGGATCGACGCCCAGGGCGCGCTGACCATAGACGAAGTGCGGATCCCGCAGGAGGTGCTGCGCGAGGCCGACAAGGTCGTCATCGTGGCGTGCGGTACGGCCTTCCACGCCGGGCTGATCGCCAAGTACGCCATCGAGCACTGGACGAGGATGCCCTGCGAGGTGGAGCTGGCCAGCGAGTTCCGCTACCGCGATCCCATCCTGGACCGGCGCACCCTGGTGATCGCCATCTCCCAGTCCGGCGAGACCATGGACACGCTGATGGCCCTGCGCCACGCCCGCGAGCAGGGCGCGAAGGTGCTGGCGATCTGCAATACGAACGGTTCGACCATCCCGAGGGAGTCGGACGCGGTCCTTTACACCCACGCGGGCCCCGAGGTCGCCGTCGCCTCGACCAAGGCGTTCCTCACCCAGCTCGTCGCCTGCTATCTGGTGGCGCTCTATCTGGGCCAGCGGCGCGGTACGAAGTGGGGCGACGAGATCCGGGCCGTGATCAAGGACCTCTCGCAGATCGCGGGCGAGGTGGAGCGCGTACTGGAGACGATGGAGCCGGTACGGGCGCTGGCGCGCTCGCTCGCGGACAAGCGGACGGTGCTGTTCCTGGGCCGGCACGTCGGCTATCCGGTCGCCCTGGAGGGCGCGCTCAAGCTCAAGGAACTGGCGTACATGCACGCCGAGGGATTCGCGGCCGGTGAGCTGAAGCACGGCCCGATCGCGCTCATCGAGGAGGATCTGCCGGTGGTGGTCGTCGTACCGTCGCCGCGTGGGCGTTCGGTGCTGCACGACAAGATCGTGTCGAACATCCAGGAGATCAGGGCCAGAGGCGCGCGGACGATCGTGATCGCGGAGGAGGGCGACGAGGCGGTGGTGCCGTACGCGGACCATCTCATCCGGATCCCGGCGACGCCGACGCTCCTTCAGCCGCTGGTCGCTACGGTGCCGTTGCAGGTGTTCGCGTGCGAGCTGGCGACGGCGCGCGGCAACGAGGTCGACCAGCCGAGGAATCTGGCGAAGTCCGTCACGGTGGAGTAGGCGGAGCGGCCAGAACCGTGGAAGAGAAGTGGGGAGCGGCAGCACGTGATTATCGGGGTGGGGATCGATGTGGCGGAGATCGACCGGTTCGCGGAGTCGCTGTCGCGGACTCCGAAACTGACCGAACGTCTCTTCTCCGAGCGGGAGTTGTACCTCCCGAGCGGTGAGCGGCGCGGTATGGCCTCCTTGGCGGCACGGTTCGCCGCCAAGGAAGCCGTGGCCAAAGCCCTGGGCGCGCCCGGCGGACTGCGCTGGACCGACGCCGAGGTGTGCGTGGAGGACAGCGGGCAGCCGCGGCTGCGGGTGCTCGGTACGGTCGCGGCACGCGCCGCCGAGTTGGGCGTGAAGAGCTGGCATGTCTCGCTCAGCCACGATGCGGGAGTGGCGTCGGCCGTGGTGATCGCGGAGGGTTGACCGTATGCGTATCGCTTACAGCGTGGAGACCGTCAGAAACGCCGAACGGGAGCTGATGGCGCGGCTGCCCGAGGGCGCGCTCATGCAGCGCGCCGCCCATGGCCTCGCCGTCGCCTGCGCCGGCCTGCTGCGAGATCTGCTGGGCCGGGTGTACGGAGCGCGGGTCGTCGTACTGGCAGGCAGCGGGGACAACGGCGGTGACGCCCTGTACGCCGCGGCCCGTCTCGCCTGCAGAGGCGCCGGTGTCACGGCGGTCCTCCTCGCGCCCGACCGGGCGCACGCGGGCGGGCTCGCCGCGCTGCGCAGCGCGGGCGGCCGGGTCGCGGGCGGCGCTGGCGGTACCGACGGCGCCAACGATCCCTACGCCGTCCTGGCCGCCGCCGATCTCGTCCTGGACGGCATCACCGGCATCGGCGGGCACGGCGGGCTGCGTCCCGACGCGGTGCCGCTGGTACGGGCGGCCCGGGACTCGGGCGCGGTGGTCGTCGCCGTCGATCTGCCCAGCGGAGTGGAGGCGGACAGCGGCGAGGTGGCGGGCGAGGCGGTACGTGCGGACGTGACGGTCACGTTCGGTACGTACAAGCCGGGCCTGCTGATCGATCCCGCGCGCGAGCACGCGGGCGCGGTACGGCTCGTGGACATCGGGCTACGGCCGTATCTGCCGGCCGTCCCCGAGTTCGAGGCCCTCCAGCACGAGGACGTCGCGCGGCTGCTGCCGGTGCCGACGGGCGAGAGCGACAAGTACCGGCGAGGTGTCGTCGGGATCGTCGCCGGCTCCGCGCGCTATCCGGGCGCGGCGGTGCTCGCCGTGGCGGGCGCGCTGCACGGCGGCGCGGGAGCCGTACGGTACGTGGGCCCCGGCGGCGACGCGGTGATCGCCCGCTTCCCCGAGACGCTGGTGCACGAGGGCCCGCCGTCGAAGGCCGGCCGCGTCCAGGCGTGGGCGATCGGCCCGGGCCTGGGCGAGGGCCCGGAGGTCGGCGAAGGGCACGGAGTGGCGGAGGTACTGGCCTCGGACGTACCGATCCTGGTGGACGCGGACGGCCTGCGGCTGCTGGACGCGGCGACGGTACGCGGCCGTACCGCGCCGACGCTGCTCACTCCGCACGCGGGCGAGGCGGCGGCGCTGCTCGGTGTGCCACGGGAGGAGGTCGAGTCGGCCCGGCTGACAGCCGTACGGGAACTCGCGTCCCGCTACGGCGCGACGGTGCTGCTCAAGGGCTCCACCACTCTGATCGCCGATCCGGACAAGGACGTTCCGGTCCGCGTCAACCCGACGGGCACGCCCTGGCTCGCCACGGCGGGCAGCGGCGACATCCTCTCGGGCCTGTCCGGCGCCCTCCTGGCCACCGGCCTCCCACCCCGCGACGCCGCGTCAATGGGCGCATACCTCCACGGCCTCTCGGCCCGCCTCGCCTCGAAGGGCGCCCCGATCTCGGCCCTGGACGTGGCGGCCCACCTGCCGGACGCCTGGCGGAATGTGACGTCCGCCCGCCCGTAAGAGGCGTTCATGCTTGGCGGGACCGGTATCGGGACCGGGCCGGGACCGGGGCCAGGACCGGACCGGTGCACTCCGGGGGCTCTGAGAGACTGGGCGTGATGACCGGAATGATGCAGACATCGACTCACCTCAGGGCACGCGCCGAGATCGATCTCGGTGCCCTGCGGGGCAATGTGCGCGCTCTGCGCGCCCGCGTGGGGGACGGCACCGCCGTGATGGGTGTCGTGAAGTCCGACGCGTACGGGCATGGCATGGTGCCCGTCGCCCGCGCCGCACTCGCCGCCGGGGCCACCTGGCTGGGGACCGCCACGCCGCACGAGGCGCTCGCCCTGCGTGCCGCCGGGATCCGGAGCAGAGTGCTCTGCTGGCTCTGGACGCCCGGCGATCCCTGGCGGGAAGGCATCGAGGCCGATCTCGACATGTCCGTCAGCGGGATGTGGGCCCTGCGCGAGGTGACCGCCGCCGCCCGCGAGGCCGGCCGGCCCGCCCGTATCCAGCTCAAGGCCGACACCGGCCTCGGCCGTAACGGCTGCCAGCCCGCCGACTGGCCGGAACTCGTCGGTGCCGCGCTCGCCGCGCAGGCCGCCGGCCAGGTCCGGATCACCGGCCTCTGGTCGCACTTCGCCTGCGCCGACGAGCCGGGCCATCCCTCCATCGCCGCCCAACTGGACGCGTTCCACGCGATGGTCGCGTACGCCGAGAAGGAAGGCGCCGAGCCCGAGGTCCGGCACATCGCCAACTCGCCCGCCGCGCTCACCGTCCCCGAGTCGTACTTCGATCTCGTACGGACCGGGATCGCGATGTACGGCATCTCGCCCAACCCGGAGCTCGGCACCGCCCAGGACCTCGGCCTGCGGCCCGTCATGACGCTCTCCGCCTCGGTCGCCCTGGTGAAGCAGGTTCCGCCGGGCCATGGCGTCAGCTACGGCCACCACTACCTCACGCCGCGCGAGACGACGCTCGGGCTCGTCCCGCTCGGATACGCCGACGGCATCCCCAGGCACGCCTCGGGCCGCGGTCCCGTTCTCGTCGGCGGAGTCACCCGGCGGGTGGCCGGGCGGGTCGCCATGGACCAGTTCGTCGTGGACCTCGGCGGCGACACCCCGGAACCGGGCACCACCGCCATTCTGTTCGGCCCGGGCGACCACGGAGAGCCGACGGCCGAGGACTGGGCCGAGGCCGCGGACACCATCGCGTACGAGATCGTCACCCGTATCGGCTCCCGCGTCCCACGCGTCTACGTGAACGAGTGAGCGAGCGCGTACCCGCGCCCGTCCAACAGACGCGCGGACAACCGGAGTGATCTCTCCGGGGTGAAGCGCGGTACGGCGGGGAAGGCAAGGCTGGACGACGAGGAGCGACGGTGAGCGAGAAGAGCCCGGCGGGGGACGCGGCGGCCACGACGGCCGCCGCGGTGGCTACGGCCTCGGCAGCTTCGGCAGCGATCAGTGGCAACTGGCGCAAGGCGGGCGTCGCCGGCGCCGCGATAGGCGTGATCGCCGCCGGAGCCGCAGCCGGTGTGGCGATCGAGAGGCTGACCGTCGGCCGCGGCATGCGCAGAAGGGCACGGCTCGCGCTCGACTCGTCGGGACCGTACGGAGCGCTGCGCGGCGCGCCGGGCAAGGCGCTCGCCGACGACGGTACGGAGCTGTACTACGAGATCGACGAAGTGGACGCCATCGGTCCGCCCGGCGCGCCGGGCGCGGGGGCTGGGCCGGCCGCCAGGTCAGGACCGGGCGCCGTAGCCAGACCAGCCACCGGCGTCGGCGCCACGGCACCATCTCCCGGCTCCCGCCGTCGCCGTCTCTTCGGCCGCAAGGCTCCCGTGCCCGTGACCGTCGTCTTCAGCCACGGCTACTGCCTCAGCCAGGACTCCTGGCACTTCCAGCGCGCCGCCCTGCGCGGACTCGTCCGTACCGTCCACTGGGACCAGCGCAGCCACGGCCGTTCCGCGCGCGGCGTCGGCCAGAGCGGTCCCGGCGCCGTTCCCGTCACCATCGAGCAGCTCGGCCGTGACCTCAAGGCCGTGATCGACGCGGCGGCGCCCGAAGGGCCGCTGGTGCTGGTCGGCCACTCCATGGGCGGGATGACGATGATGGCCCTGGCGGACCAGTTTCCCGAGCTGGTACGGGAACGGGTCGTCGGCGTCGCCCTCGTCGGTACGTCCAGCGGAAAGCTCGGCGAGGTCAACTACGGACTGCCGGTCGCGGGCGTGAACGCCGTACGCCGTGTCCTGCCCGGCGTGCTCAAGGCGCTCGGCTCCCAGGCCGAGCTGGTCGAACGCGGCCGACGGGCCACCGCCGATCTCTTCGCCGGGCTGATCAAGCGGTACTCGTTCAGCTCGAAGGACGTGGATCCCGCCGTCGTACGGTTCGCCGAGCGGCTGCTTGAGGGCACGCCGATCGATGTGGTCGCGGAGTTCTACCCGGCCTTCACCGACCATGACAAGGTGCAGGCGCTCTCGGTCTTCCTGGAGGTACCGGCGCTGATCCTGGCGGGCGAGAGCGATCTGATCACTCCCAGCTCGCACAGCGAGGCCATCGCCGATCTGCTGCCGGACGCGGAGCTGGTGCTCGTACCGGACGCCGGGCATCTCGTCATGCTGGAGCATCCCGAGGCCGTCACGGACCGGCTCGCCGACCTGCTCGCAAGAGTGGGTGCGGTGCCGTCGGAGGCTAACGTTGGCAGACATGGAAGCACCGCACAGCCCGGCGGCTGAGACAGCCCTCAGGGCAGCCCGCACCACCGAGTCGGCCCGCACCACCGAGCCGGCCCCCGCCACCGAGCCGGCCGACACCACTGAGACCGCGGCCCGTCCCGGGACGACCATCTCCGTCGATTCCCCCGAGCGGATGCAGGAGCTGGGCCGGGCGCTCGCCGCCCTGCTCCGGCCGGGTGATCTGGTGATGCTCACCGGCGAACTCGGCGCGGGCAAGACGACGCTGGCCCGTGGCCTCGGTGAGGGCCTCGGCGTCCGTGGCGCCGTCACCTCGCCCACCTTTGTGATCGCGCGCGTCCACCCGTCCCTGGTCGGCGGTCCCGCGCTGGTCCATGTGGACGCGTACCGGCTCGGCGGAGGACTGGACGAGATGGAGGACCTCGATCTGGATGTCTCGCTGCCGGACTCCGTGGTGGTCGTGGAGTGGGGCGACGGCAAGGTCGAGGAGCTGTCGGACGACCGGCTGCGCGTGGTGATCCACCGGGTGGTGGGCGGTGCCGACGGCGAGGCCGCCGAGCACGGGCTGACGGAGCACGGCGAGACGGAGTACGACGACCGGCGCACGGTCACGCTGACCGGGTTCGGCAGCCGCTGGTCGACGACCGATTTCGGAGTGCTCACGCGCTGATCCGGCGCTGATCCGTCCGGCACTGATCCGGCGCTGGTCGAGCACTGGCTCAGGGCGTGAGCGCGCAGATCCGCCGAACGTTTCCGCGGACTGTTCGGCCAGCCGTTCCGTACGTTCCGACAAGACGTCGGCAAAATGTTGCGCGTGCCATGCCGCGCATGGTCACATGGTAGTGAGACATGGTTAGGTCTGCCTAACTACCTGACCACGCCTGCCCCCGGAGCCTCAGGAGGCATCCATGTCGGCGACAGAGCGCGAAACGCGTCCGCAGTCCCCAGCGCCTCAGTCCTCAGCGCCCCGGTCACCGTCGTCCGTATCCATGAGCGTTCTGCTCGCGTCGTGCGCGGCTGCCTCGGCCGTGTCCACACCGCCGCGGGAGCCTTCGGCGGTCGCGACAGCGGAGGCCGCCGCGGCGGCAAGGGAGCTGGAGCGGCAGCGCGACGCCGCCTGAGGGACTTCCGGCGTACGGGCCTGAAGGGCTGCCGAGCGGCTACGGAACGACGACCACGGGCTACGGAACGACGACCACGACAGAGCCGACCGTCGCGAACGTCCACACCGCGTTTCCGTCCGCCACCTTCATCCTGACTCCGCCCGTCTTCAGCGTCGGATCGGGGCTGGAGAGCGTGCCGTCCACCGCCGCGCTGAAGCCGATCGACACATCGTTCACGGTCGTGAACCGTACGACGTGCTCGACCCGTACTCCGTCCGAGCCCGTGACCGCGCCGGAGCGCGAGGTCACGCGGTACGAGCCGGGCAGCGGGCTGACCGTACTGGGCATGACGGCGAAGCTCCGCGTGGCCTGTTCCTTCTGGTTCACCAGCCACACCCGGCGCTGGCCCAGCGCGTACACGACGCGTGCGCCGGTGCCCGACTCCTCGGGGATCGCGCGCGGGTCCTTCTTCTTCTGCGCGGGCGCGCCGCCCGAGGCGGGCGGAGAGGCGGACGGCGCGGTGGCGGGCTTCCCGAGGGTGTCGTCGGGAACGTTCGCGGACGCCTGGTAGGCGAGGAAGCCGACCACGGCGATGGCCGCCGCGGTGAGCCCGGCCACGATTCCCGAGCTGCTCCTTGACACCTTGATCCACCTCTCGTACGTATGACTCCGTGGTGACGGTAGCAGCAGCAGGGTGACGGGACGGGGCGCCGTGCCTTGGGCGTCGGAGCCGTAGGCTGTTTGCGTGCTTCTGCTCGCCGTTGATACCGCCACGCCCGCCGTCACCGTCGCTCTCCACGACGGCACCTCCGTCCTGGCCGCGGAGAGTCAGGTCGACGCGCGCCGCCACGGGGAGCTGCTTCTCCCCGCTGTCGACCGCGTCCTCGCCGAGGCCGGGCTGAAACTGGACGCCGTGACGGATGTCGTCGTGGGCGTGGGGCCGGGACCGTACACGGGACTGCGTGTCGGGCTGGTCACGGCTCTGACCTTCAGCTCGGCGCTCGGCGTGCCGGTGCGCGGGCTCTGCACGCTGGACGGGCTCGCGTACGCCTCCGGGCTCGAAGGGCCGTTCGTGGTGGTGACGGACGCGCGCCGCAAGGAGGTCTACTGGGCGCGGTACGCGGATGCCCGTACGCGGCTGACCGAGCCGGCCGTCGACCGGCCCGCCGATATCGCCGGCCATGAGCATGTGGTGGGAGTGCCTGCGGTGGGCGCCGGTGCGCTGCTCTATCCCGAGGTTTTCCCGGACGCGCGCGGTCCCGAGCACCAGTCGGCCGCCGCGCTGGCGTCGCTGGCGGCGGAGAGACTCGCGGCGGGGGCTTCCTCCGGCCCCGGCGGGGACTTCCTGCCGGCCCTTCCTCTGTACTTGCGCCGTCCGGACGCGCAGGTGCCCAAGAACTACAAGGTGGTCACGCCGAAGTGACCGATGCGACGGACGCGGCAGCCGAGAGCAATGATGTGGAAGCGACGGCGGCCGGCGAGACGGCCTCTTCCGTACTCCTGCGTGAGATGCGCTGGTGGGACATCGAGCCGGTGCTCGCCCTCGAACACGAGCTCTTTCCCGAGGACGCCTGGTCCCCGGCCATGTTCTGGTCCGAACTGGCCCACGCGCGCGGTCCACGGGCGACCCGCCACTACGTGGTGGCGACCGAGCCGTCCGGGTCCGGCGGCCAGGACGGGTCCGGCGCCCGGGACAGGGCCAACGGCCGGATCGTCGGGTACGCCGGACTCGCCGCCGCCGGTGGCCTCGGTGACGTACAGACCATCGCCGCGGCCCGCGACCAGTGGGGCACCGGCCTCGGCTCCCGGCTGCTGACCGATCTGCTCCAGCACGCGACCGCCTTCGAGTGCGAAGAGGTACTGCTGGAAGTGCGGGTCGACAATCTGCGGGCGCAGCGGCTGTACGAGCGGTTCGGCTTCGAGCCGATCGGTTTCCGGCGCGGCTACTACCAGCCGGGCAATGTCGACGCGCTCGTCATGCGCCTCCATATGAAGACCCATCAAGGAACTGAGATCCATGGCTGACGAACCTCTCGTCCTCGGTATCGAGACCTCCTGTGACGAGACCGGCGTCGGCATCGTCCGAGGGACGACGCTGCTCGCCGACGCCATCGCGTCGAGCGTCGACGAGCACGCGCGCTTCGGCGGTGTGGTGCCGGAGGTCGCCTCCCGCGCGCACCTGGAGGCGATGGTGCCGACGATCGAGCGCGCGCTGAAGGAGGCGGGCGTCTCCGCCCGCGACCTGGACGGCATCGCGGTGACGGCCGGGCCCGGGCTGGCCGGCGCGCTGCTGGTGGGCGTCTCGGCGGCGAAGTCGTACGCGTACGCCCTCGGCAAGCCGCTGTACGGCGTGAACCATCTGGCCTCCCACATCTGCGTCGACCAGTTGGAACACGGCCCGCTGCCCGAGCCGACGATGGCGCTGCTGGTGAGCGGCGGGCACTCCTCGCTGCTGCTCGCGCCGGACATCACCAGCGATGTACGGCCCATGGGAGCGACGATCGACGACGCGGCGGGCGAGGCGTTCGACAAGATCGCGCGCGTGCTGCACCTCGGCTTCCCGGGCGGTCCCGTGATCGACCGGCTCGCGCGGGAGGGCGATCCGGCGGCGATCGCGTTCCCGCGCGGGCTGACCGGGCCGCGCGACGCGGCGTACGACTTCTCCTTCTCCGGTCTGAAGACCTCGGTGGCCCGCTGGATCGAGGCGAAGCGGAACGCGGGCGAGGAGGTGCCGGTACGGGATGTGGCGGCGTCCTTCCAGGAGGCGGTGGTCGACGTACTGACCCGGAAGGCGGTCCGCGCCTGCCGGGACGAGGGCGTGGACCATCTCATGATCGGCGGCGGAGTCGCGGCCAACTCACGCCTGCGGGCGCTCGCGGCCGAGCGCTGCGAGCGGGCGGGCATCCGGCTGCGGGTGCCGCGGCCGGGACTGTGCACGGACAACGGCGCGATGGTGGCGGCGCTGGGCGCGGAGATGGTGGCCCGTAACCGGCCGACGTCGGACTGGGAACTGTCGGCGGACTCGTCACTGCCGGTGACGGACCCGCACGTACCGGGCACGGCGCACGACGCCGACGCAGATCAGCACGCTGACGGCCACCACCATGACCACGACCATCTGCATGAGCTGAGCAAGGACAACCTGTACACATGAGGCACTCATGACCGTGGCGCTGATGTGGGAGGCCAAGGCGGCCCCCGGCCGGGCCACGGAGCTGCTGGCCTGGGCACGCGCCCAGCACCTCCCGTACGCGCCATTGCGACGCGAACTCCTCCGCGCCCCCGAGGACCGCGTACTGGTCATCACCTGGTGGAACGCCCCGTACGAAGCCGACGTCCCCGAACTCCCGGACCCCCCACCGTCCTTGACCGCCCGCCCGGTACACCGCTGGCGCTTCGAGGCCGTGCAGTAGGACCCGCGTGTGCCGATTCGCAGACCACTGTGGCCGGACTCCTATGGCCGGACTCCTAGGACTGGGCGCCTTCCGTTCGACGCCGGGGCAAGTCCGCTACGTCCTGTTCGCTCGTTCGAGTGGTCGCGGTGGGATTCTCGCTCTGTAGGGTGGACGTAGGGTTCAAAGTCCGGCCCATGGGAGAAACCATGACTGCCACCACAGCTTCCGAGCAGCCCCTGATTCCGCAGCCACCGACTACGGTCACCGCGCTCCGCAAAGCAGTCGCACAGATCGCTCCCGCCGCACTGCCGGCCTTCACCCGTGAGCTGGACCAAGCGGCGGATCAGGCCCGGTCTGGCTCGGACCTCGCGCCGTTGCGACGCTTCACCGAGCAGTGGGCGGTATACGTCCAGATTCAGCGTCAGCCGCAGCTCGCGGCCAGGTTCCGGGAGCTGGAGGACTCGGCGGAGTCCGGCGGGACCGAGCAGGCCCGTCAGGCGGCAGTCGAACTCGGCCGCATCCTCGACACCGCGCGTGCCGCCCTGAAGCAGGGTCCGCGTTGAGCGAGCCTTGGCGCTGGGAGTACGACCCTGATCATGCCCATGTGGCCGGCGGTATCCCTGGCCCTGTTGTCGCCGAGGTTGAGCGCCTTGCCGGCCAACTGGTCGACCTTGCGGACATCGATGTGGACGTCACCGAACTTGGTGAGGGACCGCGTCCGGGCGGGCTGCGCCGTATGGACGCAGCCGGAGGGTGGTTCTACTTCCTGGCCGCCCCGAGAGCCCGGCTCATCGTCGTCGTGAGGATCATCCCTCCGTTCGACAGCCTCTGATCCGGCATGCCGGTACGTGTGGACTACGCGCTCACCCCGCTGGGACAGAGCCTGGTTCCCGTCATGCAGGCCGTGACGCGATGGGCCGAGCAGAACATCGAACAGATCGACGTCGCGCGCGAGTCGTACGACGCTCAGCAGCTCAACCTCTGAGGATCGCCAGGGTGAGCGCGCCGCTCACGGCCAACACCGCGAGGACGTAGGCGACTTGCTCAGCGCCGGGGCTCATCGCTTCGGCATACGGATCGCACACCGGATCTCCTTGCCGGAGGCGGTGAGCACGGTCTCCCAGCGCTCCGTCAACTCGTCGATCAGGAGCAACCCGCGCCCGTCCTCGGCCGTGTCGGACTGCTGCTGCTTGGCCGGGACGACGGACACGGGATCACTGACGGCGATGAGCAGACACGGCGCTTCCAGCCGTACGACCAGTTCGCACCGGCCGCCCGCGTGCTTGTGGACGTTCGTCAGCAGCTCCACAACGACGAGCGCGGCCACGTCGGCGACCGCCGCACAGCCCCACGACTCCAGCCGTTCGACCAGGTCACGGCGGACACGTCGTAACTCCTTGGGCACCACGGTGAGGCTCAGTCGCAGTTCTGGCTCGATACCGGCCACGCTCACCATGGCTCCTCCTGGCTGCTGCCGTACGGGCAGCACGGTGGACTACGGCGAGTCACCGGGCTGGTGCGCCGTGTTAGGCACTGATGGTGCAGGGTGAAGCAGTGCCAAGGCAAGTATTCCTATGGCTCATCCCTCTTCAGCGTGAATTCTCAGGTGACATCTGTACGGTCGGTGAGGGATCGGTCCATCATGTGGCCATGGCTCAGAGCGACATGCCCACGATGCGCAGCAAGCGACTCGGGAACGAGTTGAAGCGGCTGCGTGCCGAGAAGGGGCTCAAAGTCCAGGACGCTGCCGACAGGTTGCTGTGCGGGCAGCCGAAGATCTCGCAGATCGAGAACGGCAGGCGGGGCATCAGGCCGCTCGACCTGAAGATCCTGCTGGAGTTTTACGGAGTTGAGGACGAGGTCCTCATCTCGAACATCAAGCGGCTGGCCAAGGAGATCCACAAGGTCGACTGGTGGAGCAATCAGGGGCCGTTGCTCTACGACGGGCTCAAGGACTATCTGACGCTGGAGTCCGACTCGGAGTTGGTTCGTTCGTACGAACCGGCACTGGTTCCGGGGCTGTTGCAGACCGAGGCGTACATGCGGCAGATCTTCACCGCCGGTTCGCCCGCCGACCGTGTTGAGCTGCTGGTCAAGACGAGGCTGAAACGCAAGGAACTCCTGGACGCGCCACACGACTTCCGGCTTCGCGCCATCATCGACGCGCCGGCATTGCATCGCATCAGTGGCTCTCCGGAGCTGGTGCGCGAGCAGCTTGAGCACCTTCTGGAGGTGGGGAATCAGCCGAACGTCAACATCCAGATCCTGCCGCTCGACGCTTCGGTTCCGATGACCCAGTACACCCCGTTCGCACTCCACTCGCTTCGGGGTGAGCCCTCAATTGACGTCGCATGGTTGGAACACACCACCGGTGGTACGTTGTTGGAGCAGCGGGCTGACGTTCAGGTGTACAGCCGGACATGGGCTGAGTTCACAGCCGCAGCTCTCTCGCCGTCCAAGTCTCAGCAGTACATTCGTGATCTCATCAAGGACAGTGGATCGTGACCGCCGACGAGTTTGATGGCGTGCCCTGGCACAAGAGCACGTACAGCGGAAACAACAACAACTGCGTCGAACATGGCCTGTTGCACACCGGCCGTCAGGCCGTCCGTGACACCAAGGACCGCGAGCGCGGCGTGGCCGTCTTCGGGCCGGCGTCCTGGCAGAGGTTTGTCGACGCGGTCCGCTCCGGCGCCCTGGGCGCGTGAGCGCGCGGTTGGCCGCGGGGCGGAGTTGGGCGAGTTCGTTGTCGGCATGACGAAGGCCCGTCGGCAGCGTGCCGACGGGCCTTTCGCACGAGCACTCGGATGTCAGTGCGCCGCGACCTGCTTGGGGTCGTAGCCGTACTTGTTCTGGCCCACGGTGCCCGCAGTGGCGCAGAAGACGATCAGGATGATTTCGCCGACCAGCGGGATGAATGAGAGCAGGACGAACCAGCCGGACTTGTCGGTGTCGTGCAGACGCCGCACGCTCACAGCGAGGCTGGGTATCAGGACGGCGAGGAAGTAGAGACCGATCAGGATGCTGTTCAGGCCGATCGCGCTGTCGATGATCACGACCGCGATCTCCGCAAGGATGTTGAACAGGACGAACATCCAGAATTCCGTGCGGCGTGCCCGCCCGCTGAAGCCTGCGTAGTTCTTGAGAACGGCGAGGTACCAGTTCATTTGTCCCCCCAAGGACGGCGAAAGAGGACCCGTCCGTCTCGGCGGGCCAGGGCGAAACGTATGTGGCCGAAAATCGTATGGTCAAGTCGTTACCTAAAGGCCAGTTGGCGGAGAGGGTTCCCAACTGCGCGCAGGCCTCGCCCTGGTTGCAACCACGTAGGGGCGTGGGTGTGTCCTGAGGGCGGGTTACCGCTACTGAGGGCGCGGGACTGGTACTGCGGTTGGTCGGGTGCGGGTCACGACCAAGAGGTAGTCGTGGTGGGCCGGCAGGTTTTGGGCGACGTGGGGGCCGCCCCTCTGTTTTTGATTGTGGCGGGGTCGTGCCGGGCGTCAAGGGCGCTCCTTCGTCGCGTCGGCTGCGCCGATTCCGCTGCGCTCCACCCTTGACCCCCGTCCCGCCCCCGCTGAAGGAAGGTGGGAGGGGCGGCCCGGGGGAGGGGTCCCCGGGGGGCTCAGTTATGGGTCCTTGTTTCTTTCCGGCCTGCTGGTCGGTGGGTGTTCTGCGCGGCAGTGGAGTGGGGTGGTGGCGCGTCGGCTCGGCGTCTGGCCACCGTCTGTTTGCTGAGGTTCAAGACCGCTGCTGGGGTGTGTGGGTGGTGGGGTGGGTGGTGCTGTCCGGAAGGACAGTGGGCCTGTGCGGGCCGTCGATACGTGCTGAGGACGGCCTATCGCTACTCAGGACACAAGACCGGCCTCGGGGACCCTCAACGGGCCGCTAAACAGGGGGATATGGGGCATCGATTGATGTCCGCCACCCGCTCACCCCGGCCTGAGGGCCGTCCGACGGTCTCTTGTGTCCTGCGGACGTGAGGAGCAGATGGATACGGACCTGCCGCTCCACCGGGCCCCTGGCCAGGCGGATGGAATGGCCTGATGCCCGGGGTGCCATGGGACAACGAATCTCAGACACGGTCCTGAACCCCAGCCGACAGCGGACGGTCTGACGCTGAGCCGGTGCCGGGCCGCCCCATTCCACTGCCGCGTCCTCCACCCACCGGCCCGCAGGCCGGAAAGAAACAGGCACCCGGAACTGAGCCCCCCGGGGACCCCTCCCCCGGGCCGCCCCTCCCATGCCTGTACTTGCGATGGAGGGTCGGGTGTCAAGGGTGGAGCGCAGCGGAATCGGCGCAGCCGACGCGACGGAGGAGCGCCCTTGACGCCCGGCCCGCAATCGCGAAACTGAAACCTCAGGGGCGGCCCCCACGTCACACGGGACCTGCCGGTTCAGCCCGACTACCTCTTGGTCGTGACCCGCACCCGACAACCCCACCCCCGCAGCGGTCCTGAACCTCAGCCAACAAACAACAGCCCGACGCTAAGCAGGGCCCAGAAGCCCCATTCCACTCCCGCGCACACCACCCACCAGCCCGCACCACGACTACCACTCGGTCCTGACCGTCGCCTGCCGTCAGTTGCCGTCACCTGCCGTCGCCTGCTGTCAGTTGCCTCTCTCCTCCGGCGATCCGCCCTGGTTTCTCAACAAGCCTTCTAGGCGGTCGAAGCGTTCGTGCAGTGCGCGTAGGTCTTCCGAGATGTCCGTCCTGCCCTTGCGTTCGGCGTGTTCCAAGGTCAGGGCCAGGCGGCGCATGCGGTGGACGGCGTTGCTGACGAACCAGGTGGCGAGCGACGCAGTGACGATGCTGAAGACGGAGATTCCGACGAGCATCACCACACTGGCGATGGCCCGTCCCCATGGGGTGACCGGATACATGTCCCCGTAACCGACGGTGGTGGCGGTCTCGACCGACCACCACAGGGCGCGCGGGAAGGAGGTGATCGTCGCGTGGCGGGACGATGCCTCGACCGGGACGATGATCCATGAGCCGACCAGCAGCACGAGCACCAGGAGCAGGGTGGCCCAGACCGCGGCCTTCACATGGAGCCGCTGCCAGGGCTCGCCTCTCAGCAGCCGTTTCAGCAGGTACGTGAAGGAGATCGGCGGCATGGCCCCGAAGCTACTGCCGACGGCCAAGGGCGCACCGTCCCGACACTCGTACAGCGGACGATGAACGGACGTCTGGACGATCCGTCCCCCGAGCAGGTCTGAGCCACCGAACCGGTCTGGCTCCTGCTCGGCCGCCGCCGCCCGCCACCCCGCCGCACCCTCCCCTCCCCGCCCCGTTACTCTCTGCCAGGTGATCAGCAAGGTCCGCGTCGCCGACCGTCCGCGCCTGCCCCCGCCCCCACCGCCCCCGCATCTGCGTTCCTGGCCCGACCGTGACGCGCTGCTCGCCGACCGCGCCGCCGCCATGGCCGCCCTCACCGGACGGCGGCTCGGGATCGGGCGGCTGGTGCTGCTTTGGCTGACCGGTGCGGTCGCCGCGCTCGGCTGGGCCTCCGTCGGGCTGGCGATCCAGAGCTTCGAGCAGGGCGGTCTCGGCCAGCTGACCGGGCTGGTGGCGCTCGTCCTCGGCGCGGTCCTGCTGATACCGGCCGGCGTCGCGCTCGGTTTCTGGCTGGATCGTGGCCGTACGGTACGGGAGCGGCTGGAGGCCTGGGCCGAACTCGACCGGGATCCTGTGTCGGACGTACGGGTACGGGCCCACGGCCGGAGCGTGATGTGGCTGCTGCTGTCCGTGATCCTCTGTGTGGCCGGATTGTGGGCGACGGGCACTGCCTGGGCCGGAATGGCGCCGGGACCGGAGTCCGTCACCGTGGGTGAGACGGTCTACGCGCTGGGTCTCGCGGTCACGGTCCTGGCGACCGGGATTCTGGGCGCCGTCCAGTCGTACGGGCATCAGGCCTGGTCAGGGCGGTTGCTGAGCCCGATACCGGTGCGCAGGCGCGGTGGCGTCCACCGCTGAGGCCGTTCCTTCGGCGTCCGTCCTATGCTGAAGAGAGAACGCATGCGCCATTCAGGGTGAAGGGGCGGCGGATGGAATGGCTTTGGTGGATTTTCGTCTTCTTCATCGTGGGCGGCTTCGGATGGATCGCCGACACCGGCCGCACCGCGCTCCGTACCCGGCACGAACGCAGACGTGAGCTCTACGAGCTGGAGGAGAAAGGGCGGCTGGCCCTGGAGCAGGCCCACAAGCCTCCGGAGCCCGTCTGCGGCTGTACGCACCACCTCGCCAAGCACGACAAGCGCGGCAAGTGCCACGAGGACGTCGAGGTGGCGACGGAGTGGGACGAGAACAGGAAGCCCTTGCGGTACGAGCGCAGGCAATGCAACTGCCAGCAGTACGTCGGCCCGCAGCCGCTGTCGCAGATCTACGCGGATGAACTGACCGACCTCCAGTAGCCGCGCACCGTCCGTTGTTGCGTGTTGCGCAACTGCACGACTCTTTGCGGTCGTTACGCCTTCACCGGGTGCCCGAGCAGCATGGTCGGGGCGCCCGCGACCCGGGTCAGGAACACCGTCGACGCGTGCGGGCCCTTGAGTTTCAGACGGCGGCGCAGTTCCTCCGGTTCCACGGCGGAGCCGCGCTTCTTCACCGTCAGGACACCGACTTCGCGTTCGCGCAGCAGAGCCTTGAGTTTCTTGAGGCCGAAAGGGAGTTCATCGGTGATCTCGTAGGCGGTGGCGTACGAGGTCGGGCGCAGCTCGTCGGCCGTGATGTACGCGATCGTCTCGTCGAGCAGTCCGCCGTCCAGCTTTTCGGCCACCTCGGCGACCAGATGCGCGCGGATGACGGCGCCGTCGGGCTCGTACAGAAAGTGGCCGGTTCTGCGGACGGGCGGATCAGGCAGGCCGCGGCCGGTGAGCGTCACCGCAGTAGTGGGAAGAGCGCCGGCCTCCCCGCCGAGCCCGCCATCGAGCAGAGTGGCGCGGCGGCTGCCCGGCGTGACGGAGCCGGGCGTTCCGCCGTGCCAGAGCACCGCCTCCTTGACATCGCCGCCGTCCGAGATCCACTCGGCCTCGAAGTCGTCGGGAATCAGCTCGTGCGGAATGCCGGGCGCGATCTTGACCGCGCCCGTGCCGGCCCGGCGTACCGCCTCGACCGCCCATGACAGAGGCGGTGAGTACGCCTCCGGATCGAAGATCCGGCCTCGGCCGCCGCGCCGCGCGGGATCGATGAACAGCGCCCGCGCTCCCGTCAGGTCGTACTCCAGTACATCCGCCCGTGTCACCGTCACCGGCGGTGCGTCCGGGGCCAGGGTACGTACGTTCTCGGCGGCGATCTCGCAGGTCAGCGGATCGAGATCGACGGCGGTCACGGCGAGGCCCGCGCGCGCGAACTCGATCGCGTCGCCGCCGATGCCGCAGCACAGATCCATGACCCGGGGCTCCGGCGCGAGCGCGCGGAACCGGGCAGCCCGGTAGGCGGCGACGGTGCCGCGCGTGGCCTGCTCGATTCCGTTCGGCGTGAAGTACATGCGGTACGCGTCCCGTGCGCCGAATTTCGCCACTCCGCGCTGACGCAGCCGCGCCTGGGCCAGCGCCGCCGAGACCAGCTCCGCCGGGTGCTCGCGGCGCAGCCGGGTGGCGAGGGCGAGTTCGCCGGCCGGGTCGTGGTCGCGCAGTTCGGCGAGGAGCGCCTGGCCCTCGGCGGAGAGCAGCGGCGCGAGGAGGGCGGAGGGAGGAAGCAGCGGGGCGTGCGAGGGCGAGAGCGCGGGAGTGGGAGTCGGCGCGGGAGTGGCAGGAACGCGGTCGGTCACCCGGTCCATTGTGGGCCAGCCGGGGGATGGTGCGCGCCCGGGCGGCGGTGTCGGCCGGGCGCGGGCATCGCGCGCTGACAGGATGCGACACCATGCAACTAGTACGACAAAACGAAGAAATGATGGCAAAGGTGGCGGAGATGGCGAAGGGGGACGGGAGCGGCAGGGGCGGGAGTGGTGGGGACGGAGGCGGTCCGGGCGGGAGAGCCAAGGACGGGAGCGCCAGCAGGAGCACCAACGGAAGCGGTAACGGGATCGCCGCGCAGGCCACGAAAAACCAGCCCAGCCGACGCAGCCGACGCGGACGCACCGTCGCCGCGGCGCTGCTCGTCGGTGCGATCGGCTCGGGATGCGCCGCCGGAGCCGGCGAGGTGCCCAAGCCCGCCGCCGCCGGGCGCCCTGGCCTGCCGGGCGGGCCCGGCCACGGCGCCCAGGAGGCGCAGAAGGAGGCCCCGGCCGGCATGATCGCCGGTTACGCCGACAACCTCCGCCGCAACCAGGCGGCCCGTGCGATCGCGGCCAAGAAGTGGGGGCTCAGCGCCACTCCGCTGCCCGCGCCCAGGCCGCCGACCGTCAAGCCGGCCATCACCACCCGCGAGGGCTTCGAGGTCCAGGACAGCGAGGATCTGCCGCCGATCTTCACCACCGTCCCGACCAAGGACAAGGTCGTCTTCCTGACCATCGACGACGGCTCGGAGAAGGATCCCGAGCTGCTGCGGATGATGAGCGAGCTGAAGATCCCGTACACCGCCTTCCTCAGTGACTACGTCATCAGCAACAACTACGACTACTTCAAGAAGATGCAGGACAACGGGGTGACGCTGAACAACCACACCCTCAACCATCCCTATCTGCCCGGTCTGTCCTACGACGAGCAGAAGCGGGAGATCTGCGGCCAGCAGGACAAGCTCCAGCAGCGGTACGGGCACCGGCCCACGCTCTTCCGGCCGCCGTTCGGCAACTACAACCGCGACACGCTGGTGGCCGCCAAGGAGTGCGGTGTGAAGGCCGCACCTCTGTGGGCGTCGGAGGCATTTCCCGACCACATGGAGTGGCGTGAGTGGGACAAGGACATGCACCCCGGGGACATCATCCTCACCCACTTCCGCGGCCCGGACGAGTGGGCGGGCTCCATGCCCGACATGATCCGGCAGGTGATGAAGGTGATCACGGACAAGGGCTACGCCGTGGGCAAGCTGGAGGACTACGTATGACACCGCTGGAGGAGTACGTATGACACCGGAGGCGCTGCTATGAGGCTCGGGGAGGACGCATGCGGCCCGGTCGCTCCGGTCGCTCCCGTCGCGTCGGTCGCTCCGGCGGGCACGGCACGTACGCGCCGTGGGGCCACGGGAGGCCGTACGAGGGCTGAGTACCGGCTGCTGGCCGGCGCGCTGGCGGCCGGCGCGCTCATCACCGCCGGCTGCGCGCAGTCGTCCGATCCGGTGGATCCGATCGAACGGCTCGGCCGCAAGGCGGCGCAGAAGGTCGGCCCGCACACGCCGCCCTCGGTGCCGGGAGCGGACGGCAGGCCGAGCGCCGTACGGCTCGCTCCGCAGCCCCGGGAGATGTGCCCCGGGGAGGAACGTCCAGCCCTGGACCCGGACCCGGGCGTGGGCCCCGGCGGCCCCGGCGTGAACGCGGGAGCCCGGCTGTGAGCGCAGGGACCCCAGCGGCGCGCGCCCAGCCGTACACGCGACGGCGCGCGCCCGGTGGTGCGCGCCGCCGCGCCGCTGCGTAGCCCTGTACGCCGTCGCGTAAGCGTGTGCGCCGCTCGTACGGCCGTACGGAATCCAGGGCCCCGCATGCGCGTTTCCGTATTGAGACAGAACCGCCACGCCCAGCCGTATTGGCACTCCGCTTGACCGAGTGCTAACCGCGGTCATAGTCTCGGGTCTGGCACTCCCCAATGGAGAGTGCCAAAGCGCGACTGGCAGGTCCGGCACCCGCGACGACGGATCGACCTGGTCGCCACCCTCAGACAGTTAACCCCGTGAGATCTCCGAAGGGGGAGGTCGGATCGTGACGACCGCCAGCACCAAGGTTGCCATCAAGCCGCTCGAGGACCGCATTGTGGTCCAGCCGCTCGACGCCGAGCAGACCACGGCCTCTGGCCTGGTTATCCCGGACACCGCCAAGGAGAAGCCCCAGGAGGGCGTCGTCCTGGCTGTCGGTCCGGGCCGTTTCGAGAACGGCGAGCGGCTCCCGCTCGACGTTTCCGTCGGCGATGTCGTTCTGTACAGCAAGTACGGCGGCACCGAGGTGAAGTACAGCGGCGAGGAGTACCTCGTCCTCTCGGCTCGCGACGTGCTCGCGATCATCGAGAAGTAATCACCCACGTTCGAGTTTGCTTGTGAACCGCGCCCCTGGCCGCCCTGCGATTGCCGGGCGGACAGGGGCGCGGTTCGTGTGAGAGGACAGAGAAAGCTCCCATGGCGAAGATCCTGAAGTTCGACGAGGACGCCCGTCGCGCCCTCGAGCGCGGCGTCAACAAGCTTGCCGACACGGTGAAGGTGACGATCGGCCCCAAGGGCCGCAATGTCGTCATCGACAAGAAGTTCGGCGCCCCCACCATCACCAACGACGGTGTCACGATCGCCCGCGAGGTCGAGCTCGACGACCCGTACGAGAACCTGGGCGCGCAGCTCGTGAAGGAGGTGGCGACCAAGACCAACGACATCGCGGGTGACGGCACCACCACCGCCACGGTGCTGGCCCAGGCGCTGGTCCGCGAGGGCCTGCGCAATGTCGCCGCCGGCGCCTCCCCGGCCGCCCTGAAGAAGGGCATCGACGCCGCGGTCAAGGCCGTCTCCGACGAGCTGCTCGCGACCGCCCGTCCGATCGAGGACAAGTCCGACATCGCCGCCGTGGCCGCGCTCTCCGCGCAGGACCAGCAGGTCGGCGAGCTGATCGCCGAGGCGATGGACAAGGTCGGCAAGGACGGTGTCATCACCGTCGAGGAGTCCAACACCTTCGGTCTGGAGCTGGACTTCACCGAGGGCATGGCCTTCGACAAGGGCTACCTCTCGCCGTACATGGTCACCGACCAGGAGCGTATGGAGGCCGTCCTCGACGACCCGTACATCCTGGTCCACCAGGGCAAGATCTCCTCCATCCAGGACCTGCTGCCGCTGCTGGAGAAGGTCATCCAGGCGGGTGGCTCCAAGCCGCTGCTGATCATCGCCGAGGACGTCGAGGGCGAGGCGCTCTCCACCCTCGTCGTCAACAAGATCCGCGGCACCTTCAACGCGGTCGCGGTGAAGGCTCCCGGCTTCGGTGACCGCCGCAAGGCCATGCTCGGCGACATCGCCACCCTCACGGGCGCGACCGTCATCGCCGAGGAGGTCGGCCTCAAGCTCGACCAGGCCGGTCTGGACGTGCTGGGCGCCGCCCGTCGCGTCACCATCTCCAAGGACGACACGACCATCGTCGACGGCGGCGGCAACTCCTCCGACGTCGCGGGCCGTATCAACCAGATCAAGGCCGAGATCGAGGGCACGGACTCCGACTGGGACCGCGAGAAGCTCCAGGAGCGCCTCGCGAAGCTGGCCGGCGGTGTGTGCGTGATCAAGGTCGGCGCCGCCACCGAGGTGGAGCTGAAGGAGAAGAAGCACCGTCTGGAGGACGCCATCTCCGCGACCCGCGCCGCGGTCGAGGAGGGCATCGTCTCCGGTGGTGGCTCCGCCCTGGTGCACGCGGCCAAGGTGCTGGAGGGCAACCTCGGCAAGGAGGGCGACGAGGCCACCGGTGTCGCGGTCGTCCGCCGCGCCGTGGTCGAGCCGCTGCGCTGGATCGCCGAGAACGCCGGTCTTGAGGGCTACGTCATCACCGCGAAGGTGGCGGAGCAGGACAAGGGCCACGGCTTCAACGCGGCCACCGGCGAGTACGTCGACCTGGTGAAGGCCGGCGTCATCGACCCGGTGAAGGTCACCCGTTCCGCGCTGGAGAACGCCGCGTCCATCGCGTCGCTGCTGCTCACGACCGAGACCCTGGTCGTCGAGAAGCCGGCCGAGGAAGAGGGCGACGCGGGCCACGGCGGCCACGGCCACAGCCACTGATCGGCCTTTGCGGCTGAACCGCCGCCGCTCTCGCGGAGGTGGTTGCTCGCCGCCGTGGTTCCTCAATTGATGGTTACGGTGAGGAATCAGGCCCGGTACTCCTGCGGGGGTACCGGGCCTCGCGCGTTACGGAGGCCTACCGCGGCCCGTACTTGCGGCCCGTCTTCGAGGTGATTCCGCCGAGCAGGCCGCGCGGGGCCAGTTTCACCGCGCCCATCAGCGCCTTGTACCGGGGATCCGGTACGGACACCGTCTTTCCGCGGGACAGATCCAGCAGCGCCGCCGCCACCAGTTTGTCCGCGTCGAGCCACATCCAGCCCGGGATGTTCTCCGTGCCCATACCGGCCCGTTCATGGAACTCGGTCCGTACGAATCCCGGGCACAGCGCCATCAGCCGTACGCCCGTCCCGGCCAGATCCCGGGACACGCCCTGGGTGAACTGCACGACCCAGGCCTTGGACGCACCGTACGTACCGCGCGGTACGAACGCCGCCACCGACGCCACATTGACGACTCCGCCCCGGCCGCGCTCCCTCATCCCGGCGACGCCCGCCGATGTCAGCCGCAGTACCGCCTCGCAGTGCACCTTCAGCATCGTCAGCTCATCGGCCATGGAGACATCGAGAAAACGTCCCTTGTTGCCGAAGCCCGCGTTGTTGACCAGGAGATCGACCGGCGCTCTGCGGTCCGAGAGCCGCCTCTCCACCGACGCGATCCCGCTGTCGGTGGAGAGGTCGGCCGTCAGCACCTCGGCCTCGATGCCATGCCGGTCGTGCAGCTCGGTGGCCTGTTCCCGCAAGCGCGTGGTGTCGCGCGCCACCAGTACGAGATTGTGCCCGTCCGCCGCCAGCCGGCGCGCGAAGGCGGCACCGATCCCGGCCGTCGCGCCCGTAATCAAAGCAGTCGTCATACGCGGCACGTTAGTGCCTGAGTCAGTGCCCCTGGTGTGCGTGGACGGCAGATGGACGGCCCGCCCGCTGTCCCTTGGCGACCACCACGAACTGGCCCATCATTCCCTGGTCCTCGTGGTAGAGCAGATGGCAGTGGTACATGTACGGAGCGTTCGGATCGGCCGGTCCGTCGAAGCGTATCGCCAGCTTCACGGTCGTACGGTCCGGCAGGAAGACGGTGTCCTTGGCGCCGCGCAGGGCCGGTTCCGGCTCCCGGCCGTTCACCGAGAGCACCTTGAACTGCACACCGTGGACATGGAAGTTGTGCGGCATCCCATTGGTGTTCCGTACGGTCCAGACCTCCGTGGTCCCGCGCGTGATCGTGTCGTCGATCCGGCCCATGCTCATGGGCTTGCCGTTGATTCCCGACACCTGGAGGTTGAAGAACCGTCCGCGCGCGGCATGCGAACCGTCCGGCAGATCCAGCTTTCCGAAGGCGGCGGGCAGCGCGGGCGAGTGACGCAGATGCTTGCTCGCGCGGAGTTCCAGGATGTCGAAGGTGTCGTCGCCGCCGTTGAAGCGCTGGTTGTAGAAGTCCTGGCCGATGGAGAGCGGATAGTTGCGCAGTACGGTCCGCTCCCCGGGCCGTACGCGCACCACTATCTCGGCACGCTCGCCCGGTGAGAGCTGGATCCGGTCCATGGGCGCCGCCTTCTCCAGCAGTCCGCCGTCGGTGGCGATGAGCGAGAACGCGCGGCTGTCGTCAAAACCGAAGTCGTAGGTGCGGGCGGTCGAGGCGTTGAGGAGCCGCAGCCGTACGAGTTCGTCCTCGACCACGCGGTAGGGATCGAGCGTGCCGTTCACCATCGTTTGGTCACCGAGGAAGCCGACCGTCTGGAGCACTCCGTGTCCGTGGTCGAACCGGGCTCCGTCGAACTTCACGTCCTGGACGATCAGCGGCAGATCGTTGACGCCATAGGTGTCCGGCAGCCCGAGCCCGAGGGACTTCGCGTCGTCGAGGATGAACATCCCGGCAAGACCGCGCTGTACATGGTCCTCGGTCTCGCCGTGCGGATGCGGGTGGTACCAGAGCGTCGCGGCCGGCTGGTCGATCTTCCAGTGCGGCGACCAGGCCGTACCGGGAGCGACCATCTGGTGCGGGCCGCCGTCCATCTTCGCGGGCAGCCGCATCCCGTGCCAGTGCACGGTCGAGGCCTCGTCCAGTGTGTTCCGTACCCGCACCCGGACCTTCTCGCCGCGCTCGGCGCGCAGTGTGGGCCCGAGATAACTGCCGTTGAAGCCCCAGGTCGGAGTCCTCCTTCCGGCCGTGAACTCCGTTTCGCCGGACTGCATCTTCAGGTCGAAGACCCGGGTGCCGTCGGGATCGACCGACGACTTGGCGAGCGGTGGTACGGCCAGCTCGTTACGGAAGCCGCCGCGGCCGGCCGTGGAGACCTTGGCGCCGGAGTACACCCAGAGGAGACCACCGCCGATCGCCAGGGTGAGAACGATCCCGAGCGACAGCAGAATGATGAGGACGCGCTTGAAGCCAGACATGCTCAGAGCGTCCCGGCGGGCGCCACTTCACTTCATCGGGGGCGCCCCCGAGGCGCCCCCGAGACCCCATCGGTCACTCTCAGGGGCATCCCCTACGCAAGAAGTATTCCGCCCAACAAGCCCCAGGTCAGGGCCGTTTCACCGACATTACCGTCCCTTGGGCAACCCTGACCTCCATGCCGTTCCGCCGCTATGCCGTCCCGCCGTCTCCGTACTTGGCGACATACTCGCGCGCGCTCCTCAGCTCCCGGGCGTGGAGCGCCTCTCCGGCGGCGAGGATGCGCGGCAGCAGTGCGCGCTCGGTGGTGGCGGCACGGAACGCCATGGCGACCGTCACCTCGTGAGCGGGCCGGTGGATGATCTCGATGGCATCGCCCGCGCGGATCTCGCCCGGTGTGATGACCCGTAGATACGCGCCCGTCACGGCCTGTCCCGTGAAGCGCTTCATCCAGCCCGTCTCGCCGAGCCAGGCCTGGAACGTACGGCACGGAATCCGCCCGCTCGTCGTCTCCAGCACCACCTCGGAGCCGATCCGCCAGCGCTCACCGATCTTGGCGCCGGTAATGTCCAGGCCGTACGTGGTGAGATTCTCGCCGAACGTGCCGTTGGGCAGCGGCCGGCCCAACTCCCGCTCCCAGAAGTCCAGATCCTCCCGCGCGAACGCGTACACCGCCTGATCGCTGCCGCCGTGGTGGCGCAGATCGCAGACGGTGTCCCCGGCGAGACCGCTCCCGCCCTCGCCCTTCGGTCCCGGATCCGCCACCCGTACGGGACCGTCGGCGGGCCGCTTGTCGATCCCTGTGGCGCCCATGTCGGCGTACTCCACGGCCTTCGGCCGTCCCACATTCACGGTCAGAAGCTTCATACCCGCCACGTTATCCGGCCTCATCCGGCTTCCTCTCAAACAAACCATCGACTACCTGGCGATCTCCCAAAGACTCTCTTATGGTGAGGGAGTGATCGAGGCCCGCCATCTCCGAGTGCTGCGCACCGTGGCCGCCACCGGCTCCTTCTCGGCGGCGGCGCGCGAACTGGGCTGTACGCAGCCGGCGGTCAGCCAGCAGATGAAGGCGCTCGAAGCGTCCGCCGGCACTCCGCTGATCGTCAGGACCGGCCGCGAGACACGGCTGACGGAGGCGGGCGAGGTGCTCGTACGGCATGCGACGGGCATTCTCGCCGGACTGACCGCCGCCGAGGAGGAGATGGCGGCCATCGCGGGGCTGCGGGCGGGCCGGGTCAGGCTGGTCTCGTTCCCGAGCGGCAGCTCCACACTGGTGCCCACCGCGCTCGCCGCCCTGCGCGCGGCCCATCCGGGCACCCGGGTCTCGCTCGTAGAGGCCGAGCCGCCGGCCTCCGCGGTGATGCTGCGCGAGGGCGACTGCGATGTGGCGCTGGCGTTCCGGTACGGCGGCTCCGCCGCGGAGTGGGACGACCTGGTCGTGCGTCCGCTGCTGGTGGACCGGCTCGTCGGAGTGGTCCCGGAAGGGCACCGGCTGGCGGGCGCGAGCGAGGGCGCGGGTGAGGGTGAGGGTGAGGGTGAGGGCGCGAGTGAGCGCGCGGGGACGGTCGCGATCGGTGAGCTGGCGGACGAGCCGTGGATCGCGGGCTGTCCGCGCTGCCGCAAGCAACTCGTGGACGCCTGCGAGGAGTCGGGATTCACGCCCCGGATCGATTTCGCGACGGACGACTATCCGGCCGTGATCGGCCTGGTCGCGGCGGGGCTGGGAGTGGCGATGCTGCCGGAGCTGGCGCTGGAGGCCGTACGTCCCAGAGGTGTCCGTACGCTCACGGTCGAGCCGTCGGTCCACCGGGAGATCGTCGCTCTGACGCTGCCTGATCTGGCGCAGGTGCCGGCGGTGGCGGCGACATTGGATCAGCTGGTCCTGGCCGCCGCGCGCTGATCCCTCGCGGGCGGAAAGGGAGTTGCAGGAACGTTTCTGCGATGTATCGGCGGTGCTTGCCGGGTCAGTCGTTGGTGTGACCGTCGTGGCTGTCATGGCCGTCGGCGCCGTTCGTGCCCGGCGCCGAGGTCGAGGCCGACGCGGTGATCAGCCGGGTGCGCGCACGTCCCATGAGTTCCTCACGCTCGTCCTCGGTCAGTCCGCCCCACACGCCGTACGGCTCCCGTACCGCAAGCGCGTGCGCCGCGCACTCCGCGCGTACCGGGCATCGCATGCACACCTCTTTTGCCGAGTTCTCACGCGCGCTCCGTGCCGCACCTCTCTCACCCTCCGGATGGAAGAAGAGTGAACTGTCGACACCACGACAAGCTGCCAGGAGCTGCCAGTCCCACAGATCTGCGTTCGGTCCGGGAAGGCGGGAGAAATCTGCCATTGCTCATGTCCCCTTGAAACCGTGCTAAGTGGATACGGGCCGCTTGGACGCCGGGTACGAGCCCGACGCGCAACTCGCACCGGTGCTCACGACCGTACATCTACTATCCAAGTAGATGTAAATATGACTCATTGCGAATCTAGCCACAGACACCAGTAAAAGTGAAGAAAAGCCGCCAAATAGGGCATAGCTCTGAGTGAGACCCCGGCGACCTGCGGCGCTCTCCTCTGTGTCCGACCCCTCACAGGGAGTGCCGAACTCCACCGTCCGACCCGTAACTCTTTCGAGTGACCGTCGTTGAGTGTGCGAGGCGGTTGACAGAACGAGCGCTCGGGCACATGTCCGAGAGCGTCAATCGCACAGGTGACGATATGTACTCAGCCTGGAGGCTCAAGGTGACGCGCATCAGCTGCGGAGGACGGTCATGACATCCGTCCTCGTCTGCGACGACTCCCCGCTTGCCCGAGAGGCGCTCCGCCGCGCGGTCGCGACCGTGCCCGGCGTCGAGCGCGTGACGACCGCGGCCAACGGCGAGGAAGTCCTCCGCCGCTGGGGCGCCGATCGGTCCGATCTGATTCTGATGGATGTACGGATGCCGGGCCTGGGCGGTGTCGAGACGGTCCGCAGGCTGCTCTCGGCCGATCCCGGAGCCCGGATCATCATGCTCACGGTCGCGGAGGACCTGGACGGTGTCGCGCTCGCGGTCGCCGCCGGTGCCCGCGGTTATCTGCACAAGGACGCCTCGCGCGCCGAACTGCGCGCGACCGTCACCCAGGCGCTCGCCGATCCGACCTGGCGGCTCGCGCCGCGCCGGCTGCGCTCGGCCGAGATGGGCGCCGCGCCCACGCTCACCGCGCGTGAGATCCAGGTGCTCGAAGGCATGAGCCACGGCCGGTCGAACGCGGAGATCGGCCGTGAGCTGTTCCTCTCCGAGGACACGGTCAAGACACACGCCAGGCGGCTCTTCAAGAAGCTCGGTGCCTCGGACCGCGCGCACGCGGTGGCGCTCGGTTTCCGCTGGGGCCTGGTCCGCTGAGACCGGGGCCCGGTCCGCCACGCCGGGCCCGGCCGCCGAGGCGGCAGGCCCGCCGAGGCCGGCCGAAAGCCCGCACCACCCGTCCGCTGCCGGGTCCTGTCCAGCCGGACAGGACCTGGGCGGGGCGGGGCAACGTACGCCCGTGCGCATCCGTTTCCCGCGCGATGCCGCATCCTTGAGGGTGTGGAGTTCCTCGGGGACGAGTCGGACGAGCGCGAGGGGAGGGCGCAGAGGATGAGTTCTGCCGCACCCGCTCATAACGCTTCGGTGCACAACTACGGACGCGGTGCCACCGATCAGCAGCCGCCAAGGCACCATGGTCCGATGCGCGATGACGAGACCACGGTGATCGGTGCGCTCGTTCACCGTGCCGTCGACGGCGACGCACAGGCCACTCACGATCTTCTGGCCCGTGTGCATCCGCTCGCGCTGCGCTACTGCCGTACGCGGCTGAGCAGGCTGCCCGGCGACGCGCGGCACTTCGTGGAGGACCTCGCGCAGGAGGTCTGTGTCGCGGTCCTGATGGCGCTGCCGCGGTACCGCGACACCGGCAGGCCCTTCGAGGCGTTCGTCTTCGCCATCGCCGGGCACAAGGTCGCCGATCTCCAGCGGGCCGCCATGCGCCATCCGGGATCCACGGCCGTACCGTCCGACGAGATGCCGGAGCGGCCCGACGACTCGCTCGGCCCGGAGGAGCGGGCGCTGCTCAGCAGCGACGCCGAGTGGGCCAAGAAACTGCTCGCCAATCTGCCGGAGAACCAGCGCGAACTGCTGGTGCTGCGGGTCGCGGTCGGGCTGACGGCGGAGGAGACCGGACAGATGCTGGGGATGTCCCCGGGCGCGGTCCGGGTCGCCCAGCACCGCGCGCTGAGCAGACTGCGGGCGCTGGCGGAGCAGTGACACGGGCCATGGAGCACCGACACCGGCCGGTGGAGCAGTGACACCGGCCGCGATCCGGAACGTGGAACGGGCCATGGTGTGTGACGCGATCGGCACCCGGGTGCGGAAGATCGGGTACACCGGTGTGGAATGTGAGGCGTGCGGAGCCCGTTAGCATGGACATCCGCACCGATCAAGGCCATTTGGGGAAGGTGTCATGACTGCAAACGTCGACGGAGTGCCCGAGAAATTCGCGACGCTCGGGCTGACATACGACGACGTGCTGCTGCTGCCGGGCGCGTCCGACATGACGCCCGACGCCATCGACACCTCCTCGTACATCTCCAAGAACGTACGGGTGAACATCCCGCTGCTCTCCGCGGCGATGGACAAGGTCACCGAGGCCCGGATGGCGATCGCCATGGCGCGGCAGGGCGGCGCGGGTGTGCTGCACCGCAATCTCTCCATCGCCGACCAGGCCAACCAGGTCGATCTGGTGAAGCGCTCCGAGTCCGGCATGGTCACCGATCCGATCACGGTCCATCCGGACGCGACGCTCGGCGAGGCCGACCAGCTCTGCGCCAAGTTCCGCATCAGCGGCGTTCCGGTCATCGACCGCGGCGGCAAGCTGCTGGGCATCGTGACCAACCGCGACATGGCCTTCGAGGCGGACCGTACGCGCCAGGTGCGCGAGGTCATGACGCCGATGCCGCTGGTCACCGGCAAGGTCGGTATCTCCGGTGTGGACGCCATGGAGCTGCTGCGCCGGCACAAGATCGAGAAGCTGCCGCTGGTGGACGACGCGGGTGTCCTCAAGGGCCTGATCACCGTCAAGGACTTCGTCAAGGCCGAGAAGTACCCGAACGCGGCCAAGGACAAGGACGGCCGGCTGCTCGTCGGCGCGGCCGTCGGCGTCGCGGGCGACGCGTACGAACGCGCGCAGGCGTTGATCGAGGCGGGCGTCGACTTCATCGTCGTGGACACCGCGCATGGCCACTCCCGGCTGGTCGGGGACATGGTCGCCAAGATCAAGTCCAACTCCGCGGTGGATGTCATCGGCGGCAACATCGCCACCCGTGACGGCGCGCGGTCGCTGATCGACTCCGGCGCCGACGGCATCAAGGTCGGTGTCGGCCCGGGCTCCATCTGTACGACGCGCGTGGTCGCCGGTATCGGCGTTCCGCAGGTCACCGCGATCTACGAGGCCTCGCTCGCCGCCAAGGAGGCGGGCGTCCCGGTCATCGGCGACGGCGGTCTCCAGTACAGCGGCGACATCGCCAAGGCGCTGGTCGCGGGCGCCGACTCGGTGATGCTCGGCTCGCTGCTCGCCGGATGCGAGGAGTCGCCGGGCGAGCTGCTCTTCATCAACGGCAAGCAGTTCAAGTCGTACCGCGGCATGGGATCGCTCGGCGCGATGCAGTCCCGCGGCGAACAGCGTTCGTTCTCCAAGGACCGCTACTTCCAGGAGGGCGTGGCCTCCGACGAGAAGCTGGTGCCCGAGGGCATCGAGGGCCAGGTGCCCTACCGCGGCCCGCTCTCCGCCGTCGTCCACCAGCTCACCGGCGGACTGCGCCAGTCGATGTTCTATGTCGGCGGACGCACGGTGCCCGAGCTCCAGGAGCGCGGCCGGTTCGTACGGATCACCTCGGCGGGGCTCAAGGAGAGCCACCCGCACGACATCCAGATGACGGTCGAGGCGCCGAACTACACCAGGAGCTGACGCGGCACGGAGCTGACGGAGCGCTGAGCGAGTGTGCCCATGAGGGGCGGCCCTGAAGGTACGGGACCGCCCCTCATGGGTGCGCCGGGGGTGCGCGGGGCGGTTCGGGGATACTGGACAACGCAGACGCAGAGCGAAAGGCCACACATCGTGACTGAGATCGAGATCGGGCGCGGCAAGCGCGGTCGCAGGGCGTATGCCTTCGACGACATCGCCGTCGTCCCGAGCCGGCGCACCCGGGACCCGAAGGAGGTCTCGATCGCCTGGCAGATCGACGCCTACCGGTTCGAGCTGCCCTTCCTGGCGGCTCCGATGGACTCGGTCGTCTCTCCGGCGACCGCGATCCGGATCGGTGAGATGGGCGGTCTGGGTGTGCTCAACCTGGAAGGCCTGTGGACCCGGTACGAGGACCCGGCGCCGCTGTTCGACGAGATCTCCGGTCTCGACGGGCCGAGCGCCAACCGCAGGCTCCAGGAGATCTACGCCGAGCCGATCAAGGAAGAGCTGATCGGGCAGCGCATCAAGGAGGTACGGGACTCCGGCGTGGTCACGGCCGCCGCGCTCTCGCCGCAGCGCACCGCGCAGTTCTCCAAGGCCGTGGTGGACGCCGGCGTCGACATCTTCGTCATCCGCGGGACGACGGTCTCCGCCGAGCATGTCTCCGGTGCCGCCGAGCCGTTGAATCTGAAGCAGTTCATCTACGAGCTGGATGTGCCGGTCATCGTCGGCGGCTGCGCCACGTACACGGCGGCGCTGCATCTCATGCGTACGGGCGCGGCGGGCGTGCTGGTCGGCTTCGGCGGCGGCGCCGCGCACACCACGCGCAATGTGCTGGGCATCCAGGTGCCGATGGCCACGGCGGTCGCGGATGTCGCGGCGGCCCGCCGGGACTACATGGACGAGTCCGGCGGGCGGTATGTGCATGTCATCGCGGACGGCGGCGTCGGCTGGTCCGGCGATCTGCCCAAGGCGATCGCGTGCGGCGCGGACGCGGTGATGATCGGCTCGCCGCTGGCGCGGGCGTCGGACGCGCCGGGCAAGGGACTCCACTGGGGCATGGAGGCGGTCCATGAGGACGTGCCGCGCGGCAAGCTGGTGGATCTGGGTGTCGTCGGGACGACGGAGGAGGTCCTGACCGGGCCTTCGCACATCCCGGACGGATCGATGAACTTCTTCGGCGCGCTGAAGAGGGCGATGGCGACGACGGGCTACAGCGAACTCAAGGAGTTCCAGCGGGTCGAGGTGACGGTGGCGGACTCGCAGCACCGCCGCTGAGTTTCTTCGGCGCTGTACGGAAGGTGCCCGGACCAGCACGTGGTCCGGGCACCTTCGGCGTCGGTGACGCCCTTACCACGATGTCCTCAGCGCGATGTCCTTACTCGGCCGCCTTCTTGGCGCCCGCGAACGCGGCGAACGCGGCGAACGCGAGGAAGACGAAGGTCATGAGGTCCTTGCTCTCGCTCCACGCGTCGCCCAGCAGACCGAAGTTGTTGAAGAAGACATCCGTCGCCGAGACGTTCAGCTCCTTCGCGACGATCATCGCGATACCGATGAGCTGGCCGAGGTAGACGGCGCCCAGCGACAGGACGGCTCCGGCGACCGGCAGGACGGGGCTGGGCCCGCCGACCTTGCCCGCGGCGAATCCGACCAGGAAACCCACGCCGATGGCGGCCCAGCCGATCTCGCGCTCGATGGCGCCGGCGATCCCGCCGTACACCCCGGCGGCGACGAGAGCCGCGACCAGGGCCGCCACAAGACCGAGTCCGATGTTGTCGCGGACCGGGGCCGGCGGCGCGCCGAACGGCTCGGGCTGGACGGCGCCGTCGGCGAACGGGTTGCCGGGTGGTGGAACGGGCTGACTCATACTGAAGATCCCCCCACGGGACGAGTGTCGTGCGCATGACTTGAGCACGATGGGCCAGGACAGTAGCAGTCCGGTACGACACTCCCGTACGTATTTGATCAGAGCCGGTACGCCGCTCCCGCCGGGCTCGCTCCCCGGGTGTCCAGCAGGAGCTGCGCCTTGACCGCCAGGCCCTGGAGGTCGTACGTACGGTGGTGCTGGAGCAGCACCGTCAGATCGGCGTCGGCGGCGGCCTCGTAGAGCGAGTCCGCGCGCGGGACGGGCACCTGGCGCACCCGCCAGTCGGGGACATACGGATCGTGGTAGCTGACCGTCGCGCCCAGGTCCATCAGCCGGCAGGCGATCTCCCTGGCCGGTGAACTCTCCTGGTCGGCGAGGTCCTGCTTGTAGGTGACGCCGAGCAGCAGGATCCGCGCGCCGCGCGCGGACTTGCCGTGCTCGTTCAGGAGCGTGGCGCAGCGCTGGATGACGTACTGCGGCATCCGTGAGTTGATCTCCTGGGCGAGACCGACCATACGGAGCGGATGGCCGGGCGTGCGGCCCGCGTGCGGCAGACAGCTCGGGTCCATCGGTACGCCGTGGCCGCCCACACCGGGGCCGGGCCGGAAGGCCTGGAAGCCGAACGGTTTGGTCTCGGCGCAGCGGATCACGTCCCAGAGGTCCACGCCGAGGTCATGGCAGAGCACGGCCATCTCGTTGACGAGCGCGATGTTGACATGCCGGAAGTTGGTTTCGAGGAGCTTGACGGTCTCGGCCTCGCGCGGGCCGCGCGCCCGTACGACCTTCTCGGTCAGCCGTCCGTAGAAGGTGGCGGCCGATTCGGTGCAGGCCGGGGTGAGACCGCCGATCACCTTGGGGGTGTTGGCGAGGCCATGGGTGCGGTTGCCCGGGTCGAGCCTGCCGGGCGAGTAGGCGAGATGGAAGTCGCGTCCGGCGCGCAGGCCCGAGCCGTCCTCCAGGATGGTGCGCAGGAAGCCCTCCGTGGTGCCGGGCGCCACGGGCGACTCCAGCAGGACGGTGGTGTGCGGGCGCAGCCGGGCGGCCAGTGCGCGGGCCGCCTCGCCGACCGCGCTCAGATCCGGCGTGCGGTCGGCGCCGAGCGGCGTGGGCGCGCAGATGACGGCGGTACGGACGCGGCCGAGATCGGTCGGGTTGGTGGTCGGCCGGAAGCCGCCCGAGAGCATCCGGCGGATCTCGGAGGCGGTGAGCGAGCCCTCGACCGGTGGATGTCCCGCGGCCAGTTCGGCGACGGGCCACGGGTCGGTGTCGTAGCCGATGGTGTCGACACCGGCGGCCACGGCGGCCTGGGCGAGAGGCAGGCCGAGATGGCCGAGACCGATGACGGCGAGATCTGCGGGCACGGTGGTGGCCGTCCTTCCCGTAGCCGAAGTGGACAGTGAGCGCAAGCCCGGTGGACAGAATGGGGAAGCGCAATGTCAGACTAGGCTTAAATATGACCGTTATGCGGTATTGCGCGGCCGGGCAAGTGTGTTTCTCCGCGTGTTCGTTTCCGTGTTTCCCGTTGTCGCCTCGGGTGTGACCGGTGTTATCCACAGGCGGTGGCTGAAGTCGTGTGGTGCGGACAGAATCGATGTGGTGAGCCTGACCAGACGGGGGACTACGGGAGGCAGCAGTGAGGACAGCGAGACTGGGACCCGCCGAGCGCTTGCGGGCGCTCGCGGCGATGGCCGAGCGTGAACTGGACGTGCTGGTGGTGGGCGCGGGTGTGGTCGGGGCCGGGACCGCCCTCGATGCCGTGACCCGAGGGCTGTCGACCGGACTTGTCGAGGCGCGCGACTGGGCGGCCGGCACATCGAGCCGTTCGAGCAAGCTGATCCACGGCGGGCTGCGCTATCTGGAGATGCTTGACTTCGCGCTGGTGAGGGAAGCGCTCAAGGAGCGAGGCCTGCTGCTGGAGAAGCTGGCACCTCATCTCGTGAAGCCGGTGCCTTTTCTGTATCCGCTGCGGCACAAGGGCTGGGAGCGGTTCTACGCGGGCTCGGGCGTCGCGCTGTACGACGCGATGTCGGTGTCGTCGGGGCACGGGCGCGGGCTGCCCGTCCACCGCCATCTCTCCCGGCGGCACGCGCTGCGGGTGGCGCCCTGTCTGAAGAAGGACGCGCTGGTGGGCGCGTTGCAGTATTACGACGCCCAGATGGATGACGCGCGCTATGTGGCGACCTTGGTCCGTACGGCGGCGACGTATGGCGCGCAGGTGGCGGGCGGCGCACGGGTCGTGGGCTTTCTGCGGGAGGGCGAGCGGGTCGTCGGCGCGCGTGTGCAGGATGTGGAGGCGGGCGGCGAGTACGAGATCAGGGCCAAACAGGTCGTCAATGCCACCGGAGTGTGGACGGACGACACCCAGGGACTGATCGCCGAGCGCGGACAGTTCCATGTCCGGGCCTCCAAGGGCATCCATCTCGTCGTGCCCAAGGACCGGATCCACTCCGCGACCGGGCTGATTCTGCGCACGGAGAAATCGGTTCTGTTCGTCATCCCTTGGGGACGCCACTGGATCATCGGCACCACCGACACCGACTGGGATCTCGACAAGGCCCATCCGGCGGCCTCCAGCGCCGATATCGACTATCTGCTGGAGCGTGTGAACGCGGTGCTGTCCGTCCCGCTGACCCGGGACGACGTCCAGGGCGTGTACGCGGGGCTGCGCCCGCTGCTCGCCGGCGAGTCGGACGCGACGAGCAAGCTCTCGCGCGAGCACACGGTCGCGCATCCGGTGCCCGGCATGGTGGTGGTCGCGGGCGGCAAGTACACGACATACCGGGTGATGGCCAAGGACGCGGTGGACGAGGCGGTGCACGGCCTCGACCAGCGCGTGGCGGAGTGTGTCACGGAGGACATTCCGCTGCTCGGCGCGGAGGGCTATCACGCGCTGTGGAACGCGCGGGCGAGGATGGCCGCGCGCACCGGAATCCATGTGGCGCGTGTGGAGCACCTGTTGAACCGGTACGGGACGCTGGTGGAGGAGCTGCTGGAGATGATCGCCGCCGATCCCGGTCTGGGCGAACCGCTGGCGGCGGCCGACGACTATCTGCGCGCCGAGGTGGTCTACGCGGCCTCGCACGAAGGAGCACGCCATCTCGAAGATGTGCTGACTCGGCGGACCAGGATCTCGATCGAGACCTTCGACCGCGGCACGCGCAGCGCGCGGGAGTGCGCGGAGCTGATGGCGCCGGTGCTCGGCTGGGACAAGGACCGGATCGAGCGGGAGGTCGAGTATTACGAGAAGCGGGTGGAGGCGGAGCGGGAGTCGCAGCGGCAGCCGGACGACCAGACGGCGGACGCGGCGCGGCTCGGCGCACCGGACATCGTGGCGATCTGACGGCGGGGAGAGCGGAGTCGGCCGCGTTCGCCGTTCGTTGTATCTTCTGTCACTCCGTTCCCATGAGGCACACGCGTACCCAGCACATTTGTGTCAAGTGCGAACAAGGCCATGATGTACCCAGGCCCCGGGAGCGGTGACGGTCCCGGAGTGAGGGACAATGAAGGCTCTGTCAGGGCGCGTTACGGCACCGCGCGGGCGGGCGGCAGTCGCGGGCCAGGATCAGGGATCGCAGAGGGGACGCATGTCGGAGTCGAAGCAGTCGCGGGACACGGCGCAGGAGCCTCAGCGGGACGAGGAGAAGAGCGCCCGGGACGAGGCGAAGAGCTCCGGCGCCGTCGGCAGCGCCGCAGGCAGCCCGGAAGGGCGTCTGCTCGCGGGCAGGTACCGGCTCGGCGCGGTGCTCGGCCGTGGCGGTATGGGCACGGTCTGGCGGGCCCTCGACGAGACGCTCGGCCGTACGGTCGCGGTGAAGGAGCTGCGGTTCCCTTCCAGCATCGACGAGGACGAGAAGCGCCGGCTCATCACACGTACGCTGCGCGAGGCCAAGGCGATCGCCCGGATCCGCAACAACGGGGCGGTCACGGTCTATGACGTCGTGGACGAGGACGACCGGCCTTGGATCGTCATGGAGCTGATCGAGGGCAAGTCGCTCGCCGAGGCCGTCCGCGAGGACGGCATACTGACACCGAAGCGCGCCGCCGAGGTCGGGCTCGCGGTTCTCGACGTACTGCGCTCCGCGCACCGCGAGGGCATTCTGCACCGCGATGTGAAGCCGTCCAATGTGCTGATCGCCGAGGACGGGCGCGTGGTGCTCACGGACTTCGGCATCGCCCAAGTCGAGGGCGATCCGTCGGTCACCTCCACCGGCATGCTCGTCGGCGCTCCCTCGTACATCTCGCCGGAGCGCGCCCGTGGCCACAAGCCGGGGCCCGCCGCCGATCTCTGGTCGCTCGGCGGTCTGCTCTACGCGTCGGTGGAGGGCTGCCCGCCCTACGACAAGGGCTCCGCGATCGCCACACTCACCGCCGTGATGACCGAGCCGCTCGATCCGCCCAAGAACGCGGGCCCGTTGGAGGAGGTCATCTACGGGCTGCTCGCCAAGGATCCGGCGCAGCGGCTCGACGACGCGGGCGCGCGGGCGCTCCTCAACGACATCATCGAGGCGCCCGAACAGCCGCCGGGCGCGCCCGAGCCGGGCCCCGACGCCACCCGGGTCGTACCGCTGCCGCCGCTGCCCGCCGAGGACAAGTCCGCGCCGACGGCCATGAGTTCCGCCGGTGAGGCGGGCGGCGACCGGATGCGCGGTGCGCTGCGCTCCGTACGGAACGCCGCCTCGGCGACGCCCGGCGCAGGGCAGCGGCCCGAGCCGGCCCAGCCGTCGCGGCCCTCGCCGCCGCGCGCCTCGCTCACTGATGTGGTGCCCAGGCGCACGCTGGTGATCATCGCGGTCGTGGCCGCGCTGGCCCTGGTGTCCACCGTTCTGATCGTCGCCCTCAATGGCGGAGACGGTAAGGCGTCGGAGAAGGGCACCGACGGCACGGCGTCATCGGCGGGCGCCGGCGCCGGCGATGCCAAGGGCAAGGATCAAGCACAGAGCCCCGAGCCGGACAAGAGCGCCAACGGCAAAGGCCAGGGGGACGCGGCGGCCTCGGCCGGGAATGAGTCCGGCGACTCCGGTTCCGGTTCGGACGCGTCCGACGACTCAGGCGACTCCGGTGACTCCGGTGACTCCGGCGGCAAGGAAGCCGGAGGCGACGCGTTGCCCGCGGGCTATGCCACGGTGAGCGACGGGCGGTTCCGGTTCTCGATGGCGATGCCCAAGGGATTCCACAGAACGGGCATAGCCGGGCAGAACTCAGGCGGTATCTACAGCGCCGACGGTGGATTCCCGCGCGTCCAGGTCGACTTCAACGACAGTCCGACCGACGACGCGGTGGCGGCGTGGCAAGGGCTTGAGGCGGCGGTCAGAGGCAGCAGCAGCAACTACAAGCTCATAGGTATCAAGAAGGCCGACTACAACGGCTATCCGACCGTCGCCGACTGGACGTTCGAGCGGAACGAGGGCGGTCAGCGGACCAGGGTGCTCGACCGAGGCTTCAAGATCGATGCCAAGCGCGGCTACTCGATCATGGTCAGTTGCCCGGCGAGCGAGTGGGACGAGAAGGAGTGCGTGACGCTGCGCGAAACGGCGTTCGACACGTTCCAGCCGAAGGGCTGACCGGACCGGCGAATTCCGGCCGTCGCGGTGACCGGCTCCGTGATCGGCTCCGCGAACCGGATGTAAACGTTCCGCAGCGGGTTGTCCCGACCCTGCGGCATGTTCGCCTGCGGCCACGTATCGTGAGAACCCGCGAACCGTACGCATCCACAATGAGCCGGTAAACGACCGGAATTGGCGGTTTCGCGGGTCTCCGGGACCGGGAGACAGCGTGTTTGTGGGGAGGCGTTGTGGACGACTACGCGGGGCGGGTGCTGGCCGACCGCTATCGCCTGCCGTTGCCGCCGTCCGACGAGTACGAACTCGTCGAGACCCGGGCGTTCGACACGTACAGCGGGCAGGAAGTCCTCGTCAGACAGGTGCCGTTGCCGGAGGTCGTGGAGGCCGAGGTCGTGGACGCGGAAGGGACCGCCGCGCCACGGCGGGTTCCCGGGCGCGCGCCGCGCAAGGCCACCGACCCGGCGGTGCGGCGGGCCATAGAGGCCGCCCAGAGCGCCGCCCAGATCCCCGACCATCCACGGCTCGACCAGGTCTTCGACGTGTTCGCGGACGGTGGCTCGCTGTGGATAGTGAGTGAACTCGTCGCCGCCAGACCGCTGGCCGCGCTGCTCGCCGAGAAGCCGCTGAATCCGTTCCGGGCGGCGGAGATCGCCTCCGATGTGCTCACCGCCGTACGTGTGCTGCACGCGCACGGCTGGACCCACCGGAACATCACCGTCCGTACGGTGCTCGTCTGCGACGACGGCCGGGTCGTACTGACCGGGCTCGCGGCGGGCGCGGCGGAGGAGGCGCTGTGCGGATACGCGCCGGTGCCCGAGCCGCCGGATCTGCGCGGTCCCGACGGGCTGCCCGGCCACGACGGGCGGCTGGGCTCCGGCGGACGGCCGGACGCCGAGCGGCAGTTGGGTGCCGACGAGAGCTCCGGCGCCGCCGGGCAGCTCGGCGGCGATCCTGGATTCGCGGCCACCGAACAGCTCGGGCAACGGGAGCAGTTCGCGCGGCCGGAGGCGCCGGCCGGCCATGAGACACCGGAACTGCCGTACGACCCCGGGCCGACCGCGGGAGTGCCCGGAGCGCCTGGCCGGGCCGCGCTGGGCCCCGGCCGCGCCGCGGAGAGCCCTTACGACGACGGCACCTCGTCCGGTACGTCCGGCGCGATGCCGCGTCCGCACAGCGGTACACCGGGAATCCCGGCGCCGTACGGCACGCGCGGCGCGCTGCCCGGCGGGACCGCCTCGGGAGACATCCGGGCCGCGCGCGCCGGTGCCATCGCGGCCTACCGCGCGGGAGCGCGCGCCGCCGCGCGCGCCAGCGAGGACCAGCGCGCCTCCGGCAAGGGCGGGCCCGCGGTGCCGCCGCTGCCGGAGCCCTCCGCGGGCACCGGCCTGCCCGCAGGCGGCACGGGCCCGCAGGAGCCGCCACAGGGCGGCGGCAACGATCCGGACTGGTGGGCCCAGCCCCGTACGTTCGAGGAGCCGGACGCCGACGAGGACGACGAGCCGCCGACGCCCTACCGCGCCGAACTGGCCGGCACCTGGCGCGACGGCCCGGCGCCCTGGAACGACGCCTCGGGCTCCGTCCCGGCGGGCGGCAGCCAGCACGGTGGCGGCAGCCCGTACGGTCCGGACTCGGCGGGTCCTTTCGGCACCGGCGGCGCGGGCGGTACCGGGACCGGGCAGGGCGGCGAGATCGTCATGGCCCGTGGCGGAGACACGCCGTACTCCGGGCCCGGCAGCGGTCGCAGCGGTGGCGGCGGCTGGCCGTCGGGCGGTGCGAGCGACGCGCTGCGCGCCGACGCCCAGCGGGAGACCGCACGGCTGCCCGCCGTGGCCGGACCGGGCGCGGGCGCCGGGCGGTGGGACGACATCGTGGCGAGCGGCTCCGTGCCCGCCTACCGAGGCCCCGCGACGCCACTCGCCGCCGAGCGCGCGCGGCAGGCCCGTATCGCGGTCGTCGGAGCGGTCACGGAGCGCTGGGCGCCCGAGCAGGCGGGCCCCGTGCACGAGAACTGGCAGCTCGCGCCGCCCATCGGCCCTGCCACCGATCTATGGGCCCTCGGCGCGCTGCTCTATCGCGCGGTGCAGGGACATGCTCCGTATCCGGAGGAGAGCGCCGTCGAGCTGGTCCAGCTCGTCTGCGCCGAGCCGCCCGCCTTCGCCGAGGAGTGCGGCCCGCTGCGTCCCGTGGTCGAGTCGCTGCTGCGTCAGGACCCGACCGAGCGGCCGGACTTCGAGGAGCTGCGCGGCTGGCTGCGCTCGCTCGTCCGGTCGGCGCCCGAGCCGGAGGCCGGTCTGGACGTCGTACCGATACCGGCGGACGAGACACGGCTGCCGATAGTGCGCCGGCGCGGCGAGCTGGTGCGCAGGCGCCGTGGACGCAAGGGCGACGCCGGACGTCACCGGCACAAGAAGGGCAAGGAGCGCAAGGAGAAGGGCGGCAGGGCCGGTCTCGAAGAGCAGCGGCAGTATCAGCAGGAGCACCAGCACGAGCACCCGTCCGAGCCCGAGTATCAGCAGTCCCATGAGCAGGCCCATCCACAGGCGCGCCCGCACCCGCGGTCGTACGAGTCCGAGGAGTCGTACGACCGGCCGGAGCGGCTGGACCGGCGGCCGGACAGGTCCGGGCGGAGCGGCGGCCGTGGCCCGCGTTCCCTGGGCCGTGTCCTCCTGGTGCTGATACTGCTTCTGCTCGTGGGCGCCGTCGTGTACGCCGTGATGTTCATGCCCAAGGCCGATACGGGACAGCAGGGCCAGAGCGTGGGCGAGGCGACGCCCGGCGCGTCCTCGGCGCCGCAGTCCCCGGACGACCGGAGCACGGACGGCAAGGGCACGGGCACGGCGGATCCCACTCCCTCGGATCCCAACACCTCCGCTCCGCAGACCTCCGGCTCCGCCGTCGATCTCGCCGACGGATATGTCCTGCGCGACGACCCGGAGGGCTTCCGGATCGGCGTCGACAAGGACTGGCAGCGGAGCTCCATCAACGACAGCGGGCAAGTCCGCTATGTCGGTGGCGACTTCACGCTGATCGTCGTCCCGGGCCGGGACAGCGTGGCGGACAACGGCGGCGATCCCATGGTGTACCAGCGCGACAAGGAGCGGGAGCTCCAGCCCTTCCGGGACTCCTCCTGGGCCACGGCCTCCGGGCTGCGCCGGATAGACGTGGGCCGGCAGGCCATGGCGGAAGGGCAGTACACCTGGCAGGACAGCAGCGGGCGCGAGGTCTTCGTACGGAATCTGGCCATGATCGTCGACGGCCGGTACCACATCATCCAGGTGATCGGTCCCGACAGCCAGCGTGACCAGGTGGACGAGATCTACCAACAGGCCACGACCGCCTACCAGGTGACGGGCTGAGCGGTCGCTGCCCTTGGCGGCGGTGCCGGCCGGTGCTGTGGCGGCGCGTTCCCGCGTCACAGTGCTGTTTCCGTGCTCGACCCGAGGTTCCGTGTCCGCGCGTCGCCTCCGTAACCTGTGGTTCCCAAGGAACAGGGCGGGGGACGTGGACCATTCACAGAGCACGGGCGCGGGTACGGGTACCGGTACGGGTGCAGGTGCGACCGCTGGTACAGGTACGGGTACGGGTACGGGGCTGGTGCTCGCCGGGCGTTACCGGCTCGGCGAGACCATCGGCGCCGGAGGCATGGGCAAGGTGTGGCGCGCGCATGACGAGGTCCTGCACCGGACCGTCGCCGTCAAGGAGTTGACGGCGGGACGCTATGTCTCCGAGGCCGACCGGGCCGTACTGCACCAGCGCACCCAGAAGGAGGCGCGGGCCGCCGCGCGTATAACCCATCCGGGTGTGGTCATGGTCCACGATGTCCTCGACCACGACGACCGGCCGTGGATCGTCATGCAGTACGTCGACGGCCCTTCGCTCGCCGACACCACGAAGGAATCGGGTCCTGTCCACTTCCGTGAGGCCGCCAGGATCGGGCTGGAGGTGCTGGGCGCGCTCGGTGCCGCCCATGCCGCCGGCGTGCTCCACCGCGATGTGAAGCCGGGCAATGTGCTGCTCGCGCGCGACGGCCGCGTACTGCTCACGGACTTCGGTATCGCGGCGATCGAAGGTGATTCCACCATCACCAGGACCGGTGAACTCATCGGGTCCATCGACTATCTGGCGCCCGAACGGGTACGCGGCAGCGATCCGGGCCCCGCCTCCGACCTCTGGTCGCTGGGCGTCACGCTTTACACGGCCGTCGAGGGCACCTCGCCGTTCCGTCGCTCCTCACCGCTCTCCACCATGCAGGCCGTGGTCACGGACGAGCCGGACCACCCGGGCCAGGCGGGACCGCTGGCACCCGTGATCGCCGCGCTGCTGTGCAAGGACCCGGCGGGACGGCCCGGAGCGGCCGAGACCGAGCGGATGCTGCGCGCGGTGCTGGAGGGACGTCCGTCCGACGAGGCGCAGGCGTACGCGCCGACGCAGGTCATGCCGAACGGCGACCGGTGGTCGGCCACCGCGCCGGTGCCCTCCGTAGCGCCTGCGCCTGTACCCGTACCCACGCCTGTTCCTGGGCCAGTACCGGTATCCGGGCCCGTACCCGCACTCGGGCCCGGCCGCCGTCGCCGCTGGCGTACGACGGCCGTGGCCGTCGTCCTCGCGGCGGTCCTCGGCGGCGGTGCCGGCTACGCCGCTCTCCAGTACGCCGGGAGCGATGACGGCAAGGGCGACGGCTCACAGAGCGCGGGCACCACGGGCGGTCAGCCGACGAGCGGCGGTACGAACGAGAGTGCCGGTACGGACGACGGCAACGGCGCGGGCGGAGACGGCGGCACGGACCAGGGCGGCGGCACGGACGGCGGCGGCTCCGGCTCCATAACCGACGGCTGGCAGCGCGTCGAGGCTCCCGAGGGCTTCAGCCTCAGCGTCCCGCCGGGATGGGAACGCCAGATGGACGGCGACCAGATCGACTTCACTCCCGACAACGGCCGCCATCTCATCCGGATCAGCGTCAGCGCGCCCGAGTTCGAGAATCCGTATCTGCACATGCTGAGCCTGGAGCAGAGTCTTCAGCGGCTGCCGGAGTACGCACGCGTCAAACTGGCCCCCAACACGTTCCGCCGCCAGACGCAAGCGGCTCTCTGGGAATTCACCTGGATCGAGGAAAAGGGCCAGCCGGGCCCGCGGCATGCGATCGACCAGATCTATTTCTCGGCCGACAACAGCACCGAGTACGCGATCTATATGTCCGGTCCTGAGGAAGACTGGGCGACGACGCGCAAGCAGTTCGACGCCGTGCTGCAGAGCTGGCAGCCGCCGCCCGGCGATTCCGGCCAGTGAGCGGAAGGGGACGGTATTGCCCGACGACCGGCAGCCCGCGGACAGCGGTCGGCCCTTGGACAACCGGCGGCCTACGGGCGGTCAGCAGCCTTCGAGCGGTCAGCGGCCCCCGGACGGCACGCCGCCTTCGGAGAGTCAGCAATCTCCGTCCCCAACCTCGTCCCCATCCCCATCCCCATCCCCGTCTCCGCCTCCGTCCCAGGACGCGCGGCTGATCGCCGGGCGTTACCGGCTCGGCACCAGGCTCGGGCGCGGTGGCATGGGCACCGTATGGCGGGCCGACGACGACCTCCTCGGCCGACGCGTCGCGGTGAAGGAACTCCACGCGGCACACGACGGCGAGGGCATCGCGACGCTGCGCGAGGCGCGTGCCGTCGCCCGGGTCAAACATCCTCATGTGGTCGTCGTGCACGATGTCGTGGAGGAGGACGGCCGACCGTACATCGTCATGGAGCTGGTCGAAGGCGGTTCGCTCGCCGACCGGCTGGCCGGCCAGGGCCCGGTCGACCCGCCCGAGGCGGCGCGGATCGGGCTCGCGCTGCTGGGCGCGCTGCGCGCCGCGCATGAGCTCGGGGTGCTGCACCGCGATCTCAAGCCCGCCAATGTGCTGCTGGAGGAGGGCACCGGACGGGTCGTGCTGACGGACTTCGGGATCGCGCGGCTGGTGGGCGCCACGACAATCACCGATCCGGGTTCGTTCGTGGGCTCGCCCGAGTACACCGCTCCCGAGCGGGTACTGGACGGCGATGTGGCCGGTCCGGCATCGGATCTCTGGTCGCTCGGCGCGCTGCTGTGCGCGATGCTGAGCGGTGAATCGCCCTTCCACCGCGACTCGTTGGCCGGAGTGCTGCATGCGGTGGTGCAGGCCGAGATCCGGCCGCCCGCCGCGGCCGGGCCGCTGCTGCCCGTCGTACGAGGGCTGCTGGAGCGCGATCCGGCGAACAGGCTCGACGCGGCGGGCGCGGAACGGCTGCTGCGCGAGTACGTGACCACGGGAGCGCCCGTACCGCCTTTGCCCGTGCCGCCCTTGTCCGTGGCACCTTTGCCCGTAGCGCCCGACCAGTCCTTACCGCGTCCGTCGCTTCCGTCACCGGCCTCGCCCGCGCCGGAGCCCGCTCCCGCGGACTCCGTCGGCCGCCGCAGCCGCCGTACCGTACTCGTCGCGTGCGCGGTGGTCGCCGTGCTCGTCGGCGCGGGCGCCCTGTCCGTGGTCCTGCTCCGGAACGGTACGGGCGAAGGCGACCGTACGGACGGCCGCCCGAGCCGTACGTCCCATGCCGCCACCGACACCGACGCCACTGACACCGACGCGCCCGACGACGGCGATGCCGGCGTCGGCTCCGGGCCCGCGCCCGGCACCACACCTCCGGCGAGTACCGGACGGACGCCCACGGCCTCGGCGGCGCCCGCTCCTCCCGGCTATCACCTCGTCAACGACCCGATGGGCTTCACTCTCGCCGTTCCCGACGGATTCAGCCGCTCCCACGACGACAAACGCGTCTTCTACATGTCGCCCGACGGCGCGTTCCGGATCGGCATCCGCGTCCAGGGCGCGATCCCGGCAGGTCCGGTCGGAGCCATGCGGCTGGCGGACGCCGGCGGCGCGGACACCAATCCCGGGTACCACGACGGCAGTGTCACACCCACCACGCACAATGGATTCCCGGCGGCACTCTGGGAGTTCACCTGGAACGGCTTCTCACGGAAGGAGGGCGAGCGCCACACCTTCGACCTCTGCTGGGACCAGGACGGCCGGATGTACGACGTCTGGGTCTCGGCCCCGCTGGACGGACTCGACACGGCGCGGGCGCACTTCGACACCGCGCTCGACTCCTTCGTACCCGTCCCGGCGCGCACGCCTGTGCCCACTCCCGTGCGCTGACCTCGTACGCCGACAACTCACCACGCCCGCTGTCACATTCACTTCGGCGTTCACTTCCACTGTCACGGCTCTGCATCCGCTCGGCTTTCACGGTGGCGACCGCAACCACTCTTCGTAAGGATGTGCGCATGACCAACGACGGGGGACGGGTGGACGAGCCGACCAGTTATGTACTTCAGCCACCGAATGCGGCACGGGCTGAGGTTCCGCCGCAGGGCGCGCCGTCACAGTCCGCGCCACCGCAGACCGCACCGGTTGGCGGCGTGGCGGGTGGTGCGGCGGGCGGCCCGGTTGGCGATCCGGCCGTCGGGCGGCTGCTCGGCGGGCGTTATCGGCTGGTCTCCCGGCTCGGCCACGGCGGTATGGGTACGGTCTGGCTGGCGCACGACGAGGTCGTGGACCGGGATGTGGCGGTCAAGGAGCCGCGCGTTCCCGACCACTTGAGCGATCGCGACCGGGACCGCGTTTATCTGCGGATGCAACGGGAAGCGCGTTCCGCCGCCAAGATCGACCATCCCTCGGTGGTCACCATGCACGATGTGGTGATCGAGGACGCCAAGCCGTGGATCGTGATGGAGCTGGTGCGCGGTCAGTCGCTCGCCGACCGGCTTCAGGAGGGCACGCTCGATCCGCGCGAGGCCGCCCGTATCGGACTCGCCGTACTCGACGGCCTCACGGCGGCCCATGAGCAGGGCGTGCTGCACCGCGACGTCAAGCCGGACAATGTTCTGCTGGGCCGTGGTGAGCGTGTCGTGCTGAGCGACTTCGGCATCGCCCAGATCGAGGGCGAGCAAGGGCTGACCGAGACCGGCTCGTTCGTCGGCTCGCCCGAATTCATCGCGCCCGAGCGGGTCCTGGGACAGCGGCCGGGACCCGAGTCGGACCTGTGGTCGCTCGGAGTCGTGCTGTACGCGGCGGTCGAGGGCGTGTCTCCGTACCGCCGCTCCAACGTTCCCGCCACGCTCCAGGCCGTACTCTCCGCCGAACCGCAGATGCCCGCCCGGGGATCCGGCGCCTTCGGCACGCTGGTGATGCAGCTTCTGTGCAAGGATCCGGCCGCGCGGCCGGACGCGGCGGAGATACGGGCGGTCCTGGAGTCGGTGGCACGGCCGCCGCAGCCTTCGTTCGCCGCGACACAGCTCTACGGTGGCGCGGGCGCGGGTGGTGGACCCGGTGGTGTGCGGAGGCAGACGGGCGCCGCCGCGTGGGTGCCGCCGGTGCTGTACGGCAGCCGCGCGGCGCGGTACGGGCTCGGCGGCGGAGTGCTCGCCGTGGCGCTCGCGCTGTTTCTGATCCTGGCCGATCCGTTCGGCGGCGGCAAGCTGCCCGAGGGCTGGGGAATCCGTCCGGAGAACGAGATCCTAGCCGCCAAGGTCGGCGTCCCGGACGAGTACAAGCGCACCCAGGACACCAGTGGAACCGGCGTCACCTACCGGGATCCCAGCGGTGTCTTCTCCATCTACGCGGAGCGCGTCCAGCAGCAGCCGGACGACGAGGACATCCTGGCGCCGAGGCCGAGCGTCTGGAAGGCGTACTACGAGCGCGGTGGATCGAACGGCACGGAGATCAAGGACGCCGAGGTCACCAACAAGGACATCGTCCACCAGGGCAAGGAAGGCTTCGAGACGGTCGTCGACTTCACGGCATACGGCGATTCGGACGACGATCCGATCCGCTACCGCTGGCACGAACTCGTCATTCCCGGCGAGAGCAACATCTATCTGCGGCTGCGCGTGGCCATGCCCGCGGAGGGCGCGGCGGTGAAGGACGGCGAGGAGCTGTACGCGAACGTTGTCGACCATCTCGACATCGGGCAGTCGTAGGGCTGTGCGCCGTGGACAGGGCCCTGCCGTAGGTGCGGTGCAGATCGGTGAGCGCCCGGTGAAAAGGTGTTACCGGTGGGTACCCAAAGCCTCGCACGCGGCCTACTCTCGGCCTCATGACGGACTCGCAGGCCTCCGCAGGCACTCCCGGACCCGGCGCCGCTTCCCCTGCTGACGTCGGCACCAATCCAGTGGCCGCCGTCCCGGCCGGTGTGCGCACCGCGGCCGACGTGGTCACGCCCGAGGTGGTCGCCCAGCTCACACACGGTGTCGTCGGTTCCGGCCGTACCGCCAACCGCACGCCCTTCACCGGCGAGAAGCTGGCGGACCTGCCCGAGTCGACTCCCGAGGACGTGGCGACCGTCTTCGAACGGGCCCGTTCCGCCCAGCCCGGCTGGGCCGCACTCCCGGTACGTCGGCGCGCCGCCGTACTGCTCCGCTTCCACGATCTCGTACTGGAGCGCCAGGCCGAGGTGCTCGATCTGATCCAGCTCGAAACCGGCAAGGCGCGGCTGCACGCCCATGAGGAGGTCCAGGCCGTCGCCGTCGCCGCCCGCCACTACGGGCGCGCGGCACGGTCGTATCTGCGGCCGAAGCGCCACATCGGCGCCGTACCGGTCCTCACCAAGGTCATCGAACTGCGCCAGCCGCGCGGTGTCGTCGGCCAGATCGCGCCCTGGAACTATCCCTTCGAGCTGTCCGTCGGCGATGCCCTGCCCGCTTTCGTCGCCGGCAACGCCGTGGTGATGAAGCCCGACACCGGGACCGCGCTCACCGCGCTCTGGGCCCGCGATCTGCTGATCGAGGCCGGACTGCCCGCCGAGGTCTTCCAGGTGGTGCTCGGTGAGGGCCCGGTCGTCGGTCCCGAGGTCGTCAGGCATGCCGACTATGTCTCCTTCACCGGCTCCACCCGTACCGGCCGTGAGGTCGCCAGAGGCGCGGCGGACCGTCTCGTCGGTGTCTCGCTCGAACTGGGCGGCAAGAACGCCATGCTGGTCCTGGAGGACGCGGATGTGGAGAAGGCCGCGGCGGGCGCGGTGCGCGCCTGTTTCTCCTCCGCGGGCCAGCTCTGCATCTCCATCGAGCGGCTGTATGTGCACGAGTCGCTGGCCGACGCGTTTGTCGCGCGGTTCGCCGCCCGTACGAAGGCGATGCGGCTCGGCAACGCGCTCGCCTACGGCGCGGACATGGGCTCCCTGGTGAGCGAGCGCCAGCTCGCCACGGTCACCCGCCATGTCGAGGAGGCCGTGGCCAAGGGCGCCACGGTCGTCGCGGGCGGTGTCGCGCGTCCCGACATCGGCCCGCTCTTCTACGAGCCGACCATCCTCGAAGGCGTCGAGGCGCCGATGGCGGTGTGTACGGAGGAGACGTTCGGCCCGGTCGTGTCCGTCTACCGGTTCGGCGACGAGGACGAGGCGATCCGGCTCGCCAATGCCACGCCGTACGGCCTCAACGCCAGCGTATGGACGAAGGACGCGGGACGCGGACGCGCGGTGGCGGCGCGGCTGCGGACCGGCACGGTCAACATCAACGAGGGATACGCGTCGGCGTACGGCAGTGTGCGGGCGCCGATGGGCGGAATGAAGGACTCCGGGCTCGGGCGGCGGCACGGCGCCGAGGGCATCCTCAAGTACACCGAGGCCCAGACCGTCGCACAGCAGCGGATCCTGCCCATGGCTCCGTCCTTCGGGATGGACGACGAGAAGTACGCGGCCTTCATGAGCCGCAGTCTGCGGGCCATGAAGGCGCTTGGGCTGCGGTAGTTCTCGACGAGGAGTGCCAGTGCCACCTGCCCAGAACAACGCCGAGTACGAGCAGGACGACGACGGGCCCGAGTACGACGACGGGCCAGACTACGACTACGACGTGATCGTGGTCGGCTCCGGTTTCGGCGGCTCGGTCGCCGCGCTGCGGCTGTCCGAGAAGGGATACCGCGTCGGTGTCCTGGAGGCGGGCCGCCGCTTCACCCGCGAGAGCCTCCCGAAGAACTCCTGGGACATCGGGAACTACCTCTGGGCCCCGGCCCTCGGGCTCTACGGTATCCAGCGGGTCCATCTGCTCGGCAATGTGATGGTGCTGGCGGGCGCCGGCGTCGGCGGCGGCTCGCTCAACTACGCCAACACGCTGTACGTACCGCCCGCCGCGTTCTTCGAGGATCCGCAGTGGGCCGCCATCACCGACTGGGAGCAGGAGCTGAGGCCGTACTACGACCAGGCCCGGCGGATGCTCGGCGTACGGCTCAATCCGACCATGACTCCCTCGGACGTCCATCTCAAGGCGGCGGCCGAGGCGATGGGCGTCGGCGGCAGCTTCCATCCGGCGCCGGTCGGTGTCTTCTTCGGGGACGGCGAGGACGCCGACGGTACGGCGAAGGCCGAGCCGGGCGCGGCCGTGGACGATCCGTACTTCGGCGGCGCCGGCCCTTCGCGCAAGGCCTGCACCGAATGCGGCGAGTGCATGACAGGCTGCCGGCAGGGCGCGAAGAACACTCTCAACGAGAACTATCTGTATCTCGCGGAGCGGGCCGGAGCCGTCATCCACCCGATGACCTCGGTGATCGCGGTGGAGGAGGATCCGGCGGGCGGCCACCGCGTCACCACCGTCCCCACGGACGCGCGCCGCAGCGGCGGCCGTCGGAAGGGCCGACGGTACGGCCGACGGAACGACCGTACGCGGACCCTGCGCGCCCGCCAGGTTGTGATCGCGGCCGGTACCTACGGCACCCAGACCTTGCTGCACACGATGAAGGACCAGGGCCTGCTGCCACGCGTCTCCGCGCGGTTGGGCGAGCTGACCCGTACCAACTCCGAGGCGCTGGTGGGCGCGCAGACCGACAACCGGCGTTACCGTGCGCGGCACGGTGCGGCCAGGGCCGACTTCACCCAGGGCGTCGCCATCACGTCCTCGATCCATCCGAACGCTTCGACGCATATCGAGCCGGTGCGTTACGGCAAGGGCTCCAACGCGATGGGCGCGCTCTCCATCCTCCAGGTCCCGCTGAGCGACCGGCGGATACGGGCCTGGCTCGGGAACGCCGCCAGGCATCCGCTGCGGCTGCTCCGTTCGTTCTCGAACCGCCGCTGGTCGGAGCGGACCGTCATCGGTCTGGTCATGCAGTCGCTGGACAACTCGCTGACGACGTACCGCAGACCGGGCGGACCGGGAAAGGGCCTGCTCACCGCGCGCCAGGGACATGGCGCGCCCAATCCGAAGCAGATACCGGAGGCGACTCGGGCCGCGACGCTCATCGCCGAGGAGATCAACGGCTTCGCGGGCAGCAATGTCGGCGAACTGATGGGAACACCGCTGACCGCGCACTTCCTGGGCGGCTGTGTCATCGGCGCGTCGGCGCAGGAGGGCGTGATCGATCCGTACCACCGGCTGTACGGACATCCCGGTATCTCGGTGGTGGACGGCTCGGCGGTCTCGGCGAATTTGGGCGTGAATCCGTCCCTGACGATCACGGCCCAGGCCGAGCGCGCGATGTCCTTCTGGCCGAACAAGGGCGAGCCGGATCCCCGTCCCGAACAGGGCACGGGCACGGCGTACATCCGTCCGGTCCCGGTCGAGCCGGTTTCGCCAGCGGTTCCGGCGGAGGCGTTCGGCGCGCTGAGACTGCCGTTCCTGGGCATACCGACGGTCCCGCCGAAGCAGACCTGAGCCGTACCGCGAGGTCCTCGGCCGTGGACGCCCTCGTCGGCCGTGGACACCGTGGACGGACACGCCAGAGGCGCTGCACCCCCCTCCGAGTGCAGCGCCTCTGGCGTGTATGCGGGCCGTACGCGGATTACGCGGCGGCGCTGCCCTGGCGGCGCCTCAGCGCGAACACCACACCGGCACCGGCGACGATCGCGATACCGCCGGCCATACCGATGACGGGCACCATCGAGGACGAGCCGGTCTCGGCCAGGCTGCCCTGCGGCTTGATCTCGTTGTCACCCGTGGGCTTCGGGAGCGGCTTCTTGCCGCCTTCCTGCGGCTCGGCCTCGTTGGGCTTGCCCGGGTCCGTACCGGCGCCGAGGATCTCGAACTCGTAGAAGGTGTCGCTGTCCTCGATGACGCAGTTGCCTTCGCCGTCCGAGTACAGACCGATGCTGAAGACGACACCGAGCCCGGCCGGGGCCGCCTTGGCCACGCTCAGCCGCAGATCGATGGTGTACGACTGCTTGGCCTTGACCTCGGTGTAGCCGATGTAGCCGTAGTTCTCGTCTTCCTGGTCGAGGGAGATGTCCTCCCACACGCCCGACTCGGGGTCCTTGAACTGGAGCGTCAGATACTGGCCGGTCTCCTCGCCCGTCTCCTCGTCCACGAGCTGACTCGCGAAGGCGCCGAAGTCGACGCGCTTGAAGTCCTCGTCGCTCTTGTTCGTGACGTTGAGCTTGAGGGCGTGGAAGCCGCTGCCCGCGACGATCTTCTCGGGCAGCCCGCTGACGTCGGTCTGAAGGTCCTTGCTGAAGATGACCTCGCCGTTCGCGTCCAGGCAGCCCACCGGGCCCTCGCTCGGCTCGTCGCTCGGGCCGGTGCCGGGAGCCGGCGTAGTGCTGGTCCCGGTCGCGGGCGGCGAGGAAGCCGGCGCGAGGTCCTCCTCCGAGGCGGCCGGGCTCGACGGCGTACCGCTCTCGGCGGTCGGCGGAGTGGCGGGCGTGCTGCTGCTCTCCGATTCCTCCGGAGCGGGAGACGTGGTGGTCTCGGAGGCGCTCGGGGAGGGCGACTCGGTCGTGGTGGTGACCGTGTCGTTGCCGCTCGCGAACGCGGCCGGCGCCGAGAAGAGCGCGGCTGGCGCGATGACGGCGGTCGCGGCTGCGACGGCCATGGCGCGGCGAAGTTTCATGAAGACCTCAGCGAAGTCCGGCGCACCGCGCGGACGCGGTGCGGAGTCGTTGGGCCTTCCCAGATCTGGGGTCATAGGTGAGGCCGGTCATTACGCAAGCAAGACCCATGACATGGGGCGATGGTTGCAGCCGACTTCACAGAATCTTTAAGTGGCCTGCGTCACACGTTCGGGAACGTGTCCTGGTGGACGCGCGTCGCGCGCGGCGGGAGCTTCGGGGGGCGGGGGAGCGGGAAGCGGGGGAGCGGGGAGTCTCGCCGGGGCGGTCGGTCCGGGCGTCCCCGGAACCGACCGCCGTTGGGTGACCGGGCTGCTGTCCCCTGCTTACCGGTCACGAACGCCGGGACGAGGTCCCACGACGTATCTGCGGTACGTCGCACGCCCCGGCGGTGGCCACGTGTGGTTCTCTGCCATCTCTGCGAGCCCGCCCCTGGGTGACACGGACGCCTGGTCCAACGAAGCCTCCGCGGGCCCGGTCACGCGCCGTACGGGTGAGAGCGGTGCCCGAACTCAGATACGGCCATGGCTCAGATTCGGCCTCGGCCCAGCTCCAGCAAGGTCATCGCCAGCGCCGTGCCGGGCTTGCCGAGGGCCTCGCGGTAGCGGCCGAGGATCTCCATCTCGCGGGAGAGATGGACGCGCCGGCCTCCGGAAGTGATCCGGGCGTCCTGGATGGCGGCCGAGACCGCCATCCGTTCCTGGACGAGACCGATGATCCGGTCGTCCAGCGCGTCGATCCGTTCCCGCGCGCCGCCGATCAGCGTGGCGGCCTGCTCCGTACGCGCGCCCGTCCCGGTGCTGGAGGTGCTGGAGGTGGTGGTTGACGTGGTCGAGGAGACAGAGGAGGCGGAGGAGCTGGTGTTCATCTCGGAGTCCTTGTCGGGAGTGCGGTGCGTCCCGGAGGTCGTAAGGCCCCGAACGCGACAGACGCCCCGGGCCTTGTCGGCCCGGGGCGCCTGGGAAGTCGCGTGTCAGTTCAAGCAGCACGACCATGGCAGCCGGACGGGCCGGTGCCATAGGTAAAGACGAAGGTCTGCTGCTCGCGCATGCGGCCAGTATGGCCCCGGAGCCCCCGCCCGGGTCAAAACGGGCCCGGACGGTGACCGGATGGTGAGACGTATCGGCGGCCCGGGCCCCTCGCCATCGGCGGACCGGTCTCCCCGCCGTCGGCGGCCCGGGCCCGTCGTCGCTCCCCGTTAGAATCGAGACAGCCAGCAGATCCCACGCAAGTCACCGCCGGAAGGCCGCCCCGTGCCAGCAGCGCCCACCGCCGCCGCCCCCGATGTCGTCCTCGTCGTCGACTTCGGTGCGCAGTACGCCCAGCTCATCGCCCGACGCGTCCGCGAGGCCCGTGTCTACAGCGAGATCGTCCCGTCCACGATGCCCGTGGCCGAGATGCTGGCGAAGAAGCCCAGGGCGGTCATCCTCTCCGGCGGCCCGTCCTCCGTCTACGCGGAGAACGCTCCGAGCGTCGACAGCGCGCTCTTCGAGGCCGGCGTCCCGGTCTTCGGGATGTGTTACGGCTTCCAGCTCATGGCGACCGCGCTGGGCGGCACCGTCGACAACACGGGCGCGCGTGAGTACGGCCGTACTCCGCTGCATGTCTCCAAGACCGGCTCCACGCTCTTCGAGGGCACACCGGCCGAGCAGGCGGTCTGGATGTCGCACGGCGACGCCTGCTCCGCCGCGCCCGCCGGTTTCACCGTCACCGCATCCACGGATGTCGTGCCCGTAGCGGCCTTCGAGAACGACGAGAAGAGGCTGTACGGAGTCCAGCACCATCCCGAGGTGATGCACTCCACCTATGGCCAGCAGGTCCTGGAGCACTTCCTCTACCGTGGCGCCGGTATCGAGCCGACCTGGACCACCGCCAATGTGCTGGACGAGCAGATCGCCCTCGTCCGTGAGCGGGTCGGCACCAAGCGCGCCATCTGCGGTCTGTCGGGCGGCGTGGACTCGGCCGTGGCCGCCGCGCTGGTCCAGCGGGCCATCGGCTCCCAGCTCACCTGCGTCTATGTCGACCACGGTCTGATGCGCAAGGGCGAGACCGAGCAGGTCGAGAAGGACTTCGTCGCCGCCACGGGCGTACAGCTCAAGGTCGTCGACGCACAGGAGCGCTTCCTCACCGCGCTGGCCGGCGTCTCCGATCCCGAGCAGAAGCGGAAGATCATCGGCCGGGAGTTCATCCGGGTCTTCGAGCAGGCCCAGGCCGAGATCGTCGCCGAGGCGGGCGCGGAGGGCGAGGACGTCGCGTTCCTTGTGCAGGGCACGCTCTACCCGGACGTCGTGGAGTCGGGCGGCGGCACCGGCACCGCCAACATCAAGTCCCACCACAATGTCGGCGGGCTTCCCGACGACATCGAGTTCGAGCTTGTCGAGCCGCTGCGGCAGCTCTTCAAGGACGAGGTCCGGATGGTCGGCCAGGAGCTGGGCCTGCCGGACGAGATCGTCCACCGTCAGCCCTTCCCGGGCCCCGGGCTCGGTATCCGTATCGTCGGCGAGGTCACGCGCGAGCGTCTCGACCTGCTGCGCGAGGCGGACGCGATCGCCCGCGAGGAGCTGACCGCGGCCGGTCTCGACCGTGACATCTGGCAGTGCCCGGTGGTCCTGCTCGCGGATGTACGGTCCGTCGGCGTCCAGGGCGACGGACGGTCCTACGGCCATCCGATCGTGCTGCGTCCCGTCTCGTCCGAGGACGCGATGACCGCGGACTGGACGCGGATGCCGTACGACGTGCTGGCCCGGATCTCCACACGGATCACCAACGAGGTCGCGGATGTGAACCGCGTGGTCCTCGATGTGACGAGCAAGCCGCCGGGCACCATCGAGTGGGAGTGACCGCGGCAGGAGACTGAGCCCGGAGCGGCCGGACGCGCGTCCGGGCCGGTGAGCCGGTGTCGGTGAGTCGACGGGAGTCAACATCGTCACCGTGTTCTCACCCGTACCGACCGGGCCGATTGCGCGCGTACCTCACTCTGTACGGCACAATTCCCAGGCGTAGCAAGGAAGTTCGTGGGCGGGGCGGGGAAGGCGGCATTCGGCGTGGCTGTGCAAGTGGCAAGAGAGGGCGCGCACGGCGGGGGCTGTACGTGCGGCGACTGCCCGCACGGAGCGCGCGAAGGGCATCGGCGGGCCGTGGCCGCGTTCCTGGAGAAGCGGGACGAACTGGCCGCCGGGCAAGGGCTGCCGGCCGCGGTCGCGCACTCCGCGGGAGCCTCCCGGCAGTGGGTTTCGGACGAACTCACCCAGTCCGCCCGCGCGGTGGCCGACCGCAGCCGTGAGGCGGGCAACGCCTGGCTGCACTCCGTCTGGCGCCATACGCTGCTGGTGGTCTGGGGCGCCGTCGTGGCGCTCGCGCTGGCCCAGACCGCGACCGCGATCGGAGCCGGCTGGAGCGCCGCCCGTACGGCCGGGCTGGTCGCCGCGCTCGTCGTCGCGGGACTGCTCACCGTCGCGGCCCGGCTGCACCGCGCCCGTGGCGGACTGCTCGCGCCGCTGATCGGTGAGGACAACCGGCTGTCGACCTCACGGACCATCGCCTCCGCCTGGGTGCTGCTCGTCGTCTTCTCCGTGCTCGTGCTCGCCCTCCAGCTCGCGGGCGCCTCCGGGCACGGCCGGCGCGACGAGCTGATCGCCGGGCTCGAACTGGCCCGGGGCGCGGGCATGGTGACGGTACTGGCCGTGGTCTGCGGTATCGCCGTGATCGTCCGCCGGGTGGTGGCCGTACGCGTACTGGCCCAGCGGCTCCAGAAGGTACGGGCCGAACGGCCGCGGCTGGCCGATCTGCTCTGCGACGACGGCGGGCGCGGCAGCTTCACCGATGTGCAGTACGCGGTCGTCAATGTCGTGGCCCTTCTCTTCTCCGGTGTCCGTCTCGCCAGGCGGCCCGAGCAACTGCCCGATCTGCCCTGGGCGCTCGCCCTGCTGGTCGTCGTCTCCGCCGCCACCTACTTCGCGGGCAAGTACGCGGAGGGCGGGAAGCCTCTCGTCCTGTCGGTCGTACGGGCCAGGGAGGCGGGCGATCTGGACGCGCCCATCCGTACCGGCGACGACATCGAGATCCGCGGCGCCGGTTTCGTACCACCCGGCGCGGGCACTCCGGACCGGCTGGCCCGCATGGTCGTGCGGATCGGCTCCGTCCATGTTCATGTACCGCTGATCCCGGTGCCCGGCGGCTTCGCCAATCCGTCCGACACCTGTCTCACCGTGCCCGTACCGGTCGATGTGGAGCCGGGCTCCGTGGAGGTGCAGGTCGTGACCGCGGCGGGCGTGGAGACCAACCGCGTGATCGTCGAGGTCATGGACTGACCGCAACGGAACGTATCTCCCGCGCAGTTGTTCAAACCCTTCACAGACATGGCCGATTCCTGAGGCCCGGCGGCTGGTTCACTGAGCGCCGGACGAGTCGTATCCGTATGCATGGGCAAGGGCACACGAGGGCACTGGCTCCCGTGGCAGCGGTGTGGGACAGGGAGAGGCGGACCGGCGATGACCTATGGCTACCGGACGGACACCTATGGGCAGATCGGCGGTGAGCGGCGCGGCTGGCGGGAGAACGCCACACGCTTCGCGTTGCTGCCGTTGCGGATCTTCCTCGGCGTCACCTTCATCTACGCGGGAATCGACAAACTGACTCAGGGTGGTTTCTTCTCGGCGACCGGCCCGGGCTCGGTCGGCGAGCTGATGCGCGCGGTCCGGGACAGCTCGGCCATTCCCGCGCTGGTCGATCTCGCGCTCAAGAGCCCTTCGGGATTCGGATACGCCATCGCCATCGGTGAACTCGCCGTCGGCCTGGGCACGCTCTTCGGACTGCTGGCCCGGCTCGCCGCGTTCGGCGGCGCCCTCATCTCGCTGAGCCTGTGGCTGACCATGAGCTGGCAGAGCGATCCGTACTACTACGGCAACGACCTCGCCTATCTGATGGCCTGGCTGCCGCTGGTGCTCGCCGGCGCCCCGGTGTTCTCCCTCGACGCCCTCCTGGCCGACCGGCGGCGGCGTATGAGGTAGTCGGCGGCGGCCACGAAGGAGGCCAGGAAGAGACCACCGAAGACCACCGGGAACACCGCGTACCACGGTGTGTGCCAGGAGCCCGCGGCATCACCGGCGTACGCGACCGCCGCGCCCAGCACCGCCAGTCCCGCGACCAGCCGGCCGGGCCGGATCTCATGACGCAGCACGGGTCACCTCCACCTGGCCGAGGCCGACTTCGAGCTCCAGATCCAGCGTGCCGGCCGGCCCGGCGCCCGCGCGCGGTGTCAGCGTGCGCTGCCGGGACTGGTCCGGGGCTATGTCCACATCGTTCGGCGGATCTCCTGGCAGCCGGATGTCCCCGAGCCCTGCCTGTGCACGCAGTTTCACGGTCACTCCTTGCGGTACGACGACCTTGAGCTGTCCGGCGCCCACCTCGGCGGACGTACTGACGGTGCGGCCCTTGGGCACGGCGAGCCCGGACAGGTCGAGTGTGCCGACGCCGGAGCCCAGCTCGTACCGCGGCTGCACCACGGCGACCGAGGCAGGTGTCCAGTGCTGACGGCCCCACTCCGTGGTGATGTTCTTCGGGACGGCCGACGCACCCGCGAGCAGCCCGGCCGTGACGACGGTCAGAAAGATCGTGCCGACACCGGTGCGGCCCAGGAAGGCGCTCACCGCGAGACCGATCCCGAAGACCGCGAGCGCGCAGGCCAGTCCTGTCTCCAGGCTCGTACCGAACGGCCGGCTCTCCCAGGACAGGCCCGTGCCGAGCCCGCCCGCTATCAGCGCGAGCAGCAGGACGCTGCCGCCGATCCCGCGCGGTCCCCGAGGACGGGCCGGGCTCGGCGAGGTGGCCGAGCGGTGGTGCCACGACCGGTTCGCACCGCCCTCGCCGTCCTCGGGACCCCAGAGATAGACATCCACGGTCGGGCCCGTGGTGCCGTCCTTGACTATCGGGTCACGCCACCACGAGTGGATGCCCGGTATCGGCGGCGCCATCGTCTCCGGAGGTGCCTCCGCCACTGCCTGCGCCGTGGCCGGATCGAGTGCCGCGCCGTCGGGCGCGGCTGCGCGGCGGCGCTGCGACCACACGGCGGAGCCCACGACGGCGAGCGAGAGCATGGCGGCGAAGCCGAGGGTGCCGTCATTGCCCAGCATGGACAGGAACAGCCCGCAGCCGATCAGCGCGAGCAGCACGGCTATCAGCGAGGCTCCGTCCACCCGTCCCGACAGCAGTCTGCGGGCCTCGTTCTCCTCCGCGCCGTCCAGCGGGACCAGCAGCCACGCGAAGCCGTAGAAGATCAGCCCGATACCGCCGGTGACCGTGAGCACTCCGACGACGATCCGGAAGATCACCGGATCCACGTCGCAATACCGCCCGAGCCCGCCGCACACACCGGCGAACACCTTCTGGCGCGGGCTGCGCTGAAGCTGAGGGGACGCGGGAGGCGGCGGCGCTGAGCCCGGGGCGGACGCGGAAGCGGATGCCTCGGGCGGCGCGGCGGCCTGTGCGATGGGCGACGGGGCCGACGGCTGGGTCATATGTCCATGGTGACGGTCCGTGTCCCGCGCCTCCAGCCATGCCGACCCTGGGCTCACCCTGATATTGGCTCCCGGGCCGCTTCGGGGATCATGGACGTTTGCGCGTGCGCCGTTCCGGAGGGACGCGTCTTCGCAGGACCGTTCCCTCAGCAGCCAGGCGGATCCGGGACCGGACGGCCCTTGGGATCCGGGATCGATATGGCATCAGGGTCGCATCAGGGGTCCGACCCTGATGTCCTCCCGCATCCCGCCATGTGACCATCGAAGGCATGCCAGCCGCCCCGCCACGCTCCACCGCGCCCTCCGCCGCCCGTGCTCCCGTGCCGGACGAGCCGCCGACGCGCAAGCTGTACCGCAGCGCGGACAGCCGTCTCCTCGGCGGTGTGGCGCGCGGTCTCGCCGGACATCTCGGGCTGCCGGTCGTCTGGGTGCGGCTCGTCTTCCTCGCTCTCTTCTTCTCGCAGGGCCTCGGCGCGCTGCTCTACGCCGTCTTCTGGATCGTCGTCCCGCTCGGCGTCGGCGGCACGGTCGTCGAGTCACGCTCCCTCTTCGAGATCAGCCCCGACGGCAGACGTCGGCTGCGCAAGCCGGACAAGGGCCAGGTCTTCGCGCTCATAGCGCTGGTGATAGGCGCCGGCATCTTCATCGGCAACGTCAGCTTCGGCCGCAGCCACGCCGACCGCTATATCTGGCCGCTGCTGCTGATAGGCGCAGGCGTCGTTCTGGTCTGGCGTCAGGCGGACAACGCGCGCCGTGCCCGCTGGACCGAGGTCGGCCGCCGCCGAAGGCTCTTCCAGCTCGCGCGCACGCTCGCGGGAGTCGCCCTGGTCGGTCTGGGTCTCGCCGTCTTCATGGTGGTGCGCGGCTCGGCGGCCCAGTTCGGCAACGTACTGACCGGGGCCATCGCCGTCGTCGCCGGAGTCGCGCTGCTCGCCGGGCCCTGGCTCGTACGGATGACTCAGGACCTCTCCGAGGAGCGCCTGATGCGTATCCGCGCGCAGGAGCGCGCCGAGGTCGCCGCGCATGTCCATGACTCCGTGCTGCACACCCTCACCCTGATCCAGCGCAACGCCGACGAGCCGGGCGAGGTCCGCCGGCTCGCCCGCGCGCAGGAGCGCGAGCTGCGCGCCTGGCTCTACAAGCCGGAGGGCCGCGGCAAGGACGAGGAGGACGAGCCCACCACCCTCGCCGAGGCGGTGAAGCGTACGGCGGCCGAGGTGGAGGACTACCACGGTGTGCCGATCGAGGTCGTGGTCGTCGGCGACTGCCCGCTCGACGAGAAACTGGCGGCACAGATGCAGGCCGCGCGCGAGGCAATGGTCAACGCCGCCAAGTACGGTGGCGATGGGGGCGCGGTGCAGGTCTTCGCGGAGGTGGAGGGCCGTACGGTCTTCCTCTCCGTACGGGACCGCGGCCCCGGGTTCGACCTGGACGCGGTGCCGACCGACCGTATGGGCGTACGGGAGTCGATCATCGGCCGGATGCAGCGCAACGGCGGGACGGCGCGGCTGTGTTCGGTGCCGGGCGGCGGCACCGAGGTCGAGCTGGAGATGGAGCGGGCGGACGGATGACCCGTGGCCCGCGCGGTGACGAGGACCAGGACGAGGGGCAGAGACCATGAGCGAGGGCGTACAGGCCAAGGGCAATCCGGCGGACAGCGGCGGCGGCCCGGCCGGGGACGGCCGCCGTGTACGGGTCGTGCTCGTCGACGACCACCGGATGTTCCGTACCGGAGTACAGGCGGAGATCGGCCGCACCGAACAGACCGGTGTCGAGGTCGTCGGTGAGGCGGCCGATGTGGACCAGGCGGTCACCGTGATCACGGCGACCCGCCCCGAGGTCGTGCTGCTCGATGTCCATCTGCCGGGCGGCGGCGGTGTGGAGGTGCTGCGCCGCTGCGCGCCGCTGATGGTCGCGGGCGAGAATCCGGTGCGCTTCCTGGCGCTGTCGGTCTCCGACGCCGCCGAGGATGTTATCGGAGTGATCAGAGGCGGTGCCCGCGGCTATGTCACCAAGACGATCACCGGCACCGATCTGGTCGACTCGATCTTCCGGGTGCAGGAGGGCGACGCGGTCTTCTCGCCACGGCTCGCCGGCTTCGTGCTGGACGCGTTCGCTTCGACGGACGCGCCGCCGGTGGACGAGGACCTGGACCGGCTCACCCAGCGGGAGCGTGAGGTGCTGCGGCTGATCGCGCGAGGATACGCGTACAAGGAGATCGCCAAGCAGCTCTTCATCTCGGTGAAGACCGTGGAGTCGCATGTCTCGGCGGTCCTGAGGAAGCTTCAGCTCTCGAACCGGCATGAGCTGACGCGGTGGGCGACGGCGCGCAGGCTGGTCTGACGAGGCGCCGCCTCGGGGCCGGCCGCCGTTTCCGGGACCGGCCTACGAGCAGCGCCACTGGGTGACGTATGTCTTGTCCCGGTGCTCCAGCAGGCCGCGTACGCACTCGCCCGGCGCGGTGTCGAGCGTGCCGCCCAGCTCGGCGCGCCCGCCTCGGGTGTGCTGCGTCCCGAACCAGCCCGGGAACGCGACGATCCGGTGGTCCTTGCGCTGATAGCCGAGGCGTACGGCGGTGCCGGGCCGGTCCTCGTGCTGGACGTACCACGTGGTGAACCGGCCCGCACCACCGATCGGGCCCTCGATACAGAGCCGGCCGCCGGAGAGGTCGCCGCAGCCCTTGGGCGTGACACCGACCGGGGCCAGGACGAAGAGCGCACCGACGGTGAGGACGGACGCGCTGACGGCGGTGGCTCGTCTCACGGCTTCCCTTTCACGGCCGACGGCAGTTCTGCTGCTCATCGTGGCGCGAAGGAGGAGACGCGGCACCCAGGGTGGTCCGTCCTGGTGACGCGGGCCGGTGACGCGGGCCGGGCGGCGGTCTACGCGGGCCGGGTGGCGCCCGCGAACGGCATCTGGTCGATCGGCGCCAGCCGGACCGCCGAGCCGGGCCGCGGCGCATGGATCATCTGCCCGCCGCCGACATAGATCCCGACATGGCTGACGCCCGAGAAGAAGAACACGAGATCGCCCGGTGCGAGCCGGTCGCGTGTGACGCGCTGTCCCGCGTTGATCTGTGTGTACGTGGTGCGGGGCAGGGATACGCCCGCCGCGCGCCAGGCGGCCTGTGTCAGGCCCGAGCAGTCGAAGGAACCGGGCCCGGTCGCGCCCCAGACGTACGGTTTGCCGAGCGCTCCGTACGCGAAGGCGACGGCCGCCGCCGCGCGGGAGCCCGGCGCCCTCACCCTGCTTCTGGCCGTCTCGCCAGGACCGTACAGCCCGTTCTGGCTGTTCTCGCCGTCCCTGCCGTCCCTGCCGTCCCTGCCGTTCTCGCCGTACAGGGCGCGCTGCGCCGGAGCCAGCCGGTCCAGGAGCCGCTGGGCGGAGTCGAGCTTTCCCTTGATGGCGGACTTGTGGCGGGCCAGCTCCGACTGGCGGGCCCCGAGCTCTTCGAGCCGGTCGTCGGCCCGGCTGCGGAGCTGGGCGATCGCGGCGAGTTCCTTGCGGATCCCGGCGACCATGGTGGCCTGACGGGCTCCGGCGCGCTCGGCCAGCCCGGCGCGTTCGAGGAAGTCGTCGGGCCTGGAGCTGAGGGCGAGCTGTACGGCGGGATCGAGACCGCCCGTGCGGTACTGCGCGGTGGCGATCGAACCGAGCGCGTTGCGTGAGGCGTTGAGCCGGTCCGTTCTGCGGGTGGCCTCGTCACGCAGCTCCGTCAGCGAGGCCCGTGCCTCCGCCGCCTTCTCCTTCGCGCCGTTGTACCGCTCGGTCGCGGCCTCGGCCTGCTCGTACAGGCCCTCGACCTCCGCCTTGACCTGGGCCGGGGTGAGCCGGGGCTCCGCGTGCGCGGGAGCGCCCGAGGCGGTGGCGGTCGCGGCGCCTGCGAGGGCGAGGGTGGCGGCGGTACGGCCGGTCGGGCCGGTGAGCCGGCGCTGCTTGCGTTTTCGGTGCGCTGCCACGAGGGCGTCCACTTCCTTCGGTACGGGTACGTACGGTCCGGGTCCGGCGGTACGAGTCGGCCGCCTGGAGAGGGACGCTATGGCGCAAGGTCACAGCTCGGTGTCGGCATGGCCGCTATTGGCTGGAGGTGAAGGTTCCGAAGCGCTTTGTGATCAGGATGATCCCGGCGGAACGGTGCCCTTCCGGTCCGACCTGGCCGATAGGGAAAGAAAGCCGTACCTCACCTGAGAGAGGTGATATGGCCCCCGTTAGGCTCCGGTCATGGACGTACTCATCAATGTCTTCGTCGCCCTGCACATCATCGGCATAGCGTCGCTGCTCGGCGGCTTTCTGACCCAGATGAAGTCGATGAGCACCGGCACGGCCCGCTTCGGTCCCGCGATGCTGCACGGAGCGCTGACTATGCTGGTCACGGGCATCGCCCTGGTCGGCCTGAACCAGGCCGACGACAATCCCGTGAACAACATCAAGATCGGCATCAAGCTCGCGATCCTCGTCGTGATCCTCGCCGTCGTCTATGTGAAGCGGGACGAGGAGACGGCGCCGAAGGGCCTGTTCAGCGCGGTCGGCGGTCTGACGATGGCCAATATCTTCATCGCCACACTCTGGACCTGAGGCATGACTGGAGTGTGAGTGCCGGTCAGGCCGGGCGGACGCTTCCGTAGATCGGCATGTAGTAGATCGACTCCTCGCGGACATTCGCGCCCGGCTTGGGCGCGTGGATCATCATGCCGTCGCCTATGTAGATGCCGACATGGCTGATGTCGTCGTAGAAGAAGACCAGATCGCCGGGGAGCAGATCTCCTGTCGCGACGCGTGTGCCGACCTTGACCTGTTCCCAGGTGGTGCGCGGCAGTTCCACGCCCGCTGCCCGCCAGGCGGCCTGTGTCAGGCCCGAGCAGTCGTACGAACTGGGCCCGGACGCGCCCCAGACGTACGGCTTGCCTATCTGCGCGCGTGCGAAGGCGAGGACCTTCGCGGCCTTGGTGGCGTAGCCGCTGTCGGAGGATCCCGTGCCGGTGCCGGTGCCGGTGCCGGTACCGGAGCCCGTTCCCGCCCCGGAATCCGTGCCCGTGCCGGTCGCAGGCGGCTGGGCGGCCTGCTCCTGCTCGCGCGTGCGCTCGGCCTCGGCCTCCGCCTCCGCTTTCGCGCGGGCCTCCTCCTTGGCCTTCGCCTCCGCCTTCCGGCGGGCCTCCTCTTCCTTCTTGCGCTCCAGCGCCGCCAGCCGCTCCTGCTCCGCCGCGGTCAGCTGCGACAGCAGCGCACGGGCCGCGCCGAGCTTCTTCTGTACGTTCTCCTTGCTGGTCCGCAGCGAGGCCTGTGACGCGGTGAGCGACTCCAGACTCTTCGCCGCCTCCGCCCGCTCCTTCGCCGCCGCGGCCTGCTGCGCCTGATAGTCGGCCAGGACACCGCGCTGACGGTCCGCCAGCCGGTCCATCACCTGTGTCTGCTCGAAGTACGCCTGCGGGCTGTCGGAGAACAGCAGGGCGGCGGTCTGGGTGAGCCCGCCCTCGCGGTACTGCTCGGCCGCGAAGCTGCCCAGCGTACGGCGGGCCTCGTTCAGCTTGTCCGCGCGCTTGGCGACCTCGTCCAGCACGCGGCCGACCGCGCGCTTCTGCTTCTCCGTGGCTTCCTTGGCCTTGTTGTACTGCTGCGTCGCGCCGCCGGCCTGGCGGTACAGATCGTCGACCTTCTTCTGCACCTCTTCGACGGACGGCCTGGGCTCGGCGGGCGCGGCGTTCGCGCTCTGCGCCGAGAGCAGCGTGACCGAAGCGAGGGCGGCCGTCGTGAGCCCGACGGCGGGGGAGTTGGTGCGTACTCCGCTACGGGTGCGCGACTTGCGATGCGACGCCAAGGCCAGCATCTCCTTCCGTCGAACTTCCTTATGGAATGTCCGATTTCGGCATAGGTCGCCCGCTCGGCGCGGGTCGCCTTCGGTGGTACGGGGTGCCTGACCGAGCACGCTAGCCAAACTGTGGTCCTCATGTGAAGGTCGATGGCCGATATGCCCGATACATTTTCGTGACCATTTGCTCATGCGATGAGGGAAAGTGTTTCCGGAGTGTCGCACGGGGGTCGAGTGAGTGTTTTCGTCACACCGTGTGACCGGGTGGAGACTTCCCGACTTTCCAAGGCGGGCGCGGGCTGTCAGTCCGGCGGCCTAGACTCGGAGAGCGATGAGCAGCCTCTTTGACGACAGTTTCCTGGCGGACCTCCAGCCCTCCGGTGACGAGCCACCGCCGCCGCCCGAGGACCACGACGAGCATGCCCAGGAGGCGGTGCCGGACGACCTCTTCAACGGCGCGTTCGACGCACCGCCGGCGCGCGATCCGTACCACCGCGGCGGCTCGCCGCGTACGGTCGTGGATCCCGCCGCGCTGCTCGAAGGGCTGAACGAAGAGCAGCGCGCGGCCGTCGTGCACATGGGTTCGCCTCTGCTCATCGTGGCCGGAGCCGGCTCCGGGAAGACCCGGGTCCTGACCCACCGGATCGCGTATCTGCTGGGCAACCGCTCTGTGCATCCCGGCGAGATACTGGCGATCACCTTCACCAACAAGGCCGCGGGCGAGATGAAGGAGCGCGTCGAGCAGCTCGTCGGACCGCGCGCCGGTGCCATGTGGGTGATGACCTTCCACAGCGCCTGTGTACGGATCCTGCGGCGCGAGTCCAAGCGGCTCGGATTCACCTCGTCGTTCTCGATCTACGACGCCGCCGACTCCAAGCGGCTGATGGCCCTGGTCTGCCGTGATCTGGACCTCGATCCCAAGCGCTATCCGCCGAAGTCCTTCAGCGCCAAGATCTCGAATCTGAAGAATGAGCTGATCGACGAGGAGACCTTCGCCGACCAGGCGGCCGACGGCTTCGAGAAGACGCTCGCCGAAGCGTACCGGATGTATCAGGCACGGCTGCGCGAGGCCAACGCCCTGGACTTCGACGACATCATCATGACCACGGTCCATCTGCTCCAGGCGTTCCCGGATGTGGCCGAGCACTACAGGCGGCGTTTCCGTCATGTGCTGGTGGATGAGTACCAGGACACGAACCACGCGCAGTACACGCTCGTACGCGAGCTGGTGGGCCCTTCCGGCGAGGACCACGATCCGGCGGAGCTGTGTGTCGTCGGTGACGCCGACCAGTCGATCTATGCCTTCCGCGGCGCCACTATCCGTAACATCCTCCAGTTCGAGGAGGACTATCCGGACGCCACCACGATTTTGCTGGAGCAGAACTACCGCTCCACGCAGACGATCCTCAGCGCCGCCAACGCGGTCATCGAGCGCAACGAGAGCCGCCGTCCGAAGAATCTGTGGACCAACGCGGGCGCCGGTGCCCAGATCATCGGCTATGTCGCGGACACCGAGCACGACGAGGCGCAGTTCGTCGCCGACGAGATCGACCGGCTGACGGACGCGGGCGAGGCCAAGGCCGGCGATGTCGCGGTCTTCTACCGTACGAACGCGCAGTCGCGTGTCTTCGAGGAGATCTTCATCCGCGTCGGCCTGCCGTACAAGGTCGTCGGCGGAGTGCGCTTCTACGAGCGCAAGGAGGTCCGCGATGTGCTGGCCTATCTGCGGGTCCTGGCCAACCCGGAGGACAACGTTCCGCTGCGCCGCATCCTCAATGTGCCCAAGCGCGGCATCGGGGACCGCGCGGAGGCCATGATCGACGCCCTGGCGCTACGGGAGAAGATCACCTTCCCGCAGGCGCTGCGCCGGGTGGACGAGGCGTACGGCATGGCGGCACGCTCCGCCAATGCCGTGAAGCGCTTCAACACGCTGATGGAGGAGCTGGGCACGGTCGTCGAATCGGGCGCCGGACCGGCGACGGTGCTGGAGGCCGTGCTCGAACGGACCGGTTATCTGGCGGAGCTTCAGGCCTCTACCGATCCGCAGGACGAGACGCGTATCGAGAACCTTCAGGAACTGGCGGCGGTGGCGCTGGAGTTCGAGCAGGCCCGCGCGCAGGCCGCCGCCGAGGTGGCGGGCGAGGTGGCGGGCGACGACACGGCCCCCGCTGCCCCGGCCGCCGCGCCCGCAGCCGGCACGCTCGCCGAGTTCCTGGAGCAGGTGGCGCTTGTCGCCGACTCCGACCAGATCCCCGACGAGGACGAGGACGGCTCCGGCGTCATCACGCTGATGACTCTGCACACCGCGAAGGGCCTTGAGTTCCCTGTGGTGTTCCTGTCTGGCATGGAGGACGGCGTCTTCCCGCACATGCGCGCGCTCGGCCAGACGAAGGAGCTGGAGGAGGAACGGCGGCTGGCGTATGTCGGGATCACGCGCGCCCGTGAGCGGCTCTATCTGACGCGGTCGTCGATGCGGAGCGCCTGGGGACAGCCCTCGTACAACCCGCCGTCACGGTTCCTGGAGGAGATCCCGGGCCACCATCTGGAGTGGAAGCGGACCGGAGCGCAGATCCCGGCGGGCCCGACGTCCGGTATCGCGTCCTCGCTGTCGGCGGCGGCAGGCGGTTCCGGTTCCTCGCGCTCGCGGTCCGGCGGCGCCTCGGGCTTCGCCACACGGCGTACGAACGACCGGCCGGTGATCTCGCTGGCGGTCGGCGACCGTGTCACGCACGACCAGTTCGGTCTGGGCACGGTGACGGAGGTGACGGGGACGGGCGCGGACACCCAGGCGACGGTCGACTTCGGCGACACCAAGCCCAAGCGCCTGCTGCTGCGGTACGCGCCGGTGGAGAAGCTGTAGGGCGTGGTCCGCGAGCTCGGTCCGGAGCGACGTTGGCGGGAAAGCGAAAAGCGGAAAGCCCCTCGGCCGAGGGGCTTTCCGCTTTCTGCTTTGCCTATGTCGGGTCGAGGCCGTGGCTGCGGAGCCAGGACAGGGGGTCTATCGCCGAGCCGCCGCCGGGACGTACCTCGAAGTGCAGATGAGGGCCGGTGGAGTTGCCCGAGTTCCCCGAATAGGCGATCACATCACCGGCCTTGACCAGGCCGGAGCGGATCCTCGTGCTGCTGAGATGGCAGTACCACGTCTCGGTGCCGTCGGCCGCGGTCACGATGGCCATGTTGCCGTAGGCGCTGTTGTACTGCGTGCGTACGGTGCCGTCGGTCGCGGCCATCACCGGCGTGCCGTACGAGACCGGGAAGTCGATCCCGGTGTGTACGGACATCCAGTTGACGCCGGCCTGGCCGTAGTACGCGCTGAGGCCGTGCGCGGCCACGGGAAGGGCGAACTTGGGGCGCAGGGCCTCCTTGCGGGCCGCCTCCGCCGCGCGCTGCTTCCGCTCCGCCTCCTGCCGCTCCTTGAGGTCGATGCGCTCCTGCGTACGGCTGGCGCGGTCACCGAAGTCACGGGCGTCGGCGCTGAGGGCGGCGAGCTGGGTGTCCAGCTTGTTGTTGGCGGCGACGGGCTTCACGGAGCCGGGATCGGCGGCTGCCGCCGTCGTTTTGGTGTCGTCCTGGGCCTCCTCCGCGCCGAGGCCGCCGACGGAGGCGGCGGCGATACCGGCGACGCCCATCACACAGGCGGAGGGCACGGCGACGGTGAGGAGTGCGGAGCGCTTGGCGGGGGTACGGCGGCGGCCACGGCTGCCGTTTCCGCCTCCGCCGGCCCGGCGTACCGGGCGAGGTGTCACGGGCGTCACGGTTATGGCGGGCACGGTCATGGTCGGGGCCATGTGCAGCGAGTCGACCTCGGGATCGAACTCGGCGTCGGCTTCCGCCTTGCTCCTGGCGTGGTCGCGGTCGTCGGTCTCGTAACCGGGCTCCGCGTCGAAGCCGTCCTCGGGTTCGGGCTCGGGCCCGGGAGCGCCGTACTCGGCGTCGGGATCGTACTGGTTGCCGTCGTACTGGTGGTCGGGATCGTACGGGTCCTGCGCGTCGTACGAGTCCTTCGTGTCGTACTGGCCGTCGGCGTCGTAGTGGCCGTCCGTGCCGTACTGACCATCGGTGCCGTACTGACCGTCCTGGGTGTACTGCCCTTCCGTGTCGTACTGGCCCTGCGCCGGATCGGGCGTCGTGCCCGCCGAGTTCCACGCGGTGGCGTCGTACGTGTCGGTGTCGAACGAGGGCGCCATCCAGAGCGCGGTCGGCTCGTATCCGACAGGCGCGGCCCTGAACTGCTCGGCGTCGAACGCCGCGGTCTCGAACTGCGCGGCCTGCGCCGGGTCGAACGGGGCCGTCGCGATCCCGCCCGACGCGTCGTATCCGAACGGCGCGTTCTCGAACTGTCCTGGGTGGCCGGTCCCGTTGAGCTGGTTCGCCTGGTTCCAGGCGTCGGCGTCCCACTGTCCGGTCATGTCCGGCTCGGCCGCCTGGCCCGGGATGCCCAACGACGGCTGATAGTCCGCCTGCTGCTGGTACTCCGCCGACGGCTGGTATCCGGTGCCGCTGGTGGTGACGTTCGCCCACTGGCCGCTCGTGTCGTACTGCTGACCGCTCGTGTCGTACTGCGGCGTGCCGTACGCGTCGTATCCGGCCCCGGCCGTCTGGTGCTGCTGTGCGCCGCTGTCCCACTGGCCTGCGGTGTCGTACTGCGTCTCGTACGGCCCGACGGGGGCCGGAGCGCCTTCATAACCGCCCGGCAGGGAGCCGAAGAGCGGGTCGGTCTCGTAGCTGCCGGTCTGGTAACCGTCGTATGCGGCGTACCCGGCGTGGGCGTGCTGGTCGTTCACCAACTTCTCTCTCGCCTCGGCAGCAGGACCAGGTCTGGGGAAATCCGGTCCTGTGCGGAGAGGACCCCAGAGGGAAAGCAGTGGCCGCGACTGTACCCGGCGGTATGCGACGGCGACAATCTTCCGCAGGTTTTGGGATCTGCGGAAACGGGCATTCGGCCGTGTTTCGGCGGACTGCGGGCACAGGCTTGGCCGTACGTTCGAAGGCTGTTCGAGTGGATGGGCCGGGCGGCGGGCCCGACGGGCTGATCCGACGGCCGATCCGATCGGCCGGTCCGACAAGCCGGTCCGTGGTCAGGCGACGGAGGCCGGTCCGCCGGCCGCGGAACCTCCGTCGGGCCCGCTGCCGGAGCCGAGATCGGGCAGGAATCCGGATTCGAGCACCTGCCGCACACCGGCCGCGACCGACGGATGAACCGGCAGCGTGAGATGGCCGAGACCGCTCACACGGATGTTCTGTGTGAGGAGATCGGGATGGTCGATACGTGCTGTCTCCACCGGGTCCATGAGCTGGTCGAGATCGCTCCAGAAGCTCACGAAGCGGGTGCGGCAGCCGGGCGCGGGCAGCCTCAGCTCCTCGATCAGCGCGGATCCGGGCCGCATCTGCCGCACCACGGGATGGGCGTCCGCCAGCGGCACGGCGGTGGTGCCCTCGTGAGGCGTACCGAGCGTGACCAGGGTGCGTATCCGGGTGTCGCCGCCCAGACACTGCGCGTAATAGCGGGCGATCAGACCGCCCAGGCTGTGGCCCACCACATCGACCTGATGGTGGCCGGTCCGGACGCAGATCTCCTCGATGTGCCGGCCGAGCAGCTCGGCGGCCGTACGGATGTCGAACGTCAACGGCGAGTAGTTGAGCGAGATGAGACGTGTCCAGCCGTGCCGGGAGAGGGAGCGGCGCAGCATCACGAAGACGGAGCGGTTGTCGACGAGGCCGTGGAGCAGTACGACGGGCGGCCGGGCGTGGCCCTCGGTGGGAAGCTGAGGCGTTTCGGGCGGCAGAGGCGCGGCGCGGCGCTCCTGGATGATTCCGGCCGGATAGAGGACGAGATGGCCGGTGAGGATGGCCAGATCGATCGCGCTGGCGCGGAGCAGGGCGGCCGGTGGTGTCGTCACCTCGCGTACACGGCTCATCTGGCGCAGCAGTGGAGGCAGGAGCGGCGAGAGCGGAAAGAACGGCAGAATTTGCATGGCCGACCTCCGAACGGCACCCGGGAGGCGGCTCTGACCCCCGTGTGCCCTCATGGGGCGCCGCTCACGCGGGTCGGATCGCGGCCGACGTGCCGGAGCCGACGCACCGGTGGCCCACCGGACCGCCCGACCGGCGGTCCGGTGGAAGCGCCCGTGTGGCGGCTCCTCTGCGGCTCCCCTTGCGGCTGTCCCGACCCGGCCCTGGGGCCGAGTGGTACCGGAACACCGCAAAGCGAACATGTCCCAGGTGTGATTTCCCCCTCGCCGACCGCCGCGAAACAGCAGGGTGCGGGATGCTGTGGGTAACGTTCGTTCACTTCTCCGGGCCGGGCGGGCGCGGGGACCCGGGCCGGTCGACGGCGCGGTCGGTGTGCAGTCGGTATGTGGAGGCAGTGATGGGTGTGACCGGTCCGATCCGCGTGGTGGTGGCCAAGCCGGGTCTCGACGGCCACGATCGTGGGGCCAAGGTGATCGCGCGGGCACTGCGCGACGCCGGTATGGAGGTCATCTACACAGGCCTTCACCAGACTCCCGAGCAGATCGTGGACACTGCTATCCAGGAGGACGCCGACGCGATCGGGCTGTCCATCCTCTCCGGTGCCCACAACACGCTCTTCGCGAAGGTGATCGAGCTGCTGAAGGAGCGGGACGCGGAGGACATCAAGGTCTTCGGCGGCGGCATCATCCCGGAGGCGGACATCGCGCCGCTGAAGGAGCTGGGCGTCGCGGAGATCTTCACTCCGGGTGCGACGACGACATCGATCGTCACCTGGGTCAACGACCATGTCCGCCAGCCGACAGGCGCATAACGGCTCGGGCCTTGGCCGGTCCGGCCGCCACGGCTCTACCGCCGCTACGGCGCTGAGTGTTCGGCCGATATGTGCGGTACGGCCTGGTCAGCCGCCGGTACGGCCAGGTCGGCCGGTGCGGTCGGTGCGACCAGTTCGGCCGGTACGGTCATAGCGGCCGGTACCGCCTGTTCGGCGGGTTGCGTCAGTTCAGCCAGTTCCGACGGCTGTGTCAGTTCCGCCAGCATCGCCGCGCGCAGACGCAGCGTGGAGACCAGGCGCTGGAACGCCTCCGACCAGTAGCCGCCCGCGCCCGGCGAGGTGTCCTCCGTCTCGTCCGGGGTCGCCGTGAGCAGCTCAAGGCGGCTCGCCTCGGCCGGGTCCAGACAGCGCTCCGCGAGGCCCATCACTCCGCTGAAGCTCCAGGGGTAACTGCCCGCGTCCCGCGCGATGTCGAGCGCGTCCACGACCGCCCGGCCGAGCGGCTCCGCCCAGGGCACCGTGCAGACGCCGAGCAGTTGGAACGCCTCGGAGAGGCCATGGGCGGATATGAACGCGGCCACCCAGGAGGCCCGTTCGGCGGACGGCAGCGTCGCGAGCAGTTTCGCCCGCTCCGCGAGAGACGGCGTGCCGGGGCCGCTCTCCCGGGACGTCACCGGCCTGCCCAGCAGCGCGGCCGACCAGCGCGCGTCCCGCTGCCTGACGGCGGCCCGGCACCAGGCCGCGTGGAGTTCGTCCGCCCAGTCGTCCAGGACGGGCAGCGCGACGATCTCCTCCGGAGTGCGGCCTCCGAGCCGGCCGGGCCAGGTGCTCAGCGGCGCGGCCTCCACCAACTGGCCCAGCCACCAGGACCGTTCACCTCGCCCGGAGGGCGGCGTCTGCACCACGCCGTCGCGCTGCATGTCCGCGTCGCACTCGTGCGGTGCCTCGACCACGATGACCCGGCCGCCGCCCGTACGGTCCATGCTCACGCAGGTCGCCGCCCGCGCCGCCATCCGCCCGGCCAGCGCGGACTTCGGCAGTGCCGAGAGCAGTTCGGCCGCGGTGGAGCGGACATTGCGGCTGCGGTCCGACAGGGCCTGTTCCAGGAAAGGCTCGTCCGCTTCGGACAGCCCCGTACGCAGGGAGTCGAGGAACATCAGCCGGTCCTCGGCGCGCTCGGTCGACCAGGTCGACGCCAGCAGCGCGCGGGCCGCCTCGCCGTCATGGGCCCGTACGGCGCCGAGCAGGGCGATCCGCTCGGCGAACAGGCCTTCCTCCCACAGCAGCCGCACGGCCTCGATGTCCCGCGCGTCGGGCAGGACGGAGCCGCCGGAAGCGCCGCGCAGGGCGAACTTCCACTCGGGATTGAGCCGGGCGAGCCAGAGCCCGCGCGGTCCCGCGAAGGCCAGGGCAAGCGGCCGCAGATCGGTACGCGCGCGGGCCGCGTCGAGAAGCGCGGGCAGGGCGGCGGCGGGCGCGCGGTAGCCGTGTTCATCGGCGGCGGCCAGCCACTGAGGCAGCAGCTCGGTGAGATCGGGCGCCGTACCGCGGCGGCCTCCACCGCCCGAGGGCGCGGACCGGTCGGCGAGCAACTGTCCGAGCCGCCTCCTGGCCGGCTCGGGCAACGGCCGTCGTCCGTCGTGAGGCGCAGGCTCGGGACGGGCGGCGGCGCGCGCGGGCAGCAGGCCCGCCCTGCGCCGTACGGTGTGGAGCGCGGCGGCGTCCAGCAGGGCGACGGGCGCGTCCCGGCCGGGCGTCATGATCTCGGCGGGTGGAGTGCGGCGGTCCGTACCGAGCAGCGCGGCGGTGACCAGCCCTTCCCAGGCGGTCGCGCTCCCGCGCGTGCTGATGCCGGCGGTGTCGGTGGTGGTGCTTGTCATCGGGTCCTCCGTACATGCATCGGGTCCTCCGAAGGTGCGCGGGCGACCGCACGCGGCGGTCAGGTGAGCGGGACCGTTCCCGGTATGTCCTCGGCCCAGGCCGCGAGCGGATGGAAACCGCGGTGGCCGCACTCGCCGAAGACCGTCACGGGCCCGCCGCCGGAGACCGCGGCCAGCTTCCAGAGCCCGGGCCGTCCCAGGGCAGTCGGTGCCACGGGCAGGGCGGATCCGCCGTCGGCGTCGGCCAGTTGCCAGCCGCCGCCCGCCTCGGGCACCGGAACAGGGACGACATCCCGCAGTGTCACCGGCCATGCGTCGAGCCACGGATCGTCCCGCAGCGCCGCGCCGTACGCCTCGATCGCCGCTGTCGTGGATCCGCCGGGCGGCGGCTCCTGGATCGGGCCCGGGACACCGAACTGCCGCCCCCAGTCGGCCCGTAGCTGTCCGGCGCCCGCGTGCGGCGTGACCTCGGCGTCGATCACCAGGCCCACCGGCAGCCCCAGCTCCGGCGACCGGCCCGCGGCTCCGAAGGAGAGCAGCAGCGCCGAACGTCCGGAGTCCCGTCCGTACAGCCGGATACGCCGGGTGGTCAGCTTGCCGTCCGAGGAGTCGTACTGAGCCAGGACCAGCCAGTGGTCCCTGACCGGCGCGCCCGCCAGAGGCGACGGGAGGCCGACCCGGGTGCGGACCGTCGTCGCCAGCGGCTCCGGCAGCCGGTCGAGCCCTTGCCATCCCGCGTTCAGCAGATGCAGCAGCGCGGACTCCTCCAGCAGCCGCACCGGCCAGCCCGCGCCCGAGCCCGGGATCGCTCCCAACTCCCGCACCCGGCCCGCCAGTCCCGGCGCCTGTGCGTCCACCATCCTGGCCGCCGTCTCCTCCCACAGCCCGTAACCCGACTGCTCCGCCGCGGCCAGTCCGCCGCGCAGCAGATCCGTCAGCCGCTGCTCCAGCTCCGTCGTCCCCGCCGTGATCCGCGCGGCCCTGCGCTCAGCCCTGCGCCGCGCGGCCTCCGGATCGGCCGGCTTGCCGGGCCCGCCCTCGCCCGCCGGGCCGCCCGCCGGCTTCTCCTCGCTCCGCTTCCTGCGCCCTTCGAGCCACTCCTCGGCCCAATCGGGCGCCTCTGCCTGCCCTACGGTCTCCTCGCCGGCAGCCCAGAGCAGCAGCAGTCCGAGCGCGTGCTTGCACGGGAACTTCCGGCTGGGACAACTGCATCTGTACGCCGGGCCCGTGGTGTCCACCACCGTCTGGTACGGCTTGCCTCCACTGCCCTTGCACAGCCCCCATACGGAGCCCGTGGCACTGGCGCCCGCGCCCGACCACGGTCCGGCCGTGCCCAGTCTGTTCCCCGCCTTGCGTGACGCGTCGTCAGGAGCCAGGGCCAGCACCTGTTCCGTCGTCCAGCGCACCCCCGTTGGATTCATGGCTACGACGTTAGGACCCACCACTGACAATCGCCCTGACCTGCACGGATGACCGATTGTCAGTGGCGTGGTGCACCGTGGAATCCACATCCGGTCGATCGATCTGGAGGGGGATCCATGACCGTGTCCGAAACCACCGCTGCCATCCCGGCCACCGGGAGCGAGCCGCTGCGTCCGCACGCCGAGGACGCGTTCGCCGACGAGCTGGCCGCCCTGGCCGCGGCCGACGACCGGCAGCGGCCCGTGAGATGGCGGCTGTCGCCCTGGGCCGTGGCCACCTATCTGCTCGGCGGCACGCTGCCCGACGGCACGGTGATCACACCGAAGTACGTGGGACCGCGCCGGATCGTGGAAGTCGCCGTCACCACGCTCGCCACCGACCGGGCGCTGCTGCTCCTCGGTGTGCCGGGCACCGCCAAGACCTGGGTCTCCGAGCATCTCGCGGCGGCCGTCAGCGGTGACTCGACGCTGCTGGTGCAGGGCACGGCGGGCACGCCGGAGGAGGCGATCCGGTACGGCTGGAACTACGCGCAGCTGCTTGCCCACGGTCCCAGCCGCGACGCGCTGGTGCCCAGTCCGGTGATGCGGGCCATGTCCGAGGGCATGACCGCGCGGGTCGAGGAGCTGACCCGTATCCCCGCCGACGTACAGGACTCGCTCATCACGATCCTGTCCGAGAAGACGCTGCCGGTCCCCGAGCTGGGACAGGAGGTGCAGGCCGTCCGCGGTTTCAATCTGATCGCCACGGCCAACGACCGCGACCGCGGTGTCAACGATCTCTCCAGCGCGCTGCGCCGCCGTTTCAACACCGTCGTCCTGCCGCTGCCCGCCACGCCCGAGGCAGAGGTCGAGATCGTCTCCCGGCGCGTCGACCAGATAGGGCGCTCGCTCGATCTGCCGGCCGGGCCCGAGGGCATCGACGAGATCCGCCGGGTCGTGACGGTCTTCCGCGAGCTGCGCGACGGTGTCACGACCGACGGCCGTACGAAGCTCAAGTCTCCTTCCGGGACGCTCTCCACGGCCGAGGCCATCTCCGTCGTCACCAATGGCCTGGCACTCGCCGCCCACTTCGGCGACGGCGTGCTGCGGCCGGGCGATGTGGCGGCCGGCATCCTCGGCGCGGTCGTCCGCGATCCGGCGGCGGACCGGGTGATCTGGCAGGAGTATGTCGAGACAGTGGTCCGCGAGCGCGACGGCTGGAAGGACTTCTACCGTGCCTGCCGCGAGGTGAGCGCATGACGGCGGCACTGGCGGCATCGGCCGCACGGGCGGCCGTCGGCGCCGCCGGGCGCGGGCCGTTGCTGCTCGGAGTCCGCCACCACGGGCCGGGATCCGCGCGGGCGGTGCGGAGTGCGCTCGACGCGGCGGCGCCGCGCGTGGTGCTGATCGAAGGGCCGCCCGAGGGCGACGCGCTGCTGGCGCTCGCCGGGGACGAAGCGATGCGACCGCCGGTCGCGCTGCTCGCGCACGCGGTGGACGATCCCGGGCGGGCCGCGTTCTGGCCGCTGGCCGAGTTCTCGCCCGAGTGGGTCGCGATCCGCTGGGCGCTGGCCCATGACGTACCGGTGCGGTTCATCGATCTGCCCGCGGCGCACTCACTGGCACAGACCACGGAGGACGGATCGGAGGACGGATCCGACGGGAACGAGCCCGGCACCGACGGACACCCTGACGCCGATACGCGGCCCGACGCCGATGGACTGCGGATCGATCCGCTCGCCGTTCTCGCCGAGGCCGCCGGATACGACGATCCGGAGCGCTGGTGGGAGGACGTCGTCGAGCACCAGGCTCCTGGCCGCTCCGCCGGTCCCTTCGCTCCGTTCGAGGCGGTCGCCGAGGCCATGGGAGCGCTGCGCGAGGAGTACGGCGCCGGCGGGCATCGGCGTGATCTCGTCCGCGAGGCCCATATGCGTATCCAACTGCGCGCGGCCCGCAAGGAGTTCGGCGACGGAGGCGTCGCCGTGGTCTGCGGCGCCTGGCATGTGCCCGCGCTGGCGGAGAAGACCACCGTCGCCGCCGACCGCGCGCTGCTGAAGGGCCTGCCCAAGGTGAGGACCGAGCTGACCTGGGTGCCCTGGACCCATCGCAGGCTCGCCCGGCACAGCGGCTACGGCGCGGGTATCGACTCGCCCGGCTGGTACGGACATCTCTTCGCCGTGCCCGACCGTCCCGTGGAGCGCTGGCTCACCAAGGTCGCGGGTCTGCTGCGGGAGGAGGACCGGATCGTCTCCTCCGCGCATGTCATCGAGGCGGTACGGCTCGCCGAGACCCTGGCCGTGATGCGCGGTCGCCCGCTGGCCGGTCTCACCGAGACCATCGACGCCGTACGGGCGGTGATGTGCGAGGGATCGGACATCCCGCTCGGGCTCATCCAGGACCGGCTCGTCGTCGGAGATGTGCTCGGCGAGGTCCCGGACGCGGCGCCCGCCGTGCCGTTGCAGCGCGATCTCACCCGGCTCCAGCGCTCGCTGCGGCTCAAGCCGGAGGCGCTGGAGCGCGCGCTGGAGCTCGATCTGCGCAAGGAGACGGACACGGCGCGCAGCAGACTTCTACACCGGCTGCGGCTGCTGGGCATCGGCTGGGGCGAGCCGGCCGCGGGACGAGGGAGCACCGGCACATTCCGGGAGAGCTGGCGACTGCGCTGGGAGCCCGAGCTGTACGTACGGGTCGCGGAGGCGGGCATATGGGGCACCACCGTGCTCTCCGCCGCCACCGCCAGGGCCGAGTCCCAGGCCGCGTCCGCGACATCGCTCGCCGAGGTCACGGCGCTGGCCGAGCGCTGTCTGCTGGCCGAACTGCCCGACGCCCTGCCCGTGGTGATGCGCGCCCTGGCGGACCGCGCCGCGCTGGATGCCGATGTCGGCCAGCTCGCCAAGGCGCTGCCCGCGCTCGCCCGCTCGCTGCGGTACGGGGATGTACGGTCCACGGACACCGCCGCGCTCGGAGATGTGGCGGGCGGGCTCGCCGAGCGGATCTGCGTGGGTCTGCCGCCCGCCTGCGCCGGGCTCGACGCCGACGGCGCGGCCGAGATGCGGGGACACCTCGACAGCGTCCACACGGCGATCGGCCTTCTCCCGGACGGTCGGGATCTCGGTGGGCGCTGGGCGGCCGTGCTGCGCAAGCTCGCGGAGCGGGACACCGTGGCGGGAGTGATCAGAGGGCGGGCAGCCCGGCTGCTGCTGGACGACGGGCGGCTCGCCGAGGACGACGCCGCGCGGTTCATGGGGCTCGCCCTGTCGCCCGGCACTCCACCGGCCGACGCCGCCGCCTGGATCGAGGGCTTCGTCGGCGGCGCGTCGGGCGGCGGCATGCTCCTGATCCACGACGAACGGCTGCTCGGGCTGGTCGACGGCTGGCTGACCGGAGTGCCCGCCGACTCCTTCACCGATGTGCTCCCGCTGCTGCGCCGCACCTTCTCGGCGTACGAGCCGGGAGTACGCCGCACGCTGGGCGAGCTGGTCCGGCGCGGGCCCGCCGGCGCAGGGCCGGTGGAGTCCGGGCCCGGGGCCGTCGCGCCCGGCTTCGGCCCAGGGCTCGACGAGGCGCGGGCCGATGCCGTACTGCCGGTGCTCCGCCTGCTGCTGGGGCCCGCCCAGGCCATCGGCCTCGACCTTGACCTCACCGACGACCATGACCACGACCTCTCGGAGGCGACGGGATGAGCGGGAACACGACGATCGGGGACACGACGACCGGAACCGCGGCGACCGGGAACGCGACGCCCAAGGACGGCGCGGCGGACGAGCGGCTGCGCCGCTGGCGTCTGGTGCTCGGCGGTGAGAGCGCCGACGGGACGGGCTGCGCGCTCTCCGGCAAGGACGCGGCGATGGACGGCGCGCTCTCGGCCCTCTACGGCGCGGGCAAGAACCGTGGCAGCGGCACCAGCCGCTCCGCCGGGCTCGGCGCCTCCGCGCCGTCCGTCGCGCGCTGGCTCGGCGACATCCGTACGTACTTCCCGAGCTCCGTCGTCCAGGTCATGCAGCGCGACGCGATCGACCGGCTCGGTCTCTCCGCGCTGCTGCTCGAACCGGAGATGCTGGAGGCGGTCGAGGCGGACGTCCATCTCGTCGGCACCCTGCTCTCGCTCAACAAGGCCATGCCCGAGACGACCAAGGAGACCGCCCGCGCCGTGGTGCGCAAGGTGGTCCAGGACATCGAGAAGCGGCTGGCCACCCGCACCAGAGCCACTCTGACCGGAGCGCTCGACCGGTCCGCGCGGATCAGCCGGCCGCGCCACCGGGACATCGACTGGGACCGTACGATCCGGGCCAATCTCAAGAACTACCTCCCGGAACACGGCACGGTCGTCCCGGAGCGGCTGATCGGCTACGGCAGGGCCGCACAGTCCGTGAAGAAGGAAGTCGTCCTCTGCATCGACCAGTCCGGTTCGATGGCCGCGTCCGTCGTCTACGCCTCGGTCTTCGGTGCGGTCCTCGCCTCGATGCGTTCGATCGCCACCCGGCTCGTCGTCTTCGACACGGCCGTCGTGGATCTCACGGACCAGCTCGACGATCCCGTCGATGTCCTCTTCGGCACCCAGCTCGGCGGCGGTACGGACATCAACCGCGCGCTCGCCTACTGCCAGTCGCGGATCACCCGGCCCGCCGACACCGTGGTCGTCCTGATCAGCGATCTCTACGAGGGCGGCATACGCGACGAGATGCTCAAGCGCGTCGCGGCCATGAAGGCCTCGGGCGTGCAGTTCGTGGCCCTGCTCGCGCTGTCCGACGAAGGAGCCCCGGCGTACGATCGGGAGCATGCCGCGGCCCTCGCGGCCCTGGACGCACCGGCGTTCGCCTGTACGCCGGACCTCTTTCCGGAGGTGATGGCGGCGGCGATCGAGAAGCGCCCGATACCCGTACCGGACAGCGATCTGCCGGGTTCGGGACTCATGTGACAGGTATCACCGCTCAGGTGTGATCTGTGATTTAGGGACCCAAGGCCCTCGGGGATAACCTGCGAGACGGACATGCCGCGTACCGGACAGCGAGTACGCCTCCCTCAGTGACAGCGCAGTCACGTTGCCCTTCGCGGCACGCCCACGCAGACAACGAACCCGCGATCACCAGGCTGCGGTTTAAAAGACAAAGGGACGGACACGCGTGGACCTGTTCGAGTACCAGGCGAGGGACCTCTTCGCCAAGCACGGTGTACCGGTGCTGGCCGGTGAAGTCATCACTACGCCTGACGCGGCTCGCGAGGTGACCGAGCGTCTCGGCGGCAAGGCCGTTGTCAAGGCGCAGGTCAAGGTCGGTGGCCGCGGCAAGGCGGGCGGCGTGAAGCTGGCCTCCGACCCGGCGGACGCCGTCGAGAAGGCCGGCCAGATTCTGGGCATGGACATCAAGGGCCACACGGTCCACCAGGTGATGCTGGCCGAGACGGCCGACATCGCGGAGGAGTACTACGTCTCCTTCCTGCTGGACCGCACCAACCGCACCTTCCTCGCCATGGCCTCCGTCGAGGGCGGCGTGGAGATCGAGGTCGTCGCGGAGGAGAACCCCGACGCGCTCGCCAAGGTCCCGGTCGACGCCAACGACGGCTGCACGCCCGAGAAGGCCGCCGAGATCGTCGCCGCCGCGAAGTTCCCGGCCGAGATCGCCGACCAGGTCGCCGATGTGCTCCAGAAGCTGTGGACCGTCTTCATCGAAGAGGACGCGCTCCTTGTCGAGGTCAACCCGCTGATCAAGTCCGGCGACAACAAGATCATCGCCCTGGACGGCAAGGTCTCGCTCGACGAGAACGCCGACTTCCGCCAGCCCGAGCACGCGGCCCTTGAGGACAAGGCCGCCGCCAACCCGCTGGAAGCCGCCGCCAAGGCCAAGAACCTCAACTACGTCAAGCTCGACGGCGAGGTCGGCATCATCGGCAACGGCGCCGGTCTGGTCATGTCGACCCTGGACGTCGTCGCGTACGCCGGTGAGGCGCACAGCGGTGTGAAGCCCGCCAACTTCCTCGACATCGGCGGCGGCGCCTCCGCCGAGGTCATGGCGAACGGGCTGGAGATCATCCTCGGCGACCCCGACGTCAAGTCGGTGTTCGTCAATGTCTTCGGTGGCATCACGGCGTGCGACGAGGTCGCCAACGGCATCGTCCAGGCCCTGGAGCTGCTCAGGTCCAAGGGCGAGGACGTCACGAAGCCGCTGGTCGTGCGGCTCGACGGCAACAACGCGGAGCTGGGTCGCAAGATCCTGTCCGACGCCAACCACCCGCTCGTGCAGCGCGTGGACACCATGGACGGCGCGGCCGACAAGGCCGCCGAGCTCGCCGCGGCACGCTGACCTACGCGCGTCTCCGACCCGACATAAGGACCAGGAACTCCAACACCATGGCTATCTTCCTCACCAAGGAAAGCAAGGTCATCGTCCAGGGGATGACCGGCGCCACCGGCATGAAGCACACCAGGCTCATGCTCGCCGACGGCACCAACATCGTCGGCGGTGTGAACCCGCGTAAGGCCGGTACGTCCGTCGACTTCGACGGCACGTCCGTACCCGTCTTCGGCTCCGTGGCCGAGGCCATCGAGAAGACCGGCGCCGATGTGTCCGTCGTCTTCGTGCCGCCGGCCTTCGCCAAGGCCGCCGTCGTCGAGGCGATCGACGCCGAGATCGGTCTGGCCGTAGTGATCACCGAGGGCATCGCGGTCCATGACTCCGCCGCTTTCTGGGCGTACGCGGGCAGCAAGGGCAACAAGACCCGCATCATCGGTCCGAACTGTCCCGGTCTGATCACTCCCGGTCAGTCCAACGCCGGCATCATCCCGGGCGACATCACCAAGCCCGGCCGTATCGGTCTGGTGTCCAAGTCGGGCACGCTGACCTACCAGATGATGTATGAGCTGCGGGACATCGGCTTCTCGTCGGCCGTCGGCATCGGTGGCGACCCGGTGATCGGTACGACCCACATCGACGCGCTCGCCGCGTTCGAGGCCGACCCCGACACCGATCTGATCGTGATGATCGGTGAGATCGGCGGCGACGCCGAGGAGCGTGCGGCCGACTTCATCGCCAAGAACGTCACCAAGCCGGTCGTCGGCTATGTCGCGGGCTTCACCGCGCCCGAGGGCAAGACCATGGGCCACGCCGGCGCCATCGTCTCCGGCTCCTCCGGCACGGCGCAGGCGAAGAAGGAGGCCCTGGAGGCCGCGGGCGTGCGCGTCGGCAAGACGCCGACCGAGACGGCCGGGCTGGCCCGCGCCATTCTGGCCGGCTGACCTTTCCTGTCGGCCTGTTGTCCTGCCTGCACTACGCGCGTGGGCCCGCACCCCTGTCCTTGTG
>NZ_JBHWGS010000012.1:158128-312387 GCF_042732975.1 Streptomyces sp. NPDC059743 | reverse complement strand
CGCCAACCTCGTATCCGACCGCACCATCAACGTCTGAAAACAGGTCACGACCAGGCGAAACACGGCCCACCCGCTATCACGCACCAACTCGTAAGACCGTGTCCTATGTGGTGAGTCGGAGGAGTCGTTTGTAGCAGCAGAGGGCGGCGGCGAGGCCTAGGAAGGCCAGGTAGTTGCGGGGATGGCGTTCGTAGCGGTGGTTGAGCCTGCGGTAGCCGGTCAGCCACGACATCGTCCGCTCGATCACCCACCTTCAGCGTCCCAATCGTTCGCTGGATTCGATGCCCTTGCGGGCGGCACGGACGCCGATGTGTTTACCGCTAAGCCATTTCCGCAGGTCAGGCACGTCGTATGCTTTGTCGGCATGCAGTTTGCCGGGCTGATAGTGCCAGCCGTTTTCGGGGTCGTGTCTCGATTTGAGGCCTGCCACCATGGGCTTCAGTCCGAGGCTGTCGTGGGTGTTGGCGGCCGAGACGCCGACGACCAGGGGCAGTCCGTTCGCTTCCGACAGGACGTGCATCTTGGAACCCGGTTTGCCTCGGTCCACGGGCGACGGGCCTGTGTGTTCGCCCCCTTTTTCGCCCTCACGTGCGCGGAGTCGAGGACCACGCGGGAAAGGTCGAGCAGCCCGCACTCGTCGATCCTGTCGATGACGGCCTCGTGCAGCCACCCCCACACCCCGGCCCTGGACCAGATCACGAAACGCCGATGTGCCGTCGACTTCGAGATACCGAAGCAGGGCGGCAGAGCCCGCCAGGCACAACCACTCACCAGGACGTAAATGATCGCGGCGAACAGCGTCTCATCAGGGGTGTCCTGCGTCCCACCGCCCTGTCGCCGAACCTTCGACGGCGGGATCAACGGCTCCGCGATCTCCCACAGCCCGTCCGGAACAATCCAACTCCATGTACCCCGCCCCATGTTCAGCTCAACGAGCAATCTCCACATAGCACACGGTCTAAGCTCGTTCCGCTATCGCGAGATGCGGTCCGTGAAGCCACGGAGCTTCCACAAGGTGAGCCTCCTTACGGTACTTGCCGTGGTTGTGCGCATGCTGCTGCTGGGACTGTCATCGCTGCATGCCGAGCAAGCTCGTTGACCCCTTGCCCCAGGCTCTCGGGCAAGAAGCCCAGGGGAAGCCAGAACCGGGAGTCAGCACCCGTATCAAAACCCAACAGAGAAACTGCTAGGTATCGGCCGAATGTGCTTTGCGGAGTACGCCAAGGTCGATCTTCGACGCACTCACCGCGTCGACGACGAAAACTCACGGTCACAGACGCATCGTCCATCACACACCCCCAGCCCCCAGACAATCGCCTGCTCAGCCAAGGTGTCAGCGCTCCAGCCGTCGACGGGCCGGATCAGAATCCTCATCACTCGAAAGAGTGAAGGCTCCGACCAGCGAGTCTCACGACAGCGGCATAAGTGCCATCGTTGTGCCATCGCGGCTGAGACTGTGCCACGGAAGCTGAGACCCTACACCCGGCCGCGTCAGGTCTGTGCCATGTCCACGAAGCGGGAGTAGTGGCCCTGGAAGGCCACTGTGATCGTCGCCGTCGGGCCGTTGCGGTGCTTGGCCACGATGAGGTCCGCCTCGCCCGCGCGGGGGGACTCCTTCTCGTAGGCGTCTTCGCGGTGCAGCAGGATCACCATGTCCGCGTCCTGCTCGATGGAGCCCGACTCACGCAGGTCGGAGACCATCGGTTTCTTGTCCGTACGCTGCTCGGGACCACGGTTGAGCTGTGAGAGCGCGATGACCGGCAGCTCCAGTTCCTTGGCGAGGAGCTTGAGGTTTCGCGACATGTCCGAGACCTCCTGCTGGCGGCTCTCGGCGCGTTTCGAGCCGCCGGACTGCATGAGCTGGAGATAGTCGATGACCACCAGCTTCAGGTCGTTGCGCTGCTTGAGACGACGGCACTTGGCGCGGATCTCCATCATCGAGAGATTCGGCGAGTCGTCGATATAGAGCGGGGCCTGCGACACATCCGGCATACGGCGGGCCAGCCTGGTCCAGTCCTCGTCCGTCATCGTGCCGGAGCGCATATGGTGCAGCGCCACCCGGGCCTCCGCCGACAGCAGACGCATCGCGATCTCGTTGCGGCCCATTTCAAGGGAGAAGATCACGCTGGGCAGATTGTTCTTGATGGACGCGGCACGCGCGAAGTCCAGCGCGAGCGTGGACTTGCCCATCGCGGGACGGGCGGCGATGACGATCATCTGACCGGGGTGCAGACCGTTGGTGAGGGAGTCGAAGTCCGTGAAGCCCGTCGGCACACCGGTCATCTCGCCGCTGCGGGAACCGATCGCCTCGATCTCGTCGAGCGCGCCCTCCATGATGTCGCCGAGCGGCAGATAGTCCTCACTGGTCCGCTGCTCGGTCACCGCATAGATCTCGGCCTGGGCGGCGTTGACGATCTCATCGACATCGCCGTCGGCCGCGTATCCCATCTGCGTGATCTTGGTGCCGGCCTCGACCAGCCGTCGCAGCACCGCCCGCTCATGGACGATCTCCGCGTAGTACGACGCGTTCGCCGCGGTCGGCACCGACTGGACAAGTGTGTGCAGATACGAGGCGCCGCCGACGCGGGTGATCTCCCCGCGCCTGGTCAGCTCGGCCGCCACCGTGATCGGGTCGGCCGGCTCACCCTTCGCATAGAGGTCGAGGACCGCCTGGAAGACGGTCTCGTGCGCGGGCCGGTAGAAGTCATGGCCCTTGATGATCTCCACGACATCGGCGATGGCGTCCTTGGACAGCAGCATGCCGCCGAGGACGGACTGCTCGGCGTCGAGATCCTGCGGAGGAACCCGCTCGAAACCCGTCGATCCGCCGTCCCAGACCCCGGTGTCACGGCCACGCTCGTGCTGCTCCTCGCGGCCCCGGCCCTCACCACGGCGCTGCCGGGAGACAGGCAGACGGTCACTGGGACCGGCATCGGTCCAAGGCTCGTCCAATGGCTCGGGAATGCTCACCGGCCACCTCCTCACGTCCGCCCTGCGGACCTCGCCGTGCCACTCTTTCTACGGCACGACACTGACAAAACGAGAGGCCTGACTCCGGTTCCGGCGCGTCGGACGCCGGTCCACGGTAGGCCCGTCTGCACCGTCAGCCAATCTGGTTATCCACAGGCCATGTGGACGACGGACCAGATGCTGTGGAGAACCCCGGCGAACCTGTGCACGGACCGGGGGACAGCACTGTGGACAAAGTCATGGCAACCTCTTCGCACCCCATCTGAGCTGGCCTTTTTCCATCCACCGGCTGTGGGGAAGAAAAACTTTCCCGACTGGACCAAGATCAGAACAAACAGCGCACAGCAGAGCCCTCACCGAAGAGTCAGGTAAGGAGTCCAGTGGCATTGTGTCGCTTACCTGTGGAAGATTAGATTGACCGCATGACACAGGCCCCCGCGGGATCCAGAACCCTACCGCGACGGCACGACCGCGAGATCCTCGCCCTCGCCGTTCCCGCCTTCGGCGCTCTTGTCGCCGAGCCGCTCTTCGTGATGGTGGACAGCGCGATCGTCGGCCATCTTGGCACCCCGCAACTGGCCGGGCTGGGTATCGCGGCGGCCCTGCTCACCACCGCAGTGAGCATCTTCGTCTTTCTCGCCTACGCCACCACCGCGGCCGTCGCCCGCCGCGTCGGCGCCGGCGATCTCCAGGGCGCCATCCGTCAGGGCATGGACGGTATCTGGCTCGCCCTGCTTCTCGGCGCCGCCGTCATCGCCGCCACCCTGCCAACCGCACCCTGGCTCATCGATCTCTTCGGAGCGTCGGACACCGCCGCCCCGTACGCCATCACCTATCTGCGGATCTCCAGTCTGGGTATCCCGGCCATGCTGGTCGTACTGGCCGCGACCGGAGTACTGCGCGGGCTCCAGGACACCCGGACACCGCTCTATGTCGCCATCGGCGGATTCGGCGCCAACGCGGCGCTCAATGCCGTACTTGTCTATGGCGCCGGTCTCGGTATCGCGGGCTCGGCCTGGGGCACGGCCATCGCCCAGTGCGCAATGGCCGCTGTCTATCTCGTAGTTGTCGTACGAGGAGCGCGCCGGCACGGCGCCTCGCTGCGGCCCGACTCCGCCGGGATACGGGCCAGCGCGCAGGCCGGCGTACCCCTGCTGGTCCGTACGCTCTCGCTGCGCGCGGTACTGATGATCGCCACCGCGGTCGCCGCGCACCTCGGCGACGCCGATGTGGCCGCGCACCAGATCATCCTGTCGCTGTGGAGTCTGATGGCCTTCGCGCTCGACGCGATAGCGATCGCGGGCCAGGCGATCATCGGCCGCTATCTCGGCGCCGATGACATCAAGGGCGCCCGGGAGGCCTGCCGGCGCATGGTGCAGTGGGGAATCGTCTCCGGTGTACTGCTCGGCGCGCTGATCGTGCTCACGCGCCCGCTGTTCATCCCGCTCTTCACCGGCGACCAGGTAGTACGGGACACCCTGCTGCCGGCCCTGCTGGTCGTGGCCATCTCCCAGCCGATCGCGGGCATTGTCTTCGTACTCGACGGCGTACTGATGGGCGCGGGGGACGGCCCGTATCTCGCCGGAGCGATGCTGGTGACACTCGCGGTCTTCGCACCGGTCGCTCTGCTCATCCCCGCCCTCGGCGGCGGTCTGACGGCGCTCTGGTGGGCAATGGGACTGATGATGGCGGTCCGCATGCTGACGCTCTGGCTGCGCACGCGCTCCGGCCGCTGGCTCGTCACAGGTGCTACGCGCTGACACGGAGCACACCGACGCAGGGCGTCGGCAGCGGCCGCTGTTTCACGTGAAACATCCGGGAGCGAGACATCCGGGCTGCCTGTTTCACGCGAAGCCGCCTGTTTCACGTGAAACAACAGCGGCAACAGCAAGAGGGCCGCACCCGGACGGATGCGGCCCTCTCCATGCTCTGCCGAGCGCCGAGCGCAGCGCTTACGCGGCGATGACCTCGATGCCGAGCTTCGCGGCGACCTCGGGGTGCAGACGCACAGACACCTGGTGCGAGCCCAGGGTCTTGATCGGCGCACCCAGCTCGATACGACGCTTGTCGACGTCCGGGCCACCGGCGGACTTGATCGCCGAAGCGAGGTCGGCCGGAGTGACGGAGCCGAAGAGACGGCCGGCGTCGCCGGAGCGAACAGCCAACCGCACCTTGACGGCTTCGAGGCGGGCCTTGATCTCGTTGGCCTGCTCGATGGTCGCGATCTCGTGGATCTTGCGGGCGCGGCGGATCTGCGCCACGTCCTTCTCGCCACCCTTGGTCCAGCGGATCGCGAAACCGCGCGGAACCAGGTAGTTGCGAGCGTAGCCGTCCTTGACGTCGACGACGTCACCGGCGGCACCGAGGCCTGAGACCTCGTGGGTGAGGATGATCTTCATGAGTCGGTCACCCTTCCCTTATCGCGCGGTGGACGTGTAGGGCAGCAGCGCCATCTCACGGCTGTTCTTGACGGCCGTGGCGACATCACGCTGGTGCTGCGTGCAGTTGCCGGTGACGCGGCGGGCACGGATCTTGCCGCGGTCGGAAATGAACTTCCGCAGCATGTTCGTGTCCTTGTAGTCCACGTACTGGGTCTTGTCCTTGCAGAAAGCGCAGACCTTCTTCTTAGGCTTGCGCACAGGCGGCTTCGCCATGGTGTTTCTCCTGTGTGATCAAGAAGTGGGGTACGGGCCCGCCCTAGAAGGGAGGCTCGTCCGAGTAGCCGCCGCCGGAGCTTCCGCCCCAGCCGCCTCCATTGCCCCCGCCGCTCTGCGGCTGCTGGCCGCCACCGGCCGGCGCGCTGGTGGCCCACGGGTCGTCGGCGGGAGCACCGCCACCGCCCTGCGGAGCTCCACCACCGGGGCCGCCGCCCCAGTTGCCGCCGCCGCCCTGGCCACCGCCGTAGCCGCCCTGGCCACCGCGACCGGTGGTCTTGGTGACCTTGGCCGTGGCGTTCTTGAGGCTGGGGCCGACTTCCTCGACATCCAGCTCGTAGACCGTGCGCTTGACGCCCTCGCGGTCCTCGTACGACCGCTGCTTCAGCCGGCCCTGCACGACGACGCGCATGCCTCGCTGGAGCGATTCGGCGACATTCTCCGCCGCCTGACGCCAGACCGAGCAGGTCAGGAACAGGCTCTCGCCGTCCTTCCACTCATTGGTCTGACGGTCGAATGTGCGAGGAGTGGACGCGACGCGGAACTTCGCGACCGCCGCACCGGACGGGGTGAAGCGCAGCTCGGGGTCGTCGACGAGATTGCCGACGACCGTGATGACGGTCTCGCCTGCCATGGGTGAACCTCTCGGCGGGGATTGCTTCTGGCTGCTTGCTGCTGCTCGGACCCGATGACCGCTGAGCTAGACGCTCAGTGGGTCTCGGGACGGAGGACCTTGGTCCGGAGGACCGACTCGTTCAGGTTCATCTGTCGGTCGAGCTCCTTGACGACCGCAGGCTCAGCCTGAAGGTCGATGACCGAGTAGATGCCCTCGGGCTTCTTCTTGATCTCGTAAGAGAGACGACGACGGCCCCAGGTGTCGACCTTCTCGACCTTTCCGTTGCCCTCACGGACGACGGAGAGGAAGTTCTCGATCAGCGGGGAGACAGCGCGCTCCTCGAGATCGGGGTCGAGGATGACCATCACCTCGTAGTGACGCATGTGGAACCCACCTCCTTTGGACTCAGCGGCCACGGTCGTTCCGTGGCAGGAGGGTCGTGATGCGTGAGCAACGGTATCGGCCGCCACTGACAATCCGGCTCGCTGATACAAGAGATCGTGTGTGGCCTGGGCAGACACCGGTGCAGACCGTACAGACTACCCGCACTGCGGCTTCCGCTTGAAATCCGGCCGCCCTCGGCCGCAATCTGTACACATCGGGTGTGTGCGACGCTACGATGCGCCGCCTTCCGGCTATGGCCAGGAGGTGCCACATGGCACAGGCAATGCGACCGAACTCCGCCACCTCTCTCTTCTCCACCGACGGCAAGCGCCATCCTCGCCAGGACACACTGGTCGCGGTGACGCTGACGCTGGGACTTCTCGCCTTTTTCTCGGCCTTCTTCTACAACCTGCATCTGCTCAGCTCATGGGCCGGACTGGTCGGGATCCTGACGGGCGCGTACGGACAGTTCATCTCCGTGACGACCCGTGAACGCTTCCTCACCATCCTCGGGCTGGGAGCCTCGGCGGTCGGCTTCTTCCTCGGAATGGCACACGGCGGACTGTTCGGCGGAGTCCTCGGCTGACGGCCGCTCCGCACAGGGCCAGACCGGGCGCTCCATCGGCGCAGTAGGCTTCGGCGCGAGAGCCGGAGCCCCTGTATCCATGGGGACACACCTGCCGAGGAGCGCCCCGCATGAGCCTGACCCTGAGGACCATCAGCCGAGAGCAGCATCTGGCGTACATCCAGAACCTGCCCGCGGCGAGTCATTGCCAGGTCCCGGCATGGGCTGACGTCAAGACGGAGTGGCGCTCCGAGAACCTGGGCTGGTTCGACAAGAACGAACAGCTCGTCGGCGTCGGACTGGTGCTCTACCGTCAGCTCCCCAAGATCAAGCGGTATCTGGCGTATCTGCCCGAGGGCCCGGTGATCAACTGGTACGCCCCCAATCTGGACGACTGGCTCCAGCCGATGCTGGCGCACCTCAAGCACCAGGGCGCCTTCTCCGTGAAAATGGGCCCGCCGGTCGTCATCCGCCGCTGGGACGCGGGCGCCATCAAGTCCGGTATCCAGGACCCGGACGTCAAGCGTCTGCGCGATGTCGAGGCCACGCACATCGAGCCGCGTGCCTTCGAAGTGTCCGACCGGCTGCGCAAGATGGGCTGGCAGCAGGGCGAGGACGGCGGCGCCGGCTTCGGGGACGTACAGCCGCGCTATGTCTTCCAGGTGCCGCTCGCCAACCGCTCGCTGGACGATGTCCTCAAGGGCTTCAACCAGCTCTGGCGGCGCAATATCAAGAAGGCGGAGAAGGCCGGCGTCGATGTCGTCCAGGGCGGCTACAACGACCTCGCCGAGTGGCAGCGGCTCTACGAGATCACGGCCGAGCGCGACCACTTCCGGCCGCGCCCGCTCTCGTACTTCGAGCGGATGTGGTCCGTCCTGAACGCCGAGGACCCCAACCGGATGCGCCTCTACTTCGCCCGGCACGAGGGCGAGAACGTCGCGGCGGCGACGATGCTGATCGTCGGCGGCCATGTCTGGTACTCCTACGGCGCGTCCGCCAACCACAAGCGCGAGGTCCGGCCCTCGAACGCGATGCAGTGGCGGATGCTGCGCGACGCCTATGCGATGGGCGCCACCGTCTACGACCTGCGCGGTATCTCCGACTCGCTCGACGAGACCGACCATCTCTTCGGTCTGATCCAGTTCAAGGTGGGCACCGGCGGCGAGGCCGTCGAGTACATCGGCGAGTGGGACTTCCCGCTCAACAAACTGCTCCACAAGGCGCTCGACATCTACATGTCGCGCCGTTAACCGCGATGATGGGCCGCGGACACGTGCGGTGGACATTCCGTAAAGCCCTCAAGACCCCCAAGCCCACCCATATCCTTCCTGCACCGCAGACCCGAGAAAGGTTCCGGACCGGCATGGCGCTCTCCCTCTACGTCGACACCGCGCGCTGGCGGGCGCACCAGAAGTCGGTCATCGAGCAATTCCCGGGGCTTGTCCCGGTCTGCAAGGGCAACGGCTACGGCTTCGGCCATGAGCGTCTCGCCGACGAGACCACGCGCTTCGGCTCCGACATGCTCGCCGTCGGCACCATCTACGAGGCCGCCCGGATCAAGGACTGGTTCAGCGGTGACCTTCTGGTGCTCACTCCCTTCAGGCGGGGCGAGGAGCCGGTTCCGCTGCCCGACCGCGTCATCCGCTCCGTCTCGTCCGTCGACGGAGTCTTCGCGCTGGTCGGCGCCCGTGTCGTCATCGAGTGCATGTCCTCCATGAAGCGCCATGGCGTCAAGGAGGAGGAGCTGGGCCAGCTCCACGCGGCCATCGAGGACGTACGTCTGGAAGGCTTCGCCCTGCACCTCCCGCTCGACCGTACGGACGGCTCCGACGCGGTCGAGGAGGTCATCGGCTGGATGGACCGGCTGCGCGCGGCACGGCTCCCTCTGCACACCATGTTCGTCAGCCATCTGCGCTCCAGTGAGCTGGCCCGGTTGCAGCAGCAGTTTCCGCAGACCCGTTTCCGCGCCCGTATCGGAACGCGGCTGTGGCTCGGCGACCACGAGGCCACCGAGTACCGCGGCTCCGTCCTGGATGTCACCCGGGTCGTCAAGGGCGACCGGTTCGGCTACCGCCAGCAGAAGGCCGCCTCCGACGGCTGGCTGGTGGTTGTCGCGGGAGGTACGTCCCATGGCGTCGGCCTGGAGGCTCCCAAGGCCCTGCACGGCGTGATGCCTCGCGCCAAGGGCGTCGCCCGGGCCGGTCTGGCCACGGTCAACCGCAATCTGTCGCCGTTCGTCTGGGCCGGGAAGCAGCGCTGGTTCGCCGAGCCGCCGCATATGCAGGTGTCGATCCTGTTCGTGCCCTCCGACGCCGACGAGCCCAAGGTCGGCGACGAGCTGGTGGCCCATCTTCGCCATACGACGACCCAGTTCGACCGTCTCGTCGACCGCTGACTCAGGCTCGCGGCCCCCGACGCCCCGCACCGCCTCGCACCGCCCTCAGAGCGCCCTCTCAGGCGCTCTGAGCGTCTGAGAGGCGCAGGAGCTCAGGAGCGGGAGAATGAGCCGGAGAGACCTGGAGAAGCCCCCGTCGAACCGCTCTCAGGCCTCTCCGGGTGGCCGCATGCCCCACTCGACGCGCGGCGCCTGCACTGTCTGAGCCGTGTGAGCCGCGTGCTCCAGCGAGCGGCGGGCCTGTCCGAGTACGAACACGTCCTTCGCGCCGTCCAGCACGCCGCCCGAGGGGTCGTCCGTACCGTCCGTCCGTACACCGTCCCGCTCGGGCAGCAGGGCGTCCCGTACGACCAGCGCGCACAGATACAGCGTGCCCGCCAGATGCAGGGCGATGGCGAGCTGGTACCCCTCCGTGGGCAGGCCCTTGTGGGCGTCGCCGCTCGTCGTGTACGCGAGGTACATCCAGATGCCCAGGTAGTACATGACCTCGCAGGTCTGCCAGATCAGGAAGTCCCGCCAGCGTGGCCGCGCCAGGGCGGCCAGCGGAATCAGCCACAGTACGTACTGCGGCGAGTAGACCTTGTTGGTGAGGATGAACGCGGCGACGACCAGGAAGGCGAGCTGCGCGAAACGCGGCCGGCGCGGGGCCGTCAGGGCCAGCAGCCCGATGCCTCCGCACGCCAGCACCATCAGCACCATCGCATAGGTGTTGACGGTCTCGACCTCCAGTGACTTGCCCGTGCGCTGTGTGATGATCAGCCAGAAGGAACCGAAGTCCACCTGCCGCTCCTGGCTGAAGGTGTAGAACTTCTTCCATCCCTCCGGCGCGAGCACCATCACCGGCAGATTCACCGCCAGCCACGCGCCCGCGGTGCCCAGCAGGGCCGTCCCGTACTCCCGGAACCTCCCGGCCCGCCAGCACAGCACGAACAGCGGTCCCAGCAACAGAACGGGATAGAGCTTGGCGGCGGTCGCGAGCCCGATGAGGATGCCGAAGGCCAGCGTCCGGCCGCGGGACCACATCAGCATCGCCGCGGCGGTGAGCGCCACGGCCAGCAGATCCCAGTTGATGGTGGCGGTGAGCGCGAAGGCGGGCGCCAAGGCGACCAGCAGGGCGTCCCAAGGGCGGCGCCGGTGGGTGCGGGCGACACAGACCGCGATGACCACGGCGCAGATCATCAGCATCCCCGCGTTGACCATCCAGTACATCTGCTCGCGGTACTGGATGGAGCCGCCCGGTGTGAGCCAGGAGGCGACCTCCATAAAGAGGCCGGTCAGTACCGGGTACTCCAGGTACTGCATGTCGCCGTTCAGCCGGTCGAAGTACGGCACCAGATTGTCGGCGAAACCGCGCCCCAGATAGAGATGCGGAATGTCCGAATAACAGGCGTGGGTGTACTGCGAGCTGGCGCCCCGGAACCAGGCCCATTCGTAACAGGGCATCTTCTGCGCCATGCCCAGCGCAAACATGCCGATCGCCACCAGTGCGACCACACGCACGGGCGTGAGCCGGCTGCTGCCGAGCCAGGCCCAGCGCCCGACCGGGCCCCCGATCAGCTCGCTGCCGGCCGCGGCGATCTCGTCCCGCCGGGTGGGGGACACGACCGACCGGTCCTGGTGCACGGTTGTCTCTTCTGCGCTCGGCATGGCGCCCATCCTGCCGTACGGGGCTGTGGACGCGGCGAGGGCCGCCGCACGGTACGCACAGTGAGTCTGTACGTAACCGGTGCGACGGCCCTCGTGTCGGGCACGTCGGACGCTGCCGGAGGCGGACGCCGTCAGGCGCAGGACCGTCAGCCGGGCCGAGCGGCCACCGCTACTCCCGGTCCTGGCCCCGGACGGCTACCCTCCGGCGCCGCCGAAGATGCCGCCACCGCTGCCGTCCTGGCCGCCCGGATCGGTGCCGGTCGCCGTCGGCGACGAGCTGACCCCGCCGTTGCCTCCGCCGTTGTTGCCACCCTGATTGCCGCCTCCGTTGGCGCCGCCCGGATTGCCTCCGCCGTTGTTGCCACAGCCGAAGATCTGCTCACAGGTGTCGCTCGGGGAGGGCGGCGTCTCGGACGGGGTCTCGGACGGCGTCTCGGAGGGAGTCTCCGACGGCGTCTCGGACGGAGTCACGCTCGGAGTCGGTGTCGGGCTGGCGGCGCCTCCGCCGTACCAGACCTCACCGATGGGCTCGGGCTTCGGGAACGCCTTGACCGGCTCGTTCTTCAGCGCCTCCGCCATGTAGTCGTGCCAGATCTCGGACGGGAACGACGCACCGTGGATCGACTCCTGATCACCGGTGCCGTACATCTGCAGGAACTTGCGATTCTTGTTCTTCGCGTCGTCGTCCATCCGGTACATGTCGATGGCGGTCGAGAGCTGCGGCGTGTAGCCCACGAACCAGGCCGACTTGTTGCCGTCGGTGGTACCGGTCTTGCCGGCCACCTCACGTCCTTCGAGCCGGGCGTTCTTGCCCGTGCCTTCCTCCACCACGGTCTTCAGGACATCCGTGACATTGTCCGCGACCGCGGCCGAGAACGCCGTCTTCCCTCCCGCCGCGTCATGCTTGTAGAGGCTCTTGCCGGCCTTCGTCACCTCGGTGACGGAGTACGGATCGCGCTGCTTGCCGCTGGACGCGAACGTGGCGTAGGAGGCCGCCATCCGGATGGCGCTGGGATCGGAGATACCGATCGAGAACGACGGCACATCGGACTTGGCGAGAGAGCCCTCCAACAGGCCCGCCCTGATCGCGGAGTCGCGCACCGCCGGAATGCCGACGTCCATGCCGAGCTGGACGAAGGGGGAGTTGGCGGACTCGCGCATCGCCTCACGCAGATTGATGTCGCCGTACGACTCATCGCCGTCGTTGGTCTGGAGCCACTCCTTCCCTTCCTCGTTGGTCCAGATCGAACCGTCGTAGTTCTTGATCTTCAGCTTGTTGTCGCCGTTGTAGATCGTCTTGTCCGGCGAGACCGGAGTGCGCTGGTCCAGGCCCTGGTCCGGCTGGCCCTGAGGATCGCGCACGCCCTTCTCCATCGCCGCGGCCAGTACATACGGCTTGAAGGTCGATCCGACCTGCGCGCCTGTCTGGTCGGCGTTGTTGGTGAAGTGCTTGGTGGCGTCCTGGCCGCCGTAGATCGCGACGATCTTGCCGGTCGCCGGCTCGACGGAGGCGCCGCCGAACTGGACGTGCTTATCCTCGGGACGCTTCTTGGGGTCGATATTGGCGTCGTAGACCTTCTCGACCGCTGTCCTGAGCTGCTCGACCTTCTTCTTGTTGAAGGTCGTGTGGATCTCGTAGCCGCCCGTGGTGAGCTGATCGGTCGTGATGCCGTGCTCGTTGTTGTTCACGAAGTACGCCTTGGCGAGGTCGACCAGATAGCCGATCTGCCCACCGAGCTGCGCGTTCTTCTTCGGCGGGTCCGGCATCGGGAAGTCGGGGTACTTGGCGCGCACGGCGGCGTCGAGATGCTCGTCCTTGACCATCTCGTCGAGAATCCACGACCAGCGCTTCGTGGCCCGCTCGGTATTGGCCTCGACGGTGGCGGACGGATCGATCTCGGTGGATCCGGCGGGGTCGTAGTAGGTCGCGCCCTTGAGGAGCGAGGCAAGAAAGGCGCACTCGCTCGGGTTCAGTTTCGAGGCGTCCTTGCCGTAGTACGTACGGGCCGCCGCCTGGATTCCGTAGGCGCCGCGTCCGTAGTACGAGGTGTTCAGATAGCCCGCCAGGATTTCGGGCTTCTCCATGTCCGTGCCGACCTTCATGGCGATGAACATCTCTTTGAACTTACGGCTGAGAGTCTGGCTCTGGTCACCGAGCCGGGCGTTCTTGACGTACTGCTGGGTGATGGTCGAGCCACCCTGTGTGTCGCCGCCCATGGCCATGTTGAACAGCGCCCGGCCGACGCCCATGAAGTCGACGCCCGGGTCCTCGTAGAAGGACTTGTTCTCCGCGGAGATCACCGCGAACTGCATCGCCTTGGGGATGCTTTCGATCCCGACGATCTGCCGGTTGACCTCACCACCGGTGGCGACCATCTGAGTGTTGTCGTCCCAGTAGTAGACATTGTTCTCGGCCTGCGACGCCTGGCTGTCCTTGGGCACCGAGACCACGGCGTACGCGATCGTCCCCGCGGCGAGGAGGGAGCCGAGGAAGCCGATCGACAGAGCGGTGGTCTGCTTCCAGGACGGCACCCACCGGCGCCAGCCGTACTTGCCGTAGCGCGGATAGTCGATCAGCCGTTTCTTGCCCGGCTGACCGCCGCGGCCGGGCCCTTCGGCCCCGCCGCCACCGCCCCGCCGGCCGCCGCCGGGCCCGCCTCGGCCCGGCCCCCCGGCGTCCGGCGCGCGTCGACGGCCGCCCCGCTGGGCGGCACGCCTGGCGGCGGCACGTCCGCCGTAGGGGCGCTCCTCCTCGTACGGATCGGAGTGCGAAACCGAAGCGGTTTCCTGGGAAGGGGCAGCGCGGCGGCCTGATGGCTGCTGGGCCGCACGCCTGGCCGCGGCACGTCCGCCACCCTGCGGCTGCGGTTGTTTGCGACGGTGCTCGCTCATCGAACGACTACTCCTCGGGCAGGCGCGGACGCCTGGAAACGGCAGTTGAGTTCCGGTCCCCCCGAAATGAATACGGACCAGCCCGGTTGGGAGCTCATCCGGCAGACAGCCGGTAAGCCGACAGTCTTGACGCTCAGCCGCGTCGTTCGGTTCCCAGTGGTCTGCATGCCGCACAGACTACGCACGGTCAAAAGCCTCCGAGAGCCGAAGTTCGTCTCAAATCAGGCAAGTTGCTTCCTGAGAATTGTCAATGTGACGCCGTTCACCTTGACCCCACTTGTCCCAACTGCATCTCCGCTCTATCGTCGGGATGTATCGAGTCGATACATCAGAACGCCATAAGGGTCCCGGACGGTGGAGGAGGCGAAGGGTGAGCAGACGCTCGGGCATCCTTGAGTTCGCTGTCCTCGGTCTGCTCCGCGAGTCCCCTATGCACGGCTATGAGCTGCGAAAACGGCTCAACACCTCGCTGGGGATCTTCCGGGCCTTCAGTTACGGGACGCTCTATCCCTGCCTCAAGACGCTGGTCGCCAACGGCTGGTTGATCGAGGAGCCGGGCAGCGCCCCCGAGGACGCGCTCGCCGCCTCACTGGCGGGGCGCCGCGCCAAGATCGTCTATCGGTTGACGGCGGAAGGTAAGGAGCACTTCGAGGAACTCCTGTCGCACACCGGTCCCGATGCCTGGGAGGACGAGCACTTCGCCGCTCGGTTCGCCTTCTTCGGCCAGACGGAGCGCGAGGTGCGGATGCGGGTGCTGGAAGGGCGGCGCAGCAGGCTGGAGGAGCGTCTGGACAAGATGCGCGCCTCCCTGGCCCGTACGCGCGAGCGCCTCGACGACTACACGCTTGAGCTCCAGCGCCATGGAATGGAGTCCGTGGAGCGCGAAGTGCGCTGGCTGAACGAGCTCATCGAGAGCGAGCGAGCGGGACGGGACCAGCGACGGTCCGGCCCCGAAGGCCTCGCCGAGCAGGAAGACACACCGGGGAAAGCGGATGGCCTGCCCCGGCACCGGGACGCTGCTTCTTCCGGGGGCACGCCCCCGGGACGTCCCGGCCCGCCGGATCCGTCCGCGGACACCACCAAGTGAGGTCCTGCATCTCCGCAGGGTCTCATCATGAACACTGAGATCACACAGGGAGCAACCGGAATGGGTTCGGTTCGCGTAGCCATCGTCGGCGTGGGCAACTGCGCCGCCTCGCTGGTGCAGGGCGTCGAGTACTACAAGGACGCCGACCCGGCGGGCAAGGTACCGGGTCTGATGCACGTCCAGTTCGGCGAGTACCACGTGCGGGACGTCGAGTTCGTGGCCGCCTTCGACGTCGACGCGAAGAAGGTCGGCCTCGACCTCGCGAACGCCATCGGCGCCAGCGAGAACAACACCATCAAGATCTGTGATGTGCCGACCACGGGCATCACCGTCCAGCGCGGCCACACCCTCGACGGTCTGGGCAAGTACTACCGCCAGACGATCGAGGAGTCCCCCGAGGCACCGGTGGACATCGTCCAGACGCTCAAGGACAAGCAGGTCGACGTCCTCGTCTGCTATCTGCCCGTGGGGTCCGAGGCCGCGGCGAAGTTCTACGCGCAGTGCGCCATCGATGCCAAGGTCGCCTTCGTCAACGCCCTTCCGGTCTTCATCGCCGGCACGAAGGAGTGGGCGGACAAGTTCACCGAGGCCGGTGTCCCGATCGTCGGTGACGACATCAAGTCCCAGGTCGGCGCGACCATCACGCACCGCGTCATGGCAAAGCTCTTCGAGGACCGGGGCGTCGTCCTGGACCGCACGATGCAGCTCAACGTCGGCGGCAACATGGACTTCAAGAACATGCTCGAGCGTGAGCGCCTGGAGTCCAAGAAGATCTCCAAGACGCAGGCGGTCACCTCCCAGATCCCCGACCGCGACCTGGGTGCGGACAATGTCCACATCGGCCCGTCGGACTATGTCGCCTGGCTCGACGACCGCAAGTGGGCGTATGTCCGCCTTGAGGGCCGCGCCTTCGGCGATGTCCCGCTGAACCTGGAGTACAAGCTCGAGGTCTGGGACTCCCCGAACTCTGCGGGTGTCATCATCGACGCCGTGCGTGCCGCGAAGATCGCCAAGGACCGCGGCATCGGCGGCCCGATCCTGTCGGCGTCCTCGTACTTCATGAAGAGCCCGCCCGTGCAGTACTTCGACGACCAGGCGCGTGAGAACGTCGAGAAGTTCATCCGGGGCGAGGTCGACCGCTAACGGTCGCTTTCCCCTGCACGAGCCATAGGTGAGTCATACGAGAAGGGTCTCCGGCAGCCGTCCGGTGACCCTTCTCGTATGTCCCGCCGAGGTTGTCCCAGCGAGGTGTCCTCGCATGTCCCGCTGAAGGTTCCGGCAGAGGCATGTGTGACGCTGGCTCACATGCCTGTCGGACGTGATCTGCGTGTGCTCCTGCGCCTCAGCGCTTTCCGCCGGCTGCTCGCGGTCCGTCTGCTGTCCCAGGCGGCCGACGGAGTCTTCCAGGTCGCGCTCGCCACCTATGTCGTCTTCTCGCCGGAGAAGCAGACCTCGCCCGCCGCGATCGCCTCCGCCATGGCGGTACTGCTGCTGCCATACTCACTGGTCGGCCCGTTCGCCGGTGTGCTGCTCGACCGCTGGCAGCGCCGCCAGGTCTTTCTGTACGGCAATCTGCTGCGGGCCCTGCTGGCGAGCTGTACGGCGCTGCTGATCCTGGCCGCCGTGCCCGACTGGTGCTTCTATGTCTCGGCGCTGTCCGTGACCGCCGTCAACCGGTTCGTTCTCGCCGGACTTTCGGCCGCCCTGCCGCGTGTCGTCGACAGAGACCGTCTCGTCCTCGCCAACTCCCTCTCCCCGACCGCCGGCACGCTCGCCGCCACTGCGGGAGGCGGTCTCGCCTTCGCCGTACGGCTGGCCGTCTCGGACTCCGATGCCGCCGTGATGCTGCTGGGCGCCGTCCTCTATCTCTGTGCGGCACTCACCTCGCTGCTGCTGGCACGCGAACTGCTCGGTCCCGAGAAGGCGCTCACGCAGACACGCCTGGGCGCCGCGCTGGCCTCCACCGCGCGTGGACTCGTGGGCGGACTCCGGCATCTCAGGGAACGGCGGGCAGCGGCGGGCGCGCTGGCCGCCATGACGGTGATGCGCTTCTGCTACGGAGCGCTCACCGTGATGGTGCTGATGCTCTGCCGGTACGCCTGGACCGACCAGGACTCCGACGGACTGGCGCTGCTCGGCCTCGCTGTCGCCGTCTCCGGGGCGGGCTTCTTCACCGCCGCGGTGCTGACCCCGTGGACGGTGGGCCGGCTCGGACCGTATGGCTGGATGGCCGTGTGCTCAGGCACGGCTGCCCTTCTCGAACCCGCCCTGGGGCTGCCCTTCGCTCCCGTGCCCACGCTTGTGGCCGCATTCGTTCTCGGGCTGATCACACAGGGCGCGAAGATCGCCACGGACACGGTGGTACAGACGGCGGTGGACGACGCCTTCCGCGGCCGGATCTTCTCGCTCTATGACGTCCTCTTCAATGTGGCCTTCGTCGGCGCCGCCGGGGTCGCCGCGCTGATGCTGCCTCCGGACGGCCGATCGGTGCCACTCGTACTGACGGTGGCCGTTCTCTATGCGGCCGTCGCCGTGGCCCTGACGCGCGGAAGGCGATGTTTCACGTGAAACATCGCCTTCAAAGCACACACCGCGCGGGTCATGTTTCACGTGAAACATGACCCGCGCGGGTCCTAGACCCACGCGGATCTAGCTCTGGGCGGCCTTCTGCGTGGCCCACCACTCCTTGAGGGCAGCGACAGCCGCGTCATGCTCCATCGGCCCGTTCTCCAGCCGTAGCTCCAGCAGGAATGTGTAGGCCGCGCCGATCACCGGGCCTGGGCCCACATCCAGAATCTCCATGATCTGGTTGCCGTCCAGATCGGGCCTGATCGCATCCAGCTCCTCCTGCTCCTGAAGCTGGGCAATGCGCTCCTCCAAACCGTCGTACGCGCGGGAGAGCGCGCTCGCCTTGCGCTTGTTGCGCGTAGTGCAGTCCGAGCGGGTCAGCTTATGGAGCCTGTCCAGCAGTGGACCGGCGTCACGCACGTACCGCCGCACCGCCGAATCGGTCCACTCGCCGGTCCCATAGCCATGGAAGCGCAGATGCAGCTCCACCAATCGCGAGACGTCCTTCACCAGATCGTTGGAGTACTTGAGCGCGGTCAGCCGCTTCTTGACCATCTTCGCGCCAACGACCTCATGGTGGTGGAAGGAGACCCGGCCGTCCTGCTCGAAGCGCCGTGTCCTGGGCTTGCCGATGTCATGCAGCAGAGCGGCCAGCCGCAGCACCAGATCCGGCCCGTCCTCCTCCAGATCGATGGCCTGCTCCAGAACGGTCAGCGAGTGCTCGTACACATCCTTGTGCCGGTGGTGCTCATCGCTCTCCAGCCGCAGAGTCGGCAGCTCCGGCAGCACGCGGTCGGCGAGCCCGGAGTCGACGAGCAGCGCCAGCCCCTTGCGCGGATGTGCGGAGAGGGCCAGCTTGTTCAGTTCGTCACGCACCCGCTCGGCGGAGACGATCTCGATCCGGCCGGACATCGCTTTCATGGCCGTGACCACATCCGGGGCCACCTCGAAGTCCAGCTGCGCGGCGAACCGCGCGGCCCTGAGCATCCGCAGCGGATCGTCGGAGAAGGACTCCTCAGGAGTACTGGGCGTACGCAGCACCCGCGCGGAGAGATCCTCCAGCCCGCCGTGAGGATCGATGAACTCCTTCTGCGGCAGCGCGACGGCCATCGCGTTCACCGTGAAGTCCCGGCGTACGAGGTCTTCCTCGATGGAGTTCCCGTAGGACACCTCAGGTTTGCGCGACGTCCGGTCGTAGGCTTCCGAACGGTAGGTCGTCACCTCGATCTGGAACCGCTGATCAGTGTCTCCGACACGGGCGTCCTTCTGGACACCGACCGTGCCGAAGGCGATCCCGACCTCCCAGACCGCGTCCGCCCATGGCCTGACGATCTTCAGAACATCCTCGGGACGGGCATCGGTGGTGAAGTCCAGATCATTGCCGAGCCGGCCGAGAAGGGCATCCCTGACCGAACCGCCGACCAGAGCGAGACCGAATCCGGCATCCTGGAATCGGCGCGCCAGATCATCGGCGACGGGGGAAACCCGCAGCAGTTCACTGACCGCGCGGTGCTGCACCTGGCTGAGTGCACTGGGACTGACTTCATTGGCGTTCGGCACAACAGAAAAGGGTACGTGCCCCGGCTGCCGCGAGCGGCCCGGTTTCCGGGCTCCCGGCCTCCGATGCACGGGATTCCGGCGGCGCATGAGATTCTTCCGATCATGTGGAGCAGTCCCCAGCACTTCGCCACAGCGCACATCGTTACCATGCGTGGACGCAGGAATCGACAGACCACCGACGGCAGCAAACGATGACGAGGGACGGGCGAGCGCGTGGCGGAGGCGGCAGACTTCCAGGGGATGGGTCACTCTCCTGCCCGCCGGTGGCTGCGGCGTACAGCCTCCCTGCTCGCCGGAGCGCCGCTCCTGGCGGGCCTGGTGGCCGGTACGGCGGCTCCAGCGGCCCACGCGGCCGTCGGCGCGCCGGCAGCCGATGGTTCCCGTACGGTCGCTGTGGCGCTCAACACACTGACGCCTGGCGCGCCGGTGCAGGGCGACACGCTCACGATCTCCGGCACGGTCACCAACAAGGGCAAGAAGACCATCACCGATGCCCAGGTGGATCTCCGGGTGGGTCCGCGGCTCTTCGGCAGAACCGCCATCGATGACGCCTCGGCCCGCTCCAGCGACTCCACGGGTGATACGGCCCCGATCGGCGACAAGTACAAGGTCACCATCCCGAAGCTCACTTCCGGGATCCCCCAGGACTTCACCCTCTCCGTACCGGTCAACAAACTCGGGCTCGACGACGAGGGTGTCTACCAGCTCGGTGTCTCGCTGACCGGCCAGACCTCCTCCGCGCCGTACGCCCAGTTGCTGGGCATCCAGCGCACCTTCCTGCCCTGGCAGCCCGAGGCCACCGAGAAGCGGACCGAGCTCACCTACCTCTGGCCGCTGATCTCGTCGACGCATCTCTCCGCGGAGACCGGCTCGGACGATCAGCAGACGCCGGTCTTCGAGAACGACGACCTCGCCGAGGAGCTGGCCCCCGGCGGTCGGCTGGAGCAGATGGTCTCCCTCGGCAACCAGCTCCCCGTCACCTGGGTCATCGATCCCGATCTGCTCGCGACCGCCGACGCGATGACCGGGAACTACAGCGTCCGGAGCGGGAACACCACCGTCCCCGGCACCAACCAGGCGATGGCCCTCAAGTGGCTCAACGAACTGGAGAAGGCCGTACAGGGCCGTAAAGTCGTCGCTCTGCCGTTCGGGGATCCGGATCTGGCGTCGCTGGCCCACCGCGGCAAGGACGTCTCCGGCGCGCTCAGCCATCTCCAGCCCGCCACGGATGTCGCCGGGAAGACCGTGGAGACCGTCCTCCATGTGAAGCCGTCCGTCGACTTCGCCTGGCCCGTGGACGGCGCGATCGATCCTTCGATCGTCGATGTCGCGACCTCGGCGGGCGCCCACCATGTCATCACCCGCAGCGACAGCCTCCAGGACAATCTCTCGTACACCGCCAGCGCCGCACGGCCCATCGGCGGCGGGACGACGGCCGTGGTCGCCGACAGCCGGCTCTCCACCGCCTTCCAGGGCGATATGACGGCGACGGGCAGCTCCACCCTGGCGGTGCAGAAGTTCCTCGCGCAGTCGCTGGCCCTGACTCTTCAGGAGCCCGACAACCAGCGCAGCATCCTGGTGGCCCCGCAGCGGATGCCGACGGCGGCCCAGGCACAGTCGATGGCGCGTGCGCTGCGCGGGCTGGACACCGAGCGCTGGACGGAGCCGTCCGATCTGATCACCGCGGCGGCGGCCACGCCCGACGACGATGCCACCACCAAGGTCCCCGGCTCCGGCCGTTACCCGAAGAAGCTGCGCGGCCAGGAGCTGCCCACGCAGGCGTTCCTCGACATCCAGAGGACGCAGAGCCGGCTGGACAACTTCAAGGCCATCCTGAGCTCACCGGACCGGGTGGCCGCGCCCTTCGGCAACGCGATCGGCCGTGCGGTGTCGACATCCTGGCGCGGCGACCGGGACTCGGCGCAGCAGTACCGCGACACGGTGGAGAGCTATCTGCTGGGCCTCACCAACGAGGTGCAGCTCATCCCGAAGTCCGTCCTCACCTTGTCCGGACGCAGCGCGACCATCCCGGTGACCGTTCAGAACAAGCTGGTGCAGGGCGTCCAGAATCTGACGCTGCGCCTCACGTCCGAGAAGCCGACGCGCCTCAAGCTCGACGGCGGCGCGCGTATGGCGGAGCGGCCCATCAAGATCGACGGCGGGCACAGCCAGTCGGTGAAGTTCACCGGAGCGGGCAATGCCAACGGCCCGGTCCAGGTGACCGCACAGCTCTACACCGAGGACGGCAAGCTCTACGGCGGGCCCATGACCTTCCAGGTCAGGGTCTCCGAGATCACGCCCACCGTGATGCTCGTCATCGCCGGCGGTGTGCTCCTGCTGGTCCTCGCCGGTGTCAAGATGTACAGCCAGCGCAAGCGGGCGGTGGCCCGTAAGGCCGCCGCCGGGCCCATGGACGTCGGCACCGGCACCGCCGACGGAGCCGCTGCCGACGGCACGGAGGGCCCGCACGACACGAAGGACACGGACGCCGCGCGGGCCGTGGAGGACACGGAACCCGTGCAGCCGAGTGACCCGACACCGGACACCGCACCAGAAAGCGCGGACGCGTCGGGCCCGGGTGAGAAAGTGGACCGTTGAGCGATGTCGTGGCCGGTCGGCCGGGGACGATGAGGTGGGGTAACCATGAACGCGCCGTACGACGGTGACCGCGGACAGGGCGCGGGCGGCGATCCGGCAGGCCAGGTTCCGCCTTCCGCGCCGTCCGCCCAGGATCCCTATGTCCAGGACGCCTACAACCGGGACCCCTACTGGGCGCAGGACCTCTCCGCGCAGGATCCGGTGACCGAGGCGCTGTACGACCGCGCCTCGCACCCGCCTCCGCCGCCGGGCACCTATCCGGATCCGCAGACGCTGTACCAGCAGCCGCCCGCGCAGCAGTACGCCCCCGATCCGCGTGTCTGGGCGCAGACCCCGCCGCCCGAGCCCTCCGGTCCCTCCCGTCGTCTGCCGTACGGGGACGACCCGAGGACCACCCAGTACACGGGCGTCGACGACCTTGTCTCCTGGGCCGGTGACGAGATCCCGGAGCAGGACGCGTTCGCGCATCTCTACCGCGACCAGCAGGGCACGGGGCAGACACTCACCGAGCCGGAACCGGTGGCCGCGCCCGCTCCGCCTCCGGCGAAGAAGCAGGGCAAGGCCGCGGGACTGCTCAAGTCGAGTGCGGTGATGGCCGCGGGCACGCTGGTGTCCCGGCTCACCGGCTTCGTACGGAGCCTGGTGATCACCGCCGCCCTGGGCGCCGCGCTGCTCGGTGACTCCTTCACCGTCGCCTACACCCTGCCGACGATGATCTACATCCTCACCGTCGGCGGCGGCCTCAACTCCGTCTTCGTACCGCAGCTCGTGCGGGCGATGAAGAACGACAAGGACGGCGGCGTCGCCTACGCCAACCGGCTGCTGACGCTCGTCATGGTGGCGCTCGGCGCGATCGTGGCCCTCGCCGTGTTCGGGGCGCCGCTGCTGGTCCGGCTGATGTCGGACACCATCGCCGGCGATCCCGCCGCCAACAACGTGGCCGTCACCTTCGCCCGTTACTGCCTGCCCACGATCTTCTTCATGGGTGTGCATGTGGTGATGGGCCAGATCCTCAACGCGCGCGGGAAGTTCGGCGCGATGATGTGGACTCCGGTCCTCAACAACATCGTCATGATCGCCACATTCGGTCTCTTCATCTGGGTGTACGGCACCGCCGCCGACTCGGACATGACGGTCAAGACCATCCCGGCGGACGGAGTGCGGCTGCTGGGCATCGGTACGCTGCTCGGCCTCGCCGTCCAGGCCCTGGCAATGATCCCGTATCTGCGTGAGACCGGGTTCCGGTTCCGCCCGCGCTTCGACTGGAAGGGCCACGGCCTGGGCAAGACGGTCAAGCTGGCCAAGTGGACCGTCCTGTTCGTCCTCGCCAACCAGGCCGGCGTGCTCGTCGTCACGCAGCTCGCCACCGCCGCCGGTGAAGCCTCGGGCAAGGACGGCACCGGCATCCTCGCCTACAGCAACGCCCAGTTGATCTGGGGCATGCCGCAGGCCATCATCACCGTCTCGGTCATGGCCGCGCTGCTGCCGCGGATCTCCCGCGCCGCCCACGACGGCGATCCGGGCGCGGTCCGCGACGACATCTCCCAGGGGCTGCGCAATTCGGCGGTCGCCATCGTCCCGATCGCCTTCGCGTTCCTCTCGCTCGGCGTTCCGACGTCCATCCTGATGTTCTCGTCCAGCGGTCTGGAATCGGCACGGTCCATGGGCTTCATCCTGATGGCGTTCGCCCTCGGACTGATCCCCTACTCCGTGCAGTACGTGGTGCTGCGAGGCTTCTACGCCTACGAGGACACCCGGACCCCCTTCTACAACACCGTCATCGTCGCCGTGGTCAACGCCGCGGCCTCGGCCGGCTGCTATGTGGTGCTGCCGTCCCGCTGGGCCGTGGTCGGCATGGCCGCCTCGTACGGTCTGGCCTACGCGGTCGGTGTCGGTATCGCCTGGCGCAGGCTGCGGAACCGGCTGGGCGGGGATCTGGACGGCGGGCGCGTTCTGCGTACGTACGCCCGGCTCTGCCTGGCGTCTGTTCCCGGAGCCCTCGCGGCCGGCGCGCTCGCGTATGTCGTCCTCAACACGCTCGGCAGCGGCGCTCTGGCGTCGCTGGTGGCACTGATCGGCGGTGGCATCGTCCTGCTGGGCATCTTCTTCGTCGCCGCGAAGAAGATGCGGATCGAAGAGCTGAACTCCATGGTCGGTATGGTGCGCGGACGTCTCGGCCGGTAGAACGGCGCGGCCGAGCACAACCATCGTCGGCTGCCGCGTGTCGTGCATAGCGTCCGACTGTGGGCACAATTGGCTTGGCTGTTGGATAGCGCGCAACGGATGGGGAGGCAGGAGCGACGGTGGCGGAACGTAGCACGGCTGCCGTCGACGTGGCCGACAACAGCGGTGATGAGCCGCTGACCGCCAAGGCGGACAAGGCCACGGCCGACGGGGTGGCGAAAGCCCAGGACACGGCGGAGAAGTCCGCACCGGACACGGGCAGCGAGCAGCGGAGCTCCGTGCCGGGCATCGCAACGCCCGAGCTGCACAGCGGCCATAAACTCGCCAGACGCTACCGCCTGGAGGAGTGCGTCACCCGTCTGGACGGTTTCAGCAGCTGGCGTGCCGTGGACGAGAAGCTGCGCCGTGCCGTCGGCGTGCATCTCCTCCCCGCCGACCATCCGCGGGCCCGTTCCGTGCTCGCGGCGGCCCGCTCCGCCGCCCTGCTCGGCGACCCGCGCTTCGTCCAGGTCCTGGACGCCGTCGAGGAGAACGACCTCGTCTATGTCGTCCACGAGTGGCTGCCGGACGCCGTGGAACTCACCGCTCTCCTCGCCGCGGGGCCGATGGAGGCCCATGACGCCTATCAACTGGTGAGCCAGGTCTCCCAGGCCATGGCGGCGGCCCACCGCGAAGGCCTCGCCCATCTGCGGCTGACTCCCGGAGCTGTCCTGCGGACATCCACCGGTCAGTACCGGATCCGCGGTCTGGCCGTGAACGCCGCGCTGCGCGGGATCCGCGCCGACCGGCCGCAGCGCACCGACACGGAGGCCATCGGCGCGCTTCTCTACGCCGCGCTGACACAGCGCTGGCCGTACGAGACCGATGCCTACGGTCTCTCCGGCCTGCCCAAGGGTGTCGGGCTGATCGCGCCCGACCAGGTGCGCGCGGGAGTCCATCGCGGTCTCTCGGAGCTCGCCATGCGGGCCCTGATCAATGACGGCGCCACCGCGTCCCGTCAGGAGCCGCCGTGCACCACCCCGGACGAGCTGGCCGCCGCGGTCGCGGAGATGCCCCGTATCCGCCGGCCGGAGCCCACCTTCACGGCCCCGCCGGAGTACCAGCGCACCACCTATCAGCAGGGCACCTACGGGCGCACACAGGCGGGCCTCGGAGCGATGCCCACTCCGCCGGTGGTGCCTCCGCCGCCCCCGCTCCAGGGCCGTACCGGCAAGGCCCTCAAGTGGACCGTCGCCGCGCTCCTCATCGCCGCCCTGGGCCTCGGAAGCTGGCAGGTCGCCGACCGCCTTCTGGACGGGGGAAACACAGGGAACGACGCCCCGCCCACCGAGACCACCACCGGAGACGGGGACAAGCCGGCCAAGCCCGTGAAGCCGCTCCGGATCGCCGGCGCGACCGAGTTCATGCCCAGCGGGACCGGAATAAAGCCCGAACTCGCACCGAACTCCGTGGACGGCGACTCCGGCACCGCCTGGATCACAGCGCAGTATCAGAACTTCCCGAACTTCGGCAATCGCCCGGACCGCAAGGAAGGCAGCGGAATCATCGTCGACCTGGGCAGCGTGCAGGACGTGTCCGGTATCGACATCGACATGTACCGCAGCGGCCAGAAGGCCGACGTACTCGCCGCCGGCCCGGACGCGTCGGCACCGACCGGCCTCTCGGACTTCTCTCAGCGCCTCACCAAGTTGGAGACGGTCGGAAAGACCCTGAAGCGCGCGCTCGACAAGCCCGTGCGAACCCGATACGTATTGATCCACATCACCGAACTGCCTCGTGACGGGTCCGCCGACCGCTTCCGCGGGGGCATTTCGGATATCAACCTACTCAGCTGAGACAGCATCACATCTAAGCTTGGCGTTTATCGTCCGTGGTCGAACATGGCCTCGAACTTGCTGACGTTTTCTGCTGAGTGCCGGACATGAAAGCGGTCTTCGCCTGATCCTGTGCTCCGTCACAGAGGCACTTGACCAGTACGAAGACCGTAGCGATGAGTCTGCTGCACCGGGATGTCCGGCGGGATGCGTTTGCCGAACTGTCCTGCTTCCGGATGGAGTTTTATGCCTGCCTGACCGAGCGACGCGACGCGTTGTTCGAGTTGGGTGACGCCTTGTTGTGTGTGGACGGGCCGGTGAAGACATTGGTCGAGCTGTCCCTGGCGCCCGAGCACCGGCGTGGGCATGGCGCGTTGTACGGCGGGCTGAACTGCGGGCGCCTGGATGTAGCACGACTGCGCAGGGCGCTGGTGAGACTACCCCTTCCCCGGACGGCAGAGGGACGGTTGGTCCTGGCGGTCGATGTGAGCAACTGGCTGCGGCCGGATGCAAATACCAGCCCGGACCGGCTGTTCTGCCACACATACGGTCGGGGCAGGGGCTCGGCCCAGATGATCCCCGGGTGGCCCTACTCCTTCGTAGCCGCTCTGGAGCCGGGGCGGACGTCATGGACTGCCATGCTGGACGTGGCCCGGCTATGCCCATGGGACGACGAGATCGCCGTCACCGCCGCCCAGGTCCGGGACGTGTTCCAGCGGCTGTATGCGGCCGGCCAGTGGCAGGTCGGCGACCCGCCCGTCCTGGTCGTTGTCGATGCCGGCTACGACGTAACCCGACTGGCATTCCTGCTCGCGGACCTGCCCGTTGAACTGCTGGGCCGGATGCGTTCGGACCGCGTCCTGTACTTCCCGCCCCCGCAGCAGCCGGCGGGCAAACGCGGGCGCAAGCCCAAGCGCGGGTCGGAGTTCAAGTTCGAGGATCCGGCCACCCAGCCTGCCCCGTCCATCACTACGACGACCGACACCACCCACTACGGCAAGGCCGTCGCCACCGCCTGGGACCGGCTGCACCCACTGCTGGTCCGTCGTTCGGCCTGGGTCGACTACCCCGAGGGACAGCTGCCGGTCATCGGAGGCACCGTCATCCGTCTTCAGGTCGACCACCTCCGTGGCGACCGCAGCCCCAGGCCAGTGTGGCTGTGGTGGTCGCTCACCGGCGCCACGGCCGGGGATGTGGACCGGCTCTGGCAGGCATTCCTGCGCAGATTCGACCTGGAACACACCTTCAGAATGATGAAGCAGACGCTGGGCTGGACCGCTCCCAAACTCCGCGAGCCGGCCGCCGCCGACCGCTGGACCTGGCTCGTCATCGCCGCCCACACCCAACTCCGCCTTGCCCGGCCCCTCGCAGAAGACCTCCGCAAACCCTGGGAACGGCCCGCACGCCAAGGGCGCCTCACACCCGCACGTGTCCGCCGAGGATTTCGCCGCCTCCACGGAAAGACCCCTCAGCCAGCCGGCGCACCGAAACCCAGTACCGCAGGCCCCGGCCGACCAACCGGCATCAAGAACAAGCACCGCGCACGCCAGCGCCCCGTAGGGAAACAAGGCAAACCACACCTCGCAGCAGCCATCACAAACAGCAAAGCCGCATAAACGCCAAGCTTAGGACTTGCCGGGAAACAACGCGCTGGTTTGATCTTGGTTCTGTCCGGGGCGAGGAATCTGGCGATGTCGTCCGGTGTGCGGAATCGGGCTGTGGACGCGGGGACAGTGACACCGTGGGCTGCCAGGAGCGGGCGGACATCTTTCACTGCACGGCTGATGGTCATCGCGGTGGTGTTGGTGCCGAGCATGGCCTGATGGAGGCTGTCTTCTTTGAGGCGTCACTCGCGGAGAAGCTCCAATTTGGGTATGACGCGGTTGCAGAGGCTAGCCCTAGACGGCCCAACATCGTCAAGATGCGGTTGACTTCCGAGGCGTCGAACAGCGGCTCGAGTTGCCACATTGCCAAGCTTGTGCGTCGCTGAGCTACGAACGAAAGGACCGGCCCTCCAGCGTCGTGGGCTCAGCCCAATGAACTGGCCTATCCGGGACGAATCCGACGCCGTGATCGCACTAACCACGACAAAGATCGTCTCAATTCCCCCAGGTCCGTCATCCAGGAAGTAACAGCACACTCTACTGATACTCCACAATAATGACCGGGATCTTGATTTAAACACGCACCGCATGTCTCGCTTGCCACACTTAGAAATTCACTCAACCCTTGCGAACACCCAACCCGAAAGAGTACAGTAATGAAAATTGATTCAACTACCACAAAGGAGCTTCAGTGCGGGCAATCCGAAGAATCGCAACATTTGCGGGGCTTTCGCTTATTACCATTGCGGCAACCCTGGGAGTTGCATCTCCCGCATCAGCTAATATATACGTGAATACAGATACTAACACCCAGTGTGAAGCGCAGTGCTTGGTGTTTTATTACAACAGTGGATACGGAGGGTCTCGGACAACAATTCACTCTACGTCTTCCAACGGAGAAGGAATATCAGATTTGGCCCCCTACACTTTTCTGAGTTCAGGAAACGGCCAAGGTGTCTCTCTCAAAAATAACGCCGCATCCGTCAAGGCCAGGAACTATTGCGCAGGCTGCAACGTGACAGTTTACTTCCACAGTGGATTTTCGGGCGCATGCGACAAGATAATTGCCGGCAATAGCGAGTTTGGCGGAATCCCCCAGTTGCTGAATACGTACAACGAAAACGCATCGGTGCGATTTCGGTCGAGTTCAGTTGCTGAAGGATGCGCAGTCTGGACCAGTTAGCATTTCAAGAGTTATCAAGAAACAGCCTCTTGAACCTTCACTGACTCTTACCTGTTAAAGTGGTTACCGTCTTGGCAGTCGTACCTACGACGGTGACTGCCAAGACTCTCAGGAATCACATATAACCATGCATAACCCTTACCGAATCACACTTCACATCATCTCCATTTCCACCATTATCATACTCTGTTCATCGTGCGCGAACGCTAAGGAAACCGGCACAGGTGAAATAAGACCGAGACACGTGTCAAAGCTGGAAGCGACCGCGACCGTGCTTCCTATCGAAGGATTTAGCCTTAAAGCTGGAGATGTCTATATCATTGAAAAGGGCAAAACGAAGCTAGTAAATCGCTGCATGCAGGAACGTCATATGAATTACTCTGTTCCGGACCCCGTAAGCCCCAAGGATTCGATCACTGAACCGTCCAGGAGATACGGGATATCAGGGAAGAAATTGGCAAATTTGCGCGGCTATCATCCCCCTAAAACCAAAGAGGTCCCAGAATATCCTAAGAAGCTCACTCAGATCCAGAGATCAGTGCTATTCGGAACCGATGACGCGGGAAATCCGGCTACCAGTGAACTCGCCAAATACAACCTTCCCCCTGGGGGTTGTTACGGGAAAGCGGAAGCCGAAATAAACAAGGGTGAGCTACCTAATAGCTCAATTTCAGTCGCGCGTATGATAAATTCATCCAGCTTCTCGGACTCACTCAGACATTCCGCGGTCAGAAGGGTATTTAAAGCCTGGTCTGAGTGCATGAGTCACCAGGGTTATGAGTATGCGTCACCCTTGGATTCCGTTGGGGACCCCAAACACTACAAAGGAGAGCCCACCAAATCAGAAATAAAGACGGCCCTGACGGATATTGCATGCAAGCGCGAAACGAACCTCATCCAAATATGGAGCGATGTTGAACGTAAAATCCAGAGTGGCCTGATTCGGCGCAACAAAGAGAAACTTGACGTGCTACGTTCATTCCAAGAAAAGCAGATCGCCAACTCTCGCCGGGTCATCAGAGAAAGAAGATGACCACTAGTCGCCGCAAATGCAGATCGACCCTGTAATTATCTCTTCACTGTTTTGAACTCCCCCTGCAGAATTCATGCCCAAAGGAGACCTGGCCACGGGTAAAAGCATCGCGACGGAGCGAGAGGCCTGGATCGTCTTCGAGGACGAGGCTCGGGCAGTCCCTAACTCCGCCGCGTGCCAGGACCTGGGACCGCCGGTGTTGCACGCCGGTCGTGCGACCGACTTACGCAACCTGGTTGTCCGCGTCGGCATCCAGCTCGGTGGCCCGATCAGGCTGGTCAGGAGCATGTCCGGCTACACCCGGCCCGCCTGTTGCGCGACTTCATCGCTGCGAACGCCCGACTGACCCAGCGCCTTCCAGCTGCCCACCTACCACCCAACCTCAACCCGACCGAAGGCGTCTGGTCGCTGGTCAAGCGTGACATCGGTAACCTCGCCGAGGTCCCCCCGTACGGTCAAGCATCAGCTCAAGAAGCTCCAGTACCGGCCGCACGTGACCGACGGATGCCTCGCCGGAACCAGCCTGGCCCTGGATCGTGACCACCAGAAGGTGCCGAAGAAGCGATGTCACCAGCTAGGCCGTTTCGTTCGGATCATCTGATCGTTGGTCTGGGTGCGCCATTAACTGACGCGCAGTGGGCGCCGGATCGAGCCGTTGCTTCCGGATCGGTCGCCGAAGCGGGGTGGCCGGTGGCGTGACCATCGACAAGTGATCGACGCGATCGCTTTCAAGTTCCAGACCGGATCGCAGTGGGTCCGTCTGCCGAAGAAGTACGGCAATTGGCGGGGTGTGTACAACCGGCTGCGGATGTGGGCCGTGGACGGAACTTGGGAGCGGGTGTTCACCGCGCTGCTGGCCCAGGCCGACGCCGACGAGGACCTGAACTGGGCTGTCTCGGTGGACTCGACGATCGTGCGGGCTCACCAGCACGCGGCCGGAGCCCGCAAGAAGGGGCCCCGGCCGGCGAGCCGCACGACCATGCCATCAGCAGGTCCCGCGGAGGGCTGACCACAAAGATCCCTCTCGCGTCCGACGCCTACTGCCGACCCCTGGCCTTCGTTCTCACCGCAGGGCAGGCCGGCGACGCGCCTGCTTTCCCGGACGTGATGGCCCAGATTCGTATCCCTCGCTCGCGTGGGCGTCCCCGGACCAGGCCGGACGTGGTTCTGGCTGACAAGGCGTACTCGTCTCGCGCCATCCGCGAGCACCTGCGCACGCGTGGCATCCGGGCGGTGATCCCCATCCCGGCGGACCAGCGGGGCCACCGGCTGCGGCGCGGCAGCCGAGGTGGCAGAGCCCCGGCCTTCGACCGCGAGGCACACAAACAGCGCAACACTGTCGAGCGATGCATTAACCGCCTGAAGCAGTGGCGCGGCATTGCCACCCGCTACGAGAAGACCGCAACGATCTACCTGGCCGGACTCCACATCGCGGGCATCTTCTTGTGGTCAGCCCGATGATCCAAACGACACGGCCTAGGCCGTGTCTCTTTGATGGGCCCTACCGACGCCATTCCTGGCGGTAGTCGGGGTGCTCGGTGTACGACTGCGCCAGCACGTTGAGTGCGTACGCGAGACCTGCGTGGCGTGCATCCGCCGGATCCATTGCCTCGTACTCCCTGGCCAGCATGTCGACTAGGTCGAGCATCGGCAGGTGGCTGTCGAGGAGGGCGTCGCCGCCGAAGCGGTGGGCCACCTCGGCATAGGCGTGGTTGTCCGCCATGTTGCGGTCCCGAAGGAACTTCACAAGGTCGTCCATAGGGTCATCTTCGCTCACCGGCAGCGGTATCGGGTGGGGGCATTCGAGGTCTCGATGAGTCCACCTTTCAGGCCACCGGCGTGCCCAGATGAGGATGGCGGCAAGGTGGAGAGCGACCTGATAGGCGATAGCGAGCTTGTCCGTTCTCATGGCCAGACCGCGCCACTGCTTGAGCCGGTTGATGCATCGTTCGACCGCGTTGCGCTGCTTGGATGCCTCGGCGTCGAAAGCCGGCGGGCGGCCGTCGGCGCGGCCTCGCCGCAGACGGTGGCCGGCCTGGTCGGACGGCTGGGGGATGACGGCACGGATCCCTCGTTGACGGAGATGCCTGCGGATCGCGCGGGACGAGTAGGCGCGATCCGCCAGGACGGCATCCGGTCGAGTCCTTGGTCTTCCCGGCCCGCTTCGCGGAACACGTATACCTGCCATAACGGCCTCGACGGCCGGCGCGTCGCCGGCCTGGCCCGCAGTCACGCGGAGGGTCAAAGGTCGTGCTTGGCTGTCGCTGACGAAGCGGATCTTCGTGCTCAGGCCGCCGCGGGAGCGTCCGAGCCCGTGATTGTCGGGTTTCGGCCCGACCTGGCGCCCCCTTTTCCTCGCTCCGGCGGCGTGTTGGTGGACCCGGCAGACAGTTGAGTCCACCAACACGGTCCAGCCGATGTCTTCAGTGTCATCGGCCGCTGCCAGAACCGCGGTGAGGATCCTGTCCCAGGTGCCGTCCACGGCCCATCTGATCAGCCTTTTGTGAGCGGTCTGGGACGAGCCGAGCTCGTCCGGCAGGTCCCGCCAAGGCGAGCAGGTGCGGTACTTCCACGCGATGGTCTCAAGGGTTCGGCGGCGGTCGGCCCACCGTCGGCCACGGACCGGATCAGCCGGCGTCAGCGGCTCGATCCGGTCCCACATCACATCAGTAATCACTAACCGGACAGACACATTTGATCAACTGATCAGCCCATCAAAGAGACACGCTCAAGGCCGCTGAACGTGCCAGTGCAGCTGGCTAGCCCCGTCGCAGTCGCGCTCAACGCCCGATTGACCTTGGTGAGATCGGCAGCGACCAGCTCGCCCTCGGCTTGGGCGTCCTCCGTACTGAAGAAGGCGTCGGGGTTTCAAAGCACTCAGAGGGAGACAAAAGTATCAGCTATGAGCAGTCAACCACCAGAATGTGATAGGCATCATGGGTATCGGTTTGGGTACCCAGATGTAGCAACCATTTGAGTAAGGTGTGGGGGTGCAAGGGGATTGTGGCCTTTGATCCATTGGAAGCACTCGGCGATACAAGTGACCAGGACCTGCTGAGCGCTCATGTCGCAGGCGACCCTCATGCCTTCGGTGAACTGGTACGGCGCCACCGCGACCGGCTCTGGGCCGTCGCTGTAAGGACTCTCGGCGACCGAGAGGAAGCGGCGGACGCGGTGCAGGACGCTCTGGTCTCCGCCTTCCGGGCGGCCCATACCTTCCGTGGTCAGTCCGCGGTGACCACCTGGCTGCACCGGATCACCGTGAATGCCTGTCTCGACCGGGCCCGCAAGGCCGCCTCCCGCAAGACCTCTCCTGTGGACGACACCGAGCGGCTGGAGCAGCTCCTGGAGCCGCATGAGTCGGCGGAGGCCCCTGCCGAGCGCCAGGACCTCCACCGTGAGCTGCTGGCGGCCCTGGCCAAACTCCCCGTCGACCAGCAGGCGGCTCTGGTGCTGGTCGATATGCAGGGCTACCCGGTGGCGGAGGCCGCCGCGATCCTGGGTGTCCCCACCGGAACGGTGAAAAGCCGCTGCGCCCGTGGCCGGGCCAGACTGCTCCCCATGCTCACTCATCTACGAGCAGACACCGGGGGTAACAGCGATCTCGGCAGGGGAAGGAACCGGACGCCAGGGGCATCCGTCCCACCGGCATCAGCACCAAGGGATTCAGGGCCAAGTGATCCCGCTGGAGTGAAGGGCGGAGGTGGGCGCGCATGACATCGACGACCGACATGGCTCAGCACCCGGATGTCTCGGAGATCTCCGACCTGGCGGAAGGCCTGCTCCCGCCGTCCCGTGCCGCCGATATAAGGGACCATCTCGACGGCTGCGCGCTCTGTGCCGATGTTCATGACTCACTTGAAGAGATCAGGGGACTGCTCGGCACCCTGCCCGGACCGCCACGGATGCCGACCGATGTCGCTGAGCGCATCGATGCCGCACTGGCGGCAGAGGCGCTCCTGAACGCGACCGCGCCCGACGAGACCGCGCATGTTTCACGTGAAACATCGCGCCCTTCCGAGGCGCCCGCCGAGTCAGACGCCTCCGTATCGGCAGAGGCCTCGACCCCGGACGTGTCGTCGGTGGACGCCTCGTCGGCCGAGGCCGTACGGGCCGGCCGCCCGGCCGGCCGGCCGAGGGCGGCCACGGGCCCCGGTCGCACCGCTCAGAGCCGACGTCGCCGCCGTACCGTCGTTCTGGGGGCTGTCTTCGGCACAGCCGCCGTGGGTGTGAGTGTTCTGCTGCTTCAGTCGCTCAATTCGAGCACCGCCGACATCGACGCTCAGACCGGCTCGGCACTCAGCTCCACGAAGAGCGACGGTGAAGAGTTCACCGAGGACCGGCTCCAGAGCAGCGTGGACGCGCTGCTGGCCTCCGGCCCGGCAGCGGACCCGGAAACCAAGGAGCCGGGCACCGAACAGGATGTCCCTCCGCGTGAGCGGAGCGGCTCGAACGCACCTCTGCTCCGGCCCACGCCCGAGGTGCCTCCCTGTATCGAGCAGGGCATCGGCCGTACCGAGCCCGTCCTCGCTGCCCAGCAGGGCATGTATCAGGGCAGCCGTGCCTATCTCGTCGTCCTCTCCCACTCCACCGACAGCAGCCAGATCCAGGCGTATGTGGTCGATGCCACCTGTGTGGACAACCGTTCCTCGGCCAAGGGCAAAGTCCTGCTGACACACGCCTACCCGCGCCGCTGACGACACCCGCGGTGCCACGGGGAGCCTCGGGAATGCGGGACCCGTAGGATCCGTTGGATGGGGTGATAGTCGTTGATCCGGCCCCAGTAGGCAGTCTGCAGAGACGAGGAAGAATCCCGTGAGCGACGTCCGTAATGTGATCATTATCGGCTCCGGGCCCGCCGGCTATACGGCCGCGCTGTACACCGCGCGTGCATCGCTGAAGCCGCTGGTCTTCGAGGGCGCCGTCACCGCCGGTGGTGCGCTGATGAACACCACCGATGTGGAGAACTTCCCGGGGTTCCGCGACGGCATCATGGGCCCGGACCTGATGGACAACATGCGGGCACAGGCGGAGCGCTTCGGCGCCGAGCTCGTCCCGGACGATGTCATCTCCGTCGACCTCGCCGGTGACATCAAGACGGTCACCGACACGGCGGGCACGGTACACCGGGCGAAGACCGTGATCGTCACGACCGGCTCCCAGCACCGCAAGCTCGGCCTGGCCAACGAGGACACTCTCTCCGGTCGCGGTGTCTCCTGGTGTGCCACCTGTGACGGCTTCTTCTTCAAGGAACAGGACATCGCCGTGGTGGGCGGTGGCGACACCGCGATGGAGGAAGCCACCTTCCTTTCGCGCTTCGCCAAGTCCGTCACGATCGTCCACCGCCGCAACACGCTGCGTGCCTCCAAGGCCATGCAGGACCGCGCCTTCTCCGACCCGAAGATCAAGTTCGCCTGGGACAGCGAGGTCGCGGAGATCCACGGCGATCAGAAGCTCTCCGGGCTGACCCTCCGCAACACCAAGACCGGTGAGCTCTCGGCGCTCCCGGTGACCGGTCTGTTCATCGCGGTGGGCCATGACCCGCGGACCGAGCTGTTCAAGGGCCAGCTCGATCTGGACAGCGAGGGCTACCTCACCGTCGACGCTCCGTCGACACGGACCAACCTGTCCGGTGTCTTCGGTGCCGGTGATGTCGTGGACCACACCTACCGCCAGGCGATCACCGCCGCGGGCACCGGCTGCTCCGCGGCTCTCGACGCAGAGCGCTTCCTCGCCGCGCTGAGCGACAGCGAGCACGCCGAGCCGGAGAAGACCGCCACCGTCTGAACTTCTGTACCGACCCACACCTCATAAACCTAAGGAGGCCGCCGTGGCCGGCGACCTGAAGCATGTGACCGACGAGTCGTTCGAGCAGGATGTCCTCAAGAGCGACAAGCCCGTACTGGTGGACTTCTGGGCCGCCTGGTGCGGACCTTGCCGCCAGATCGCCCCGTCGCTCGAAGCCATCGCGGCCGAGCACGGTGACAAGATCGAGATCGTCAAGCTGAACATCGACGAGAACCCGGCCACCGCAGCCAAGTACGGCGTCATGTCCATCCCGACGCTGAACGTCTACCAGAACGGCGAGGTCGCCAAGACCATCGTCGGTGCCAAGCCCAAGGCCGCGCTGGTGCGCGACCTGGAGAGCTTCATCGGCGAGTAGTCGGTGCCCGGCGCCAGCGACAGCCGACTCCAATGTTTCACGTGAAACGGGCCCGTTCCCCCGGCCGGGGGAACGGGCCCGTTTCTGTTCCGCTTCGGAGCGCTCAGAGCGGCCGGAGCGCCGGTTCCTTCTTCACGGCGCCCAGCAGCCGGTCCAGCGCCAGCTCCACATCCTCTTTCCAGGAGAGCGTCGTCCGCAGCTCCAGCCTCAGCCGTGGATGCCTTGGATGGGGCCGTACGGTCTTGAAGCCCACCGCCAGCAGATGATCCGCGGGCAGTACACAGGCAGGCTCCTTCCAACGGGCATCACCGAACGCCTCGATCGCCTTGAACTCCCGCCGCAGCAGATCCTTGGCCACGGTCTGCACCATCACCCGCCCGAGCCCCTGTCCCTGATAACCCGGCTTGATCCAGGCGGTCATGAGCTGGGCCGCGTCCGGAGAGACAGGGCTCGTCGGAAAGGCCGTCGAGCGCGGCACATACGCCGGAGGTGCGTAGAGCACAAAGCCCACCGGCAGATCGTCCACATAGACGACACGGCCGCAGGATCCCCACTCCAGCAGGACGGCCGAGATCCAGGCTTCCTTCTCCATCTCGGATCTGCCGGCTCCTACCGCGGCTTCCCCACTGACCGGATCGAGCTCCCAGAAGACACACGCACGACAGCGCTTGGGGAGATCCGGAAGGTTGTCCAGCGTGAGCGGTACGAGCCGACGCCCCATGAAGGCTGTTCTCCACTTCCTTCGCCTGCCGCGCCACGGGCGGTTGTCAGCGCACTCCGTTCCCGAAGCAGGCCACCGACAAAGCCGCCGATCACTCCAAGACTCAGTCCTGCTGACACCAGTTGACTGCGGCTCACCGATCGCATGGCCCTCGTTCTCCTTCTGAGGTGATCAAGGTGGATGCGCCATACCAGAACGCATCGTATCCACCCAGAGCTACCTGGCACACCGAGGGACAGCAAAGGGCGGGCTGTGTTCCGGTAAGCATGGAACACAGCCCGCCCGATGGCAGCGCGAGAACCTCAGCTCTCGTCGTCGTCCTCCCCGGTATCACCGGAGAGTCCCTTGTCCAGGACGCGTCCCTCGCCGGGAGCGAGAGTGCCGAGAATCCGTTCCAGATCGTCCATCGAGGCGAACTCGACAACGATCTTTCCCTTCTTCTGGCCCAGGTCGACCTTCACCCGGGTCTCGAAGCGGTCCGAGAGACGTGACGCCAGATCGGTCAGCGCCGGCGACAGCCGGGCACCGGCCCTCGGTCCCTTTGCCTTGGGCGTGCTCTGCGGACGCGAGCCCATCAGAGTCACGATCTCCTCCACCGCACGCACCGAGAGCCCTTCGGCCACGATGCGATGCGCCAGCCGGTCCTGCTCCTCGGAGTCGTCCACCGACAGAAGGGCCCGCGCATGACCGGCCGACAGCACTCCGGCCGCGACCCTGCGTTGTACCGGGGGAGAGAGCCGGAGCAGCCGCAGCGTATTGGAGACCTGCGGACGGGAGCGGCCGATCCGGTCGGCGAGCTGGTCATGCGTGCAGTTGAAGTCCTTGAGCAACTGGTCGTACGCCGCGGCCTCTTCCAGCGGATTGAGCTGGGCGCGGTGCAGATTCTCCAGCAGCGCGTCGAGCAACAGCTTCTCGTCGTCCGTCGCACGGACGATCGCCGGAATACGCTCCAGACCGGCCTCCCGGCAGGCCCGCCAGCGCCGCTCACCCATGATGAGCTCATAGCGCTCCGGGCCCACCTGCCGTACGACCACGGGCTGGAGGAGCCCCACCTCCTTGATGGAGGTCACCAGCTCGGCCAGGGCGTCCTCGTCGAACACCTCACGCGGCTGACGAGGATTCGGGGTGATGGAGCCGATCGGTACCTCAGCGAAGTGCGCCCCGGCGGTCGCCGCCGGCTCAGGCACCGCCTCCGACTCGTGTGTGACTGTCTCAGCGTCCGGTGCCATGGCAGCCTGTGGCAGCGAGGTCACCTTCGCAGCGGCCACGCCACGGTCCGCGGTCAGTACCGGAGCCGCTCCGGGAGCCGCCGGGGCCACTCCTGGAGCGGGCACCTGCTTCTCCTGCGGAGCGGCAGGGATCAGCGCACCGAGCCCACGCCCCAATCCTCTACGTCGCTCGCTCACTGGATCCCCTCCGACATACTCTGCTGACTGTTCTGGCTGCCCACATGGGCCTGCTGGGCGTCATAGTGCACCCCGACCCCCCTGAGTGCGATTTCGCGGGCGGCTTCGAGATAGGACAGGGATCCACTGGATCCTGGATCGTACGTCAGCACCGTCTGGCCATAGCTCGGCGCCTCGGAGATACGTACGGACCGAGGGATGCTCGTCCGCAGCACCTCGTTGCCGAAGTGACTCCGTACCTCTTCCGCCACCTGCGAGGCGAGCCGAGTCCGGCCGTCATACATGGTGAGCAGGATCGTCGACACATGCAGCGCGGGATTGAGATGTCCCCGCACCAGATCGACATTCCGCAGGAGCTGCCCCAGCCCTTCCAGCGCGTAGTACTCGCACTGGATGGGGATCAGCACCTCCGCGCCGGCGACCATCGCATTGACGGTCAGCAGGCCGAGCGAGGGCGGGCAGTCGATCAGGATGTAATCCAACGGCTGCTCATATGCCTCGATCGCCCGCTGAAGCCGGCTCTCCCGTGCCACCAGCGACACCAGTTCAATCTCCGCACCGGCGAGATCGATAGTGGCGGGGGCACAGAAGAGGCCTTCGACGTCCGGGACGGGCTGGACCACCTCGGAGAGTGGCTTGCTCTCCACCAGGACGTCATAGATCGAGGGGACTTCGGCATGATGGTCGATACCGAGCGCCGTGGAGGCGTTGCCCTGGGGATCGAGGTCGATCACCAGCACGCGCGCGCCATGGAGCGCAAGCGAGGCGGCAAGGTTGACCGTGGTGGTGGTCTTCCCTACACCGCCCTTCTGATTGGCAACGACCATGACACGCGTCTGCTCAGGACGGGGCAGACCCTCGCCGGCTCGGCCCAATGCCTCGACCGCCAGTTGGGCAGCGCGACCAATGGGGGTGTCGTCCATCGGGGGTGGTGTTTCACGTGAAACATCCTCCCCCACCGACTCGGTGCGGGGACCGGGGACCGGATCGGTCATCGGTCCCGCGATGTTGGCGTCGGACCGCAAGGATTCACTCTCCTCGACTTCAGACTCGCAATGAAGAGAGCCTGCCATGCTTTCGGGGTCGTGAACCAGCGAGGCCCGTGGTTCTGTGGATGAATCCACATCTGTGGACAACCCCGTGCCCCTTACGAGGGGCTTTCGGCCGCGTGGTGTGGAAGCCGCGCGGCCACGGCCGATGATTCCTTGTAGCAGTGAGCGACGTTTCACGTGAAACACGATGCACGCGCCGCAGGTCTAGATCGTCACGACACTCCGCACTGCATAGGCAGGGCAGCTTGTATGGAGCACCACCGGTAGGCGGCGTAGGTCGGTACGGCTCAGCGGCGTCGCCGCGCACGGCCCGCTCGCGCGGCCTTGGCCCGCTTCGTGGCGAACCTCACTCCACCGGGACTCTCTCCGACCTCGACCCGCACCACGGTGGCCAGCGGATCGACGATACCTTCTCCGACCTGGAGCACCGAGGTCTCCAGGACACCGAGCTTGCTCAGCGCCGCGCGGGCCCCCTTGATCTCCTCCTCGGCCGTGTCGCCCTTGAGTGCCAGCATCTCGCCGTACGGACGCAGCAGCGGCACGCCCCAGCCCGCCAGACGGTCCAGCGGAGCCACCGCACGCGCGGTCACCACATGCACCGGCTGGAGTGTGCCGAGGACCTCCTCGGCGCGGCCACGCACCACCGTGACATGGTCCAGGCCCAGCAGCTCGACCACTTCCTGGAGAAAGTTGGTCCGCCGCAGCAGCGGCTCCAGCAGCGTGATCTTCAGATCCGGCCGTACCAGCGCCAGCGGGATCCCGGGAAGCCCGGCCCCCGAACCGACGTCGCAGACCATCACGCCCTCGGGCACCACCTCGGAGAGCACCGCGCAGTTCAGCAGATGCCGCTCCCACAGCCGTGGTACCTCGCGTGGACCGATCAGACCGCGCTTGACCCCCGCGTCCGCCAGCAGCTCCGCGTAGCGGACAGCCTCGGGAAAGAACTCACCGAAGACAGCACGCGCCGCGTCCGGTGCAGGGGGAAGCTCTGCTGCTTCCGTCACGGGAACCGTCCTTCCATACCGAACCACCGAGCGGTGGCTGACTATCAGGCTGGCAAAAATAGGCCCCGCCTGCGGAACAGACGGGGCCGGAAAGCGATGGACCGGTCAGGCCGGGAGCACCACGACGAAGCGCTGGGGCTCCTCGCCCTCGGACTCGCTGCGCAGACCCGCGGCGGCGACCGCGTCATGCACAACCTTCCGCTCGAAGGGTGTCATGGGGTTCAGCTTCACCGGCTCACCGGTGCTCTTCACCTCGTCCGCGGCCTTGGCACCCAGCTCGGCCAGCTCGGTGCGCTTCTTGGCCCGGAAGCCCGCGATATCCAGCATCAGCCGGCTGCGGTCCCCGGTCTCCCGGTGGACCGCGAGCCGTGTCAGTTCCTGAAGCGCCTCCAGCACTTCACCGTCGCGTCCCACCAGCTTCTGCAGATCCCGGCCGCCCGAGTCACTGATGATCGAGACCGCGGCCCGGTCGGCCTCGACGTCCATATCGATGTCGCCGTCGAGATCAGCGATATCGAGCAGACCTTCGAGGTAGTCGGCCGCGATCTCCCCTTCCTGCTCCAGGCGGGTCAGGGTGTCGCCCCCCTCGGCGGCGGAGATGGTGCCTTCCGTCACGGATGGACTCCTTCTTACTTCTTGGACGGGTGCTTGGGCCGCTGCGGGCCCTTACGCTGCCCCGACTTGGCTTGGCGTGCGGAACCGGCGGCGGGCTTGCCCGTCGGCTTGGACTTGGTGTCCTGCGGCTCGTCCTTCTTCTGCAACGAGGTCTTCGCCATGTCGTCGGCGGCCTCGGAGTCCTTGTCCTCGGCCGGCTTCTCCGCACCCGGATGGGCAGCGGCGGCGGCCTGCCGCTGCGCCTTGGTCTGGCGCTTCGGCTGCTGCCGCCTCGCCGCACCGCCGGACTCGGCCTCGGCGGAGGCGGTCTCACTCCTGATCACCGTGCCGTCGGCCTGGGCGGCCAGACCCACCTTGGCCAGGCCCGTCACAAACTTGCGCTCGTTGTCGTTGCGGTCGGGCCCCTTGGCCACGATCGCCTTGACGATATTGCGCTTACGACGGGACCGGACCTCGCTGTGGGAGGTGATGCTCTTGAGCAGCCGCTGGAGGTACTGGTCCTGCGCCTTGCTGCCCGGCGTCGGGTTCTGGTTGATCACATACATCTGCTGGCCCATGGTCCACACGTTGGTGGTCAGCCAGTAGACGAGCACACCGACCGGGAAGTTGATACCGGTGACGGCGAAGATCAGCGGGAAGATGTACATGAGCATCTTCTGCTGCTGCATGTACGGCGTCTTGACCGTCAGGTCGACGTTCTTGGTCATCAGCTGGCGCTGGGTGTAGAACTGCGAGGCCGACATCAGAACGATCATGATCGCGGTGACCACACGTACATCGGTCAGCGAGGCGCTCAGGGACGCGACCTTGTCACTGCTGTCGGTGAACTTGGCGGCCAGCGGGGCGCCGAAGATATGCGCCTGACGCGCGCTGTCCAGCAGCGACTGGTTGATGACGCCGATCGTCTTGCCGCTCGCGATGCTGGAGAGCACGTGGTACAGGGCGAAGAAGAACGGTGACTGCGCCAGGATGGGAAGACATGAGGAGAGCGGATTGGTGCCCGTCTCCTTGTACAGCTTCATCATCTCTTCGGACTGACGCTGTTTGTCGTTTTTGTAGCGCTCCTGGATCGCCTTCATCTTGGGCTGGAGCACCTGCATATTCCGGGTCGACTTGATCTGCTTCACAAAGAGCGGAATCAGACAGATCCGGATCAGCACCACCAGGGACACGATGGACAGTCCCCAGGCCCAGCCCGTATCAGGGCCGAAGATCGTCCCGTACAGCGCGTGGAACTGGACAATGACCCATGAAACAGGTGTGGTGATAAAACTGAAAAAACTGGCAATCGTGTCCACTAATCAGGCTCCTTGAGCTTTGGACGAGGTCTCTGCGGCTGGACTGGGAGTTTCGGGGGCCGGTCCCCCGGAAGGCACGCCAGCGGCGGAGTGCCCGCCCTTACTGCCGCGCCACGCATTGCGCAGCAGTTCGTGCCACCGTGGGCGTTTACGCGGTGGAACATGGTCCACACCGCCCGGCGACCACGGATTGCACCGCAGGATGCGCCAAGCGGTCAGCGCCGTGCCCTTCACCGCGCCATGCCGGTCGATGGCCGTATATCCGTAGTGCGAGCACGACGGGTAGTACCGGCAGACGGGCCCCAGCAGCGGGCTGATCGTCCACTGGTACAGCTTGATAAGAGCCAGCAGCGGGTATTTCATCGCGTGCCCCCTCCCAGCAGCCGCCGGAGAGCGGCATCCAGGTCTCGGGCCAGTTGTGCATGATCGGCGTCACCCGCTCCGGGCAGCGCCCGTACGACAACCAGGCTACCGGGGGGCAGCTCGGGCAGTCGTTCACGTATCAGATGACGAAGTCTGCGCTTCACCTGGTTACGTACGACGGCACCGCCCACGGCCTTGCTTACGACGAAACCCGCACGCGTCGGGGAGGCGCTCTCCCCAGGCGCGTGCGGGTCCATTGCACCGCTGCGTAGATGGACGACAAGAAGCGGGCGTCCGGCCCGGCGACCTCGGCGAACCGCGGCCGCGAACTCCTCGCGCCGCCTCAGCCGATTCTCGGTAGGCAGCACGTCATGACCTGACGGCGATCAGGCGGACAGACGGGCGCGACCCTTGCCACGGCGGTTCGCGAGAATCGCGCGGCCGGCACGGGTACGCATCCGCAGCCGGAAGCCGTGGGTCTTGGCGCGACGACGGTTGTTCGGCTGGAAGGTGCGCTTGCTCACTCGGGGGCTCCAGAGATGATGTGTGGGATGGCGGGACATCGCCTGGCTGTCACCGTGCGCCCACGAGTAGCTCGCGTTTACGCCCGAGTGCACCGCTTCACAACCACAGATCGTGATCTTTGCCCATCGGAGGCAGGCGGCAGCAGCCATCGACAACTCGACCTGGTCACGGTACGCGCGGCTACGCCATCCGGTCAAACCAGCTCTGTGCCGGGCTCCATTGTGCACAGGCTGTGGACAACAACTTGAACCGCGTGGGTCGCCGTGACTACCGTGGCTGAACTCCGGCTTCGTTTCCTGCCGGTCTTCCCATCCCGTCCCGAGAACCACACATTCGTGGGACCTGCGAGAGAGCGTGCCTTGTGGCTGATGTACCTGCCGATCTTGCCGCAGTGTGGCCACGAGTGCTGGAGCAGCTCCTCAGGGAGGGCCAGCAGGGCGTCGAGCCCAAGGACAAGCAGTGGATCGAGCGCTGCCAGCCTCTTGCCCTCGTGGCCGACACCGCCCTGCTCGCCGTCCCCAACGAGTGGGGAAAACGCGTCCTGGAGGGACGGCTCGCTCCTCTCATCAGCGAGACCCTGAGCCATGAGTGCGGCCGGCCCATCCGGATCGCCATCACCGTCGACGACTCGGCGGCCGAGCCCACACCGCCTGCTCCGGCCGTGCCTCAGCAGCACCGCTACCAGGGCCCGCCGCACGACGAGCAGCGGCAGAGCGATACATACGACAGCTACGGGCACCGCCCATCGGACGACGGCATGCCATCGGTACGCCCGGCCTATCCGGACTACCAGCAGCAGCGCCCCGATCCCGGTGCCTGGCCGCGTACGCAGGAGGACCTGTCCTGGCAGCAGCCCCGGCTCGGCGGCTACCAGGAGCACGATCCGTACGCCACCGTCCGCCCGCAGCAGCCGCACGACTACCGGCAGCCTCAGGGGCTCGATCCCTCGCCGTACGAACAGCGTCCCGACCGTCACGACCGGCACGACCTCCAGGAGCCGCCGTCACCGCGCCACGGCGGCGGGCCGGGAGGACCCGGTGGCGGGCCCGGTGGCGGACCCGGCGGAGGGCCGCACGGCGGACCACGCGGTGGAGTGCCGGGACCGCTCGGCGCCCAGCCCGCCCCGGCGGGCCCCGGCGAGCCGCACGCCCGGCTCAACCCCAAGTACCTCTTCGACACCTTTGTGATCGGCGCCTCCAACCGGTTCGCGCACGCGGCGGCGGTCGCCGTGGCCGAGGCGCCGGCGAAGGCGTACAACCCGCTCTTCATCTACGGGGAGTCCGGGCTCGGCAAGACCCATCTGCTCCATGCCATCGGGCACTACGCACGCAGCCTCTACCCGGGCACACGCGTCAGATACGTCAGCTCGGAGGAGTTCACGAACGAGTTCATCAACTCGATCCGTGACGGCAAGGGCGACACCTTCCGCAAGCGCTACCGCGATGTCGACATCCTTCTCGTCGACGACATCCAGTTCCTGGCGAGCAAGGAGTCGACGCAGGAGGAGTTCTTCCACACCTTCAACACGCTCCACAACGCCAACAAGCAGATCGTGCTGTCCTCGGACCGGCCGCCCAAGCAGCTGATCACCCTTGAGGACCGGCTGCGCAACCGCTTCGAGTGGGGGCTGACGACCGATGTGCAGCCGCCCGAGCTGGAGACGCGTATCGCGATCCTCCGTAAGAAGGCGGTGCAGGAGCAGCTCAACGCACCGCCCGAGGTACTGGAGTTCATCGCCTCCCGGATCTCGCGCAATATCCGCGAGCTGGAGGGCGCGCTCATCCGGGTCACCGCGTTCGCCTCGCTCAACCGGCAGCCGGTGGATCTCGGGCTCACCGAGATCGTGCTCAAGGATCTGATCCCGGGCGGCGAGGACTCGGCTCCGGAGATCACCGCCGCCGCCATCATGGCGGCGACCGCCGACTACTTCGGTCTGACGGTGGAGGATCTCTGCGGCTCCTCGCGGAGCCGGGTGCTGGTGACGGCCCGCCAGATCGCGATGTATCTCTGCCGGGAGCTGACCGATCTCTCGCTGCCCAAGATCGGTGCGCAGTTCGGCGGCCGTGACCATACGACCGTGATGCACGCGGACCGGAAGATCCGGGCGCTGATGGCCGAGCGGCGGTCCATCTACAACCAGGTCACCGAACTCACGAACCGCATCAAGAACGGCTGACACACCCGGCACACACAGCCGTGTCGGCTGACACGGCCGACCCGGCCGACGCGCAGCCTGCGGGCGAAGGGCGCCAGGGACACCGTCCGACACGGTCCCGGGCGCCCTTTTTCATGCCTCGAAACCCCGCCCAGGCCTCTCGGTGACCTCGCCGGCACGTCGGTCTCGCTCCTGGGCTGTTCGAATCAGCGTCGGCCCGAGGGCCTTCTCCACAGATCTGGGAGCGATCTTCCGTCCACAGCCTGGGGACCGAGAAGTTGTTCAGACTGTGTCCACAGGCACAGCCGCCGCAGATCCATCGGGCCAGGTCAGGCCCCTGTGGAATTGTGGCTGACGGCGCTCCACAGACTGTGGACGAAAAAATCTTCCACAGGGCCGGGCCTCGGTTGTCCACCGGCGGCCCACAGGCGGACCCGCGTTGCCCACAGCCTGTCCACATCCCTGTCCACTGTTCGGCAACGAAACACCCGGGATCGCTGAGTCGAGTGAAAGGCGTCACACCAGGAAGCCGGATTGGGCTGTGGGGAACCTGGGTAAAGCTGGGGACAGGACTGGGGAGAACTCCCTGTGTCCTGTGCATCGGTTGTGCAGAACTTTCGCGTGTCCACAGAACCACCGAGTTGTCCACGGGTGGCGCCCACAGGACCGGTGGACAAAAAAGCGGGTCTGACCTGCGGAAACGACGTTATCCACGGTTTCCACAGGCCCTACTACTACTCCCACTTAGAGTTAGCTGGGAATCCGCTTGGAAGTGGGCCCTGTGCACAACTCGGCCTCCGAGCCTCCGCCGCCTCTCGCACCGACTTGACCCGCAGCCGCACCGAGTGTCGGTGCCGTACGTCAGACTGGTCCCCGGCATCACAGCCGACGACGAAGGCCAGCAGGGCGAGCCAGCAACAGCAGGAGGCGGTTCCGGTGAAGATCCGGGTGGAGCGCGATGTACTCGCGGAGGCGGTGGCCTGGGTGGCCCGCAGCCTCCCGGCCCGTCCGCCGGCGCCCGTACTTGCGGGCCTTCTGCTGAGGGCCGAGGACGGCGCCCTCAGCTTCTCCAGCTTCGACTACGAGGTCTCGGCACGGGTCTCGGTGGACGCCGAGGTCGAGGAGGACGGCACCGTCCTCGTCTCCGGCCGGCTCCTCGCCGACATCTGCCGCGCCCTGCCCAACCGTCCCGTGGAGATCTCCACGGACGGTGTACGGGCGACGGTGGTCTGCGGCTCCTCGCGCTTCACGCTCCATACGCTCCCTGTGGACGAGTACCCGGCGCTGCCGCAGATGCCGACGGCCACCGGCACCGTCCCCGGTGAGGTCTTCGCCTCGGCCGCCTCCCAGGTCGCCATCGCCGCGGGCCGGGACGACACGTTGCCGGTGCTCACCGGCGTACGGATCGAGATCGAGGGCGACACGGTCACCCTGGCCTCGACCGACCGCTACCGCTTCGCGGTCCGTGAGTTCCTCTGGAAGCCGGAGTCCCCGGAGATCTCCGCGGTCGCCCTGGTGCCCGCCAAGACGCTGCTGGACACCGCCAAGGCGCTCACCAACGGCGACACCGTCACCCTGGCGCTCTCCGGGTCCGGTGCCGGTGAGGGACTGATCGGTTTCGAGGGCGCCGGGCGGCGCACCACCACCCGGCTGCTCGAAGGCGATCTGCCGAAGTACCGCACGCTGTTCCCCACCGAGTTCAACTCGGTCGCGGTGATCGAGACCGCTCCGTTCGTCGAGGCCGTCAAGCGTGTGGCCCTGGTCGCCGAGCGGAACACCCCGGTGCGGCTCAGCTTCGAGCAGGGCGTGCTGATCCTGGAGGCCGGTTCCAGCGACGACGCACAGGCTGTGGAGCGCGTCGACGCGCAGCTCGAGGGCGACGACATCTCGATCGCCTTCAACCCGACCTTCCTGCTGGACGGTCTGAGCGCGATCGACTCCCCGGTGGCGCAGCTCGCGTTCACCACCTCCACCAAGCCGGCGCTGCTCAGCGGCCGGCCGGCCGTCGACGCGGAGGCGGACGACGCGTACAAGTACCTGATCATGCCGGTACGCCTGAGCGGCTGACCCCACAGGTGAGTGGCCGGATCCGGGCGTAGGCTCGGATCCGGGTACGCAATCGCCTCAACGCTTAAGGAATCCCTGATGGAGCTCGGTCTCATCGGTCTCGGCAAGATGGGCGGCAATATGCGCGAGCGCATCCGCCGCGCGGGCCACACCGTCATCGGATACGACCGCAATCCTGACCTTGCCGATGTGCACAGCCTTCAGGAGCTGGTGAGCAAGCTCAAAGGCCCTCGGGCCATCTGGGTGATGGTGCCGGCCGGTGCCGCGACCCAGGCGACCATCGATGAGCTGGCCGCGCTGCTGTCCCACGGCGATGTCGTGGTCGACGGCGGCAATTCCCGCTGGACGGACGACGAGAAGCACGCCGTGGAGCTCGGTATCAAGGGCATCGGCTTTGTCGACTGCGGTGTCTCCGGCGGTGTCTGGGGCCTGGAGAACGGCTATGCGCTGATGTACGGCGGTGCCCCGGAGCATGTGGCACAGGTGCAGCCGATCCTCGACGCGCTCAAGCCCGAGGGCGACTTCGGCTCCGTACACGCCGGCAAGGTCGGCGCGGGCCACTTCGCCAAGATGGTCCACAACGGCATCGAGTACGCCATGATGCAGGCCTACGCCGAGGGCTGGGAGCTGCTGGAGAAGGTCGACTCGGTCACCGATGTCCGGGAGGTCTTCCGCTCCTGGCAGGAGGGCACGGTCATCCGTTCCTGGCTGCTGGACCTGGCGGTCAACGCCCTGGACGAGGACGAGCATCTGGACCGGCTGCGGGGTTTCGCGGAGGACTCCGGCGAGGGCCGGTGGACGGTCGAGGCGGCGATCAACCACGCGGTGCCGCTGCCCGCGATCACCGCGTCGCTGTTCGCGCGGTTCGCCTCCCGGCAGGACGACTCGCCGCAGATGAAGATGGTCGCGGCGCTGCGCAACCAGTTCGGCGGCCATGCGGTCGAGTCGAGCGCATCGAAGAAATAGCAGAAAAGCAGCGGAAGAAGAAGCCGCAGCGGAGAAGCAGAGCACCGAGCCGGGGGAGGCCGACGCACACCCATGCACGTCACGCATCTGTCGCTGGCCGACTTCCGTTCCTACGCCCGGGTCGAGGTCCCGCTCGATCCGGGCGTGACCTCTTTTGTGGGGGCGAACGGTCAGGGAAAGACCAATCTGGTCGAGGCCATCGGCTATCTGGCCAGCCTCGGCAGCCACCGGGTGTCGTCCGACGCGCCGCTGGTACGGATGGGTGCGGACCGCGCGGTGATCAGGGCCTCGGTCACCCAGGGCGAGCGTTCGCAGCTGATCGAGCTCGAACTGAATCCCGGCCGGGCCAACCGCGCCCGTATCAATCGGTCCTCGCAGGTCAGACCGCGTGATGTGCTGGGGATAGTGCGGTCCGTGCTGTTCGCGCCGGAGGATCTGGCGCTGGTGAAGGGCGATCCCGGCGAGCGCCGCCGGTTCCTTGACGAACTGATCACGGCGCGCTCGCCCCGGATGGCGGGAGTGCGCTCCGACTACGACCGGGTGCTCAGACAGCGCAACACCCTGCTGAAATCCGCGGCGATGGCACGGCGGCACGGCGGGCGTGGCATGGATCTCTCCACGCTGGACGTATGGGACCAGCATCTCGCGCGCGCGGGCGCGGAGTTGCTGGCGCAGCGGGTCGATCTGATCGCGACTCTTCAGCCGCTCACGGACAAGGCGTACGAGCAACTGGCGCCCGGTGGCGGTCCGGTGGCGCTGGAGTACCGTTCCTCCGCTCTGGACGCCGTCGTCCTGGACGCCGTCGCTCTCGACGCCTCCGCGGCCGGCCTGGACACGCACGACGCCGCCTCCGCGCATACGCGCGACGAGCTGTACGCACAGCTTCTGGCCGCCCTGGCCGGAGTGCGCAAGCAGGAGATCGAGCGCGGTGTGACGCTGGTCGGTCCGCACCGCGACGATCTGGTGCTGAATCTGGGCCGTATGCCCGCGAAGGGATACGCCAGCCATGGCGAGTCCTGGTCGTACGCGCTGGCGCTGCGGCTGGCCTCGTACGATCTGCTGCGCGCCGAGGGCAATGAACCGGTGCTGGTGCTGGACGACGTGTTCGCCGAGCTGGACGCGCGACGGCGGGAGCGGCTCGCGGAACTGGTGGTTCCGGGCGAGCAGGTGCTGGTGACCGCGGCGGTGGACGACGACGTCCCCGGAGTGCTGGCAGGCGCCCGCTTCATGGTGGCCGAGGGCGCGGTGGAGCGCGTATGACCGGCCTCGGAGGCTCGGAGCCGCCCGCGGAGCTGCCCACCGGGCCGTCCGGCGCGCCGCCCGGTGCGGTGCCGCCGTCGGTGCCCGAGTCCTCCGGTGTGGATCTGGCGCGGGTCGCGCTGCGCGCGGCCAAGGAGCAGGCGCGGGCGCGCGGAGCCGCCGTACAGCAGAAGAAGCAGGCCAGATGGGGCGGCGGGCTGCGGTCGGGCGCCGGGGCCGACGGACGTGATCCACTGCCGCTCGGCGCGGCGATCAACCGGCTGATCACGGAGCGCGGCTGGGAGACACCGGCCGCCGTGGGCGGAGTGATGGGCCGCTGGCCGCAGATCGTCGGCGAGGACGTGGCGAAGCACTGTGTACCGCAGCGGTACGACGACGGCAAGGACGAGCGGATCCTGACGGTCCAGTGCGATTCGACGGCCTGGGCGACGCAGTTGCGGCTGCTGGCGCCCAGGCTGGTGGCCCGGCTGAACGAGGATCTGGGCCATGGCACCGTACGGATGATCAAGGTGCTGGCGCCCAGTGGCCCGCCGCAGCGGTACGGTCGGCTGCGCGCGCCAGGCAGCAAGGGACCGGGCGACACCTACGGCTGACGGTCCCGGGAGCCGGCCGAACGGACCGGCTGCACGGGCCAGCCGTACAACGGACCGGCCGTACAGCAGCTTTTCGGGCCGGCCGTACGGCTTGCCGGGAGCAGCCCGTACGTTCTCACTCGTACGAGTGAGTGAGCGGATCCGCTGTGACGCGACAAGGGAAACCTTCCTGACGCGGGACACGCCCCGCCCTGTCTCCGCCCGCCGTCCGCCCTTCCGGCGTCCCTCCCCGCTCAGGCCTGCCCGTCGACCCGCCCGCCGACCTGCGAGAGCGCCCGGGAAGACCGCGGTGTCCCTCACCGTAGCGGGAGGTTGACAGCCCGAAGCGCTCAATGCCCGTGTGAGCCTCTTGGAGCCCCTTCCCGAATATGGGGAGTCGGCAGGCGCTCATTCAGGGCGGCACATGCGGACTCAGGTACCGGCAAACCCCCATTCGGGTCGGCGCTACCGGTAGACTGATGGGAAATCCCGCTGCGCTTGCGGGAACCGTCAACAGATGCTGACACAAGCCGAACGACGCAGCCGGTCCCGCTTGCTCGGAGAACGGCCTGTGCTGTGCCAGAAAGGGCGCTTCGTGGCCGATTCCGGCAACCCCAATGAGAAGACTCCGTCCACCGCCACCGGTGAGAACGGCGAGGTCACCGCCTCGTACGACGCCAGTGCCATCACCGTTCTCGAAGGCCTTGACGCGGTCCGCAAGCGGCCCGGCATGTACATCGGCTCGACCGGTGAGCGTGGACTGCATCACTTGGTGTACGAGGTCGTCGACAACTCCGTCGACGAGGCCCTGGCGGGACACGCGGACACCATCGACGTCACCATCCTCGCCGACGGCGGCGTACGCGTGATCGACAACGGGCGCGGTATCCCGGTGGGCATCGTCCCGTCCGAGAACAAGCCGGCCGTCGAGGTCGTGCTCACGGTGCTGCACGCGGGCGGCAAGTTCGGCGGTGGTGGCTATGCCGTCTCCGGCGGTCTGCACGGCGTCGGTGTCTCGGTCGTCAACGCGCTGTCGTCGAAGGTCGCGGTCGAGGTCAGGACCGACGGTTACCGCTGGACGCAGGACTACAAGCTCGGTGTGCCGACGGCCCCGCTGCTCCGCAACGAGGAGACGGGCGACTCCGGTACGACGGTCACCTTCTGGGCCGATCCGGACATCTTCGAGACGACCGAGTACTCCTTCGAGACGCTGTCCCGCCGTTTTCAGGAGATGGCCTTCCTCAACAAGGGCCTGACTCTGACGCTGACGGACGAGCGCGAGTCGGCCAAGGCCGTCGTCGGCGCCGATGTCGCGGGCACGGACGCCGCCGAGGGCACGGCGGAGGAGCTGGCCCGTACGGTCAAGTACTACTACGAGGGCGGCATCGTCGACTTCGTGAAGTACCTCAACTCGCGCAAGGGCGAGCTGATCCATCCGACGGTCATCGACGTGGAGGCCGAGGACAAGGAGCGGCTGCTCTCCGTCGAGATCGCGATGCAGTGGAACGCGCAGTACAGCGAGGGCGTGTACTCCTTCGCGAACACCATCCACACGCATGAGGGCGGTACGCACGAAGAGGGCTTCCGGGCCGCTCTGACGGGTCTGGTCAACCGGTACGCGCGCGAGAAGAAGTTCCTGCGTGAGAAGGACGACAATCTCACCGGTGAGGACATCCGCGAAGGTCTGACGGCGATCATCTCGGTGAAGCTGGGCGAGCCCCAGTTCGAGGGCCAGACGAAGACCAAGCTGGGCAACACCGAGGCGAAGACCTTTGTCCAGAAGGTCGTCCATGAGCATCTGACGGACTGGTTCGACCGCAATCCGAACGAGGCGGCGGACATCATCCGCAAGTCGATCCAGGCCGCCACGGCCCGGGTCGCCGCCCGTAAGGCACGCGATCTCACCCGTCGCAAAGGCCTGCTGGAGAGCGCGTCGCTGCCCGGCAAGCTGAGCGACTGCCAGTCGAACGACCCGTCCAAGTGCGAGATCTTCATCGTCGAGGGCGACTCCGCCGGCGGTTCTGCGAAGTCCGGCCGCAATCCGATGTACCAGGCGATCCTGCCGATCCGCGGCAAGATCCTGAATGTCGAGAAGGCGCGGATCGACAAGATCCTCCAGAACACCGAGGTGCAGGCGCTGATCTCGGCGTTCGGCACGGGTGTGCACGAGGACTTCGACATCGAGAAGCTCCGCTATCACAAGATCATCCTGATGGCGGACGCCGATGTCGACGGCCAGCACATCAACACGCTGCTGCTGACGTTCCTGTTCCGCTTCATGCGTCCGCTGGTCGAGGCCGGGCATGTGTATCTGTCGCGTCCGCCGCTCTACAAGATCAAGTGGGGCCGGGACGACTTCGAGTACGCGTACTCCGACCGCGAGCGCGACGCCCTGGTCGAGCTGGGCAAGCAGAACGGCAAGCGCATCCGCGAGGACTCGATCCAGCGCTTCAAGGGTCTGGGCGAGATGAACGCCGAGGAGCTGCGGGTCACCACCATGGACATCGACCACCGCGTGCTCGGCCAGGTCACCCTGGACGACGCCGCCCAGGCCGACGATCTGTTCTCGGTGCTGATGGGTGAGGACGTCGAGGCACGGCGCTCCTTCATCCAGCGCAACGCCAAGGACGTCCGCTTCCTCGACATCTGAGTCGGTCACAGCTGACGGATCCAGCCCACGGATCTCAGCTCACGGATTCGAAAAGGCCGAAAGCGAAAAGGCCGAAAGGAACACTGACCAGCAATGGCCGACGAGAACACCCCTCACACCCCAGACACACCCGCCGTCCCCGAGCCCGGCGCCCCGGAGACCGCCACCGCCGTGGAGGGCCTGGCCCTGCGCGTCGAGCCGGTCGGGCTCGAGACGGAGATGCAGCGCTCGTATCTCGACTACGCGATGTCCGTCATCGTGTCGCGCGCGCTGCCCGACGTACGGGACGGTCTCAAGCCCGTCCACCGGCGTGTGCTGTACGCGATGTACGACGGCGGCTACCGGCCCGAGAAGGGCTTCTACAAGTGCGCCCGCGTCGTCGGTGACGTCATGGGTACGTACCACCCGCACGGCGACTCCTCGATCTACGACGCGCTCGTCCGGCTGGCGCAGCCGTGGTCGATGCGGATGCCGCTGGTGGACTCCAACGGCAACTTCGGTTCTCCGGGCAACGACCCGGCCGCGGCCATGCGGTACACCGAGTGCAAGATGATGCCGCTGTCGATGGAGATGCTCCGGGACATCGACGAGGACACCGTCGACCTCACGGACAACTACGACGGCCGTAACCAGGAGCCGACGGTCCTGCCGGCGCGGTTCCCGAATCTGCTGATCAACGGCTCGGCCGGCATCGCCGTCGGTATGGCCACGAATATCCCGCCGCACAATCTGCGGGAGGTCGCGGCCGGTGCGCAGTGGGCGCTGGAGCACCCGGAGGCCACGCACGAGGAGCTGCTCGACGCGCTGATCGAGCGGATCAAGGGCCCCGACTTCCCGACCGGCGCGCTGGTGGTGGGCCGCAAGGGCATCGAGGACGCGTACCGCACGGGCCGCGGTTCGATCACGATGCGCGCGGTGGTCGAGGTCGAGGAGATCCAGAACCGTCAGTGCCTGGTGGTCACGGAGCTTCCGTACCAGACCAATCCGGACAATCTCGCGCAGAAGATCGCCGATCTCGTCAAGGACGGAAAGATCGGCGGCATCGCGGATGTCCGCGACGAGACGTCCTCACGTACGGGCCAGCGGCTGGTCGTCGTACTGAAGCGGGACGCGGTCGCCAAGGTCGTACTGAACAACCTGTACAAGCACACCGATCTTCAGACCAACTTCGGCGCGAACATGCTGGCGCTGGTCGACGGCGTGCCGCGCACGCTCTCCCTGGACGCGTTCATCCGCCACTGGGTGACGCACCAGATCGAGGTCATCGTCCGCAGGACGAGGTTCCGGCTGCGCAAGGCCGAGGAGCGGGCGCACATCCTGCGCGGTCTGCTCAAGGCGCTCGACGCGATCGACGAGGTCATCGCGCTGATCCGGCGCAGTGACACGGTCGAGACCGCGCGTACGGGCCTGATGGGCCTGCTCGCGATCGACGAGATCCAGGCGAACGCGATCCTGGAGATGCAGCTCCGCCGGCTGGCGGCCCTGGAGCGGCAGAAGATCGTCGCGGAGCACGACGAGCTCCAGCAGAAGATCAACGAGTACAACGCGATCCTGGCCTCGCCGGAGAAGCAGCGCCGGATCGTCAGCGAGGAACTGGCCGTCATTGTCGACAAATTCGGCGACGACCGGCGTTCGAAGCTGGTGCCCTTCGACGGTGACATGTCCATCGAGGACCTGATCGCCGAGGAGGACATCGTCGTCACCATCACGCGTGGCGGCTATGTGAAGCGTACGAAGACGGACGACTACCGCTCGCAGAAGCGCGGCGGCAAGGGCGTACGGGGTACGAAGCTGAAGGAAGACGACATCGTCGACCACTTCTTCGTCTCCACGACCCACCACTGGCTGCTGTTCTTCACGAACAAGGGCCGGGTCTACCGCGCGAAGGCGTACGAGCTGCCGGACGCGGGCCGCGACGCCCGGGGTCAGCATGTGGCCAATCTTCTGGCCTTCCAGCCGGACGAGCGGATCGCCGAGATCCTGGCGATCCGGGACTATGACGCCGTGCCGTATCTGGTTCTGGCGACCAAGGCGGGTCTGGTGAAGAAGACCCCTCTGAAGGACTACGACTCGCCCCGTGCGGGCGGTGTCATCGCGATCAACCTCCGGGAGACCGAGGCGGGTGCCGACGACGAGCTGATCGGCGCCGAACTGGTGTCGGCCGAGGACGATCTGCTGCTCATCAGCAGGAAGGCCCAGTCGATCCGGTTCACCGCTACGGACGATGCCCTGCGTCCGATGGGGCGAGCCACATCGGGTGTCAAGGGGATGAGTTTCCGCGAAGGCGACGAACTGCTGTCGATGAATGTCGTCAGGCCCGGTACGTTCGTGTTCACCGCTACAGATGGCGGGTACGCGAAGCGAACCGCCGTGGACGAGTATCGCGTCCAAGGTCGTGGTGGCCTCGGAATCAAGGCCGCCAAGATTGTGGAGGACCGCGGATCGCTCGTCGGCGCGCTGGTGGTCGAGGAAACGGATGAGATCCTTGCCATCACCCTCGGCGGCGGTGTGATTCGCACGCGAGTCAACGAAGTCAGGGAGACGGGCCGTGACACCATGGGCGTCCAACTGATCAATCTGGGCAAGCGCGATGCCGTCGTCGGTATCGCGCGTAATGCCGAGGCCGGCCGCGAGGCGGAAGAGGTCGACGGGACCGATGACCCGGGGACCGATGAGGCGGGTACGGCCGAGGTCGTCGCCGAGGGCAATCCGCCCTCGGCCGGGGAGCACGAGGAGTAGAGCGTGAGTGGAGCCACGGGCGCCGGATCGGCCGCTTCCGGAGCGAACGTTGCCCGTGGCCCTGCCACGGACTCCCAGGGGGTAACGGTGACCGATACCCGGGGGCACACGCCCCCGTACGAAAGCTATGGCGCTGAGCAGTCGCAGCCGACCGCGCAGCCGTATCACCCGCCGCAGGCGTATCCCTCGCCCGGCGGGGGAACGCAGGGCGGACAGCAGGGACAACAGCCGGGCATGACCGGGGCATCCCCGGGCATGACCGGGGCGTCCGGGCCTCTGGCCGGCGGCGCGGCCACGACCTCGGCCGTACGCCGTCCGAGGACGGGCGCGCGGACGACTCCGCGTACGCGCAAGGCCCGGCTGCGGGTGGCGAAGGCCGATCCGTGGTCGGTGATGAAGGTGAGCTTCCTGCTCTCCATCGCACTGGGCGTCTGCACGGTCGTCGCGTCCGCGGTGCTGTGGATGGTCATGGACGCGATGGGCGTCTTCTCGACGGTCGGCGGAACGATCAGCGAGGCCACGGGCTCGAACGAGAGCAACGGCTTCGATCTCCAGTCGTTCCTCTCGCTGCCGCGGGTGCTTATCTTCACGTCGGTCATCGCGGTGATCGATGTGGTTCTGGCGACGGCGCTGGCGACGCTCGGAGCCTTCATCTACAACCTGTCGGCGGGCTTCGTGGGCGGTGTTGAGCTCACGCTCGCCGAGGACGAGTGAGCGACGGGTATCGATTTTGGGGCTGGCCCTGGAGTGCGCTAATCTTCAGGGGCAGCGCGGGGCTATAGCTCAGTTGGTTAGAGCGCATCCCTGATAAGGATGAGGCCACAGGTTCAAATCCTGTTAGCCCCACCGCGACAATCGGGTCCGTACGGAACGCCTCCGTACGGGCCCGATTGCATTTCGTAGTCCTTTCGACCGGCTGTGTTTTCTGCCTGATGAAGGCCCGAGTTGGGTTGCGGACAGGTCACCGATCGGTATCGGTCGGTGTGTATAGTCGGGCGCCAGAAGTCCCCTACGTCAAGGAAAGACGAGGTCGCGCGGTGAAGAAGCTTCTCCTGATCGCACTGGCCGCCATTGGCGGGCTCCTCGTGTACCGCCAGATCCAGGCGGATCGCGCCGAGCAGGATCTGTGGACGGAGGCGACCGACTCCGTGCCCGCAGGTTCGGGTGTGTGAGACCAACAGTCCTGAAACGGGAGCCCCGGCCGCCGAGCGGCCGGGGCTTCGTGCTGCCGGGGGCTTTGCGGGTCGGTTGGTCGGTGTGGTGTCGGTCGGCGGGTTCACTGGCGTGAATTGTTCGCTTGCGTGAGCAAAGCGTGTGGGTGGGCCGGTGTGAGGGGACAGTGGCGGGAGCTCCGGGGCAGGATGGACGCGCGTCGCGCCCGCCGCGGCGCGGGACGGCCGAGAGGGCGAGGGGAAGCGCGTGAAGTGGCAGCGCAGCAGGGGCCGGGCGGCGTCGGCCGGGGCGGCGGCGATGTGCGTGGCGGCGGCGGTCTGCGCCGTGGTGGCGGCCGGTGCCGTGGTGGCGCTGCCGGACCGGTCCTGGGCGGCGGCCGGCGAGCCGAGCCCGTATGTCTTCGATCCCGAGGCGCGGCAGATCACGGGAGCGGCGACCACGAGCGACGCGGAGCCGCTGGAGCCGGGCGCCACCTACCGGGACTCGATACGGCCCGGCGACAAGCTCGTCTACCGGCTGAATCTCGACGCTACGACGAACGCCTATGTTTCGGCGGTGGCCGTGCCTCAGCTCGGTACGACGGTCGCCTACGGGGACAAGATCAAGGTTTCGCTCCAGGACCGCCAGGGCAGTGACTGCAGCTCCAATGACGCGCAGTTCGGCTCGGCCGGCCGGTTTCCCAGACCGCTCGCGGCTTATGCCTACCGGATGATCGAGGCCGGCGCGTACTCCTGCCAGGAGGCCGGCCCGTACTACGTCGTGATCGAGCGGACCAGCGCGGACACCTCCACGCCCGAGCCGTGGGAGCTGGAGATCCGCCATGTCTCCGAGCCGGGACTCGTGGCGGCCGGTCCGTCTCCGTCCGAGGCGCCTTCGGAGTGGCCGAGCGCCTCTCCCGGACCGGCCGACGGCGTGCCGCAGGAGCGGCAGGGCGGCACCAGCTTCTTCGACGCCGAAGGGCTGGCCGACGGCGAGTGGACGGCGCGGATCGAGCCGGGCGAATCGCTTTTCTACAAGGTGCCGGTGGGCTGGGGACAGCAGCTCTTCGCCGGCGCCGATCTGGGCAGCTCCGAGGGCAGAGGATTTGTGACCGGCGCTCTGGCCATGTCGCTCTACAACCCGGCGCGAGGACTCGTCGACAGCACCGGCGCGATGTCGTACAACGGCAGGCAGAAGACCACGGCGCTCGATCCGCTGCCGCCGGTGGCGTACGAGAACCGCTTCGGCTCCCGTGTGGGAGACAAGGAGATGCGGTTCGCCGGCTGGTACTACCTGAGGGTCAGTCTCAATCCGCAGGTGGGCGAGGAGTTCGGGAACAGGCCGTACGGGCTGACGATGCGGGTGAACATCGAGGGCCAGGCCACCGGCGGACCGGAGTACGACGGGCCCGCGGGCGACTTCGCGGTGGGCGACGGTGACGGCGACGCGGGCGGTCCGGGCGGTACGGGAAGCGACGGCAGGATGGTGCTGGTCGCGGCGGGCGGGATCGGCGCGGGCACGGTGCTGGTGCTGGGGCTCGGAGTATGGACGCTGCTCGCGCGGCGGCGCGCGGGCCGGGGGCCCGGCCCGGGGATGGGCGCTGGGCCGGGGACGAGCACGGTGGAGGTGCCGACACAGCACACGCCGCCGACGCAGTCGTACGGGCCGCCCTCGGCCTGGTAGCGGGAAGGGCGGCAAGGGGGCGGCAAGGGGCAAGGACGGCGGTCAGATCTGGGTCAGCGCCCAGAAGCCGACCGTGAAGCAGGCCAGCGCCACCAGCAGTACCGGGACCGCCACCTTCGGGGGCGGTCCCGGCCGTTTCCTGGGCCCATGGTGAGCCGGAGCGCGCACCGCCACGGGCTCCTGCGGAACCGGCTGCGGCTGCGGCTGAAGCGGAACCTGCGGGCTCTGAGCGGTGTACGGACGAGTGTGGCCTTGTTCGTGCCAGACCGCCTCTGTCCGGGCCTGGGAGAGGTCGGGCGGCTGCGGGTGAAAGGGCGGGACCTGATGCGCCGGCATGGGGGTGGGGGGAGTGGACGGCTGCACCGGGTGCGGATGCGGCGGCGCGGGAGTCTGCCGTCGTGGCTCGGGCTGCTGCGGCTGAGCCTGCTGCTGTGGCTGCTCCTGGCTGCGGTCGGGCGGTGGGGGGAGATGGAAGCTGCCGGTCTCCGACATGGAGGTGGGGGTGGGAGTCGGAGTGACGGGCGTGGTGGGGGGAGGCGACGAGGGCGGCTGCGGTACGGACATCTGGCCGCCGGTCCCGAGGGCCGCGCGGGGATCGGCGTACGGATCGGCGGCGTGCGGGCCTGTCTGCGGGCCCGTCTGCGGTCCTGCGTACGGGGTGGAGTGCGGGGCTGAGCGCGGGCCGGCGTTCGGGTCTGTCCGGGAGGCTGCCGGCCGCCTGGTCTCCGGCCGGACGGCCGGCTGCGGCTCCATGACGGGCCCGTCGGGGCCGAACGCGGAGGGAAGCGGCCCGATCTGGTCGAAGACCTCGACCAGTTCGTCGTCGATGTCCGGCTCGGGCAGCAGTTCCACGGCCGACGTCAGCGCCTTGCGCGCGCCCGTGGCCGTACGGAACCGTGCGTGCGGGTCGGGCTGGAGCAGGCCCGCCAGGACCTGCCACAGCGGCTCGGGAATGCCCTGCGGCGCCCCGGGCGTGCCATGGGCGAGGAAGAGCTCGACCAGGGCCTTGGAATCCGGCTTCTGACCCTGCAACAGATAGAGCGCGACGAGACCGACCGCGAAGAGATCGGCGGGGAAGTCGGGCTCGGCGCCCGTCAACTGCTCGGGCGCGAAGTAACCGGGCGTACCGACCACATAGTTGGTCTCCGTCAGACGCGGCTCTCCCTTGCGCATGGAGATGCCGAAGTCGGAGAGCCGCAGATGCGGCCGGGCCGTACCGGTGGCTTCCAGCAGGATGTTGGCCGGTTTGATGTCGCGGTGCACGACGCCCTCCGCGTGCACCGCGGCCAGCCCGGACAGCAGTTGGTCGAGCAGGGTGCAGACGAAGCGGGGCGGCAGCGGTCCGTAGTCACCGATGAGATGCGCCAGCGATCCGCCGCTCACCAGATCCATGGTGAACAGCACCTTGTCGTCGTCGGCGGCCCAGCTTGCCGGAGCGAGGACATGGGGATGATCGATTCTGAGCGCCTGTTCCCGGACGAAGCGGAGAAGAGTGTGCGCGTCGCTCTGCTGGAGGACCTTCGCCGCCACATAGCGTCGGCGCCGGTGGTCCCAGGCACGCCAGACGGCGCCGACACCACCGCGTCCGACCGGGTCGATCAGCTCGTACCGCCCCGCGAAGACCTCACCCATTGCGCCGCGCTCGCTCCCAGTCGTCTCGTCCGGCGGCCCGCCGCCTCCGGGCCCCGCTCCGCTGCTAGCTCTGGTGCGCCTCGTAGTGGGCGACCGCCTCCGCGGTGCGCCCGGCGCCGTAGACCCTGAGGAACTCTGCCAGTTCGGGCTGGGTCGGTGCGAGGGAGTCCGCCGCATCTATGATGTCGCCGGCCGCCGCGACCGACCGCAGCAGGGACTGGATCTCGCGGACCACCCGGCGCACGGTCGGCGCGCCCGAGCTGTTCGTCGTCGTCTGACTGGTACCGGTGAGGACCGAGCCGCCCTGCGACTTCTTGATCTCCTCCATCCGGTCGGTGGCCTCTCCCGCGCTGACGCTGCCGTCCGCGACCTGACCGGCCAGATCCTGCAATGCCTGGACGCGTTGGACGACCGCCGGATTGCCGATCTTCGCGCGTTGACCGCTCATCAATTGTGAGAGCATCGGCGCGGACAGCCCGAGGACGGCGGCGAGCCTGGCCTGGTTCAGGCCAAGATCGTCGATGAGCCGGCGGAAGAGCGCCCCCAGCGGCTCTCCGTACCAGCTTCTCTGGAGTTCTCTGGCTCTCGCAGTCGTTTCCTGCTGTGCGGCGTCCATGTGCGTCTCCCCATCGCTTCCCCATCGCAGCAGCTTCGCTGCTGCGAACCTCGTGGGGCATCTTACGGAGCGTGGTCGCGCACGGGGAGTCCCAATCCTTTTGCGGGATCCCGGGGAACACCCGGTACTCTGGTCCCCGGCGAAGGACGAGCCACGCACAACCGCTCGCCCGTACCCGACACCCGTCCCGGGGCCTTAGCTCAGTTGGTAGAGCGCTGTCTTTGCATGGCAGATGTCAGGGGTTCGACTCCCCTAGGCTCCACTCTCGCGGACCCCTTCTGACCTGCGGAAACGTAGATCAGAAGGGGTCCTTCTTCCGTTTTGGTGGGCGACTGGTGGGCGGCGTCGGTCGAGTACGGTCGGTTCATGGCTTATGCGGAGGCCCAGCAGCGGAACCGGTCCATGCCTTTGTAAGCGGTTCTGTTTCCGTCTCGCATTACGCGTGTTCGTCCCGTTCCGGCTCAATGTGGCCGGGGTGACCGCGGTGCGGCCGAAGCGGTGGCGGGCCTGGTCGGCGGCGGCTTCGGCGGCGTGGGCGCGGGTGTCGGACGGGTCGAGGGTGAGCTGGTGGTGGGCGTGCGCGGCGGGTCGTAGCTGGTCGGCGCGCAGGCTGTAGTTGCGGACCCGGGCGCGTTGCAGGCCGAGGGCGGCGAGGATGCCGAGGGCGGTGGTGGCCAGTAGGGGTGAGTGTGCGGTGGGTTCGGGCAGTGTGCGGGTGCGGGTGGTGGTGCTGCGGTCGGCGTACCGCACGGTGAGGGTGAGCCGGGCGGTGACCTGCTCGGCCGTGCGTAGCCGTATGCCCAGTTCTTCGGTGAGGCTGAGGACGGCGGTGTGGTGGCGGGCCGGGTCGAGGCAGTCCTGGTCCAGGGTGAGTTCGGCGGTCAGGTGGGCGGCGGGTTCGGCTGGGGTGAGCGGACGGGGGTCGTGGCCGCGGGCGTGGTCGGCGAGCAGCCGGGCGGGGGCGGCGCCGAGGATCCGTTGCAGGGTGGCGGCGGGGGTGTCGGCGACCTGGCCGATGGTGTGGAGGCCGTACGTGCCGAGGGTCGCGGCTGTTGCCTGGCCGATTCCGGGCAGCGCGCTGACCGGGAAGGGCCGTAGCCAGCCGGTTTCCAGCCCGGCCCGCACATGCGTGGTCTCCCCGGGTGCGGAGGCCGCGGCGGCCATTGCGGCGAGCATCTGGTTCCCGGCCAGCCCCGCACTGGTTTCGATACCGAAGTGGCCCATGAGTCTGAGTTGTGCCATCTGGATCAGGTCGTACGGGGTCCTGTCGAAGTACCGGAGTGCGGAGGCCAGGTCGAGCTGGACGGCGTCCGGAGGGAAGGGCTGGACGTGGGGGGTGATGTCGGCCAGCAGTGTGAGGGCCTTGTCGTACCGGTCTGCGGAGAGGTCGCCGTGCAGGTGGAGATGGGCGATGTGATGACGACGCCGGACCCGGCTGCTCATCCCGCACTTCCCGGGCTGCGGTGGCCCAGCTTGCGCAGGTCAGCGGTGCGGGAGCCGGCCGGCTGAAGATCCGCATAGGGATGAAGGCGGGCGCCGGTGGGGCTGTTGGCCAGGGTGCGGGACGGTTCGGCGGGGGTGGTGTGGGGGCGGGCGGCGCCGAGGAGTCTCAGCGCGGCTTCAGGGCCGTGGTCGCGCCGGACGGCGGCGAGTTCTTCCAGGTTCCAGGCCATGGTGCCGACGACGGTGCGGCGGGTGCCGCGGACCTGGACCGTACCGCGCACCAGCAGCAGCCCGGAGTGGAAGACGGTGTGCGCGCACGCCGGGTGGGAGTCCTCGAAGAAGGCGAGGTCGACCAGGCCGGAGCCGTCCTCCAGGGTGACGAAGATGACGCGTTTGCCGCTGGCGATCGGCGGCGTCTGGGTCGCGGAGCGGACTCCGGCCACCAGGACCTGGTGCCCGGCCGGCAGCTCGGCCAGGTGGGCGGCGTCGGTCGCGCCGAGTTCCCGCAGCAGCCGGTGGTGGTAGTCCATGAGGTGCCGGGAGACGTCGATCCCGAGGGTGTGCAGCTCCGCGCCGAGGGCCTCGCGCCCGGTCATCTCCGGCAGCCCCGCGGGCTCACCGCCGATCATCTCGGCGGTGAGCGGTAGCTGCCCCTCGCCGGCATTGCGGGTACGGGACTGCCGGTGCAGCTCGGTGATCTGGAGCAGCAGGTCCCGTCGGGTGAGCCGTCCGTCGTGCAGCGTGCCCAGCGCCCCGATCTCCGCGAGCTGTTCGGCGACCGGCCGGCTGGGGTGAGCGCGCTGCCAGAAGTCCGACAGGGACTCGTACGGCTGCCCTGCCTCGATGCGTGCGCACTCGTCCGCGCTGATGCCGCGCACCCCGGACAGAGCGAGCCGTACTCCCCAACGCTCCCCGTCGGTCTGTTCCTCATCGGTCCCTTCCCCGTCGGTCCCTTCCACGTCGGTCCGCGCCTCGTCGAGCCGCTCCACGGTGTGCTTCGTCGTGGAGCTGTTGACGTCGACGGGCAGGACCGGGACACCGCGTCGGCGGGCGTCGGCGACGATGACACGCTTGGGCCACATCCCTGGGTCGTGCTCCAGCAGCCCGGCCAGTAGAAAAGCCGGGTAGTGAGCCTTCAGCCAGGCACTTTGCAGCGCGGGCACGGCGAAAGCGACCGCGTGCGCCCTGGCAAAGCCGTACGCGCCGAAGGCCTCGACGGTCTTCCACACCTCGTCCCGGACCGCCGTGCTGTAACCGCGAGCGCGTGCCTGACGGTGGAACCAGTCCTCGATCCTGGGCAGCCGGTCCTTGTCACCGAGCGCGCGCCGGGCGATCTCGGCCATCGCCCGGTCGCACCCGGTCATCACATGCAGCGTCTCGATGACCTGCTCGTGCCAGATGGTCACACCGTAGGTGTCGGCGAGCACCGGTTCGAGGTCCGGATGGGCGTAGTCCGGTGTACCGCCATGACGTGCGGCGATATACCGCTCGGGCATTCCTCCGGCGACCGGGCCCGGACGGAAGAGACTGATGTCGGCGATGACGTCCTGCACATACCGCGGCTGGAGCCGCGACAACAGATCCTGCTGGCCGGGCGACTCCAGCTTCTGTGTACGGTCCCCGTGTTGCTGGAGGTCGTGTTGCGCAGGGGACGGACTGAGTTGTGAGCGAGTGGCGGCTGTTTTGGGTGGGTGCTGGCGGCGAACCGGACGGGGCCGGAATGGACGTTCTCGACGGTTGGAGAGACCTGGCCGAGCGCGAGCGGGCCCTCAAGATCCGAGTCGGGCAGCCAATTCTGATCGATCCCACAGGCCGGTCCGATCCTCGGCTGAGCCAGATCTTCCGACACCGTGATTTCGCGAGGAAGGCGGATGGCACGAAGGAGACATATGCGCCGGACTACCGGCTGTTCTTCACCTTCCTGTGGCAACGGGGAGTGAGGTGGGACCAGGCCACAGACGAGGACCTCGACGACTGGGAGGACTGGCGCCGACGCGACGAAGGAAACCCCCGGCGGATCGGAGGGGCGAAGTGGGAACGGGAGTTGGCCGCATTCGGCCTCTTCTGCAAGATCGCTAAGAGTCTGGGGTTCGTGGATCACTCGCCGGTGCTGACGCACACCGTGAGCACGCCGGACGGCGGCACGGTCGAGGTTGCGGACCTTGCACCCACAGATGTGCGCAGCTCGAACGTGAAGTGGCTCTCGCCGCGCGGGTATCGGCTGTGGCGGGACGTAGGTCTGGGAGGGATGTTTCGCAGCGGGCTGGAGAACCCGAGCTGGCCGGGCCGGAACGACGGCCGCGACGTGGCGTTCGCCGACTACACCTACTCAAGTGGGCTGCGCAGGCGGGAAGTCGGCTCACTACTGACCTGGGAGTTGCCTCCCCTGGAGAACCTCGCTACTCGCCGCTACCGCTCAGGCTGGGTCGCCAAGGAGGTGGCCAAGCGGGCCGGGCGCTTCTACTACGTCAGCGAACCAGCGCTCCAGCAGACCGACTTGTATCGGATCGGCACCCGCGACGCGGTAGTCCGCAAAGCACACAGGCGCGGACTCTATGACCAAGTGGAGGGCCGGCTGCTGCTGAGAGAGATCTCCGACGACCGCCGTGTCCTTCGGTGGAGCGATGAGGCGGGCCGCACGCTCGAGGCGCACGTGGATGAAGTCACCGTCGCGCAGCGCCTACGGATGTTCGTTGAGGGGCTCGACGGCCTGGAGCCCGCGATGCTGTGGCTGACCGAGACCGGCATGCCGATGCACCACAAGAGTTGGACGAAGGTCTTCAAGCGAGCCAGCGTGCGGTGCAAGAGCCAGGGCCTGAAGGTGTACGCGACGCCGAAGATGCTGCGTCATTCGATGGCATTGCGCGTTCTCGTGCACCTGCACCACGCGTTGGACCGACGTCTCGGGCTGACTCCCGAGCAGCGGAGGGACTACGAGGACGCGTACGGCAGCGTATGGACGATGGTCAAGGATCTGCTGGGCCATCAATCCGAGGTAACGACGCGGGAGATCTACCTCGAGCCGGTCCGCGGTCTGCAGATCGAGGGCCTGCTCAACGACGAGGACAACCCCGGCAACAGTGCCTGGTTCACCGAGCTGGCCCGGCGCACCGGCCTGATCTTGGATGCCGTATGAGCCCGACGGGACGGCGGGCTCCGCTCCCGCCTACCGGCTACCGGCGGCGCGAGATCGTCGATGCATCGGGTCTGGTGGTGCGCCCCCTCGGTGAGAAAGGTGAGGACCTGGGGACCTACGACTACTCCGTGCTGCCAGGCTCGCAGACACTGCGGCGCGAGGTGGCCGCGGCCTTCGCCCGGCAGGCCCGCGCGCACTGGAACAGCGAGGCATCCTGCACCAGCTACGACAGGAGCGTGCGGCACTTCCTTCGGACGATGGCGGAGGTGGAGCCGCCCGTGCAGTCCCTGTCCGAGTTGACCGCGGAGATCTGGAGGGCGTGGGCCGAGGCACCGGGCGGATTCTTCCGGGCCAAGCACCTGTCCGTCCTGCTACGGAAGGCTCCCGGCGTGCCCTCAGCGGCGGCCGCTGCGATGACCAAGCGCCGCCGGTTCGTCGCGGCTAAGCCCAAGAAGAGCCTGACCGGCACTGAGATGAAACGTGTGCGGCAGGTCGCTGCGCACACGGTGCGCCGTGCCGAGCAACGCATCGCCACCAATCTCGCGCTCCTGGAGCGCTGGAGGGCCGGCGAGATCACCGAGCATCCGGATGCCCTGTGGGGTGAGTACCTGGATCACCTGGCCCGCACCGGCGACGTGCCGCGTTTCCCCGACGGCAGCACAGTGCGCCATTGGGCCAAGAACGAGTGCCGCCGCCAGCTCGGCGAATGGAGTATGCAGACGGCCGTAATGCAGCTGTTTCCTTCGGTGAGCGAGAAGGGCGCCGCCGCGGTGCTCCTGGTATGCCACGAGGGCTGGAATGGGTCAGTGCTCGAGAAACTGACAGTGCCTGACCAGTGGCCGAACGCGGACGCGGACGAGGCCGAGCCCGCGATCCATCGCATGGACACCGACAAGGCCCGCCGCGGCCGGGCACGGCACTCCAGCAGCAACTTGGTCGACGTGGGCGAAGGTTCACCGGGCCAGGCGATGCGGCAGATCATCGCCATGACTGCCCAGGCCCGGCGCACCCTGGAGCTGCTCGGACGGCCCAGTGATCTGCTGCTGTGGTCGCGTGGGGCGCGTCACCCGATGTGGAGCAACGCCTCGGTCGGATTGGCCGATGCCGTCGACGCGTGGGGGGAGCAAGAGCTGGCCGACCTGGGCCGTCGGCTCAACCGACGGCTGCTGCGCCATACCGCTCAGGTGCTGTACGAGCGGCCTCGCCACAACAGCCGACGTGTGCAGGAGGAGCACTATCTGCGCCGCGACGAGCGGGTCGTCGAGAACTCGCGATCCGTGGTGGCCGCAGGTCTGGCCGGGCCGCTGATCTTCTCCCCGGAGGTGATGCGGTCGCTGGCTTCTGCGAGGGTATCCGCCAGGGCCAAGGTCTTCTCGAAGTCGAGGATGTCGAGCATGTCGGTCTTGGTACGCCCACCGTACGACTCGGCCATGGAGGTTGCGACATGGCCGTACTGCAGGCCAAGAGCGATGCGCCCGGCGGGCCGACGGTAGATGAACCAAGCTACGGTCCGCCGTAGGCGGCGCATGTTGATCCGGCCGTGAGGGTCGGCCGGGATAACCTCGTGGTTGCGATCCAGCCGGGAGGCGGTCTTGTTGGCCCATGCGATGAACGTCTTGATGCGATCGATGAACCTGGCGGGCATCAGTCCCTCCGCGGGCAGTTGGCGCTCGGCCGGCTCCCAGGTGCGGACGGCCATGGACCGGGGGAACAGCAGCCGCTCGTCGTGGAGTTGCTCCATGACCTTCACGGCGCGAGCGACGACTTCGATGACCGTCCACGGTTCGGGGCGAACCTCACCACGGGGCTTGGTGTTGCCGTCCTTGTCGGTCACTCCCTTGAAGTGCAGCCCGCTGATCCGGTGGCGAACGGCACCGTCCTCCCCTTCGATCTCCTCCTTGCTCGAGCACCCGCGTTCCAGGTGCAGCACTTCCTCGGGACGCATGCCCGACAGGTAGGCAATCGTGATCATGGCGGCTGTCATCAAGTGCCCGGCGAGCTCCTGTGCTTCGTTGAAGTCGATGGCGTCGGTCCACGGCTCGCCGTCGATCCGGCCGTTCACGGCGACTGGCAGCGGAGACCCGTCTGTCACCGGAAGCGCCTGCCATCGCGCGGGCACCTTCGAGAAGACCTGATTGACCACCTCGGTGGTGACCCCCAATTGCGCAGCTAGGAGAAGGCGGTTGACTCCCTGGCTCGAAGATCCCCAATGAGTGCGATTGTGCTCCATCAGGTGCGCGCCCCGCTTCCCGACGTATCCGGGCAGGCTGCCGCCGGTGTCCTTCAGGTGCAGCAAGTGGGAGCGGACGATGTCGTATTCGCCGGGCGTGCGGTCCAAGCACGTCTTGGCCCGCAGCGCATACCACGCACGGTAGGCGTCGACGATGTCCGGACCGAGATCGAGCACAAGGCGGACCGCCCAGATGATCAGGGGCGACATGGTGGCAGGGTGAATAACCACCTCGTTGTTCTCGCCGACCTCGCCGCGGAAGTCGTCGAGGAAGTCAATGATGGCGGCGCCGGGGTCTTCCCAGGGCGGCATCACCAGCCGGTCCCCGGGCAGCAGGTATGGCGCATAGGCCCATACCCGCGTCAGGGCGTAGAGTTGCCGCTCGTCATGAGGGTCGGTCCACCCCTTCTCGCTCAAGTACCCGGCGTACTCGGACAGCACGCTCTGGTCGATCTCGGCGATCTGCGTGATGCCCCGCTTCTCGAGCCACTTCGCGAACTTGCGGAACCCGGTCAGGGCAGTCATGACCCAACTCGCTGAGATCACCGCACGCGACCGAGAGCCCAGGCGCGCGTGGAGCACGTCGGGGGTGGGAATGTTGATCAACGCCCAGGCGATCCGCTTGAAAGAGTTCCGCAGCGCCTCCGGGAAGTTCGACCACAAGAACGCCTTGGTACTGGTGATGTCCTTGTGCTCCAGATGGGCCAGTTCCCACCGCAGGTGGCCGAAGAGGCAGACCTCCTCCGCGCGTAGTCCCGGCCGCAACCGATGCGCCGGCACTACCGGAGTCGTCGGACCAGGGTTAACGAGGCCCACGGCCCCTTGGACGGACGTGCTGCTGCTCACGGGTCGAGTTTCCTTTCCAGCAGGCGATCGATGAGGCTGCGGTCCAGCTCTGTCAGTGCCTGCAGCAGGCCGGAGTGCTGGCCGAGGTCGGTGTGCTGTTCCAACAGGTCGCCCACGCGGCGGTGGTGAGCTTTCCAGTCCGTCTTCCAGACCGCCGTCGGCACCGCGGCCCGCACAGCCTCCATGGCCCGGAACAGGTAGACGATCCGCGGAAGGTGCCGCGCAGTGGCCAACGCGTTCGGGCAGGCGAAGCACAAGAGGAACGACACCTGGCACAGGCTGCCGCCGCTGAGCGGACTGTGATCGATGTCCTCGCACGCCCCCACTGCCGTGTCCAGCTCCCCGCGGGCCGCCCGCTCGGCCACGTCCAGGGGCAGCCCCGCCTGATCGGCGATGTCCTGGGCGCTGGCGTCCTGGCCGTCGGCGGAGATCATCCGCATCTGGACAGTGGCCCGGGCATGACGGAAAGCGTCTCGACCGCTACCTGGCCACCGTGGAGGAATTCAACACCCGATACCGCGGCGGGTTCGCCACCAAGGGGCAGATGAAGAGCCTGCGCCGAAATCCCCGGCTCCAGATCTTCGAGGACCCACAGGCCCTGCTGACCTGCAACCTCGATCCCTACAAGGCACTGTGCGACAGCGACCTCGCCGTCGGCAGGAAGCCATCGCTGCGCACTCCGAACTGGAATCGCTGCAATCCAGCCTGCGCGAACATCTCCCGCACCGACACCCACATCGAACGTGCCCGCGAGCAGATCGCGGAGATCGACGCCGACTGCCAGGATCCTCTCACTCCGTACCCGTTGCGCCGACGGCTTGAGCTCTGCCGCACCAGCAAGGAGCAGATCATCACGGAGCACGAGGCCGCCGCGGTCGACCCTGACCACAAGGACAGCGCGTGACGACAGAACCCGGATCAGCGCCAGTCTCTGAACGAGAACTCACCGAGGACGACGCCGCGCTGCCGGCCGCTGCGGGAATCGCGGAGACAGTCGGGCGGGTCTACACGATGGCCGCCGATGCGGCAGCCTCGGCGCACCCCGGCGACGCCGCAGAGATCCGGGCGATCACCGACGCCATGGTCCGCCTCTTGATCGGAACCCCCCTGCACTCCGACGGGCAGTTGACCATCAAGTCCCTGGCCGAGGAAGCCGGGCTGAAACGCAACAAGCTCACCCACAAGCACACGGGGCTTAAGGACCTCTTCTACGCCCTGGTGCGCATGCAGGACGCACGGCCCAAGGCATTCGACGGCCTCAAGCGGCAGAACGAGGAGCTCAAGACAAGGCTCTCGGGCCTGCGCGACGAGCACAACCAACTGCGTTTGGACGTCAAACAGATGGCGCGTGTGGTCCACGTGCTGGAGGTCGAGAACCAGCAGCTGAGGCAGTCGGCCGGGAAGGACGGTGTGGTCCGGGCACTCCCAGTTCAGCAGCGGCCTCCCGCCGGTGGCAGGGGAAGCAGGTCATAGGAGCGGAACACCGTGAACTCCCGCGGTAGGTAGGCCGTGTATCGAAAGTGGATCTTGGGCTGTGAAGGGAAATCCGCGCCGACATCCACCAGGCCTTCCTCACCCTCGGCCGCGCAATCGTCTGCTGGCGGCGCCTCAAAAGCAGTGCTGATCTGATCCCTCAGCCCGAACCGGCGACCAGCGCCTCGCCGAGCGGGGTGCGGCGGTAGAGCACGGACCGTCCGGACCGGGCGCGGACGAGCAGTCCCGCGCCTCGCAGGATGGCGAGGTGGTCTCCCACCGCGCCGGGTGTCATGGCGAGGCTTCGGGCGAGGTGGCTGGTACTGGCCGGGGCGTCCAGCGCCAACAGCAGCCGGGCTCGGGACCGGCCGACCAGAGCGGTCAGCGTGTCCGGTTGGGGGACGGTTTCCTGTTCGCCCCACAGAGCAGCGGTGCCGCGGGCACGATAGCCCAAGGTCCTGGGCCAGGGGTCTTCCAACTGGGCTGCGATATGCCCGACAAAGACCGAAGGGATCAGCAGGAGCCCATCGCCGGTGAGGCGGACTGTTCCGCCTCGGAAGAAGTCGATCTCGATACCGCCTGCGTGCCAGGCGATGCCCGGGTGCAGGCTCTCGATGGTCGCGGCCCATCCGTGTTCGCCGATCACACCCACCCGGTGCACGACATCGCGCTCACAGATCGCGCGTAGTTGCGGCCAGTCCGCGGCGAGCAGTTCGTGCCATGCCTGGTCCATCGCCTCGGCGATCCTGGAGACGGCGTCCGGCGAGTCCAGCACCGCGCGTACGCGGGGATCACGGGCGGACGGGCCGGTCGCGGTGGTGGCGAATTCGCGGCGGGCCGCTTCCAGCGGCGTGGCCCTGATCATGGCCAGGTCGTCCGCCCAGGTCTGGTTGAGACCGCGCGGGGGCGGGGCGACGAAGTTCGGTCCGCCGTGCAAGGCCTGCAGAGCGAGGGCGGCGTCCAGTTCGGTGTCGCGGCGAAGCCGTTCAAAGGCCGGCAGGAGCCGGGCGGCCCAAGCTCGCGGCAGCGGCTGGCCCTGGCCGATGAGCGAGCGCAGCAGCAAGCAGAGGTCCAGCGCGGGCGACAGCGCGAAGCGGCTGCGCAGCAGGTCCTCGACGGAGACTTCGAAGCGCAGCACCCTGCCAGGCTAGCGCGGGACGTCGTTCCGATTCGTCGAGCGACGAACCATTGGTGAGCGGAGTGGGCGCACGGCGAGGCTGCGCGTCATGACTCCAACCGCCGAACCCGCACAGGGCAACCACCGTGCCACCTACCGGGAGGTGCTGGCCGAGCCGCGATTCCGGCTGCTCTTCTCAACACGCGCCGTCTCGATCACTGCGGACGCGCTGCGGATCACCACGTTCTCGGTGCTGGTCTTCGCGGCCACCGGCTCCCCGCTGCTGAGCGCAGTGGCCTTCGGCATCGGCTTCATCCCGCAGCTGTTCGGCTCGCTGCTGCTGGGCTCACTGGCCGACCGACTGCCGCCCCGCGCGCTCATTACCGGCGGCTACGCCTTGACGTGCGCCGCCGCCCTGCTGCTCGCCCTGGTGCGAATGCCGATCGCGGCAAGCCTCAGTGTCGTAGCGCTGGTCTCCCTCGCCACACCGGTGTTTCACGGCGCGTCGAGTCGGCTGGTCGCGCAGTCGCTGGAGGGCGACGCCTATGTACTGGGCCGGTCACTGAACAACATCGCTGGCGCCGGCGCGCAATTGTTCGGCCTGGCGCTGGGAGGTGCGATCGTCGCGGCACTCGGCCCACGCCGGGCACTCGCGGTCAGCGCCGTCCTTTACCTCGGCTGCGCACTTGCTATCCGCATCCGGCTACCCCGGCTGCAGCCGGGAGAGTTCGGCGGCACACCCGGCAGCGCTGGGGGCGATAGCGGGGCCGTCCGTGCAAGCCTGCATGGTGCAGGCCTGCTGCTGCGCGGACGCACAGTGCGACGACTGATGCTGGCCCAGTGGCTACCCGTCGCATTCGTAGCGGGCGCGGAAGGCATCATCGTCGCCTACGCGGGAGAACGCCACTTCGCGCCCGGCTGGTACGCGGTGCTGATGGGATGTCTGCCGGTCGGCATGCTTGTCGGTGACCTTCTGGTGGGCCGACTCCTACGGCCGTCCACCCGGGAGCGACTGGTAGTCCCGTTGATCGCGCTGGCGGGGCTGCCGCTTATCGGCTTCGCTGCCGAGCCCGGAGTGAGCGTCTCGTCCTGTCTGCTGCTGCTCAGCGGCCTCGGATACGCCTACGGTCTCGGCCTGCAACGCCCGTTCCTGGACGCCCTGCCGCAGGACGGCCAAGGTCAGGCCTTCGGCTTGCTCGGCTCCGGCAGCATGACGCTACAGGGCGTCGGACCGGTTTGCTTGGGCGCGGTGGCCGCAGGCATCGGAACAGGCGGCGCAATCGCCCTGGCAGGCGGCGCGACGGCGCTTACCGCCGGCTGGATTCTCACCTGGCACCCGCCCACCTCCCCGGCCCCCGTCCCGAACCACTCAACGGGATCAGAGAACGGCACCGAACAGCATGCGTGTAGTTCTCCTGCGCAGTAACCGTCGCAGGCCGGGTCGGCTGCGAGCCGTCACGCACCCCACCCCCACCCCCACCTCCACGTCTCTCTGACAGACAGTCATTCCCGCTAACTTATTATGTAAGGAGTCCTTAGGGCCCAAGAGCTTGGCGGTCCCGTCAGCGGATGGAACCCATGCCCGCGCCGTCACGTCCGCTCCGTTGTGGTCTGACGGGTGCCCGGGTCACGAGGTGGGACACGGGCGTGCCGGTGGGCTGGGCGACGACGATGACCCGGCCGTCGTCCAGGTGGGCGGCCGGTTTCCCTTCGGCCCACCAGATCAGATGGAGGGCCGCGGTCACCACCGCAGCTGGGCGAGGGTGCCCGGGCGGATCGCCTGATCCCCGAAGCGGGTCCGTGCCCTGTCGGCGGCTTGCTCGATGCGGCGCCGTTTGCCGTCCGCCGGGTCCAGGAGCAGCCGCTGGACGGCGTACTGGGCATCGGTAAGGTCCGCGCGAACAGTGATCGTGCGGACACGGGCGCGCTGCAGCCCGAGGCAGGCATACAGGTCGTACGCGGCAGTGCTGAGTGCCGGTGTGTGAGCGGTGTACTCCTCCAGCGTGCGCGAGCGCTGCGTCGTGGCGCCGTCGGCGTACGAGATGCTCAGCGCGAGCCGCGCGGCGACCTGGCCGGTGGTGCGCAGCCGCAGCCCGAGACGTTCGCAGAGGTCGAGCAGGGCCCGGCGGTGTGCGGCGGGGTCGAGCTCATCGTGGCTGAACTCGTAGGAGAAGCCGGTGGACTTGGGCGCCGTCTCGGAGGTGACCGGGCGCGTGTCCAGGCCGCGGGCCCGTTCCGACAGCGTCACGGCGGTGGTCTTGCCGAGGATGCGCTGCAGCGTCAGCAGCGGAACGTCGAGAAGGTCGCCGATGCGGTGGAGGCCGTATTCCCCGAGCGTGCGAGCGGTGGCCGGGCCGACCCCGGAAAGGGCGCCGACGGGCTTGGGATGGAGGAACGCGGCGACTGCCTCGGGAGCCGGGGCGACGATGGTGACCTGGCCGGGGGCGGTCGTGGCGGCCGCCATCGCGGCCAGCATCCGATTCGGGCCGGCGCCGATCGTCACGCGTAGCCCGAGATGTGCGGCCAGGCGGAGTGCGGCCATGGCCGCCAGGCCACCCGTGTCCCGGTCGAAGAACCGCAGGGCACCGGTGACATCGAGGTCGGCGGCGTCCGGCGGGAGGGCCTGCACCAGCGGGGTGAGATCACGCAGCAGCGCGAGGGCCTGCTCGTACGTCTCCTGGCCGGCCGGGCCGAGGTCGTGGAGCTGGATGCGCAGGATGCTCCGGGCTCGGGTGGTCATGGCGCTCACCCCGCCGATCCGGGATTCTCCAGATGCCTCAGAGTGTCTCGTTTCCCTGCTGCAGACGGGTTTGTCGCCATGGGCCACGAGACGCACGCCGTTCGCAGCAGCATGACCATCCGCCTCTCACAGTGCTTCGAGGGCTGCAGGTGCACCTCTAAGATCAATGTATCGAACATAAATCGAACATCGCGAGGTGAGCGGGGACTGCCCTTGACGTTCGAGCCTGTGTGACTTTTCGAGATAGATGACATCGAGTCGTGCCGACTGACACCGACACGTGCGCCGTCAGCCAGGAACGGCCCCCTGCGGCCCTGGCCTCGTCGTCCGAACGTGGTCGCGGCATGATTTCCGCTGTGCATGAAGACGAGAAGTCGCGCGGGAGCGCGCCCTACGCGCTGACCGAGACGGAGCACGGTCATGTCTGGGGCGTCTGCGCCGAGGTGGAGGGGCTGTTCGGAGAATCCCGGCGCGGGACGTACGAGCTGTTCGGCTGGGTTCCGGAGGGATCCGGCGTGCCCGCTTGGGCCGGCAGCAGGGTGTGGCTGGTGCCGGAGGACGAGGCATTCGATGCCTGGCTGCTGGAGGACGCGGAGAGTTTGGGGCAGCCCCCCGGGACGGACAGTCTGGTGCTCACCGGCCTGGACGACTACGAAGGTCCGCCCGAGGGGTACAGGGGTCGCGTTCGCGTGCACGACGGGCATCGCTGGCTGGGCTCCTGCCGGGAATTTACCCGCATCCTGTCGCCCGACCAGATGCCTGCACCAATTGTCCTGCGAGGGCTCGCGCAGAGTGATCAGCTCAGGGCGGCATTGACGAAGGGCACCCGGCGGGCGCTGGATCTGGGGGAGGCCGCGCTGGAGATACGGGACGGCCGAGGCGAGCTGCTCACCGATCGGCTGCTGTGGGCCACGATCAGCGCCTGGCGCCCATCCTCCTGCGGGGCGGACCTGATCGACCTTGAGCTCGATGGAGGCCGCTTCACACCGGTCCCCGAATACGCTCGGCCGATCTGGGAACGGTGGCTCGCTGGACCACCGGCCGCCGTGAACACCTGGGCCAGCCTCGACACCCGCCGCCGCGGGGCCTGGCATGACCTTGTGCGCGAGCGGGCTTGTCGACGATCCCACCGTGACCGGCCAGCCGGCCACGCCTACGAACTCGACGGCCGGTACATCACCGACGAACCAGCTCTCTATCTGGCGCTCGGCGAGGCGGTCAACGGACCCGGCGGCTACTTCGGCGGCTGCCTCGCCGCCCTCGACGATTGCCTGCGCGGCACCTTCGGCTACACCGCCCCCGCCGCCTTGCTCTGGCGAGACGCCGCGACCGCGCGCGAGCACCTGTCCCACGCCCTCACACCGGACGGCCAGCCCTACGATCTGTTCACCGCAGTCCTTGAAACCCTGGCCGAGGGTGGCATGGACGTCACCATGGCATGAGCCGCTGTCCGATCGGTGCCTTCGCCCCTGCCCGTTCCCCTCCGCCCTCTGGCGCTTGTTCCGCGCAAGCTGCCGGCTCACAGGCTCCGTGGTGCCTACCTGGGCCCAGATGGCAGCTCAGTTGGCACGGAGCTCATCTCCGACTGCCTGGATCTACGGATCAGGCGTAGTCGCGCTTTATGCCGAAGCGAAATACGCATGCAGCGACTGTGGGGCACGGGGCAGGATCGCGGGCATGTCAACCGATGTCAGCGGAGTGATCGAGTGTCGGCCGGGGGCCCGGCTGTGGGGACCGGAGGACGAGGACTCGGTATGGGAAGCCGGCATCGACCTCTTCCTGCTCAACAGGGGCAACGCCTACGACGGCTTGGCCTGTCTCTTCGGCATTCGCAACTCCTTTGGCTTCCGGCCCCTGGCCGAAGGGCGCGGCTTCCCACATGACGCCTCGGATGGGCTGCGCAGGGACTTCTTGGCCTACGGCGGCCCGGACGACGTGCACGGAACCACCTGGCTGACCTGGGCTGAGCTCGAGGCCACCGACTGGCAGGAGACAGACGCCTCCGGCACACGAAGCCGCGCCGCAGCTGCGGGGACCGACACCGACTGGGGTCGGGTCTGGCGCGTGATGTCTGTTCTCAGCGAGGTCCACGGCCCGGACAACGTACGCCTCGTCGTCTGGTTCTGCTGACACCCGACTGGGCGCTCCAGTTGGCGAACGGTGCCAACTGGAGCGCTCAGTTACACCCGAAATGGCTTGTCCCTGGGTCGGATGTCGACCAGGATCACCTCATGACGACCAGAAAGGGCCACGCCCTCTAGGCGCCCCGCTCTGCTCTCCACCGCTCGCGCGCCGCCGATCGCCGCACCGCAGTGCCCGATGGCCGTGACCGACCGCCCACTCAGGAGAGCCCACCGTGCAGAAGACCGTCCTCGTTCCCTACGCCCACTTGCCCCAGGCGCACCACGACCGCCACGTCCTGGCCAGTACCATCGACGTTTACGGCGCCGCCCACTGGCTGCTTGCCGAACGCGCTCCGCAGCCCGGCGGCGATGTCCTGCCCTTTGACGCGCTGGTCGTTTCCGTCGATCCGGGCGGCAACGTCGAACTCACCGAGCTGAGCGCCGTGCAAGCCCGCTGGCCGCACCTGGACCGCCTGCCCGACGGCGGGTTTGTCGTCGCCGCGTCTCGCGTCCGCCGGTACGAGGACACGCATCAGGTCCAGATCTTCGACGCGCTCGGCCACGAGACCTCGTCCTTCTCCGTCGGGGACGCCATCGAGCACCTGCTCGTGGACGAGGCCGGCCAGATCTGGGTCGGGCACTTCGACGAGAACCCGATCGGGATCCACCGCTGGAGCTCCACAGGTCGGCACACCTGGACGTCAGACGACGCCGGCATCCCCGGTCTCTTCGACTGCTACGCCCTGAACGTGTCGGGCACCACCGCCTGGGCGTGCCCATACACGGACTTCCCGCTCGTCGAGATCCGCCCCGACCGCACCCATCGGCCCGTGAGGGTGTGGGCGAACCGCGTACGGGGCGCCAAAGCGGTGGCCGTCCACGGTGAGCGGGTCGCCTTCTACGGCGGCTACGGCGAGGAGCGGGACCGACTTGCCCACGGAGAGATCATCGAAACATCCGTCGAGTCAACGGACGTCGGGCTGCTCACCCTGCCCGATGGCTCTGCCCCCGGCCGTCGGCGGGTTGTCGGCCGAGGAAACAGGATCTACGTCCAGGCCGAGCCGTTCACAACCTGGGGCGTGTTCGACCTCAGCAGCTGATACCCAGCACTGGAAAGCCCATTTCTACTCGATCGTCGACCATCCGTTCAGGCCGGGGAATTGCGCTGGCACCCCGCTTGACCGCGCAGGGAGCAACGTGCCGCCGTCCTTCGTCTACCGGATCACCAAGTACGACCCCGCCGACCGTGACGAACACAGCCACTACACCGGTGCCGAGGAGGCGGTCAGTGATCATGGGCCGGTCGAAGCCGCGTACCTCGCGGCGATCGCCGCCTTCGCGGAGGCTTCGGGCATCGATCGACTGGAGATCCGCGAGCCTGCAGTCACCGGTTTCGTCCACTTCGGCGTGGAGCCGTCGGATGGGAGACATGGCCTCGGCGGGCTCTTCCCGCCCGACCTCGCCGGCTACCACGACGGGGCCGAGGTCTCCCTTCCGGTAGCTCTGGAGCTGGTACGGGCCATGCTCCGCGAACAAGGTGCCTGGTGTCGTCTGAAGGCGGGGGACGTATTCACCGTGCATGTCGGGTGGGACCAGTACGTGTACGTGGGCAGCAACCGGCTCTGCGAGGAAGCCGTGGCCCGTACACGGGAACTCGGTCTCTTCCCGGAACCGATGACGACCTCCCCCTACGCGGCAGAGCTGGAGGAGCCGGACGTGACGGAGGCGGCCGACGAGGGGTTCTGGGCGCGCGTGCGCACCGTGCTGGCCTCACGGAAGGCGGTGCTCCTGGAGGAGGGCTACGTCCGCAACGCTGCACGCTTCCACCGCCTCACGCCGGAGAACCTCGACGCGGTGCGTACTGGTCTCAGCCCGCGCGCCCTGCTGACCGTCTGGCCGGACCTGAATCCCGATGTCGGCGCGGTCCTCGCCACGCTGCCAGAGGAGGGATCCGCGGAGTTCGTCTGGGAGGCACAGGACGGGACGATCAGACACGCGGTCGTCGATGACACCGAGTACCAAGAGCTCGCCACCCTGGTGGCCCGCGCCCGGGCGGCCTGCGCCCTGCCCATGTACCTCGACGAACGCCACCCGCTTCTTTGCGCCGCCCTGCCCGACAGCGACGGCGTGCTGCGCGCCCGATGGTGACCCCGTTCACGCCGCGTTGCCACAGACCGGCAGCTCGACTGACCCGGCGTCTGTGTCCCGAACCTTGCTGCGGCAGTTTCCTCTTCGGCCGTTCGTCCATTGAACGGAATGTCGGATGATGGGGCCGCTCTCGGGGGTCTTTCTCGAACCAGTCGGCGATCGTCGTACCTCTTACGCCACGACGGTGACCCCGCTCGTCATCAAGCTCAGCCAGAGATGCGCCCGCTGTCTCGTGAGACATCTAAAGATCTGGAGAACCTGGAGATCGATGTCCGAGGCGTCGCAGGTCGGCGGAGCGAGACCCGGCGGGCTGTAGATCGCTCCAGGCGTTGAGTTTTGCCCCAGCCGTTCCGTCTTCGAGTGTCCGGCCCGCACCCGGCGTGCTGTTACTGCGGGCAGGTGTGGGGGCGGGTGTGGTGCGGCCGAGCAGGCCAAGGGCGGCTTCGGGGCCCAAGTCGCGGCGGGTGGTAGCGACTTCCTCAAGGTCCCAGGCCATCTGCCCGACCACGGTGCGCCGGGTGCCGCGTTTCTCGACGACTCCGCGGACCAGGAGCAGGCCGGAGTGGAAAATTGTGTGCGCGCAGGTGTCGTGGGAGTCCTCGAAGAACGCGAGGTCCACGAGCCCGGAGCCGTCCTCCAAGGTCACGAAGATGACCCTCTTGCCGGACGGGATTGGCGGCGTCTGGGTCGATGCCCGCACGCCGGCGACCAGCACCTGCTGTCCGCGGTGCATCGCCTGCAGGTGGCGGGCGTCGGTCGCGCCAAGCTCGGCGAGCAGGCGGTGGTGGTGTTCGAGCAGATGACGGCTGACGTCGATGGAGAGCACGTCAATTTCGGCACTCATCACGTCACGGCTGGTCATCTCTGGCAGCCCGGCCGGCTCGCCCGCGTGCGTCTCATCGCCGAGCGGCAGTTGGCCGTCGATCGTGGTCCGGTTGTGTGCGGAGCGGTGCAACTCGGTGGCCTGCAACAGCAGATCTCGCCGGGTCAGCTCGCCTTGCAGCGGAGCGAGGGCTCCGATCTTGATGAGGCGCTGGGCGAGAGGCAGGGACGGGCGGGCGCGCAGCCACAGATCCTGCAGTCCGGCGTACGGCTGGCCGGCCTCGATGCGGGCGCTCTCCGCCTCGGTGATCCCGCGCACCGTGGACAGCGCGAGCCGTACGCCCCAGCCGTTCGCGGTCGGCTCGGCGCTGTGTGCGCTGCGGGAGGTGTTGACGTCGACTGGCAGGATCGCCACTCCGAACTGCTTTGCGTCCTGAACCAGGACGCGGGGCGCCCACATGCCGGGGTCGTGCTGGAGCAGCCCGGCGAAAAACGCGGCAGGGTGGTGCGTTTTGAGCCACGCCGACTGGACGGCCGGGATCGCGAAGGCCACGGCGTGCGCGCGGCAGAATCCGTACGCCCCGAACTCCTTGATGATGTCCCAGACTTCGCCGATCACGTCCGGGGTGTAGCCGCGCTCGCCGGTGCAGCGGCGAAACCACGCCTCCACCTTCGGCAGCCGCTCGGCGTCGGCGAGGGCGCGGCGGGCGACGTCCGCGGCGGCACGGTCGCAGCCAGTCATCGTGGCCAGGATCATCATGATCTGCTCGTGCCAGATCACCACCCCGTACGTGTCATCCATGATCGGCACAAGGTCTGGGTGGGGATAACGAGCCTCCTCGGCCCCGTGACGGGCGGCGATGAATTTCGCGGGCATCCCGCCGCTGACCGGGCCGGGCCTGAAGAGGCTGATGTCGGCGATCACGTCTTGCATGTGCCGTGGTTGGAGTCTCGCAATGAGATCTTGCTGCCCTGAGCTCTCGATCTGGAAGCAGCCCAACACCTTGGCGCTGCGGATCAGTTCGAAGGTGGCTTCATCGGCGAGGTCGACGTGGTCGGGACTGTCGAGGTCGATGTGCCGGCCCGTGGTGCGGCGGATCTCGGCGACCGAGTGCGCCATCGCCGACTGCATGCGCACGCCGAGGACATCGAGCTTCAGCAGGCCGAGGTCTTCGACGTCGTGCTTGTCTGCCTGCACCGTCGGATACGCACCTCCCGGAGCGGGCTGCACCGGGAGGCGATCGAGCAGGCTCACGTCGGAAAGGATCACGCCGCACGGGTGCATGGCGAAGCCGCGCGGCAGCGCGTCCAGGCCCTCGGCCAGCTCCCACAGCGGCCCGTACCGGTCGGCCTCGGCTGCGAGCTGCCGCAGTTCGGGCAACTCGGACAGCGCGGAGCCGATGTCGCACGCGCGGATGTGCGGAAAGCTCTTGGCGATCCGGTCGACGGTCTGCGGGCGGATCCCGAGCGCGAGCCCGGTATCGCGCAGGGCGTGACGGGCGCGGTAGGTCTCCGGCATCCCGGTGACCGCCACGTGCTCGGAGCCGAACCGTTCGAAGATCCGGTCGTAGATTTCCAGGCGCCGGTCGGACTCGACATCGAGGTCGATGTCCGGCAAGGAAGTGCGGCGCTCGCTGAGGAAGCGTTCGAACAAGAGCCGGTGCGAGAGCGGGTTGGCTGTGGCGATGAAAAGGCTGTGGTTGACCATGGACCCGGCGCCGGAGCCGCGGGCGGCGACCCGAATACCCATTGCCCGCACCTCCGCAACGACCTGGGCCACCGCGAGGAAGTACGCCTCATATCCGAGGCGTTCGATCACCCCGAGCTCGTAGCCGAGCTGATCCATCGCCCGCACATCTCGGTCGAGGCCGCGGGCGGTCATCCCGGCCTCGCTGCGCTGCCGCAGCAGCCGCATCCCGTCCCCCGGCCGGGTGCCGGCTCCCACCACGTGCGGCTCGGGGAAGTGCGCTCGCCCCAGGCCGAGGTCGCGCACCGGGTCCACCGTGCACTGCTCGGCAGTAGCCGCCGTTTCCTCGATCAGACGCCGCCCTCGACTGGCCGAGGCGCTCATGGCCGCAGCCACCCGCACGGCCACCTCGGCCATCTCGGCTCCGGACTTCAGATACCGCTCGCCCGAGTCGAGCGGTCCACGCTGCGGGATCGGACGCAGCAGCCGAGCGGCGTCCAGTACGTCGGCCAGGCGGTGCTGCTCGCGCCGCTCGTAGCGCACCGCGTTGGTGAGCACCGTCGGGATGCCGAGCTGGTCACCCAGAGCAAGGGTGTGCGCGGCCAACCGCACCGATCCTGCGCCCAGCCCGGGCAGGCCGTAGGCGACGGCCTCCAGCCGAAGAAGTCCCTCGCCCGCGATCTCCAGCCACGGGACGAGCAGCCTTTCCGCGACGTCTGGCCGCCCGGCGGCCAGCGCACGTACAGGCTCGGAGGTCGGCCCGAGGATCGCCACCACGTCCTCGCCCAGGCCCTCCCGCAGCCCCTCCCAGGAGGCGACCGGAAAGCCGTCGACCGGATGCGCGTAGGCCGCGGAGACAAGGCGGCAGATACGCGCCCACCCGCTCACGGAGCCTGCCAGCAGCGTGACTCTCAAGTGCGGCTCCGCCACGTGCCCACCACCGCGGACCGGTGTGCGCGAGCGGCGGGGAGCCTTTGCCGTGTCGAACGCTGGGACGGCGAGATCCACCCCGAAGATCGGGCGTACCCCGGCGCTCATGCACGCCTTCGCGTGCCGCACGGCGCCGGTGACACTGTCCCGATCAGTCAGCGCGAGCGCGCCCATGCCGAGCTCCGCCGCCCGGCGCACCAGGTCCTGCGGATGGGAGGCACCGTAGCGGGCGGAGAACCCGGAAGCGACGTGGAGATGCGTGAAAACGCCCATCGTGCACCTCCCAATCTGCTCTGGCGCCCCCTGCTCGTCTGTCGTCCTGCTACCACGACGCCGCATCCGATCTACTCGCACAATAGTTCGATAGAAAGATTTCAGCCAACCGATCTTGCTGTGGCTGGTTGTCATCGCCGCCGGAGTGCTCGCCTACGGCGTTCAGGAGGCCAGCAACCTGCCCGGCCTGCAGAACCTCGCCTCCGACACCTCCAGCACCACCCCCAAGACCAGCTGGTCAGGACCCTGCTCAAGGGCATCTTCAACTTCCAGCCCGACCCCACCGTGCTCCAGCTCGCGATCTGGGCCCTCTACGGTGGTCCCGGTCCTCTGCTTCTTCTTCCGCAAACCCTGCTGCGGCCCCTCGCGCCCAAACCCGCCGAGACAGAGCCCGCCGCCTGATCCCAAGCACACCCGACGTCAGGGTCCGCACACGTCGTGTGCGGATCCTGACGTCGGACGGGTCGTACTCGTTGCCTGGTACCGGGTGCCGTTCCTTCCGACCACGGTGTCCCGTCTACTCTTCTTCAGTCCGCTTCCAGCCGCATAACGACATCTCGGGTGACGATCGGTGCGGATGCCCGCTCGGACAGGATGTCCAGCAGGTCGGGGCGGATCACGACGGCGCAGCCGGTCGTCCGCGGCCACGGCAGGCGGTAGGCGCTCCGCTCGTACTCGGTGCGCCAGCAGATGAGCCGCAGGGCCGGACCGCGGTCGTCCTCCAGTGTCATCAGGGCTCCGGGTGTCAGGCGCAGCGCGGCAGGCAGCCACGTGGCGGGTGTCAGTGCGAAGCCGGGCAGACCCAGGCCTTGGTCGGCGTCTGCGGCAGCGGTCATGGCGCGGTCGAGGCCGAGGAGCGAGATCCCCGGCGGGACGTCAACGGCGGGGTGCTGCCCCGGCTGTCGGGTCCACTCCTCGATGTCGCCGTCCGAGAAGGGGATAGCGTCGCTGTCCTGATTCCCGTAATCCGTCACTTCCGGGCCTGAGAAGCTCACGACGGTCAGGCCGGTCTTCCGGGTGTGCGGTGACAGGAACTTGCGTTCCTCCACGGAAGCGAGGATGCGCCAGCCCGGGAGGGTCTGTCCGGTGAGGGCGACGGCTTGCGTCAGTGGCCGTGTGGAGATGGTCTCGGCGGTTGTTCCGGTCAGCGGAGTGTCCTGGCTGGCCGGGTCGTCCGGGCCGGGTGGCAGAGGAAGGTCGGGACGTGGCCAGCGTGCCTCTTCGAAGGCCAGCGGAATGCGGGGGTCGTCTGTCAGTACGGTGGCCAGCTGATCCTCCCAAGCTGCCGGATCGCTCACGCCCAGGCCCTGCGAGAGCCTGTGCGCGCGGCTACCCGCTGCCACCGTTTGGATCGCCTCTTCGATGGTCTCCTCGATGGCGAGGTAGGCGTCCGGCAGCTCGCCCTCGTCGGCGCTGAGGTTGGCGCGGGACTGGGCCTTGTTCCTCTCGATGGTGCGCTCCGTGTCAACCTCGCGGCGAACCCTGGCGAGGACCGCTCGGATCAGCCCGGGCTGCAGTTGCTCGGCTTCGTTCAGCCGCGCGCCAGCCACCTCTGCCACCATCCCCGTCACGACGCGGTCTCTCGGGCTGTCTCCCTGTGCGGCGGAGGTCCACAGGCGGCTCGGCGGGTTCAGCCCGGCCGGGTCTGACGCTCCCATGGGCACGCTGGCCGCATCGGTGAGCAGCCGACGGGCGAGGCCGCGGACGGTGAGCAGCGGTCCTCGGGCCAGTGCCTCGAGCGCGTCCTGGCAGTGGTCCACGACAGGTTGGGCTTGCGGCCCCTGTTCTTGGAGGAGGCACAGCAGCCACATCAGGGTCGCCGGATCGGAGAGTTGCTCCAGTGCGAGGGCCATGGCGGGTGCCGTGGCTTCGGGGCGCAGTGTGACCAGAGATCGCGTCGCAACCATCGCTCGGCGTTTGCCTTCCCGGTCCGCGTGTGCGACTGCGGCCAGTGCCGCGGTCGCGAAGGCGTGGTCGACATCGCCGGGTGCGGGGGTTCCGTTGTCGTTGTCGGGGGCGCGGTAGGGGTGCTGGGGGTCGTCGCTGTCGTGGACGCGTGGTGCTCTGCTCTCGATGACCGTTGCGGCTTCGTCCCAGAGGGCGAAGGCCAGGTCGAGGGAGTCGTTCGGGGGCAGGCCGAAGGCTTGCTGGGCGAAGGCGAAGATCAGTGCCTGGGTGATGCCGTGGGTCCCGTACCGGCCGGCGCTCACCACTGCTTCGGCCTCTTCGGTGATGACGCGGTGGGTGAGGGTGCGATCGAGTTGCGCGGCCGTACGAAGGGCGTCGAGGGCTGTCTCGCCTCCGAAGTTCAGCCATCCGCCTTGTCCGCGGGTGCGTACCCAGGTCAGTGCGTAGGCTTCGGCGGCGAGCGCGTCATGGCCGTTCTGGCGGAGCTTGTTCGCCAGTTGGCGCAGCAGGAGGGGACCGTCCCGGAAGTCGAAAGGGCCGGCGATGGCACGCAGGACTTGTGCGGCCTCGTCGGTCTGTCCTCGGGTGGCGAGGTTGAGCAGGCCGTCGCCGACGAGGTCTCTCACCTGTTCGAGGGTGTGTTGTGGTGCGCCGGCCTCGTACGGACTCAGGTGCCATGCGCGCAGTACCCGGATCAGGCCGACCGGTTCGGAGGGCGCGGGCGACGGGGCGGCAGGTGAGGTCGGGGCCGTGGCCGACTGCGCGGGGATGGGTGCGCTGCGGCGGGGCTGGGACTCGTCGGTGACCGGTGGTTCGGGCAGGCGGGTGAGCTGCGGGGCGCCGATGCGTTCGGCGACGGCGTTGAGTTCTGCGACCAGCTGTCCGTCGGCCGGCCTGGTCTGGTCGCTGGAGGAGTCGCGGTTGGCTTGCCGCTCGTCGGCCCTGCTCAGTGCGATGCGCAACAGTTGTGGAACGCCGTCGGGCGTGGAGGGGCCGACTGTCCGGGCGAGCCGGTCCAGAAGTGCGGCGTCGGCTTGGAGGAGCGGGGTGTCCAAGGTGATGCGGAGCGCGGTTGCCACAACCGGATCGGCGGTGTCGTTCCACGCGCGCCAGAGGTCTTCTCGGGCGCCGTGGAGGATGGTGTTCGGGCCATTGCAGTCGCTGAGCAGGCCGGTGGCTACGAGATTGGCAAGGGCCGCAGGGTCTGCCCCGGCCAGGACGTTCCACCACCGCGGGCGGGCAGCGTTGGTCTCCTTGCCGTCTGTGTGAAGGACAAGACGTTCGCACAGTGGCTGGATTCGCGCCACCCGCGCCCGCCCCCGGGCCGGGTCCGCGGTGACCAGGGCGGGCAGCGGATCCAGGAGCTCATAGACGGTGATGTCCTTGCGCCAGCCGTAGGCCACTAGGAAGTGGCAGGCCGCCAGCCAGTGTTCCTCGGCCTCGGCGAGGTCGTCGGCGGTGAGGGCGAGGCGCGCGTGGATGAGGAGGTAACGGGCGAGGTCGCTGTAGAAGCGTCCGCCAGCCTGCTGGAGGAACTCGTTGCGGACGGCTTCGGCGACGCCGGCCCGCCGTGCGGGCGTGGTGTGCTCGACGGCGATCGTAAGGAGCGTGTCGGCTGGCAGTGGTCCGCCCATCTCGCCTCGCAGGCTGACGCTGATTTCCCGGCTGACGTGGATGAGGGTCTTCCACGCCTGTGGCCAGTCCTGGTCGGACACGAGGGCGGCCGCCCGGCGTACCGACTCTTCGATGAGCGGATGGATCGAGTAGAGGTCGCACGCACGCGGGCTGCCGGTGAAGCGGCTGAGGTCTGCGGTCAGGAGCCCGAGGGCTTCGACCGCCAGGCCAGACTGGGTGTGTGCTGCGGCGACTTCGGTGCGCGCGAGGGCGATCGCGAACCGCAGCCAACAGGGGTACCAGCCGGGCCCCTGAACGAGAGCCGGTACCGCGTCCAGGGCGATAAGGTCGGTCTGCGCCGTGATCGCCAGGGCATCGAGCCACCTGGCCACGGCCACGGGGCTCCACTGGACACGTTCGTGCTGTACCTCGTGGGTGAGGGAGAACAGGGTGTCGCGGGCAGTCGAAGTCTCGTCTGTCGCAATGCCTTCAGCGAGATCGGCGGCAGCGACCCCCAGCGCGAGCAGCCGGTGCCCCGTTCCCAGCACGTATCCCAGGTCGGCCGCCTCCTGAGCCCAGTCCGCGGCGCTGCCCGCCTCACCGGGCACCGCGTCTGCGGCGATCTGCTCGGCGAGTGCGAGGCATACTGGGCCGCCCGTTGCAAGGCGCGGCACCAGGTCGGTGACGGCCTCGATTCCGACGGTGTCGAGGAGCGTCTTCACGACAGCGTCGGCCGTTGCCTGGTCACCCCGTTCCTCAAGCCACTCGGCGATGCGGTCCAGCGACACCGGCCGGTCAGGCCCGTCCTCGCGGGGCTCCTCACCTCTCCCCTGATCGGTAGCCGACAGGCGCAACCGGCCCCGCAGGCGTGCCAGTTCGACGGCTCGGTCGGACTCCGCCCCGTACGAGGTGTTGTCCGACTCGGCCTCGTGGTCGTGTGCCGTCATGTACGCGTGCCAAGGTGCCACGGCGCCTGCCACGTCGAGGACGGCGCACATCTGCAGACCTGCCCGGGCAGGCATGACGGTCCGGCCGTCGTGCAGGAGCCGGTCCGCCAGCGTCTGAGCCCCCATCAAGGCGATCGGCATGTCGGCGAATTCCACCAGGTCCGAGTCGAAGCGCTCGAACTCGTACGTCTGCGCGGCCCTGGCGAGTTCGACGCACCGCGCGACGACCGGCCAGTTCGCCGTCCTGGCGGCGCAGCGCACGCCGGTGGCCAGGTTGTCCCTGATCGCCGAGGCCGGGTGGGCGGTGGCGACGGCCCGGGTGACAAAGTCCCGCCCGATGTGGTCCACCACCTCCGTGTCGCGTCCAGCTTCGGCGAGGATCTGCAGGAGGCGGCGGAAGGCCCGCGGGTCGTCGAACAGTCCCTTCCCAGTCAGCCAGGTGGCGATCAGCGCCAGCGTCGATTCCAGGGCCCCAGGGTCGTTGTCGTAGCCCAGGCGCAGGTAGCGGGCGAACGACTCGTGGTAGACGCGGATTTCGCCGGGTCCGGCCGTCCCGGAGAGCACCGGGGCCAGCACCCTCAGCGCGCCGTCGATCCTGTGCGCCCGGTCCGGGATGATCTGCCCGAGCTCCTCGCGGGTGACGGACATTCCGAGCAGGGCGATGATGTCCGCGACGACATCGGCTTTCGCACCGAGCGTGTCGTAGAGGTGGGCGTAGTAGCCCTCCAACGATCCCTGGTAGGCCGGGAGCGCCCGCACCACTGCCGCGGCTTTCGTGATCGTCTCCGGCCGGAGGGCGACCTCGCGACAGAGGTATGTCGCGTACAGGGCGTTGCCGCCCGAGCGTTCCTGCAGCGCGTCCAGGAAGTCGATCACGTCGCGGTCGTCGGCCAGGAGGGCTTCGGTGCGCTCGTCGTCCGCCGCCGGGACGAGTCCGAGCCGCTCCGCGACGGCGCGGCACTCGTGCGCGGTCAGTGGCGGCACGACGACGGAAGCCCCGGCGTCCTGGAGGGGGACGAGGTGGTTCCCGGGCTGGCTGAGGACGATGAGGACGCTGCCAGGCGGAAGGGGCAGCGAGCCGAGGACCGCGGCGAGGGCCAGGGACGGATCGGCTCTCCTGGTCCTTCCTCCTTGTACGCGGGTGACATGGTCCAGTCCGTCCACGACGAGCGCCACGCGCCGGGTGGGGTCCTTGCGCAGAGCGGTGTCCACAGCCGTCGTCAGCGCTTGCGCATCGGCGGCAAAACGCGGGCGCTGCTCCTGGACGAGGTCGGGGTCCGACTCGGCCAGCCGGCCCAGCAGGCTACCGAAGACCGTTTCGGTGACCACCCGGGTCAGCTGGTCACCGTCAGCGTCGCCGAGGTAGCAGTAGTGCTCGGCGACCAGCCATCCGTCACCGGTGAGTTGGTCGACCAGCTGCTGGCACGCCCAGGACTTGCCCTGTCCCGGAGGGCCCGTGACCAGCAGGACTTCCCCGTCGGCTGCCGCTGTCCCGGCCGCTTCCGCCAGGACGCCGACCGTGGCGGGCCTGGCCACTTCCAGGGCGCGGTCGACAGGGTTCGCGCGCACGACGGCGCCGAGGTCGCTGCGCAGTTGAGCCTGGCGCAGTAGCTCGCGGGGTGTCACGTCGGTTCCGCGCTGCCGGGCGGAGCGGACTGTGCGGATCAGCGCCTCGGCGACGTCCACCGGTGAGCGTCCCTCGTTGGGGTAGATCCCCGCGCCGAGCTCGCCATGCACCCGTTGGAGGAGAAGCTGTTCGGCCGGCCCTGGCTGCAGGAGGTCCGTCGTCATGGCCGGTGCGCCGACTTCCACCACCAGGTGCTCGCACAGCCATTCCAGGTCCTGCTTGGACACGGCCTTTTCACCGCTGGTCAGGAACCCAAAAACGTTACCCGCCTTGCGTCGGCCCCGCGCGGGCAGGTCGAACCCTCGCCAGAGGGCTTCCGCGTCGAACCGCAGGAGTGTGGTGTTCATCCCAGGCAGGAACGGCGCGTCGGAGGAGCGGGCGGGCACCATCACCGCGTTCAGTGCGTCGTCGTCCGGAGGTGCATTGCGCATCACGATGCGCAGTCGGTTGGCGATGGCGCCCGCACCCACTCCGTCCCGGTCGGCGACGGCAGCCGCCACAAGGCGGTCCAGTCTCAGTCCGCGATCGTCGGTCGTGAACGTGGTGTAGCCGAGGGGGTCTTCCTCGTCCGAGTGCTTGAACTGGATCCGTTCGCGGGATCCGTCCGCGTTGATCACCGTGAGGTCGTCGAAGCGGTCGTCCGCCACCAGCTTCTCGTCGACATGGACCCTGACGATCCCGCCGAGCAGCAGGTCGACGACGCGGCCTGCCTCCATCAAGTCCTGGTACTCGTACCCGCGGTGCGCGGCAGTTAGATCACTCATGTCGGCAGCATTCTCCACCGTCAAACACCCTGCTGGCGCAGAAGTGACCAAACCGCGACGAAGGCTCCCTATCAGGCACACCGGCTTTGCCATCGCTGAGGACCGCAGCCGCCATAACGCGCACCACCGACAACGCCCTGTCGGGCGGCGCACTCTGTGAGGGCACAGCAGCCCGGACTGCGGTCTGTTCGACGAACCCGCCAACTCGCAGATCAGCAAGGGTGGCGGCTGCCGTTTGGTCCCGCAATGGCTTCGGTTGATGTACGAGTTGAACTCCACGACGATGACACCAGGTCTACTTCCAGGGCAACACGCTGAGACTTGACACAGAATCCAGCTGGAACAGTCCTATGGTCTGGCTCTCCTGGATGATTTTGAAGGCGAAGACATCGTCGAGCGGTACCTGCCGCGGGTCGTCCAGGTCGATCCGGGTCCCGGTCGCCCGCGCAATCTCGGCGACCGCGTGCGCCATCGCGGACTGCATCCTCACACCCAGCACGTCCAACTTGATGTTGCCCAGCTTCTCCACCTCCTCCTTGGCGGCCATCGCCATCGGATAGTCGCCCTGCGGGGTGGGCTGCACCGGCAGCCGGTCCAGAAGCGTCGCGTCGCTGATGATCACTCCGCAGGGATGCATGGCCATGCCGTGGACGAGGGAGTCGAGCCCCTCGGCGAGCTCCCACAGCGGCCCGTACCGGTGCGCCTCGGCGGCGAGCCCGCGCAGCTCGGGCAGTTCGGCGAGCGCGCCGGTGATGTCGCAGGCCCGCAGGTGCGGGAAGGACTTGGCGATCCGGTCCACCTCCTGCGGGGCGATGCCCAGCGCCAGGCCGGTGTCACGCAGCGCCCTGCGGGCCCGGTAGGTCTCGGGCATCGCGGTGACCGCCACCCGCTCGTGGCCGAACCGGCGGAAGATCGCGTCGTACGCCTCCAGACGCCGCGCCGACTCCACGTCGATGTCGATGTCCGGCAGCCCCTTGCGCTCCGCACTCAGAAAACGCTCGAAGAGCAGACGATGCTCCAGCGGGTTGGCGGTAGCGATACTCAGGACATGGCAGACCAACGAACCGGCCCCCGAGCCGCGGGCGGCCACCCGGATGCCCAACTCCCTCACATCGGCGACGACTTGGCCGACAGCGAGGAAGTACGAGTCGTACCCCAACCCCGAGATGACGGAAAGCTCCTGCTCCAGTCGCTCCCGCGCCTCCCGGTCGCGCTCCAGGCCGCGCCGGACCAGACCCGACTCGCAGCGCTCCCGCAGCAGCCGGGCGGAACCATCGGGGCCCGGCCCAGCACCGACCACACCCGGCTCGGGAAAATGCTGGGCACCGATCCCGAGACCGCGCCCCGGGTCCAAGCGGCATTCCCCGGCCGTGGCGGCGGTGTCGGCGAGCAGCCGAGCGGCCCGACGCCGCTCCGCGCCCGCGCAGGCGACGACCTCCTCCGCGACCCGGGCCATCTCCTGCGGCCCCTTGAGCCAGCGCTGCCCACCGTCCAGCCGCCGCCGGTCGACCGGCCGCAGCAGCCGGGCCGCGTCCAGCACATCGGCCAGACGGTGCTGGCCGGGGTCGGCATACCGGACGGCGTTGCTGAGTACGGCGGTGACCCCGGTACGGTCGGCGAGCGCGAGAGTACGGGCGGCCAGCCGCAGCGACCCCGGGCCCGTACCCGGCCGCCCGAGGGACACCGCTTCCAGACGTACGCCGTCCCCGAACAGCTCCCACCAGGGCCGCAGCAGCCGCTCGGCGGCATCCGGGCGGCCCGCCGCCAGAGCCCGCGCGGGCTCGGAGAGCGGACCGAGCAGCACCGTCAGGCCCGGGCCGGCATGCGCGCGCAGCGCGTCCCAGGACACCCGGACGGGAGCACTCCCGCCGGCGGTGCCGACATGGGCGGCCGACGTGATCCGGCACAGCCGCGCCCAGCCTTCACCGTCCCGGGCGAGCAGCACGAACCGCAGCGGCGGCTCGACAACATGCGTCCCGCCGCGGACCGGAGCTCGGCGCCGCTTCTCCGGAGACGGGGGCGCAATCGGCTCAACGGCCAGATCGATCCCGAAGACCGGCCTGACGCCGGTCTCCCGGCACGCCTCGGCGAACCGCACGACGCCGGTCACGGTGTCCCGGTCGGTCAGCGCCAGCGCCTCCATCCCACGTTCGGCGGCCCGCTCCACGAGCTGCTCGGGGTGGGCGGCGCCGTACCGCTCGGAGTAACCGGACGCGGCATGCAGATGGACGAAGCCCGCCATGCCACACCTCCATCACTCCACCCCTTTTCGGCCATCCATCCCACACATTACTCGTACATTCGTTCGATTAGTCTAACGCGGTAACCGCAGGTCAGCGACTCGAACGCGCAGGTGCAGGCGTGCGGACAGCGAAGCGCAAGCCGCAGACGCGCTCCGGAGAATGCGAACTTTCGGCCATCTCCCCGAGCCTGCAGGCCACTTCCCCGGACGCCGCCCCCGGCAGCCCCACGGCGTGACTGTCATCACATCCACGCCGTAGCAGCGGACCGGCTCCTCGGGTGACAACGGCAGGTGGCCTGTTCCCGGATCTCCCAGAACCGCGATCGGATAAACAGGTGTCTACGGGGTGTCTGTCCGAGGTGCCGTTAGGTCCGAGGGTCTGACCTCAGACCGACGATCCGTCAGCCAGGTCCCGATTCAACTGGGAGAAGGCCCTCAGTGACGCCCATAACGCCGGAAAGTGACTTTCTTGAGTGGCAATGATCACCCGAGGGACTTTTGTCCGCCCCTGTCGATCAGTCCGCGCTTGACGGCCCAAGCGGCTCTTGGTGCGCCTACGCACCACCCGACGCCTTGACTGCACCGTCGACCTCGTGGCGGCCTTCAAGAACGCGCGCGCACTGCTCACTGGCGCCCGGGCCGTCCTGGATGAACAGGAGTGGCCGGCGGCCTTCTCCATGGCCGCGCTGGCCCTCGAAGAGGTTGGCAAGGCGACCCTGTGCATGACGATGCTCGGCATGCCTCCCACCGAACGCGAGAAATTCCGCCCCGCGTTCAACAAGGCGTTCACCGACCACCAGGCGAAGGCGACCTTCGCGCACCTGGTCCTGGCGATGGTCGCCGATGAGGTGTCGGCCACCCTGGAGAAGATGATGGACGACGTGATTGAGTCCGCCCGCCGGACCAACACGGTGAAGTTCCGCGGCCTGTACGTCGACTGCACCGACACTGGCGCCCTGCTGAAGCCGGACGACGTCGCCGAGGCCGATGCCAGGTGGATGGTGAACACCGTCACCACCACGCTCGCCGAATCCGGCCCCGCCGAGGCGGCGGTCGCCGAGCCGGACGTCTACCTGGACTTCGTTCACCAGTGGCAGAGCGGAGTGGACTTCGACGCGCTCGGAGCGTACATCGACACGGCTCCGGACAAGTTCCTCGCCGAAGTGCGGGCGTTCACTCATGACGACGTGCCACCGTCTGCAGTTTTCCTCGGTACGGCTCTCACCGAGCAGGTCGCCGCAGCCGACGCCCGCCGCCAACGTTCTGGCGGCGACCGATAGTCAGGCCCGAGTTGCGGTCTGCCAAGTTGACGGTGGTCGTTGGGCCACGCTGGAAGGCACGGCAGAAGTCCGTAAGGAGCGTGCTGCGGTCGATGACGCAGTTGCCCGCTACGCCGGATCCGGCGCGGACTGTGCGCCGTGGGCCGGAGGCCGTGTGCGCGTGGTGGGTCAGATGACCGGGAGCGTGCCGCCATCGATCACATGCTCGGCACCGATGATGGAAGGCGTCCGGTCCGAGACGAGGAAGGCGATGAGTTCGGCGATTTCCGCGGTGGTCACGGGCCGGCCCAGAGGGATACCGCCCGGCACCATGGCGTGGGCGAACTGCCGCAGTACGGTGGTTCGGTCGGAACCGGTGGCAGCGGCGACCTGATCGGTGATCTCCTCGATGGCAGGCTTCTGGATGAAGCCCGGGGCCACCGTGTTGACGCGTACGCCGCTGGGCGCGACCTCGGTGGCCAGGCCCTTGCTGTAGGCGGTCAGGGCGGCCTTGGCCGCGGTCAGCGCGATGCTGTTCTGCGGGACGTCGTCCGGGCCCCCCAGGCGCACATTCGTCAGCGGCATACGGCGCTGGATCGTGGTGACGTGCAGGACCACGCCGCGGCCCGCCGCGACCATGTCCGGCACCAGAGCGCGGTCCAGACGCACGGCCGCCATCAGGGCGGTGTCCAGGAACTGGGCCCACTGACCGTCGCCGATGTCGGCGAACCCGCCCGCGGTCAGGCTCGCGCCCACGTTGTTGATCAGCACGTCTACGCCGCCGAGGCGTTCACGCACCCGGGCCACGACCGTCTCGACACCGGCCGTGGTGGACAGGTCGGCCGCGACGAACAGCTCCGGGTCATGAAGACCGTCCGGTGTGGTCCGGGCTGTGGTCATCACCGTGGCACCTGCCCGGGCCAGCCGCGCGACGGTCTGCGCTCCCAGCCCCTGGGTGCCACCGGTGACCAGGACACGCCTGCCGTGGAGGGATTCGCCGGCTGCCCAGTCATCCGAAGTGTTCGCCGGGGCCATCACACTGCTCCTCAGGTTGGGAAAGGTCGTTCGCACTCATGAGTGTCGAGGACGGTCCTGAGACAGTGGATGCTCAGAACGCCCGGAAAGATGTCCGGTCGTCCCGAGGGTGGGTGTGAACCGGGACAGTCGCGCAAGGGCGCATGCCGCCGTAGGTTGGTCCGGTGGACATCGTGGGAGACGTCATCACATCCATCCGGACGGGCACACCGATCGCACGGCGGGCCGCCCTGTACAGCCCGTGGGGCCTGCGGTTCGTCGGCGATCCCGGAGCCGGGTTCCACGTGGTCCTCCAGGGCACCGCCTGGATGCGGCCTTCCCACGGCGGCAGTCCCGTGGAACTGGGCGCAGGTGATGTCGTCTTCGCCGCCAGCGGTGATGGCTACGCCCTGGCAGACCAGCCTGGAACTCCGCTGTCGGATGTCTGCGTCACCGACCCGGCGGAGACCTGGCCCCTGACCGGCCCGCCACCCGGCGCGGAACCCTCCACGCTCATGCTGTGCGGCATGTACTCCCTGGACCGCGCCCGGCCCCACCCCCTCATCTCCCAACTGCCCCCGGTCATCCGTCTTCCCGCCCGCGCGGCGACCGGCGACCCGCTGCGCTCCGTCGTCGACCTGCTGGGCACCGAACTGGACCACAGCGGTCCGGGAACCAGCGCGGCGGTACCGGCCCTGCTGGACCTGCTGCTGATCTTCAGTCTGCGCACCTGGTACGACCGGCAGGCCGCGCAGGGAGCCACAGGGTGGGCGCGGGCCCTCAAGGACCCGCCTGTCAGCACCGCCCTCGTGCGCATGCACGACTCACCGGCCTCGCCGTGGACAGTGAGCCGTCTGGCCGGCGAAGCCGGACTGTCCCGTACCGCCTTCGCCCGCCGGTTCACCGAACTGATCGGCGAACCCCCACTGACGTACCTGACCCGCTGGCGCATGACCCTCGCCGGGCGCCTCCTCCGCGAAAGCGACCTCCCCCTCGCATCCGTCGCCGCCCGAGTCGGCTACGGCTCCGAATACGCCTTCAGCAAAGCCTTCCGGCGCGCCCTCGGCCGCTCACCCGGAGCCCACCGGCGCGCCCACCGCACCAGCCCCACACACAACTCCTGCTGATCCGGGAAACAGCGGCGCCTGTCGGCAACCCTCACCCGTGGTCATTACCTGTGAGGGTTCAGCTTCGGAGGGTGAGGTTTGTGGCTCCCCATCCCGCCGATGCAGTGGCTCCCGTTCACCCCGACAAAATCAGGGTGAGCGTGGCTGGTGTCTGTTCGGTTGGTGTGGGGCATCTGCACGCTGCCACACAGAAAGCCTTGCTGGTCGGCTGGTCGGCTGGTCAGGTGGTGGGGTTGGCGGGGGCGGTCTGGGGGTGGAGCCGACGCAGCACGTCCAGGCTGTGGGTTCCTGGTGGGGCGGTCATCACCATCAGGACCTGGGTTTCGTCCGGTGTGCGGAGCACCTGCCAGTCCAGGGGGTAGGGGCCGGTGTCGGGGTGGGTGAGGGTTTTGGTCCCGGTGGTCTGGTAGCTGGTGTGCTGCTCGGCCCACCAGGTGCGGAAGTCCGGGTCGCGGAGGGAGAGTTCGCCGATCAGGGAGGAGATCCTGGGCTCGCTGGGGCCGTTGACGGCCGCCCGGACGAACCCGACGCAGATCCGGGCGAGGGAGGGCCAGTCGATGTAGCGTCCGCGGACCTGGGGGTCGAGGAAGAGCATCCGCAGGAAGTTGCGTTCGTGGCGGGGCACTTGGGCGAAGTCGAGGAACACCGCGGTGGCAAGCGGATTCCAGGCCAGGATGTCCAGGTGGCCGCCGAGGACCAGGGCCGGACTGTCACGCAGGTTGTCCAGCAGCAACTGGAGCTGTGGGCGCACCCGCTCCGTGTCCGGGTTCTTGCTGGGGCGCTGGCCGTCCCTGTTGGCGAGCTGGAACAGGTAGCTGCGCTCGTTCTCGCCCAGGCACAAGGCACCGGCGAGGGCGTCCAGGACGGCCGGGGAGGCTCCGGCGAGGCGGCCCTGTTCCAAGCGGGTGTAGTAATCCGTGCTGATCATGGCGAGCTGGGCCACCTCCTCGCGGCGCAGGCCCGGGACGCGACGCGACTGTCCGGCGCCGGACAGTCCGACAGTGCTGGGGCCGAGGCGGCTGCGGTGCGCTTTGAGGAAGGCGCCAAGTTCCTTGGAACGGTCGCTGCGTGCGCTCATGACCCCATCTTCTCCCTGGGACGGATCGACCTGGAAGAGCAGTACGCATCCTGGGAAGGTTCCTTCCTAGGATGGCTCTTTCCCCTGGTCAGCGCGCTGGTCAGGCTCGATGCTCGATGTCGACCCCGGAAAACTTCCCTGGAAAGGCACATCAGAGATGCGCGGCGACATCACGTTCGACAGCAATGGCAACCGCCTGGCCGGTCACCTCTACCTTCCCGAGCGGGACGCCGGTGCGGCACCGGCGGTGATCGTGGTCGGCGCGGCCTCCGGAACCAAGGAGCAGTCCCCGGCCGCCTACGCCACGCGTCTGGCCAAGCTCGGCTACGTGGCCCTGGCGTTCGACCACTCCACCTACGGCGACAGCGAGGGAGCACCCCGCTGCGACGAGAATCCCTTCGCCAAGTCCGAGGACATCAAGAACGCGGTGACCTTCCTGGCCGGCCGGGAGGAGGTGGACCGTGAGCGCATCGCGGCCGTCGGCGTCTGCGGCGGCGGTGGCTACGTCCCCTACACCGCGGTGGCCGACCGTCGGATCAAGGCCGTGGCCACGGTCAGCGGCCTGCCCGACCTCCGCGCCACCATCACCGACGGCTACGCGGGAGACTGGCGGGAGATGATGAACATCGCCCAGAGCGCACGCGAGGCGTACGCGCAGGGCGGTGAGGCGCAGTACCTGCCCTTCATGCCGCCGGGCGACGCAGGCCAGTGGGTCAACAACGGCAAGAAGTACTACCTCAGCGACCGCAACCAGGACCCCGCCTGGAGGAACCAGCTCCTCCTTTGGTCCTACGACAAGATGGTCCAGTTCTCCGCCCTCGACGTCATCGAACTCCTGGCCCCCACCCCGCTGCTGCTCGTCGCGGGATCCGACGCCGAGACCCTCTCGCAGAGCGAGGCTGCCTACAGCAAGGCACAGGAACCCAAGGAACTGTTCCTGATCGAGGGCGGCACCCACTTCGACTTCTACGACCGCCCCGAGTACGTCGACCCGGCGGTCACAAAGATCGACAGCTTCCTGCGCACCCACCTCTGACACGGCCCGGCCGGTGCCCCGGCATCGGCCGCCGTGCCCCCGCCCCCCGCACCCCCGCCCCCTCGCACGGCCACCACTCGACACCCGGATCAGGAGACCGCTCTCCGTGGACAGCACGCCATTGGAAAGACTTGGCGCAGGCAAATATCTGCTGGCCACCAGCTATCGCAGGAACGGCACGCCGGTCGCCACCCCGGTGTGGGTAGTGCGCGACGGCCACACGCTCGGCGTCTGGACGGCTGCCGACTCCTGGAAGCTCGATTGCCGGACCTAGAGGCCCAGAAGCCTTTCGGGTTCGACTCCCCTGGGCTCCACCTATCGAGAGGTCCTCCGACCTGCGGAAACGCAGGTCGGAGGACCTCTTCGTGGTTATGGGGGTTATGGGCCGCGGGCGGGCGTGTGACGGGGTGTTACGGGTGTGGTTGGACCGTACGAGTGGTGTTCATCCGAAGAGCTGCGTGAGAACGGCGTCGCTCCGTGGATTTTCGAGATGCGTACACATCATGAGGAAGGTATGTAGATCGCCCAACCCGAAAGCGAGGGGTCATGGCCGCCTTCAAGGTCAAGAAACTGTGGACCGTCTTCATCACCGCGTTCTTCGCGGTGCTTGCCTCCCTGGGGCTGACCAGCCCGGCCGCGGCTGCCGGCAGTGCCGTGCAGCAGCCGGTCGAGCAGCCCGTGCCGGCGCCGGCCGCCGCGCAGACCGTCGAGCAGGCGGAGGCCGAACCCGCACGGGCATCCGTGCCCAGGGCAGCGGCGGCTTCACGCGATCGGTCGCTGCCGCCCACGATCAAGCAGCGGATCAACGCCGAGGCACATGGTTCGTCTCCGTCCGTCCGCCATCTGCCCGCGGGTACGCCGAGCGCGGCCGACGCCGAAGCGGCTCGCGCGAACGCTCACGCCGCGGACGCGGCACTCGTCGCCGCGTGAGCCGGCCGCGTTTCCGCGCACTCCCGGCGCCCGTCGGAGCGCCCGCCGGACCTGGCACACCCGTACGGCGTACGAACGCGCAGCGCGCGGACCCGCAGCGTGATCAGGGACGGTCTCCCCGGCGACGCGCCTCGGCCTCCGCCTCCGCCTGCCGAGCCTTCGCCTGTACCTCGGGATCGAGCGGATCGACCACATGGCTGCCGTCGACGGACGTCAGCGGGCCGCGCTCCGAGACCTCGGTAGCGGCCGGAGGTTCCACCAGCCAGTCCGGGTTCGCCTGCTTGTCCCACCACTTCCAGGCGGCGAAGGCGCCACCGGCCAGCACACCGAGAGCCGCCAGGCCCTTGGCCAGCCGTCCGGCCCTGGCCCGCCGCTCATGCTTCCTCACCAGCTTCTGGATCTCCTTCGCGGTGACCTGTCCGCGCAGAGCTGCCAGGGCAGCCGCCGAACGCGCCGCGGCCTGCTCGGCGACCGGCCCTGCGGTGGCCATCGCGTGCCCGATCCTCGGCACCGTGTAGTCCGCCGCCTGACGGGCGGCCTGCCGGGTGTGGAAGGCGGCACGGTGAGCCGCGACATCGACCTTTGGGGGCACCCTGGGCGCCACATGGGCGCCGTACTGAATACGAGCCTGCTGAGCGGCCTTCGTCATAGTCGGGGCGAGCCTCACGCGCGCCTCGTGTGCGTAGAGAGCGGCCTGCTCCTTGGCCGTACCGGCATAGGGAGCCACCACTTCCGCGGCGTGCTGCACGCTCTCCTTCGCCGAACCGGTGGCGGTGCGCACGCTGTCCATGCGGGTCACAGGATCATCCTCCTTGGTGGCGTTCCGTATTTCGCCTGTCCACCCTTTTCGAGATCATGCCTGCTGGATTCGGTCTCGGCATGTGATGCGGGCATCCGGGTCACGGCAGACGACGCGCCTTTCGGTTCCACAAGCGTGTGGACGGTCGAGCCACGCGCGGCTTCGGCATGCGTTCCTTCCGGCCTTCAGGCGTGACCCTTCGGGTCCGCCCTCTCCCGGCGTGACTCCGCCGCCGGGCCCTGCTGCGCCCTGCCGCACCGTGCTGCCGTCGTGTCTTCCATGACGTCTTCCATGACGCCTCCCTCCATCGTGCCTCCATCCGGCCCCGAAATCGCCCCAAGACGGGCGCAAACACCCGTCAAGGGCAGCGGCCGGGCGTCACACGTGTCTTCCGTGCGAGGATCGTGAGAGTCAGAGCAGACTTACGGAAGGCAGATCGTGGCCGAGCAGCTTTACGCCACCCTGAAGACCAACCACGGCGACATCGAGATCCGGCTCCTGCCGAACCACGCGCCGAAGACGGTCAAGAACTTTGTCGAACTCGCGCAGGGCGAGCGGGAGTGGACCCACCCGGAGACCGGTAAGAAGACCACGGACCGGCTGTACGACGGCACCGTCTTCCACCGTGTGATCAGTGGCTTCATGATCCAGGGCGGGGACCCGCTGGGCAACGGCACCGGTGGTCCCGGCTATGAGTTCGGGGACGAGTTCCACCCGGACCTGGCCTTCGACAAGCCGTATCTGCTGGCCATGGCGAACGCCGGCCCGGGGACCAACGGCTCGCAGTTCTTCATCACGGTGGCGCCGACCGCCTGGCTCACCCGGAAGCACACCATCTTCGGCGAGGTCAGCACCGAGGCCGGCAAGAAGGTCGTGGACTCCATCATCGGCACTCGGACCAACCCGCGCACCGACCGCCCGGTGCAGGACGTGGTGATCGAGTCGGTCGTCGTCGAGACGCGCTGACCGCCCACGGACTGCTCGGTTCCCGGGGTTCCCGGGAACCTTCCCGCCCTGCCCGTCCGTAGTGGTTACATACCGGACGGGCGGGGCGGTGCGCTGTGCACCGACCGTCGGCCGCCCGCCGTCACCAGGACCCGAGGGGATCGATGGACCACCCGCCAGGCGGCCATGGAGGCCAGGATCAGCCCGCCGTCAGCGAGGGCCTGCCCGACTGCTACCGGCATCCGGGCCGCGAGACCGGTATACGGTGCACCCGCTGCGAGCGTCCCATCTGTCCCGAGTGCATGATCGACGCCTCTGTGGGATTCCACTGCCCGGAGTGCGTGAGGCAAGGTTCCGGTTCGGGGCGCGGTCCCGCGCCGCATCAGCCGCGTACGCTCGTCGGCGGCACGATCGCGGCCGACCCGCGGCTGATCACCAAGATTCTGCTGGGCATCAATGTCGCGGTCTTCATCGCCGTGCTCGCCGTGGGCGATCAGTACCGGCTCGTCGAGAACCTTGATCTCCTGGGCCGTGCCTACGATCCCGCGGTCGGCCATCTCATCGGTGTCGCGGACGGTCAGTGGTACCGCCTGCTGACCTCGGTCTTCCTGCACCAGGCGCCATGGCACATCGCCTTCAACATGCTGAGCCTGTGGTGGCTCGGCGGCCCGCTGGAGGCGGCGCTCGGCCGGATCCGTTTTCTGGCGCTCTATCTGCTCTCCGGACTTGCCGGAGGCGCCTTCACCTATCTCCTCGCCGCGCCGAACCAGGGCTCGCTGGGCGCCTCGGGCGCCATCTTCGGACTGCTCGGTGCCACCGCCGTACTGATGCGCCGGCTCAACTACGACATGCGCCCGGTCTTCGCCCTGCTCGCGCTGAATCTGCTCTTCACCTTCACCTGGCCCGGTATCGCCTGGCAGGCACATGTCGGCGGTCTGGTGGCAGGCACGGTGATCGCGATAGGCATGGTGCACGCGCCTCGTGAGCACCGGGCGCTGGTGCAGTACGGCACCTGTGCGCTGGTGCTGGCCGCGACGATCGTGACGGTCGTGGCGAGGACCGCCACACTGCCCGTGATGTTCGGAGCCTGATCCCGGGGCGCGATCATCGGAGGGCGGACCGCCGTCCGAGCGTGACGGCCTGGGGACGGTCCGTACGGCCCGTACTCCACAGTTGTCCACAGTGTGTGCCGGATCTTGTGCATCCTGTGGGGAACATGCGTACCCCTTGTCGCCGATGTGGGTTTGACCAGCGGAGACAAGGGGCGAGCACGTCATCGGAATGGTCGGTGCGATCACACCGGTGTCAAGGACCCGTGGAGTTATCCACAGATCGTCTGACCTTTTCCCCTGCTGTGGACAACGCTGTGGATAAGTCAGGGCAGAGCTTGACGACCGGGCGGTGGACCCGCTACTTCCACTGCGTCGAGACACCGAAGCCGGCGGCGATGAAGCCGAACCCGACCACGATGTTCCAGTTCCCGAAGCTCTCCAGCGGGAGATCGCCGTCGGTCACATAGAAGACCACGATCCAGGCCAGTCCGATCAGGAACATGGCCAGCATGACCGGGGCCACCCAGCTCCGGTTTGTCAGCCTTATGGTGGTCGCCTGCTTCGCGGCCGGAGGCGGCGTGAAGTCGGCCTTCTTGCGGATACGTGACTTCGGCACGAGGGACTCTCCTGTCGATGCGCTGCGTGACCGCGCAGGGAACTGTAACGGGCTGCCGGGGCGGAGAGCAGGGGGAACACCGCCGCCCTTGGGCGTCCGTTAGCGTAGTGCTTCCGCGGCGCCTAAGGAGATAAGGGTACGTTGAGCAATTCTGCCGACTCTCCCCCAGGGCCGGTCCGTCCGCCGGTACGGCGGCCCGTCCGGCTGCTCACGGCTGCCGTCTTCGCACTCGCGGGGCTTATCTTCGTCACCAGTTTCAACACGGCCAAGGGCACCAACATCCGTACGGACGCCTCGCTGTTGAAGCTCTCCGACCTGATCCACGAGCGTGACCGCAAGAACGCCGAACTGGGTGACACCACCGCGGCGGTACGGCGCGAGATCGACGTGCTCGTCGGCCGTGACGACGGTGCCACCGAGGCCGAGAACGCCAGGCTGCGCGCGCTGGAGACGGCGGCGGGCACCAAGAAGCTCACCGGCCGGGCCCTCACCGTCACCCTCGACGACGCCCCGCCGAACGCCACCGCCAATCCCGGCTACCCCGAGCCCCAGCCCAATGACCTCGTCATCCATCAGCAGGACCTCCAGGCCGTCGTCAATGCCCTGTGGCAGGGCGGCGCGGAGGGCATCCGTGTGATGGACCAGCGGCTGATCTCCACCAGCGCGGTGCGGTGCGTGGGCAACACGCTGATCCTCCAGGGCCGTGTCTACTCCCCGCCGTACAAGATCACCGCTGTCGGTGACCAGGACAGGCTCCGCAAGGCGCTCACCGACTCGCCGGCGATCCAGAACTACCAGCTCTACGTGAAGGCGTACGGCCTCGGCTGGAAGGTCGACGAGCACGGCGAGGAGACGCTGCCCGGTTATACGGGCACGGTGGATCTGCACTACGCGGACCCGGTCGAGTAGTCGAGCAGCCGCTCGTGCCGGTCGCTCACGGGCGGCGCTCACGGGTGCTCATGGGCGGTGCTCACGGAGGTGCGCATGGACGGTTCCGTCCGGCGGGACGGGCAGGGCGGGCGTATGGCGTCTGTGACCAAGAGCAACCCCGAACCTGTGTGCACCTGCCCCATGCGCCGCCCATGTGTCCTTGCCGCCCTTTAGTCTGGTGCCGTACCGCCTCGGGGCGGCACCGAACGGAAGGGACAGCATGTACGGCTGGATCTGGCGGCATCTGCCGGGCAACGCGTGGCTGCGTGCGGCGATCTCGCTCGTCTTGGCGCTGGCGGTCGTCTATGTGCTGTTCCAGTACGTCTTCCCCTGGGCGGAGCCGCTGCTGCCCTTCAACGATGTGACGGTCGACGGATCGGGGGCGGCCGGATGAGCGCGCGGATTCTCGTCGTCGACAACTACGACAGCTTCGTCTTCAACCTCGTCCAGTACCTGTACCAGCTCGGCGCCGAGTGCGAGGTACTGCGCAACGACGAGGTGACCACCTCCCACGCCCAGGACGGCTTCGACGGCGTTCTGCTCTCTCCCGGCCCCGGCACTCCCGAACAGGCCGGTATCTGCGTCGAGATGGTGCGCCACTGCGCCGCGACCGGAGTGCCCGTCTTCGGCGTCTGCCTCGGGATGCAGTCGATGGCCGTGGCGTACGGCGGTGTCGTGGACAGGGCGCCCGAGCTGCTGCACGGAAAGACGTCCCTCGTCACGCACGAGGGCAAGGGCGTGTTCGCCGGGCTGCCTTCGCCGTTCACCGCGACCCGCTACCACTCGCTCGCGGCGGAACCGTCGGAGCTGCCGGCCGAGCTGGAAGTGACGGCGCGTACGGCGGACGGCATCATCATGGGCGTACGCCACCGTGAACTGCCGGTCGAGGGCGTGCAGTTCCATCCGGAGTCCGTCCTCACCGAGCACGGCCATCTGATGCTGGCCAACTGGCTGGCGCGGTGCGGTGATCCTGAGGCGGTGGACCGGTCGGCGGGCCTCGCGCCGGTGGTGGGCAAGGCGCTCGCGTGACCACACTCCGCCCCGAACACGAGGCCGGTCAGGGAGGCTCGTACGAGCAGGGAGCGTACGAGGACTCCGGCGCGTTCGAGGCGGCGGTGGAAGGGCTGGCGGACCCGCTGAACGATCCGCTTCCGGGACAGCGAGGGCCGGTGCCGGGGCCGGTCCCGGGACCGGGGCGGGGACGCCGTCGGCGGGGCCAGGTCCAGAGCCAGGCGCCCGGGAACGGCGGCGTACCCGGGCCGGGGAGTGCAGCCGGGCCCGGGGGTGTACCCGTGGCCGTACCGGGGCAGGGCGGCGCGCCCGCGTCGGCAGCGGGCCAGACGCCGGTGCCGCAGCGGTCGCCGTGGTTGCCTGCCGAGGAGCCGGCCGCCGCCGATCCGGAGTCGGAGTGGTCCGGTGACTACTACCGCCAGTACGCGGCCGAGACTCCGCCCGGGGCCCGGAGCCCGCAGGGCGAGTGGTCCGGCGCTCCTCCGTACTACACGGACGGTCAGGCGGCCTCCGACCCGTTGCCTTCGCCGTCTCGTGTCCCTGCCCCTGTCCCGTCACCTTCAGCGCCGTCTCCGTCGGCGTCGGCGTCGGCTTCCGCATCGATATCCGGCGTCGGCGCCGGTGCGGTGCTGGACGACGAGACGGTCGGTCTCCGTACGGCGGACACCCGCCGCGCGGTCGAGCCGGGGCCCGGAGCGGATGAAGCCGCCACGGCCGTGATCCCGGTGGTGGAACTGCGGGCGGACCCGCCGGCGGAACCGGCGGTGGAACCCGTACCTCGTACAGGCGGCCGTGCGGAGCGCCGTAAGGCCGCGGCGAAGGGCGGACGGGGCCGTAGACGCTCCGAGCCCGTGCCGGCCGGGTCTGGGGCAGCGTCCGGGGCCGAGCAGGGCTCCAGCGGGCCGACGCCCGCCCGGCCGCTCTCCCGTGTCGAGGCACGCCGGGCCGCGCGCGCCGCCAAGGACAGTCTGGCCGTCGTCGCCAGCCGTGTGGTCGGTGAGCTGTTCATCACCTTCGGCGTGCTGATGCTGCTGTTCGTCACGTACCAGCTCTGGTGGACGAACATCCGGGCCGATGTCTATGCCGGCAAGGAGACGAACAAGATCCAGGAGAGCTTCGCCAAGGGCCGGCAGCCCGGGGCCTTCGAGCCGGGACAGGGCTTCGCGATCATGCATATCCCGAAGCTGGATGTCGTGGTCCCGATCGCCGAGGGCATCAGCAAGGCGAAGGTCCTCGACCACGGCATGGTCGGGCATTACGCGGAGGGCAGCCTGAAGACGGCGATGCCCTCCGACAAGCAGGGCAACTTCGCGGTGGCGGGCCACCGCAACACCCATGGCGAACCGTTCCGCTATATCAACCAGCTCCAGCCCGGCGACGAGATCATCGTCGAGACGCGGGACGCGTACTACACGTACGACATGACCAGCATCCTGCCGCAGACCGCACCGTCGAATGTGAGCGTGATCGGTCCGGTGCCGCCCGGTTCCGGGTTCACGGAGCCGGGCCGCTACATCACGCTGACGACCTGCACTCCCGAATTCACCAGTACCTACCGCATGATCGTGTGGGGCAAGATGGTGGAGGAACGGCCACGCAGCAAGGGCAAGCCCGACGCTCTCGTCGGCTGAGCTCGATCGGGATCAGGACAGCACGGCAGGGACCGGCGACAGGGACAGGGACGGGGACGGGGCGCGGTGGCAGCGAGTACCGAGAACGGGGAACAGACGGGAAGACCGCCGCTGTCGGACCCGGTGCGGGCGTCGGACGGCGTCCCGGAGGCGGACAGGCTCCCGGCCGCGGTTACGGTCCCGCGCCGCCGGTTCCGTAGCCCTCTCGCGGCCGTGGTCAGCGTCTGCGGCGAGCTGCTCATCACCGCCGGTGTCGTCCTCGGCCTCTTCGTCGTCTACTCGCTGTGGTGGACGAATGTCCTGGCCGACCGCGAGGCCGCCCGGCAGGGCGACGACATACGGCACAACTGGGCGCAGGAGGGCACGAAGAGCGGCAGCCCTCGGACGTTCGACTCCGAGGACGGGATCGGCTTCCTGCACGTCCCGGCGATGGGCAGCGGCGAGATCCTGGTCAAGAAAGGCACGGGCACCTCGCTGCTGAACGACGGTGTCGCCGGCTACTACACCGAACCGGTCAAGTCCGCGCTTCCCTGGGACAAGAAGGGCAACTTCACGCTGGCCGCGCACCGGGACGGCCATGGCGCGAGGTTCCACAACATCCACAAGATCAAGACCGGTGATCCGATCGTCTTCGAGACGCGTGACACCTGGTTCGTCTACAAGGTCTACAAGGAGCTTCCGAAGACCTCCAAGTACAACGTGGACGTGCTCAGCTCCGTCCCCAAGGAATCGGGGAAGACCAAGCCGGGCCGCTATCTCACGCTGACGACCTGCACGCCGATCTACACCTCGGACTACCGCTACATCGTCTGGGCCGAGCTGGTCCGTACGGACAAGGTCGACAAGAACCGCACGCCGCCGCCGGAGCTGCGCTAGCCGCTCCAGGCGGCGCAGTGGTAGGCCGCTCCGGGCAGCAGAGAGCCCCGGCACCCTCCACGGGTGCCGGGGCTCTCTGCTGGGCTGGTTATCCGCCGGAGGGGCCGCCGAAGAAGCCTCCGCCGTTGTTGCCGCCGTTGCCCTGGTTGCCGCCCACAGTGGTCAAGGTGACGGTGTCTCCCTTGTTGACCTCCTGGCCGGGCTGGGGGTTGCTTCCCGTCACGAAGGCGTTCGGGTCGTTCGGCTGATTCTGTTCGACCGCGACGTTGAGGCCCAAGCCCTGGAGACGGCCCTGCACCTCTCCGAGTCGCTTGCCGAAGATGTCACCGGGGATCTGTACCTTCTCCTGCGGCGGGCCCTTGGAGACATCCAGCGTGACCGTGGAGTTCTTGGGCGCCTTGCTGTTCTCTCCCGGGCTCTGCTTGACGACCGTGCCCGCCGGCTCCTGCGAGTCCACGTCGTTGCGCTGGACGGTGAAGCGGAGGCCTTCGAGCTGGGCCTTCGCATTGTCGAACTGCGTGCCGACGACCGGTGGAACCGTCTCCTGGGCCGTCTTCGCGATCTTCAGCGTGACGGTGGAACCCTTCTCGGCCTTCGAGCCGCCCGGCGGGTCCTGCTCCAGGACCGTGTTGGGGTCCTCGTCCGACTCGACCTGCTCGGTTACGACGTTGAAGTTGTCGTCCTCCAGTATGGAGGTGGCGTTGTCGACGTCCTTCTGGGTGACGTCGGGGACCTTGACCTGCGGTGAGCCCGCCGAGACGACGACCTGGATGGTCTCGCCCTGGTCCATCTTGCCGTTCGCCGGGTTCTGGCTGCAGATGGAGCCCTTGGGCACCTCGCACCGCTCCGAGCCGGACTGGGCGACCTTCACGCTCGCGTTGCTCGCGAGCGTCTCGGCCTCCTGGAGCGTCTTGCCGACGAGCTGCGGGACCGTCACCTGGGTGGTGCCGCCGTCGCCACCGAAGAACGCCTTGCCGATCAGTATCGCGCCGATCAGCACCAGGACGCCCGCCGTCACCAGCAGTATCGTCGAGGTGTTCGATTTCTTCTGACGGCGCCGGTCCGGGCGGTCGTCGTACCCGCCGCCGTATCCGCCGGCGTCCGGACTCATCGGCGGCAGCATCGTCGTCTGGCCGGCCGGGTCGTTCTGGCGCAGCGCGGTCGTCTGCTGGCCGTCATGGCCGCCGTAACCGCCGCCGTAGCCGACCGAGCCCATGGCCGCCGTGGCCGCGACGGGCTGGCCGTCGAGGCAGGCCTCGATGTCGGCGCGCATCTCGTCGGCGGACTGGTAGCGGTAGTCCGGGTCCTTGACGAGCGCCTTGAGCACGATCGCGTCCATCTCGGGCGTGATCTCGGGATCGAAGACGCTGGGCGTCTGAGGCTCTTCCCGTACGTGCTGATAGGCGACGGCGACCGGCGAGTCGCCGATGAAGGGCGGCCGGACCGTCAGCAGCTCGTAGAGCAGACAGCCGGTGGAGTACAGGTCGGAGCGCGCGTCGACCTGCTCGCCCTTGGCCTGCTCGGGCGAGAGGTACTGGGCGGTGCCGATGACGGCGGAGGTCTGGGTCATCGTCATACCGGAGTCGCCCATGGCGCGGGCGATACCGAAGTCCATCACCTTGACCTGGCCGGTACGCGTCAGCATGACGTTGGCCGGCTTGATGTCGCGGTGGACGATCCCGTTGCGGTGCGAGTACTCCAGCGCCTGGAGGATGCCGATGGTCATCTCCAGCGTGCGCTCGGGCAGCAGTCTCCGTCCGGAGTGCAGCAGCTCGCGCAGCGTCGAACCGTCGACGTACTCCATCACGATGTACGGGATGGAGACCCCGTCGACGTAATCCTCACCGGTGTCGTAGACCGCGACGATCGCCGGGTGGTTGAGCGAGGCGGCCGACTGGGCCTCTCGGCGGAACCGGGCCTGGAAGGACGGGTCGCGGGCGAGATCGGCCCGGAGCGTCTTCACGGCGACGGTGCGGCCGAGCCGGGTGTCATGCGCGAGGTAGACCTCAGCCATGCCACCACGGCCGAGCACCGAGCCCAGCTCGTACCGGCCGCCGAGGCGACGCGGCTCTTCCATAACTGTTCCAGCCCTCTCCGTCAGTCCCGACCGCACCGGTGTGTGGTCCGGCGGTGTGCTGTTCGCGCCTACGCTACCGGGCACGCCGTATGCGATTGACCCATAGCGGTGACCTGATATACGACCGGTATCGCAAAGTGCGTCTACGGACGTGAGGCGTGACCGGCATCACTTCCTGCTGTCGATGACCGCCTTCATCACAGCCCTGGCGATGGGGGCCGCGAGACCGCCGCCGGAGATGTCGTCCCGGCTGGCCTTGCTGTCCTCCACGACGACCGCGACGGCGACGGGCGAGCCGCTGTCCGTCTTGGCGTACGAGATGAACCACGCGTACGGGTTCTTGCTGTTGTTCTCGCCGTGCTGCGCGGTACCGGTCTTGCCACCGACCGTCACATTCGGAATCTGGGCGTTCTTTCCGGTGCCGTCGTTGACGACCGTCTCCATCATGGTCTGGAGCATCTGCGCGTGCTCCTGGGTGAGGGGACGGCTCATCTCCTCGGGCTCGGTCTTGCTGAGCACGTCCAGGTTCGGGGCGCGCAGCTGGTCGATCATGTACGGCTTCATCAGCTTGCCGTCATTGGCGACCGCGGCGGCGACCATGGCCATCTGGAGCGGTGTGGCCCGGGTGTCGAACTGGCCGATGGAGGAGAGCGCGGTCTGTGACTCGTTCATCTCCTCGGGGAAGAACGAGGCGTTGGAGCGGACCGGAATGAACTGCTCGGCGTTGAATCCGAACTTCTTCGCGGTCTCCAGCATCTTGTCCTTGCCGATGTTGAAGCCGAGCTTGCCGAAGACCGTGTTGCAGGAGTACCGCAGCGCATCCCGGAGAGTGGCGTCCTTGCACGGGATGTTGCCCTCGTTCGGCAGCGGCGTGGTCGTCCCCGGCATGATCCACGGGAGCGGCGTGTCCGTCGGCTCGTCGATGTCCGTGACCTTGCCGTGCTCCAGGGCGGCGGCGGCGGTGACCACCTTGAACGTGGAGCCGGGCGGGTAGGTCTCGCGCAGCGCGCGGTTCTGCATCGGGTCGTCGGGGTTGTTCTTCTTGTCGAGGGCGACCCAGGCCTCTGTGTCCTTGTCGCTGTTGCCCGCGAACTTGGAAGGGTCGTAGCTCGGCGTGGAGGCCAGCGCCAGGATCTTGCCCGTCTGCGGGTCGATGGCCGCCACGGCGCCCTTGGCGTCCCCGAGGCCCTTGTAGGCGGCCTTCTGGGCGGCGCCGCTGAGGGTGGTGACGACATCACCGCCCTTCTTCTTCTTGCCCGTGAACATGGCCATGGTGCGGTCGAAGAAGAGCCGTTCGTCGTTGCCGGTGAGTATGCCGTCCTCGAGCTTCTCGATCTGGTTGGCGTCGAAGGCCTGGGAGGCATAACCGGTGACGGGTGCCCACATGGGACCGTCGACATAGGTGCGCTTGTAGGCGAAGTCGCTGTCGTCCGTCTTGACGGAGCCGGTGATGGCCTTGCCGTCGACGATGATGTTGCCGCGCTCGTTGCTGTAGCGCTCGATGAGCACACGGCGGTTGTACTTGTGCGAGTTCAGCTCGTCCGCGCGGACGTACTGGAGCCAGTTGTCCCGGATCAGCAGGGCGAGGATGAGAAGCCCGCAGAAGATCGCGATGCGTCGCAGGGGCTTGTTCACGGTCGGACCACCTGGGTCATCTCGGCGTCGGGTGACGGGGCGGGGGCCGGCGCGGGCCGGCGCGCGGTGTCGCTGATACGGATCAGGATCCCGATCAGCGCCCAGTTGGCGAGCACGGAGGAGCCGCCGGCCGCCAGGAACGGCATGGTCATACCGGTCAGCGGGATGAGCCCCATCACACCGCCGGCGACGACGAAGACCTGGATGGCGAAGGCGCCGGAGAGACCGACGGCGAGCAGCTTGCCGAACGGATCGCGGGCGGCGAGCGCCGTGCGGACGCCGCGCTCCACGACCAGGCCGTAGATCAGCAGGACGGCCATCACTCCGGCGAGGCCGAGTTCCTCGCCGACGGTGGCGAGGATGAAGTCCGAGTTGGCGGCGAAGCCGATGAGGTCGGAGTGGCCTTGGCCGAGTCCGGTGCCCAGTGTGCCGCCGGAGCCGAAGGCCATCAGGGACTTGGCGATCTGCTCGCTCGCGGCGATCTTGCCGTAGCCGTCGAACGGGTCGAGCCAGGCGGTGACGCGCTGCTGGACGTGCGGTTCGAAGGAGGCCACGCCGACGGCGCCGACGCCGGACATCAGCAGACCGAAGACGATCCAGCTCGTCCGCTCGGTGGCGACGTACAGCATGACGACGAACATGCCGAAGAAGAGCAGCGAGGTGCCGAGGTCGGTCTCGAAGACCAGGATCAGGATGGAGACGCCCCAGACGACCAGGATCGGTCCGAGGTCACGGCCGCGAGGCAGGTACAGGCCCATGAAGCGGCGGCTGGCGAGCGCCAGGGCGTCCCGCTTCACCATCAGATAGCCCGAGAAGAAGATCGCGATGATGATCTTCGCGAACTCACCCGGCTGGATGGTGCCGAAGCCGGGGATGGTGATCCAGATCTTGGCGCCGTACACGCCGGGGAAGAACATCGGCAGGATCAGCAGGACCAGCGAGACCACCATGGAGATGTAGGTGTAGCGCTGGAGGATGCGATGGTCCTTGAGAAGGACCAGTACGGCTGCGAAAAGGGCGACACCGATCGCGGAGAACAGCAGCTGCTTGGTGGCGGCCGGTGCGAAGGTGTCCAGGGCCTGGAACCGTTCCGACTTGTCCAGCCGCCAGATCAGCACCAGCCCGAGCCCGTTGAGCAGCGTGGCCAGCGGCAGCAGCAGCGGATCGGCGTACGGAGCGAACTTGCGCACCGCGAGATGGGCGATCCCGGCGAGCAGGGCGACGCCGAAGCCGTAGCCGAGCATCCCGGCCGGTACCTTGCCGTCGAGGGCGAGCCCCACGTTCAGATACGCGAACACCGGGATGACGACGGCGAAGGCGAGCAGCCCGAGCTCGGTGTTGCGGCGGCTCGGTGCTTCGATCGCGCCGATGGTGGTCGTATTGGTGACAACGCTCATGGTGGTGAAAGGCCCCCTACGGCCGGCTACTGCTGCTTCCCGCAGTTCGAGGCCACTTTCTGCTCCTCCTCCGAGAGGCTGGGGCCTGGAGTGGGAGTCGCGGCTTTCGGCTTGATGGTGGTGGTCCGGCCGGAGGTGTTCGTACCGGTCGTGCCGCCGGCCTGGCCTTCGCCGGTGACCACAGCGGCCTCGCGGTCGGCCTGACGGCGCTGCTCGTCCTTCTTGCAGGCCGACGCCTGGGTGGCGAGTTCCTGGATCTTGTCACGCCCGTTGGCCAGGCTGCCTTCGGCGATGGTCTCCTCGACCTGCTTGCGCTGGTAGGGCGGGAGGTACTTGAGTTCGATCTCGGGGTGGTCCTTCTCGATCTCCGAGAGGGAGAGCCAGGCCAGATCCTGGCTGATGCCCCGGTAGAGCGCGACATGCTCGGCGTTGGCGCCCACGTAGTACTGGGTCTGTGTCCAGCGGTAGCCGCCGTAGAGCCCGCCGCCGACGACGGCCAGCGCGAGCACGGAGTAGAAGGATCTCTTGAGCCACTTGCGGCCACCGCGCGGCTTGACGAAGTCCTCGTCGCTGTACGCGCCGAAGCCGCCCTCGGGAGGCATGCCTCCGTAGCCGGCGTCCTGGCCGCTGCCGGGCGGGCCGAAGCCGCCGCCCGCGGGCTGGGGCGGTACGGAGCGGCCGAGACCGGCGGCGCGGCCCGCGGGCGTCTGCATCGCGGCGGCGTTCTCCGCGGAGTTCAGCGGGAGCTGGTTCTCGGCGACCGCGCCGACGACGACCGGAGTGTCGTTGAGCTGCCCGGCCAGGGTGTCGTTGGACTCGACGTCCAGGACGTCGGCCACGATGCAGGTGATGTTGTCGGGGCCGCCGCCGCGCAGCGCGAGCTGGATGAGGGCCTGTACGGTCTCCTGCGGGCCCTGGTAGCTCGCGAGGGTCTCCTCCATGGTCTGGTGGGAGACAACGCCGGAGAGGCCGTCCGAGCAGATCAGATAGCGGTCGCCGGCGCGGACCTCGCGGATGGAGAGATCCGGCTCGACATGGTCGCCGCTGCCCAGCGCGCGCATCAGCAGCGAGCGCTGCGGATGGGTGGTGGCCTCTTCCTCGGTGATCCGGCCCTCGTCCACCAGCCGCTGGACCCAGGTGTGGTCCTGGGTGATCTGCGTCAGGACGCCGTCGCGCAGCAGATAGGCGCGGGAGTCGCCGACATGGACCAGACCGAGCCGCTGGCCGGTCCACAGGAGAGCGGTGAGCGTCGTCCCCATGCCTTCGAGCTGGGGATCCTCCTCGACCATCACCCGGAGCTGGTCGTTGGCGCGCTGCACCGCAGTGCCGAGCGAGGTGAGGATGTCGGAGCCGGGCACGTCGTCGTCTAGCTGGACGAGCGTCGAGATCACCTCGGAGGACGCGACCTCACCGGCGGCCTGGCCGCCCATGCCGTCGGCGATGGCAAGCAGCCGGGGTCCGGCATAGCCGGAGTCCTCGTTGCCCTCCCGGATCATGCCCTTGTGCGATCCGGCGGCGAAGCGCAGAGACAGACTCATGCGCACCTCGCCCGTCGGCTCGCCGGTCGACTGTCGCGCCAGCCGGTCTCGAGCCACACTGCCCACCCTCCGGTCGGGAGCCTGCTCCGGTCCGCTGTCCGGACCGCCGCGGCTCGCTCGCTCCGCTCGCTCATTGTCGTACTACTTCCGCAGCTCGATGACGGTCTTGCCGATGCGGATAGGAGCGCCCAGCGCGATCGGTGTCGGTGTCGTGAGCCGGGTCCGGTCGAGATACGTGCCGTTGGTGGATCCGAGGTCCTCGACGATCCACTGGCCGTCGCGGTCCGGGTAGATCCTGGCATGCCTGCTGGACGCGTAGTCGTCGTCCAGCACGATCGTCGAGTCGTGCGCGCGGCCCAGGGTGATGGTCTGCCCCTGGAGAGCCACCGTGGTGCCGGTGAGGCTGCCCTCGGAGACGACCAGCTTGGTGGGCGCGCCGCGGCGCTGCCTGCCTCCCTGCTGCTGGCGCTGCTGAGGCGGCGCCGCCGGCTGGCGGGCCTGCTGCGGGCGGGCGTCGCCGCTGCGGCGTGAGCCGCGCTGTGTGACGCGTGTGCCGAACAGATCACTGCGGATGACCTGGACGGCCACGATCACGAACAGCCACAGAACGGCCAGAAAACCTAGCCGCATGACCGTCAGGGTCAGCTCTGACATTGCCCCCGCTTCACCCTTCGGCTTGCCTGTAAACGATGGTGGTGTTGCCCACGACGATCCGCGAGCCGTCGCGGAGCGTAGCGCGGGTGGTGTGCTGTCCGTCTACCACGATGCCGTTGGTGGACCCGAGGTCCTGGATCGTCGAGGGCGTACCGGTCCGGATCTCGCAGTGCCGACGGGAGACGCCCGGATCGTCGATCCGGACGTCGGCGTCGGTGCTGCGGCCCAGCACGAGTGTGGCGCGGGAGATCTGATGGCGTGTGCCGTTGATCTCGATCCAGCGGCGTACCTGACCGTGCGGCGGCGCGCCGGGACCGGCCGCGGGAGCGCGGCCCGCGGCGGGCGCGTGGCCGCCGGGCGGCGGCGCGGCCGGCATCGGAGGTGCGGCGGTGGGCGGATAGCCGTAGCCGCCGGGGGCGCGGCCCGGAGAAGCGGCGGGCGCGGCGGAGCCGGCGTAACCGACAGGTCCGCCGAGCGGGCCCGGTCCCGGTCCGCCCGGCGCGCCGCCGGGCGGCTGCGACTGTGACGTACTCGACGCCAGCGTACGGCTGCGCACCCGGTACAGACCGGTGTCGAGATCCTCGGCCTTCTCCAGATGGACCTTGATCGGGCCCATGAAGGTGTAGCGCTGCTGCTTCGCGTAGTCGCGGACCAGCCCGGACAGTTCGTCACCGAGCTGTCCTGAGTAGGGACTGAGGCGCTCGTAGTCGGGCGCGCTCAGCTCCACGATGAAGTCATTGGGGACGACCGTCCGTTCACGGTTCCAGATCGTCGCGTTGTTGTCGCACTCGCGCTGGAGGGCACCCGCGATCTCGACGGGCTGGACCTCGGACTTGAACACCTTCGCGAAGGTGCCGTTGACCAAACCTTCGAGACGCTGTTCGAAACGCTTCATGACTCCCATGGGGCACCTCCTCCGTCGTTGCCGTCCTGGTACTGCTTACTGATCGTATCCACGCGTCGGGAAATCGGCTGGTTCCCCTTGTCTGCCCCGTCGATGAGTGTCACCTCTCACACGGATCGTAGAGGCGGCCTCATGACAGTGTCCCGCACCCCGGGTGCTCTCAGGAGGAGTGGGGGCCGACCGCTGTTCGTTCCTTGTTCCAGGGCCGCGATTCCGCCGACAAACGGATGTGAAGCCACCCTCTCCACCGTGCTAATCTTCTCGATGTCGCCAGGAGCGCACACCAGCAGGTGAGGCACCGGACGGCACACCCAATGCGCGGGTGGCGGAATAGGCAGACGCGCTGGATTCAGGTTCCAGTGCCCGAAAGGGCGTGGGGGTTCAACTCCCCCCTCGCGCACCACAGAACCCCCGCTCCGGATCTCTCCGGAGCGGGGGTTCTTCGTTGTCCGGTCTGCCTGACGGGCCGGGCTCGACGGGCCGGGACTCCCCGGGGGCGGGCGGCTCCCGGGGAGCCCGTCGAGTCGGCCCGTCAGCAGGGCTCCCGTCGCCGGGCTTCCGTCGGGCCGGGCTCAGGCGGCGTGGCGGGCGGCGAGGGCCTTGGCCTTCTGGGTGGCCTCCTCGGTGGCCTTGGCGCGGGACGCCTCGGCGAGCGGGACCAGTTCGGCCATCTCCGGCTTGGAGGGCGCGAGAGTCAGCTCCGGGACGATGAAGTCGATCTCGGTGGCGCCGAACATTCCGGTCAGCACCTTCTCCAGATAGTTCTGGACGAACTCGAAGCCTTCGCGCGGAGTGCCGGGAGCGTACGAGCCGCCGCGGCTGGCGACGATCGTGAACGGCGTGTCGGCCACCGTGCTGTCGGGGCCCGCGTTGTGGCCGACGATGATCACCTGGTCCAGCCAGGCCTTCAGCGTGGACGGGATCGTGAAGTTGTACATCGGCGCGCCGATGAGGACGGCGTCCGCCTCCGCCAGCTCGGCGGCGAGTTCGGCGCGCAGGGTGTCCTCCGCGCCCGCGGACACGGCGGCTATGTCCAGGTGCGGCAGCGGAGTGGCGGCCAGATCGCGGTAGACGACCTTGCCCTCCGGGTGCTGCTCCAGCCAGGACTTGACGAAGGTGGCCGTGAGGTCGCGCGAAGCGGAGCCTTCCGGGAAGACGGCGGAGTCGATGTGCAGAAGCGTGGCCATGACGTTCTCCATGAGGGGTGGCGTGCCATACGAATGAGTAGCGACGGAAGTTCCGTTCGCACCTATGGATAACATAGTCGCTTACTTTTTTTCATCCCGTCTCGGAAAACCAGTACTCTGTGCGTATGGCGGACCACAGCGCGGACGAGTGCAAGAAGGTCGACGTGAGCATCACGCGTGTCTTCGAGCTCCTCGGCAAGCGGTGGTCGGGCCCGATCATCTCCGTGCTCATGCAGCGCGCGATCTACTTCGCGGAGCTGCGGCGGGCGATCCCGGGCATCAGCGAGCGGATGCTCTCGGACCGGCTGACGGAGCTGGGCGCGGCGGGACTGGTCGTACGTGAGGTGGACGAAGGGCCGCCGCTGCGGGTCGCGTACCGGCTGACGGACGCGGGCGCGGCGATGGAGCCGGCGCTGAAGGAGCTGCGGCTGTGGGCCGAGTCCAATCTGCGGGAGCGGTCCGGAGACAGAGGGGACATCGGGGGCGGCTGCTAGGTCCTGTCCGGTGTCAGGTCGCGGTCCGGGCTTCCCGTCGGCGCGCGGTCCGGCTCACTGGTCTTTTGGGTACGGCGGTACCGTCATGTGCGTTTGATCTCACATGAGTACGGGGGAGGCGGCACGCCATGGTCGATGTGGGCGGTGTCGAGTCGGCGAGGGCTTCCGGGAACGGTTTCGGGAGCGGGCGTACTCCGGTGGTGCGCATTCCGGCGGTGCCTGGCTTCGCGACGCGTACGGCCATGGCGGACGGCGAGAGGGCCGACGGAGCGCGGACGCCCAAGGAGCTTGGCAGGTCGCTGCGGGCCCGGGTGCCGCGGTCCTCGCACGACTCCGTCGTGTTCGCGGCGGCGCGGCCCGACGCGGTCCGTGCCGTCGAGGAGTCGAGCCGCGGCCGGGTGCCCGAGCTGGCGCCGCTCCGGGTCGGCCGGATGGCTGCCACGCCCTTCGCCTTTCTGCGCGGTGCCGCCGGACTGATGGCCCAGGATCTGGTGGGCACGCCGGTCACCGGCGTCGGCGCGCAGATCTGCGGTGACGCGCACGCGGCCAACTTCGGGCTGTACGGCGACGCGCGCGGCCGGCTCGTCATCGATCTCAACGACTTCGACGAGACCGTGTTCGGTCCCTGGGAGTGGGACGTCAAGCGGCTCGCCACCTCACTGGTGCTGGCCGGCCGTGCGGCGGGCGCGGACGAGGACACCTGCCGCAGCGCCGCGTACGACACGGTCGGTGCCTACCGGCGCACGATGCGGCTGCTGGCCAAGCTCCCGGCGCTCGACGCGTGGAACGCGATCGCCGACGAGGAACTCGTCTCGCACGCGGACGCGCGCGATCTGGCCGGCACGCTGGAGCGTGTCTCGCAGAAGGCGCGGAACAACACGAGCGCGCGGTTCGCGGCCAGGTCGACCGAGGTGGTGCCCGACGACAGCGGGACCGTCGGCGCCGGCTCGCCGAGGAGGTTTGTCGACGCGCCGCCCGTACTGCGGCGGGTGTCCGACGAGGAGGCCTCGGCGGTGGCCGCCTCGCTGGAGGAGTATCTCGGCACGCTGCCGGAGGACCGGCTGCCGCTGCTCGCGCGGTACGCGATCCACGATGTGGCGTTCCGGGTGGTCGGCACCGGCAGCGTCGGGACACATTCGTATGTGGTGCTGCTGCTCGACCACCGCGGCGAGCCGCTCGTGCTCCAGGTGAAGGAGGCACGGCCCTCTGCCCTGCTGCCGCATCTGGCGGTCGTCGGCTTCCAGGCGCCGGAGGTGGCGCACGAAGGGCGCCGGGTGGTGCTCGGACAGAAGCGGATGCAGGTGGTGAGCGACAATCTGCTGGGCTGGACGACCGTACGGGACAGGCCTTTCCAGGTACGGCAGTTCAGAAACCGCAAGGGAAGCGTCGATCCGGCGGCGCTGCCGGCCGACCAGATGGACGATTACGGCCGGATGACCGGTGCGCTGCTGGCCAGGGCCCATGCGCACAGCGTGGACCCGCGGCTGATCGCCGCCTACTGCGGCAAGAACGAGGAGCTGGACGCGGCGGTGGCGGCCTTCGCCGTGGCGTACGCGGACCGTACGGAGGCGGACCACGCCGACCTGCTGGCGGCCATCAGGAACGGACGAATAGCCGCCGAGCCGGGCGTGTGACGGCCGGGTACGGAGCGGAGGCCCGGCGGATCGCCCGTACGCTGGTCGGGTGATGCGGGACACCTCTGGGGAGCCGACGATCCGTAACGACGACGAACGGGATGTACGAGACGTGCCGGATACGACGGAATCCACGGCGGCGGCGGGCGGAAGTGACGCGGCGCGGCCCGGGCCCGAGGCGGGCGCGGGCATGACGGACGTGGGCGCGGGGACGGATACGGCGGGGTCCGAGGCGGGCCCTGAGGTGGGCCCGGCGGACGCGGACGCTGCGGACGCCACGGATGCCGCGGACGTCGCGGACTCCGCGCGGCCCGAGGCGCGGCTGGAGAGGGCCGTGCGCGCCGCCGAGCAGGCGCTGATCGAGTTCGAGATCGCCCTGGAGACCTTCCGGATCGAGGTGGAGAACTTCTCCCGGCTGCACCACCAGCGGCTCGGTCCCATGTACGCCCGGCTGGACGAGCTGGACGCGATGATCGCCGAGGCCCGTGCCGCCAGGACCGGCGATCCCGAGGATCTGCGCAAGGCGCGGGAGGCCCGCGCGATGGTGCAGCCGATGCCGGGCGTCGAGGAACTGTTCCACGACTGGATCGACTCCGACGGTCTGTCGGCCGAGGCGGCGGCGATGCTGACCGAACAGCCCGTACGGCCTCCCAAGCGCGTCCGGCCGAGCGACGAGGCCCGCAAGCTCTACCGCGATCTGGTGCGCAAGGCTCATCCGGATCTCGCGCGGGACGACAACGAGCGCGCCCGCCGTGAGGAGTTCCTCACACGCGTGAACGCCGCATACGGGCGCGGCGACGAGCCGCTGCTGCGCGAGCTGGTCGAGGAGTGGGCGGCGGGACCCGCGCCGAAGGCACCGCCGCTGAGCGAGAGCGAGGAGCTCTACGCCCGGCTGGAGTGGCTGTCGCAGCGGAAGGAAATGCTGACGCTGGTCGCCAAGGAGCTGGAGGAGAGCGCGATCGGCGCGATGCTCAGGATGGCGCCCGAGGACCCGGACCGGCTGCTGGAGGAGATCGCCGAGCAGCTGCTCGCGGAGGTCTCCGGGCGTGAGACGGAACTCGCCAGGCTGGTGCAGTAGGTTTTTCGGAGGCCCACGGGCCGTGGCGCACGGACTGCTGCTCATGGCTCACGGACCTGGTCCTCGTCCCGGCCCCCGTCCCCGTCCCGTACGAGAGAAGGCACCATCCATGAATTTCGCCTCACTGCCCTCGGTCGATGTCGCGGCGGTCCCGTCCGACGGACTGGTGCTGGACGTCCGGGAGGACGACGAGTGGGCGGCCGGTCATGTCGAGGGCGCGCTGCATGTGCCGATGAGTGACTTCGTGGCGCGCTTCGGCGAGGTGACCGAGGCGGTGGCCGAGGGCCGGAAGGCTTATGTGATGTGCCGGGTCGGCGGGCGCTCCGCGCAGGTCACCCAGTATCTGGTGCAGCAGGGCGTCGACGCGGTGAATGTGGACGGCGGGATGCTCGCCTGGGACGGCGCCGGGCGTCCGATGGTCACCGACAACGGCACTCCGGCGTTCGTGCTCTGAGACCGGGCGAGTGGCCGACTTTGTATCCGGCTTCGTCCCGGCCGGGTACGCGGTGGACCTGGCCGGCGAGCCGCCGAGGAAACCCGTTCGAGACCTGAGCCGCGGGCCAGGACCGTAGGGTGTCAACCCGGTGGGTGACTGAGCGGGTGCCGGCGGGATCGGGGCGGGATGGATTCGTACGACGACAAGGGCGGGTCGGCCTGGCAGCCGCCCGGCGCCGGGATAACCGGACGGCCGTCCGCCGCCGGGACGGCCGCGCAGCCGCCCGCCGCCGGGATGGCCGGCCTCTCCTTTCCCGGCCAGTTGACGGCGGTCGCGGTGCTCGTGATCGTCGGACTGCTGGCCTGCACCCATCTGGCCATGGTCTTTCTGCATGTCGCTCCGTCCAACACGATCACCAAGCAGTACGGCAAGGCCGTCGACGCGTGGGTCTATCCCGAGTTCGAGCAGAACTGGAAGCTCTTCGCGCCCAATCCGCTCCAGCAGAACGTCGCCGTCCAGGTGCGGGCGGAGGTCGCGAAAGGCGACGGCTCGCGGACGACCACCGGCTGGATCGATCTCTCCGCCGAGGACGGCGCGGCGATACGCGGCAATCCTCTTCCCAGCCATGTCGAGCAGAACGAACTGCGCCGCGGCTGGGACTTCTTCGTCGGATCGCACGACGACAAGAACCGTCCCAACGGGCTGCGCGGACAGCTCTCCGAGAGCTATGTCCGCCGTATCGTGATGCTGCGTCTTGAGGACCACGACCTGGGCGGTTCGGTGGAACGCATCCAGCTCAGGTCGGCCGCGAGCGCGGTGGCCGCGCCCGGGTGGAGCACCGAGAAGATCAATACGCGACCGGTCTACCGGCTCTATCCGTGGTGGACGGTGAACGCCACCGATCTGCCCGAGGGCGTACGCAACGGCCGTACGGAGGCGGGCCGGTGAGCGAGCGTCTTCCAGCGAGCGAGCCTCTTGACGAGCAGCCGGGCGCGCGTCTCAACGAGCAGCCGGGCGCGCGAACGGCGAACAGGCCTCTGTTCGCCGCCGAGAGACGGGTCGGCCGCGCCGTCCAGCGCGTCACTGCCACCGCTCTCGGTCCGTACCAGAGCGCGGTCGTCCGGATCGGGTTCGCCGGTACCTGGCTGCTCTTCCTGCTGTGGGAACTGCCCAACCGGCGCGAGCTGTACGGTCCCGACGGCCCGTGGAGCTGGGACATGGCCCAGCAGCTCATCGCGCGTAACGGCGCCTTCACCGGGCTGATGTGGTCGGACAGCACGGTGTGGTTCGAGATCGTCTTCGCTGTCGCCGTGCTGTCCAGCGCGCTGCTGCTGGTCGGCTGGCGCACCCGCACCATGTCCGTGCTCTTCATGTTCGGTGTGCTGTCGCTCCAGAACCGCAGCATCTTCATGGGCGACGGCGGCGACAATGTCATCCATCTGATGGCGATCTATCTCGTACTGACCCGCTGCGGTCAGGTCTGGTCGCTGGACGCCAGGCGCGCGGCGCGTACGACGGCCCGGCGCGGGGCAGGGCACGAGCCCGGGATCCTGGGCGCCCGGGACCGGGTCGGGCCGCTTCTCTGGGGCTGCCTCGGAGTGGTCCTGATCTTCGGCACGCTGACGGCGGCGACGGGCCGGGTCCAGGGCGACTCATGGCTGCTGGTCCTCTTCTGGGGCGTGTGGATCGCACAGGTCGTGTGGTGGGCGGTGAATCTCCACGCGCCGAACGGCCAGCCGCGCGCCCTGCTGGACGTCCTCGCCAACCTCGTCCACAACGCCGCCCTCGTCGTGATCATGGCCGAGGTCTGTCTCGTCTACGCCACGGCCGGCTGGTACAAGATCCAGGGCTCGCGCTGGCAGGACGGCACCGCGCTCTACTACCCGCTCAAGCTGCACTACTTCGCTCCCTGGCCGGAGCTCTCCGGACTGCTCGCGTCCAGCGGTGTGATGGTGATGCTGCTGACCTACGGCACGGTCATCGTGCAGGTCGCCTTCCCGTTCGCGCTCTTCAACCGGCGCGTCAAAAATGTGCTGCTGGTCGCGATGATGCTGGAGCACGCGGGCATCGCCCTACTGCTGGGACTGCCGTTCTTCTCGCTGGCGATGATCGCCGCCGACGCGGTGTTCCTGCCGACGAACTTCCTGCGCTGGCTCGGCGGCCGGATCACCGGGCTGTGGCACCGGCTGTTCGCCCGGGACCGGAAGCGCCTGCCGGAGCAACGACGCGACAGCCCGGAGCAGACCCGTACTCTCGTCGGGTGAGCAGTGAGACAACGGCGGAGGCCGATCGGGCCACGGCGGCGGGCCATGAGGCCATGACGACGGGCCGAGGGACACTGGCCGAGGCGCGAGAGCCCGTTCAGTACGAGGCGCTGGAGCCCGTTCAGTACGACGAGGGCTTCGGGCCGGAGATCGGCGTCGGGCCGCACCCAGGGCCCTGGCCGCAGGGCGAGCGCTACGATCCGGAGCTGCTGGCGGCCGGAGATCGGCGCAATGTCGTCGACCGCTACCGGTACTGGACGCGCGAGGCGGTCGTCGCCGATCTCGACACCCGGCGCCATGACTTCCATGTGGCGGTGGAGAACTGGACCCATGACTTCAACATCGGCTCCGTGGTCCGTACCGCCAACGCCTTCCTCGCCAAGGAGATCCATATCGTCGGGCGGCGGCGCTGGAACCGGCGCGGTGCGATGGTCACCGACCGGTACCAGCATGTGCGCCATCACTCCGGCGCCGCCGAGCTGACGGCGTGGGCGGCGGCCGAAGGACTGCCGATCATCGGGATCGACAATCTGCCGGGATCCGTCCCGCTGGAGCGGACCGAGCTGCCTCGCCGCTGTGTGCTGCTCTTCGGCCAGGAGGGCCCAGGTCTGACCGAGGAGGCCCGTGAGCACGCCGCGATGGTGTGCTCGATCGCGCAGTTCGGCTCGACCCGCTCGATCAACGCGGGAGCCGCCGCGGCGATCGCCATGCACGCCTGGATCCAGCGGCACGCCGACATTCCGGACGTCGGCGCGCCGAGCGTCCCCGGACCGCCCGCGCCCTGAGGCGCGAGCGGTCACGCTCTGGACGCGGACGGGCACCGGAGCCCGAGCCTGTGCCGGAAGCCTGAGCCGGCTCTCAGGCCTGGCGCCTGACCTCCACCATCCGGAAGCGGTTGGCCACGAACGCCGCGTCGCACAGCGCCGCGTTCGCCGCCGGGTTGCCTCCGGAGCCATGGAAGTCCGAGAAGGCAGCCGTCTGGTTCACATACACGCCGCCCGTGAGATTCAGCGAGAGCTGCGCGGACTCCTCCAGACAGACCTCCTCGATCGCGCGCTCCGTCTCCGGCGAGGTCGTGTACGCGCCGACCGTCATCGCGCCCTTCTCACGCACCGTGCGCCGCAGCAGCTCCAGCGCGTCGTCCGTCGAGTCCATGGCGACCGCGAAGGACACCGGGCCGAAGCACTCGGCGAGATACGGCACCTCGGCGTCCGCCTCGGTCCCGCCCTCCCCGGCCTTCTCCCAGGACTTGCGGGCGCCGTCGGCCTTCACGATCGCGGGCGTACGGACCACCGCGTCCGGGAACTCGGGATGGACGATCTCGCGCGAGGCGAGCGCGATGTCGCCCAGCGAGGCGGCGGCCTCCAGCCTGGCCTTCACATCGGGATTGACCAGCGCGCCCAGCAGCGCGTTGGCACGGGCGTCGTCGCCCAGCAGACCGCTCACCGAGGCCGCGAGATCGGCCACCACCTCGTCGTACGACTTCTCGCCCGCGTCCGTCGTGATGCCGTCCCGGGGGATCAGCAGATTCTGCGGGGTGGTGCACATCTGGCCGCTGTAGAGGGAGAGCGAGAAGGCCAGATTGGAGAGCATTCCCTTGTAGTCGTCGGTGGAGTCGACGAGGACGGTGTTGACGCCGGCCTTCTCCGTGTAGACCTGCGCCTGGCGGGCGTGGGTCTCCAGCCAGTCGCCGAACGCGGTCGATCCGGTGTAGTCGATGATCCGGATCTCCGGGCGTACGGCCAGCGACTTGGCGATGCCCTCGCCGGGCCGTTCCACGGCCAGCGCGACCAGATTCGGATCGAACCCGGCCTCGGCGAGCACCTCGCGGGCCACGCGTACCGTCAGCGCCAGCGGCAGCACCGCGCGCGGATGCGGCTTGACCAGCACGGGATTGCCGGTGGCCAGGGACGCGAACAGGCCCGGATAGCCGTTCCACGTCGGGAAGGTGTTGCAGCCGATCAGCAGCGAGATACCGCGCGGGGCCGCGGTGAAGGTCTTCCGCAGCTCAAGAGGATCGCGCTTGCCCTGCGGCTTGGACCAGTCGGCGGCGGCCGGTGTCCGGGTCTGCTCCGCGTACGCGTACGCCACGGCCTCCAGGCCGCGGTCCTGGGCATGCGGCCCGCCCGCCTGGAAGGCCATCATGAAGGCCTGTCCGCTGGTGTGCATCACCGCGTGGGCGAACTCGTGCGTGCGGGCGCTGATGCGCGCCAGGATCTCCAGACAGACCAGCGCGCGTGTCTCCGGTCCTGCCTCGCGCCAGGCGCCCATGCCCGCGCGCATGGCGGGCAGCAGGACATCCGGATCCACGTGCGGATACTCGACCGCCAGCGCCGGGCCGTACGGCGAGACCTCGCCGCCCGTCCAGCCGTCGGTGCCCGGCTGGTCCAGCTCGAAGCGGGTGCCGCGCAGGGCCTGGAACGCGGCGAGACCCTCGGCCGGCGCGCTCTCGCCGTACGCCTTGGGGTGCTCGGGGTGCGGGGACCAGTAGGCGCGGCTGCGGATCGCGTCCAGGGCCTGGTCGAGCGTGGACCGGTGTTTTTCTGAGAGCTGCTGGGGGCTGAGCTGGGCGGCCATGACGGACCCACTCCTCGGTCGGGCTGAGTATCAGGACACGGACGGGAAACGGAACGGGAGACGGACGGGAGAGTCGAGACGGGACGGGAAGGGACGAGACAGGGACATGAGCGGACGGACAGAGTTAGAGTAACCGAACGATCGGTCGGGACAAGAGGGCCCGGCGAACCTGTGGACAACTCACCTGTGGAGAACCCATGGCCCTTTCGAGGCCCGCTCATACGGGAGGATTGCTTCCATGACAGCAATCGAGCCCGGCCGTGTCGTCGCGGTCGTCGGCACCGGCACGATGGGCCAGGGCATAGCCCAGGTGGCCCTGGTCGCCGGCCATCCCGTACGGCTCTACGACGCCGTGCCCGGCCGCGCGGAACAGGCCGCCGCCTCCCTCACCGGACGACTCGACCGGCTGGTCGAGAAGGGCCGGCTCGACGCCTCGGCGCGCGACGCCGCAGTGGCCCGGCTCCGTCCGGCCGCGGAACTCACCGAGCTGGCGGATGCCGCGCTGGTCGTCGAGGCCGTACTGGAACAGCTCTCCGTCAAGCGGGAACTGTTCGCGGCCCTGGAGGACATCGTCGGCGACGACTGTCTGCTCGCCACGAACACCTCCTCCCTCTCCGTCACGGCCGTCGCCGGCGGGCTGCGCCTCCCGGGCCGTCTGGTCGGACTGCACTTCTTCAATCCCGCGCCGCTGCTGCCGCTCGTGGAGGTCGTCAGCGGCTTCGCGACGGACGAGCGGGCCGCGCGGTGCGCGTTCGAGACGGCGCGCGCCTGGGGCAAGACGCCGGTGCGCTGCGCGGACACTCCGGGATTCATCGTCAACCGCGTCGCCCGCCCGTACTACGCCGAGGCGTTCCGGATCTACGAGGAGAGGGCCGCGGATCCCGCCACGATCGACGCGGTGCTGCGTGAGTCCGGCGGCTTCCGGATGGGGCCCTTCGAGCTCACCGATCTGATCGGCCAGGACGTCAACGAGGCCGTCACACGGTCCGTGTGGGAGTCCTTCTTCCAGGATGTACGGTTCACGCCCTCGCTCGCGCAGCGCAGGCTGGTGGAGTCGGGACGGCTGGGCCGCAAGTCGGGCCGTGGCTGGTTCCCGTACGGCGAGGACGCCACGCCGGGCGCCGGAGCACGGACGGAAGGGCCCGCGCCGGCGCCCGCGGCCGTCACCGTGCAGGGCGGACTCTTCGCGGCCGAGACGCTGCCCGGTCTGATCGAGGAGGCCGGTATCGAGGTCCTCCGTAAGGAGGATGCCGTTCCCGGTTATCCGGGCTGGATCGAGCTGTCCGACGGTACGCGGCTGTTCCTGGCGGACGGGTCGGCCGCCGACGACGCCGGGATGCCCGTCATCCACTTCGATCTCGCGCTGGACTACCGCGCGGCGACGCGGATCGCCCTGGCGCCCGCCGCCGGAGTCGACAAGGCGGCCCTGAGCGAGGCCGTCGGCCTCTTCCAGGCGCTCGGCAAGGACGTCAGTGTGATCGCCGACGTCCCGGGCATGATCGTGGCCCGTACGGTCGCGATGCTCGTGGACTTCGCGCTCGACGCGGCGGCGCGCGGAGTGGCCTCCCCGGACGACATCGATACGGCGATGCGACTGGGCGTCAACTACCCGCGCGGGCCGCTCGACTGGGGCGCGGAGCTCGGCGCGCGGTGGGTGCTGGAGACGCTGGAGTCGCTGCACGAGGGGTATCCCACCGGCCGTTACGCCCCCTCCCAGGCGCTGCGCCGCCTGGCCGCCGCACAGGAGGAGGACGACGCGTCATGACGACCGCCAAACGCGACACGTACACGCCCGAGACTCTGCTGACCGTCGCGGTCCGTGTCTTCAACGAGCGCGGTTACGACGGCACGTCCATGGAGCATCTCTCCAAGGCCGCCGGGATCTCGAAGTCCTCGATATACCACCATGTCGTGGGTAAGGAGGAGCTGCTGCGCCTCGCCGTCAGCCGCGCGCTGGACGGGCTCTTCGGGATCCTCGACGAGGACGGCGCGGTCCAGGGACGGGCCATCGCACGGGTGGAGTATGTGACCCGCCGTACGGTCGAGGTGCTGATGGCCGAGCTGCCCTATGTGACGCTGCTGCTGCGGGTCAGGGGCAATACGCAGACCGAGCGTTGGGCGATGGAGCGGCGCCGTGAGTTCGACCAGCGGGTGGCCGATCTGCTCAAGGCCGCCGCCGCGGACGGCGATCTGCGGGCCGATATGGACATCAGGCTGGCGACCAGGCTGCTCTTCGGCATGGTCAACTCCCTGGTGGAGTGGTACCGGCCGCGTGCGGTCGGCGGCCATGGCCGTGACGAGGTGGCGGAGGCGGTCGTACGGATGGCCTTCGACGGACTGCGCACGGAGCGCTAGGCCGCCTAGAGCGTCGGGCCGGTGGCCGTTCCCGGGCCGAGGTCCGTCTCCTCGAACACCAGCAGAGTGCGGGTGGACAGCACCTCCGGAATGGACTGGAGCCTGGTCAGGACGAGTTCGCGCAGGGACCGGTTGTCCGGCGCGTGGACCAGCAGCAGTACGTCGAAGTCACCGCTGACCAGGGCGATGTGCGTGGCTCCCGGCAGCTCTTCGAGCTGTTCGCGCACGGTGCGCCAGGAGTTCTGCACGATCTTCAAGGTGATATACGCGGACGCGCCCTGACCTGCGCGTTCATGGTCGATCCTGGCGCTGAAGCCACGTATCACTCCGTCGTCGATCAGCCGGTTGATCCGGGCGTACGCGTTGGCGCGCGAGACATGGACGCGCTCGGCCACGGACCGTATCGAGGCGCGGCCGTCCGTCTGGAGGATCCGGAGGATGTCCTGGTCGATGGCGTCGAGCGGGCGCGGCGGCGCAGGAGGCTGCTTCGTACCGCTCGTACCGTCGCCGCCACGGCCGGTGCCGGCCGCGCCGCGTACGGCGGTGTCGCGTACGGCCGGCTCGGCGCCCTGGTCCGCGCCGTCGGCCATTTGTTCAGCTCCCATGTCCCCCCGCCTCTCCGCCATGGACGACCTGTGACCATCCCAGGCTGTGGAGAACCGTTTGTCCACAGGCTGAAGCCGCCTGTAGCCAAAATGCCTCAACGACCGAACAATCGGTAGGTGAGACGGGCCACACCAGGCAACCCGTCGCCCGCCCGCTCCCACGAGGAGGTGCACGCGTGAAGAAGAGCAGTACGGTCCAGGAACTGCCCGGTGCCGCGGCCCACCGGCCCACTCCGCCACCGGCGTGGCAGCCGCGTACCGATCCCGCACCACTGCTTCCCGACGCCGAGCCGTATCGCGCGCTGGGCACGGACGCCGTGGCCGACGCCGATCCAGGACTGCTGCTGAGGCTCCACGCCGAGCTGGTCCGTGGCCGCAGGTTCAATACGCAGGCCACGGCTCTCACCAAGCAGGGCAGGCTCGCCGTCTATCCGTCGAGCACCGGCCAGGAGGCCTGCGAGGTCGCCGCCGCGCTCGTGCTGCGTGAGCAGGACTGGCTCTTTCCGAGTTACCGCGACACCCTCGCGGCGGTGGCGCGCGGACTCGACCCGGTGGAGGTGCTGACGCTGCTGCGAGGCGACTGGCACACCGGGTACGACCCGTACGAGCACCGTGTCGCGCCGCTGTCCACGCCGCTCGCCACCCAGCTCCCGCATGCCGTCGGGCTTGCCCACGCCGCCCGGCTCAAGGGCGACGATCTGGTCGCGCTGGCCCTGGTGGGCGACGGCGGCACCAGCGAGGGCGACTTCCACGAGGCGCTGAACTTCGCCGCCGTATGGCGGGCCCCGGTCGTCTTCCTCGTACAGAACAACGGCTTCGCGATCTCCGTGCCGCTCGCCAAGCAGAGCGCGGCGCCGTCCCTCGCCCACAAGGCCGTCGGGTACGGAATGCCGGGCAGGCTGGTCGACGGGAACGACGCGCTGGCGGTGCACATGGTGCTCACCGAGGCCATGGCCCGGGCCAGGCGCGGCGAGGGACCGACACTCGTCGAGGCCGTGACGTATCGCATCGAGGCGCATACGAACGCGGACGACGCGACCCGCTATCGCCCCGACGACGAGGTCGAGACCTGGCGCGCGCACGATCCGGTCCGGCTGCTGGAGGATGAGCTGACCGCGCGCGGGATCCTCGGCGAGGACGGCGTCCGGCAGGCCGCCGAGGCCGCGGAGGCGATGGCCGCGCGGCTGCGCGACCGGATGAACGCCGAGCCGGTGCTCGACCCGATGGATCTCTTCGCACACGTCTACGCGGACCAGACCTCCCAGCTCCGTGAGCAGGCGGCCCAGCTTCGCGCCGAGCTGGCGGCGTCGGCCGAGGAAGGGCCCGGTGAGACGCGATGACCACGGTCGCGGTGAAGCCCGCCACGATGGCGCAGGCCCTGCGGCGCGCGCTGCGCGACGCGATGGCCGAGGACCCGTCCGTCCATGTGCTCGGTGAGGACGTCGGCACGCTCGGCGGCGTCTTCCGGATCACCGACGGGCTGGCCGCGGAGTTCGGTGACGACCGCTGTACGGACACTCCGCTGGCCGAGGCGGGCATCCTGGGCGCGGCCGTCGGGATGGCGATGTACGGACTGCGGCCGGTCGTGGAGATGCAGTTCGACGCCTTCGCGTATCCGTCGTTCGAGCAACTGATCAGCCATGTGGCGAAGATGCGCAACCGCACGCGCGGCGCCATGCCGCTGCCGATCACCGTGCGGGTGCCCTACGGCGGCGGGATCGGCGGAGTCGAGCACCACAGCGATTCCTCCGAGGCGTACTACATGGCGACGCCCGGCCTCCATGTCGTCACTCCCGCCACGGTGGACGACGCCTACGGACTGCTGCGGGCCGCGATCGCCTCGGACGATCCGGTCGTCTTCCTGGAGCCGAAGCGGCTCTACTGGTCGAAGGCCGCGTGGTCGCCCGACGCGCCGGCCGCGGTTGAGCCGGTCGGCCGCGCCGTGGTCAGACGCCGGGGCAGCAGCGCCACCCTCATCACCTACGGCCCGTCCCTGCCGGTCTGTCTGGAGGCGGCCGAGGCGGCCCGTGCCGAGGGCTGGGATCTGGAAGTGGTCGATCTGCGCTCCCTGGTGCCGTTCGACGACGAGACGGTGGCCGAATCCGTACGGCGTACGGGCCGGGCCGTGGTCGTCCACGAGTCCACCGGATTCGGCGGCCCCGGCGGCGAGATCGCCGCCCGGGTCACCGAGCGTTGCTTCCACCATCTGGAGGCGCCGGTGCTGCGGGTGGCGGGATTCGATATTCCGTATCCGCCGCCGATGCTGGAGAGGCACCATCTTCCGGGAGTGGACCGGGTGCTGGACGCGGTCGCGCGGCTCCAGTGGGAGACGGAGAGCTGATGGCCCAGGTGCTGGAATTCAAACTGCCTGACCTCGGTGAAGGGCTGACCGAGGCGGAGATCGTCCGCTGGCTGGTGTCGGTGGGAGATGTCGTCGCCATCGACCAGCCGGTGGTCGAGGTCGAGACGGCCAAGGCGATGGTCGAGGTGCCCTGTCCTTACGGAGGCGTGGTCACGGCGCGCTACGGCGAGGAGGGCACGGAGCTGCCGGTCGGAGCTCCGCTGCTGACGGTGGCGGTGGGCGCGTCGGAGCCGGGCGACATGCCCGCGCCCGTCGCGGGACCGCCCGCCGTGGACCCGGCCGTACAGCCGGCCGCACCCAAGGCAGCGGGCTCGGCAGGCTCGACGGGCCCGTCGTCCGGTGACGCGTCGGGCAATGTGCTGGTCGGATATGGCACGGGAGCGCCGGTGGCGCGCAGGCGCCGGGTCGGTCCGGTGCGGAGCACCGCTCCCGCCGCTCCTCGTATCCCGTCCGCTCCCACCGCCGGGCCGCTCAACGGCGCGTCGGGACCGGTCCCGGTCGTCTCCCCGCTGGTACGGCGGCTGGCCCGTGAGCATGGCGTCGATCTGCGGGCGCTGACGGGCTCGGGACGGGACGGACTGATCCTGCGGTCCGATGTCGAGCAGGCGATCCGGCACGGTGTCACACAGCCTCAGCCACAGCTTCAGGCACAGCCACAGCTCCAGCCGCACTTCCGGGCGCAGCCGCAGGCGTCGCCCGCGACGGCCGCTCCGGTGGCCGCGTCCCGGCCTTCGCCCGTGACCGCCCAGGACGGAGCGGTCCGGGTGCCGCTGCGTGGAGTCCGGGGCGTGGTCGCGGACAAGCTCAGCCGCAGCCGGCACGAGATTCCGGACGCGACCTGCTGGGTGGACGCGGATGCCACGGAGCTGATGGCGGCCCGTACGGCGATGAACGCGGCCGGAGGCCCGAAGATCTCGCTGCTCGCGCTGCTGGGCCGGATCTGTACGGCGGCCCTCGCCCGCCATCCCGAGCTGAACTCCACCGTGGACATGGCCGCCCGGGAGATCGTGCGCCTGCCCGCGGTGCATCTCGGCTTCGCCGCCCAGACCGACCGGGGACTGGTGGTCCCCGTCGTACGGGACGCGCACACGCGCTCCGCCGAATCGCTGAGCGCCGAGTTCGCGCGGCTGACGGAGGCGGGCCGGGCGGGCACGCTGACTCCGGCCGATCTGACCGGCGGGACCTTCACGCTCAACAACTACGGAGTGTTCGGCGTCGACGGTTCCACGCCGATCATCAACCACCCGGAGGCGGCCATGCTCGGCGTCGGCCGGATCGTGCCCAAGCCCTGGGTCCACCAGGGAGAGCTGGCCGTACGTCAGGTGGTGCAGCTCTCGCTCACCTTCGACCACCGGGTCTGCGACGGTGGTACGGCGGGCGGCTTCCTGCGCTATGTGGCGGACTGCGTCGAACAGCCGGCGATGCTGCTGCGCACTCTGTAGCGGGACATTCCGGGTGGCGGGCGCGGACACGCGCCGAAAAGGCGGAGAACTTCGGCCTTCGTACAGAGGCCAAGAGCTTCGAACGGGTGATCGCGGCTCATACTTCAGCCATGACCGCGTATGACGCCATCGTGCTCGCCGGAGGTGCCGCCAAGCGGCTCGGCGGGGCCGACAAGCCAGGGGTACGGGTCGGGGGCCGGGCGCTTCTCGACCGTGTGCTGGCCGCGTGTGACGAGGCCGCCCGGACCGTGGTCGTGGGTGGCCGGCGGCCCACCGCGCGGCCGGTGCGCTGGGCGCGCGAGGAGCCGCCCGGCGGCGGCCCGCTGGCCGCGCTCGACGCGGGAGTGCGGTGCGTCGAGGCCGACACCGTGCTCGTACTCTCCGCGGATCTGCCGTTCCTCGGCAGGGCGACGGTGCGCCGGCTGGTCGAGACGCTGGACACCAGCGGCCGGGAGGCGGTCCTGCTCACCGATGCCGACGGCCGTGACCAGCCGCTGGTCGCCGCCTATCGCGCGGAGCCGCTCCGTCGTGAACTCGCCCTTCTCGCAACCGAGTACGGCAACCTCCGCGGGCTTCCGCTGCGTCTGTTGCCGGACGAACTCGAACTCGCCCGGCTCGATGACGATCCTCTCGCCTCCTTCGACTGCGACACCTGGGAAGACATCTCCACGGCCCGGGCCCGAATCAGAGAGCATGGAACCGTGCTGGACGAATGGATCACCGCAGTCAAGGACGAACTCGGCATCGAGCTGGACGTGGACATCAGCGTCCTGCTCGATCTGGCCCGCGACGCCGCCCATGGTGTCGCCCGGCCCGCCGCGCCGCTGACGACCTTCCTGGTCGGCTACGCGGCGGCCAAGGCCGGCGGAGACGGGCCCGAAGCCGTCGCGGAGGCCGCGCGCAAGGCCGCGGCGCTCGCGCTGCGCTGGGCGGAGGAATCGGAGGGCGGCGACGGGCCGGGAGCCAAGGGAGCCGACGCCGGATGACCGCCCGGGACCGCGAGCCCGACGGGATCGACGGGATCGACGAAGCCCTGGCACTGGTCGCCGGAGCGTCGGCCGCGCCGCACGACCCGGGCGGGCACTCCGGCCGGGCGCACGGCGCGCACCGGAGCGACGGTACGAACGAGGGCAGCGGCACGGACCGGGAGCAAAGGGACCACGGCGCCGGTTCCGGAGCCACGGCGGCGATAGCAGGGCCATCGGCGTCGGCGGCCGGTCCGGACCGTGCCGCCACTCCCGGCAGCCGAGCCGCGTCGGGCCGGCACCGGGCCGAGCCATGGGAGACGGCCCGCGCGATCGCCGTACGGTCGGGACGCTCCGCGCGCCCGGCATCGCCCGGCCCGGCCCACCGCGTACCGCTCGACCGTGCCCTGGGCCGGGCGCTGGCCGAGCCGCTGGCCGCCCTCACCGATCTGCCGTCCTTCGACACCTCGGCGATGGACGGCTGGGCGGTGTCGGGGCCCGGCCCCTGGACCGTACGGAGCGCGCATCGCGCCTCCACACCAAGGGCGTCCGACGGCCCAATCGAGGACCACGGCATTCTCGCCGGACAGGGAGAGGCGGCGCCGCTTCCCGACGGCGCCGCGGTACGGATCGCCACCGGCGCCCGGATCCCGCCCGAGGCGACCGCGGTGGTGCGCAGCGAACACGCCCGTATCGACAGCGGCGGCCATCTCCACGCCGAGCACGAGGTGGTCCCGGGCCAGGACATCAGGCCTCGCGGCCAGGAGTGCCGCTCCGGCGACCGGCTGCTGCCCGCCGGTTCACTGGTGACTCCCGCCGTGCTGGGTCTGGCGGCGGCGGCCGGATACGACGCGCTGGTCACCGTTCCACGGCCACGCGTCGAGATACTGGTCCTCGGCGACGAACTGCTCATCAAAGGTCTGCCTCACGACGGACTGATCCGCGACGCCCTGGGCCCGATGCTCGCGCCCTGGCTCCGCTCTCTCGGCGCCGAGGTTCTCGCCACCCGCCGGATCGGCGATGACGCCGATGCGCTCTGTCATGCGATCACCGGCTCCGAGGCCGATCTCGTCATCACCACCGGCGGCACGGCCTCGGGGCCGGTCGATCATGTCCATCCGGTGCTCCGGAAAACAGGCGCCGAGCTGCTGGTGGACGGTGTCGCCGTACGGCCCGGCCATCCCATGCTGCTGGCCCGGCTGGCGTCGGGACGCCATCTGGTGGGCCTGCCCGGCAATCCGCTCGCCGCGGTCTCCGGGCTGCTGACGCTCGCCGAGCCTCTGCTGCGGTCGCTGGCGGGACGGGCACCCAGGACCCCGTATCGCGCGCCGCTGCGTGACCCGGTGCAGGGCCATCCGTACGACACCCGTCTGGTGCCGGTCGTCCACCGTGACGAGGGACTCGTACCGCTTCATTTCAACGGTCCGGCCATGCTGCGCGGAATCGCCGCCGCCGATGGGCTCGCGGTCGTACCGTCGGGCGGTGCGCAGGCAGGCCAAGAGCTGGAAGTGCTGGATCTGCCCTGGACGGCCGGGGCCGATGGAGAGTGTTTCACGTGAAACTTCCCGGCCATGATGCGATGGCCAGGCAGGCCGACGAATATCTGGTCACCACCCGGGTGAAGCTGCCACGCCGTAAGGTCGTCCGTCCGCTGCGTCAGGTCAGCCGACGGCTGCTGATGGCGCTGTTCGTACTGGCCCTCACGGTGTTCATCGTCTTTGTCGACCGACAGGGCTACCACGACAACGCCGATGAATCGGTCGACTTCCTGGATGCCGTCTACTACGCCACCGTGACGCTCTCCACGACGGGTTACGGAGACATCGTCCCGTACAGCGACAGCGCGCGGCTGGCGAATGTGCTGCTGGTGACGCCGCTGCGCGTGCTCTTTCTTATCATCCTGGTCGGTACCACTCTTGAGGTCCTCACGGAGCGCACCCGGGAGGAGTGGCGGCTGAACCGCTGGAGGTCCAACTTGCGCGACCACACCATCATCGTCGGCTATGGCACCAAGGGCCGATCGGCGATCCAGACGCTCTGTGCCACCGGGCTGAAGAAGGATCAGATCGTCATCGTCGATCCGTCGAACAAGGTGATCGAGGCGGCCAACGCGGAGGGATTCGTCGGGATCGTCGGCGATGCGACCCGTAGCGATGTGCTGCTGCGCGCGGAACTCCAGCGCGCCCGCCAGATAGTTATCGCCACTCAGCGCGATGACACAGCGGTGCTGGTCGCGCTGACGGCACGCCAGCTCAACCGTACGGCGAAGATCGTGGCCGCCGTACGGGAGGAGGAGAACGCACCGCTGCTGCGCCAGTCCGGCGCCGACGCGGTGATCACCAGTGCCAGTGCCGCCGGCCGGCTGCTCGGGCTCTCGGTGCTCAGCCCCAGCGCCGGCACGGTGATGGAGGATCTGATCCAGCAGGGCAGTGGCCTCGATCTCATCGAACGGCCCGTCATAAAGTCCGAAGTGGGCCGGAGCGTACGGGAGACGGACGATCTGGTGGTGAGCGTGCTGCGCGGGCACCGGCTGCTCGGTTACGACGATCCGACGGCCAGCCCGCTTCAGCTCACGGACCGTCTGATCACCATCGTCCGGGCCCAGAGCCCCACGGTCCCGGACAACTCCAGCACTCCGTAGCGCGAACGCCTCCTGGCTCCAACGTGCTCCAACGTGTCGTAGGACCGGCCGCCGCGGGGAGCGCGGGAGTAGCCTCGCGCTCATGTATGCGATCACGATTCCGGAACCCGGTGGCCCCGAGGCGCTCGTCTGGGCCGAGGTGCCCGATCCCGTACCCGGCGAGGGCGAGGTCCTCGTCGAGGTCGTGGCGAGCGCCGTCAACCGTGCCGATCTTCTGCAACGGCAGGGCTTCTACGATCCTCCGCCCGGCGCCTCCCCGTACCCCGGTCTGGAGTGCGCGGGACGGATCAGCGCGCTCGGCCCGGGAGTCGCGGGCTGGGCCGTCGGCGACGAGGTGTGTGCGCTTCTGGCGGGCGGAGGCTATGCCGAGAAGGTCGCCGTACCGTCCGGCCAGCTTCTTCCCGTACCGAAGGGCCTGGAGCTGGCGACGGCCGCGGTGCTTCCCGAGGTCACCTGCACCGTCTGGTCGAACGTCTTCATGATCTCGCATCTGCGGCCCGGCGAGACGCTGCTGGTGCACGGCGGCGCGAGCGGTATCGGCACGATGGCCATCCAGCTCGCCAAGGCGGTGGGCGCGCGGGTCGCGGTCACGGCGGGCGGTTCCGAGAAGCTGGCGCGCTGCGCCGAACTGGGCGCGGACATCCTGATCGACTACCGCGAGCAGGACTTCGTCGCGGAGATCCGCAAGGCCACGGACGGCGCCGGCGCGGATGTCATCCTCGACATCGTCGGTGCCAAGTATCTGGACCGGAATGTGAAGGCCCTGGCCGTGAACGGCCGGCTCGCGGTGATCGGTCTCCAAGGCGGAGTCAAGGGCGAACTCAATCTGGGCGCGCTGCTGCACAAGCGCGGTGCGATCACGGCGACCTCGCTGCGTGCCCGTCCCCAGTCCGAGAAGGCGGCGATCGTCGCGGCCGTACGGGAGCATGTCTGGCCGCTCATCGACAACGGTGACATCCGTCCGGTCGTGGACCGGACGATGGCCATGCCGGAGGCGGCGGAGGCACACCGCGTACTGGATTCCGGCACCCATGTCGGCAAGGTGCTGCTGCTCACGCCGACCGCCGGCTGACGACCATCCCGACGGTCCACGCCCCGACCGACCATCACCCCGACTGACGGCCGCCCCCGGCCCGGTGCGCCTCCGGTGTACCGGGCCGTGAGGGAAGGGACCAGCAGAAGGGACCTACAGATACGGGCCGGAGCGGAGCGCGCCGTGTCCCTGCTCGCCCTCGTCGTCCTGGACCGAGCCCGGCGGCAGCGCGCGGCGCATCTGTTCGAGCTGCGCCCTGGCCGCCATCTGCTGGGCGAACAGCGCCGTCTGAATGCCGTGGAACAGGCCCTCCAGCCAGCCCACCAACTGGGCCTGCGCGATACGCAGCTCGGCCTCGGAGGGAATCGCGTCATCCGTGAACGGAAGCGAGAGCCGCTCCAACTCCTCGACCAGCTCGGGAGCGAGACCGTCCTCCAGCTCCTTCACGGAGCCCGCGTGGATCTCCTTGAGCCTGACCCGGCTCGCCTCGTCCAGAGGAGCCGCCCGTACCTCCTCAAGAAGCTGCTTGATCATGCTTCCGATGCGCATGACCTTGGCCGGCTGTTCGACCATCTCCGTCACAGGAATCTCGCGTCCCTCGTCGGCACCGCCACCACCGCCGCCGAGTGCCATCCCGTCCTGTCCCACCACGAGGACATGGGGGCTCTCCTGCGACCGTTCGTTACTCGGCATCTCCATACGGCCCATTGTCTCGCACATGTGAGTCACCACATGGCGTGCCCCCGTACGAAGACGATCCATCCTCGTACGAGGGCACGATTTCACCGTGTGCGCCACTCCGGACCGGCCGGCCGCGCGCCGGTTACGTGTCCGCGCGGCGGTGGCCGTCCGCCGGTTACGTGGCCGCCCGGCGGCCCAGCGTCCGGTGCGAGCGGGTGACCAGCGCGGCCAGGATCGCGGCACCCAGCGGGACGGCGACCAGCAGCGCGGCCAGCGTCTCCCAAGGGATGACGATGGGCACATACGGCGTCGTGAGGGAACCCCAGCCCTCGTCGAGCGCCCGCTCGTGGAACTTGAGCTCGCCGCGGCGCTCCGTCAGCCGCAGTCCGATCGCCGGGAGGACCCCGGCGGCCGAGCCCAGCAGCACACCCATCGCCGCCACCACCGCGCACTGGAATCCGCTGAGCGTCCTGCGGACCCGCGCCGGAGCACCGACCGCGGCGAGTGTCTTGAGATCGGCCTCGGCGTCCGCCTGGGCGAGACCGGTGGCGATACCGGCCGCGCCGATGGTGACCAGTCCGGCGAAGACCGTCAGCGCCAGCAGCACAATGCTGTTCTCGCTGGTGTACCCGGCCTCGATATGGAGATTCACCTGGCTGCCGGTCTTGGCCAGCTCGCCGTCCAGCTTCTGCTTCTGTGTGCTGTTCGGCAGGGCACTGGACGAGTAGTACGCGCCGAGCGGGACGGTGCTGATTCCCGCGGCCTTCGCCGTGGCCGGAGTGATGATCATCGTAAGGCCGTACGCGTTCGGCTTCCCGGGCACCTGGTACGCCGGGATCGACTTGAGAGTGCCGGGCGACGGCAGGCCCTTCTGACTGGCCGCGTCCGCCTTCTCGATGTCCGTGATCAGCAGGATGCCGATCTTTCCGGCCGTGTCGACGTTCCGCTTGTCGAACGAGACGACCCGGCCGTCCGCCAACGCCTTCTCCGCGCCCGGATCCTTGATGCCGAGGATTTTCAGCAGAGTGGCGTCACCGATCAGCAGACCGCCGTCCGCGTCGCTGTAGACCGAGCCCTGTTCGCAGCGCCAGTCCTTGGCGAGCCTGCGCCGCTCGGCCTTGCTGAACTTCTCCGAAGGATCGTCCGGCCCTGTGGCCCAGAGCGGACACTGATGCGCCTTGGGGACGACGACCTCGAACCGTCCACAGCCGTTGTCGCCGCGGTACATCGAGCAGTTCGGCTTTCCGACGGAGATACGGTCCACATCGGCCCGCAGATCGACGGGCAGATTCTTCTGGACCGCCGTGCGTATGGCCGGAACATCCCGGCCGCCGTCGTCCTCGTAGACCGCCACGGAGATCGCGCCATGAGGGAGTCGCGGCTCGTACGCGGCCCGGTCCTGGGCATCGCTGCTCGCGGCATACGTGGCGACCGCCACCGTGCCCGCGACCGCGGCCAGCACCGCCGCCACGGCCGGCGCCGTGCGGCCTCTGTTCCGTACGGCGTCCCGCAGCGCCAGCCGCGGCGAGAGCGGAAGCCAGCGGCCGAGCCGGCCGAACAGCCCGACCAGGGCCGGTGTCAGCGCGACCACGCCCAGCTCGGCGATGGCGCTGCCGCCCGCGACGATCGTGAACTGGTCGGTCATCGTCGAGCCGTACAGCGCGATCACCGCACCCAACGCGACCGCGATCAGCCCGAGGACCGGCAGGACCCTGCTGCTCCGGCGCACTCCGCGGCGGCCGGTGAGCGAGGACAGGACGGTCTGCCGGGAGGCGGTGACGGCCGGGACGATTGCCGCGAGCAGACCGGTGAGCACGGCGAGCAGCGCGATACCGAGGAGTTCCAGCGGCCGGATGTCGAAGCTGCCGAAACGCCGGCCCATATAGTCCTCAAGGACGGGACGCAGTACATAGGTGAGGCCCAGACCGAGGGCCGTACCGATGACGGCCGAGGCGACACCGATCACCAGACCGCCACCGAGGACGATGGCCCGGATATGGCGCCGGTCGCCGCCGTTGGCACCGACCAGACCGAGCTGACGGCGCGAGCGCCGGGCACCGACCGCGAAGGCCGGACCTGCCAGCAGACAGATCTCCAGCATGGCGAGGCCGACGACGGTGCCCGCCGCTGCCAGCTCTGTGGCATTGGCGACCGCGCTCTGCTCGTACCTTCCTTGGTCGTCCTGCTGGTACAGCGGCACATCCGCGTCGGCGGGCGGATCGAGGGCCACGGCACGGGAGGTCACCACCAGGCCATGGGTATTGGCCTCCTTCACCATGTTCCACGTGAAACCACCCGGAACGCGGATGAGTTGAGTGGTGCTCGCGTTCGTTTCCGGCAGCCCGTCGGCCTGGAGCGCCTTGTCGAGCGGCGCCAGAAATGCCCCGGGGAGCGCGTTGACCTGGTCGGTGTCCAGCGAGTCGGGCAGTTCGTAGGCGCCGACGATCCGGTACTCGGTGGCGAGTCCACGCGCGGTGAGCTCCGAACCCACCCGTAGCCCGCTGACCTCCAGGAAGTGGCTGGTCGCGGCGACCTCGTCGGCCCGCTCGGGAAAGTGGCCCTCATTGAGGCGCATGATGCCGTCGGCGATCGGGTCGGCGGCCTTCAGCTCACGGATCTCGGTCTGGAGCAGCCCGTATGTGGTACGGAGCTTTCCGGTTCCCAGCGTGTCCTCAAGGACCGTGGCGCCGGCCGGAATGGCCTTGGCGATATCGCCCGGTCCATCGGGCCAGGGCTCGTTCTCGAAGTCGTCGACCGGCGAGTAATTGTCCGCCTGGGGGTTCTGATAGAGCGGCACACCGCCGAACTCCGGATCGCTGATCTGGGCATCGGCCCGGCCGAGCGTGCGGTCGAGCTGCTCCTGGGTGGACAGCTCGGAGCTGCGCAGCGTCAGATCGAAGGCGCTCACGCCGAGGATGGGAAGCGCGATCATGGAGAGGACGAGAAAGCTGCGTCCCTTGGAGCGCCAGGCGTCGCGACGGGCGATCCGCAGGGCCGCGCGCCAGGAGTGGTACCAGGTCCTCACAGTTCGGCCGCCTGGCCCGTGAGCAGCGAGTCCGCCTGGCTGCGGATGGTCTGGTCGACAACTGCGCCGTCCCGCAGGAAGACCACCCGGTCCGCCCAGGCCGCGAAGCGCGGCTCATGGGTGACCAGAACACCGGCGGCGCCCGCGTCGCAGCGTGTGCGCAGCAGGGCGAGTACGGACTCACCCGTCTCGGAGTCCAGCGCGCCGGTCGGCTCGTCCGCGAGGACCAGACGCCGGTCGCCGACGAGCGCGCGGGCTATCGCCACGCGCTGCTGCTGGCCGCCGGACATCTCGTCCGGGAACCGGTCGGCGAGCTGCTCAAGACCCATCTCCGCCAGCGCGGCCACGGCCTCGGTGCGTGCCTTGCGCGCGGAGGTGCCGTCGAGTTCACGCGGCAGCGCGATGTTCTCGGCGGCGGTGAGGGCCGGGATGAGGTTGTAGTCCTGGAAGACATAGCCGATGCTGCGGCGGCGCAGGGCCGCGAGCTGCTTGCGGCCGACGGTGGTGATGTCGGTGCCCTCGACGATGACACGGCCCGAGCTGGGCGTGTCGAGGCCGCCCGCGATGGTCAGCAGCGTGGACTTGCCGGAGCCCGAGGGACCCATGACGGCGACGAGTTCGCCGGGAAACACATCGAGGTTGATACCGCGCAGGGCATGGACCTCGGTGGCGCCGCTGCCGTGGACACGGGTCAGTTCCTGGAGTTGCAGCACGGGCTGCTGCGACGGTTGTGCGTTTTCGGGCATGAGGGATCCCCCTAGGGCGGTACGCGCGCATACGTGTGTGAGGTATGTGTGCTGGAAGAGCTGGGCGAGGAAGAGATGGGCGAGGAGAGTGCGATACGGCGGCGGGCCGGGCCGGTCAGGCCGAGGTGCCGCCCGAAACATCGACCGAGGCCGACGAGGTGGTGTCCGAGGCGGTGCCCGACGGCCGGTTGCCCGGTTCCGGCAGCAGCGCGAGCCGGATCAGCCGGGCTTCGCAGTGGTCGAGCCAGCGGGCCTCGGCCTCGGTCTGGAAGATGAGCTGTTCCAGGACGAGCAGCCAGGCCACTTCGTGCCGGTCGGCCGGGACGGCTTCCAGGGCCTGGGCCTTGAGCCGGGTGTAGTCCTGCATCGCCTTGACGGTGTGGCGGCGCTGCGACTGGATGACCTCCCGGATGTCGACGCCGGGCGCGCCCACGGCCATGGCGAGCTTGATCGCCAGCTCGTCACGCGGCGGGCTGGTGCGGTCGACCGGCGTACGGAACCAGGACCTCAGCTCCGCGCGGCCGGCGTCGGTGATCGCATAGAGCGCGTGGCCCGCACGGTCCTCGCCGTCCTGGGCGACCATGCCGTCACGCTCCAGACGGCTCAAGGTCGTATAGACCTGGCCGACGTTGAGCGGCCAGGTGGCACCCGTGCGGGACTCGAACTCCGTACGGAGCTGAGAGCCGTAGCGCGGGCCGCGTTCCAGAAGGGCCAGCAGCCCATGGCGAATCGACATACTCAGTATGTATACCGGGTATGGCGTAGCCCGCAAGCGACCTGAGGCGGACCAGGTAAATACGCCATAAGGATGACGCGAATGCCGAGTGCCCGCCGACGCCGGGCGGATATGGGCCCCGACGCCGGGCAATTGTGGGCGCGGATACGGGGCTGGGAGAGGCGCTCAGCGGCGGCGGAGCCGTAGTCCGAGGAAGCCGAGGCCCAGCCCGATCAGTGTGATTCCCGTGCCCAGCGTCAGCACCGGAACCGGCCGCGCGGCGGGACCGGTGACGGTCCGGGTGGCCGATTCACGGGCGGCGGCGGGCGGCCGGCGCCGAGGCGCCTCGGAGTCCTCCGGCGGATGGACGAACTCCTCCAGCGGCTCCTCCGCCGCGTGTCCGTCCGTCTTCCGGTCGGTCCCGTCGCCCGTCCCGTCCGTGCCCTTTCTGTTCCCTCCCGGCTCGGCCTCCTCGTCCTCCTCGCTCTCGTCGTTCTCGTCGGAGCGGGAAGGCGATGCGGGCTCGGACGGCGACGTACGAGGGCGGGCGTCGGACGGTGAGGCCGGGACCTTGGTCGGCCGGCTGGGATGTACGGAAGGTGCGGGGCTCGTCTCCGTATCCGTCTCCGGATCGCCGTCCGTCTCCTCGTCCGCTTCCCAGCCCGACTCCCACTCCGCCCCGGGATCGGCCTCCGAGTCGCTGTCGCCGTCTCCGTCGCCGACGTCGTCCGTACGCGGGCTTCCGTCGTCCGGTGACACCGTCTCGGGCTCCTGCGGTCTCCCGGGCCGTGGCCGTCCCTCTCCGGCCGGACGGCCGGCCAACGAGAGGGCCGACTCGGCGGAGGCTGTGGGACCTGTCACGGGTGGAGCGGACTCCTCGGCGTACGCGCCGGGCGCGGCGATCAGCAGCGACGCGACCGCGATCGCGCAGGGAGTGCGGAGCGTAGGAGTCACCGACTCAGCGTCACATGTAATGACAAATCCGGCATCTCGAAACGTTCCTGCGCCGGATGCGCCGGACGCAGTGGATGCGGCGGACTCCGCGACTGCCTCGCGCAGCCCGGACGCGCAGCCCGGACGCGCAGCCCGGACTGTCCCGCGATGCCCGCGACTACCCGGCGTACCCCGTGGAGATCGTCAGCTCGAACTCCTGCCCGTCCGGCGGCACCGCGGCCCCCGGCCTCGGGTACTGGTCGATCACGATGTCCTTGGCCCAGGACCCGTCGTTCTCCGACTTCACCGGCGCCCACGACCAGCCCGCCTCACGGAGACAGTCCTTCACCGAGAGGATGTCCTTGTAGCGCAGGTCGGGAGCCGTCACCTTGGACGGATCCAGCCCGTCCTCCGAGGCGTCCGTGCAGTCCGATGTGTCGATCGTCCGATTGCGCTCCGGAGCTCGGTAGCCCTCCTGGGCGGAACTGCCCGGGTCCGCCGCACCGCCGCCGGTGCCCGTGTCGTCACCGTTGAGCGAAAGTGCCGTTATCAGACCGCCGATGGCCAGCAGCGCGACCACGATCGAACCGACGATGACCGGCATGTTCCGCCTGCCGCCACCGCCGCCGTGACCACCGCCATGGCTCCCGCCGTGCGCGCCATGGCCGCCACGGCCACCGGGAGCGGTCGCGGGCTGCGGCGACATCGTGTACGGCGGCGGGGTCTGCGCCATCGGCTGCATGTGCTGCTGAGGAGCCTGGTACGCCGGGGCCGACTGCGGATAGCCGTAGCCCGGACCGGCGCCGGGGCCAGGCGTTCGCGGCGCCGCCGGTGGCGTGGCGGGCGTCGGCGGTCCGTACGATCCCGGGCTGTACGGCGTCCGCACACCGTGCGGCGGCGATGGCGGTGCCTGGCCCGACTGGTCCACCGGCGGAAAGACCGCCGAGCCCACGCCCGAGCCGCTGCCGCTGTGCGGTGCGGCGCCCGGCACGATCACCGGAGCGCCCGCCTGCCCGGCGGTCAGCACGCGCGCGCACTCGTCGCCCATCGCCGAAGCGCTCGGAAACCGCTCGTTCGGGTTCTTCTTCAGCGCCCGCGCGACCAGCGCGTCCATCGCCGGAGTGACCGAACGGTTGATGGTGGACGGAGCGACCGGCTCCTCCTGCACATGGGCGTACGCGATCGCCAGCGGTGAGTCCGCGTCGAACGGCAGCCGGCCGGTCAGCAGCTGGAAGAGCATGATGCCGACCGAGTACAGATCGGAGCGGGCGTCCACAGCCCGTCCCAGCGCCTGCTCGGGCGAGAGATACTGCGGCGTACCGACGACCATGCCGGTCTGCGTCATCGAGGTGACGCCGGACTGCATGGCGCGCGCGATGCCGAAGTCCATCACCTTGACGATGCCGCGCTTGGTCATCATCACATTGCCCGGCTTGATGTCCCGGTGCACGAGGCCCATCTCATGGCTGGCCTCCAGCGCCGCCAGCACATCGGCCGTCACCTTGAGCGCCTTGTCGGCCGGCATCGCGCCGTACTGCGCGATGTCCCGCTGGAGCACGGAGCCGAGCGGATGCCCTTCGACGTACTCCATGACGATGTACGGCATCAGCGCGCCGGAGCCCGCCGCGGCGCCGCTCTCCTGAAGCGTGTCCTCGCCCGTGTCGAAGACCGAGACGACATTGGTGTGCGACAGCTTGGCCACAGCCTGGGCCTCGCGCCGGAACCGCTCGCGGAAGGACTGCTCGCGCCCCAGCTCCGAGTGGAGCGTCTTGATGGCGACCTGGCGGTCGAGCGCCGTGTCGTACGCGAGATATACGGACGCCATCCCGCCCTCGCCGAGGAGATCGCGAAGCTGGTACCGGCCGCCCGCGACCGAACCGCCCGCGTAGCGGCCCCGTGCGCCGTGCTGGCTCATGACTGTGCTTCCCCCTCGGCGCGCAGACGCGGTCCGACAAGCAGTGGACGCGATGGTGCTCACGCGGTGATCCCGTTATTACGCGCCAAGTCTGCCCGAGGGCAGAGACACGTCAAGCCGGGTGCCCGTTCCGTGACCGTACGCACAACAAGCGTCTCGGAAGCGTTACCGGAAAAGCGTGGAACAAGCATGGAACAAGGGTGGAATTTGCGTGGGTATCGCGTTGCCCGGTTTCATGGCCGGTCCACCGTGGACCGGCGTGTCATACGGAGGCTGTAGCGTGATGTGCCATAGCCAATCCCGAAGACGAGCACCGACCACCACCCCTGAGAAACACCCTCAGTAACACCCTGAGAAACACAGGCATACCGCGGACCGCGCGCGCGGTCGTGAAGCGGACAGAAACGACGGCGAGGACTGATGGCACCCGAACCCGAAGCAGGCGGCGGAGTGTCGGACGCCGCGGACTCCTGGGGCGATGGCGGCCTGGTCGGAGGGCTGGTCGGCGACGGACGCTACCGGATGACCCACCGTCTCGGCCGTGGCGGCATGGCCGAGGTGTTCGCGGCGGAGGACGTACGGCTCGGGCGCACCGTGGCCGTCAAGCTGCTCCGCGCCGATCTCGCGGAGGATCCGGTCTCCAAGGCCCGGTTCACCCGTGAGGCACAGTCGGTCGCCGGGCTGAACCACCACGCGGTGGTGGCGGTGTACGACTCCGGCGAGGACACGGTCAACGGACAGACCGTGCCGTACATCGTGATGGAGCTGGTCGAGGGCCGCACCATCCGCGATCTGCTGGTCAACGCCGAGGCGCCGCCGCCCGAGCAGGCGCTGATCATCGTCTCCGGAGTGCTGGAGGCGCTGGCCTACTCGCATCAGCACGGCATCGTGCACCGCGACATCAAGCCCGCCAATGTGATCATCACCGACGCCGGCGCGGTGAAGGTGATGGACTTCGGCATCGCGCGCGCCCTGCACGGCGCGCAGTCGACGATGACCCAGACCGGCATGGTCATGGGCACGCCGCAGTACCTCTCGCCCGAGCAGGCGCTCGGCAAGGCCGTGGACCACCGCAGCGATCTGTACGCCACGGGCTGCTTGCTCTACGAACTCCTCGCGCTGCGGCCTCCGTTCACCGGTGAGACTCCGCTCTCCGTGGTGTATCAGCATGTCCAGGACATCCCGGTGCCGCCCTCCGAGGTCTCGGACGTGGCGCCGCCGGAGCTGGACGGCCTGGTGATGCGCTCGCTCGCGAAGGAGCCGGACGACCGGTTCCAGAGCGCCGAGGAGATGCGCGGACTGATCCAGTACGGCTTGCAGATGCTCCAGCAGCAGGGCAGCCACACGGGCACCTGGAACACCGGCACGTTCGACACGCACATCGGCGGCAGCACTCCGGCGATGGGCATGGCCGCGACGACCGCGATGGGACATCCGCCGCACGGCGACACCTCGCAGAGCCCGATCCTGCCGCCGATGAATCCGCACGACGGCGGATACGACGGCGGCCATCACGGCGGCGGTGGCGGCCGGGGCAAGCTGTGGCTCTTCGTCGCGCTCGCGGTGATCGCGATCGTGGCGGGAGTGGCCTACGCCATCAACGGCATGAGCAACACCGGCAATGACGGCAAGTCGGATACTCCGCCGCCCTCGCCGACCCAGGAGACACCGAGCGACAAGGCCCCGACACCGTCGGACGAGCCGAGCGAGACCCAGCAGACGGACGACTCGTCGGACGGCGGCGGCGGGTCGAACTGGCCGCCGCCCGAGAAGCCGACCCCGAGCCTGACCCCCTCCGACAAGCCGACGGACACGCCGTCCAGCACCGATACGGGTACGACGGACGGCGGCGGTACGAGCGACGGCGGGACCACCGGCGAACCGTCGACCGATCCGACGTCGTCGACGCCGCCGGACGGCGGCGGCAATGGGAACCCGAGCGGCGGGACGCCGGGCGGCGGAGGCGATCCGGGCGGCACCGACACCGGTGCCGACACCGGCGGTCCGCTCGGTGGCACCACCGGCGGCTGAGGCTGAGGTCGCAGGCCGAGTTTCGGCGGCTGAGGCACCGGCAGGGCTGAGGCACCGGCGGCCGATCACCCCGATCACTCTTCCGAGGCGCGCCACCCGGTCCCTGTCGGGGCGCCCCCGGGTCCCGGTCCCGGGTGCGCCCCGGGACCGGTACGGAGGTCAGCCCGCGAAGGCCTCGCAGACCGCCTCGTACTCCCTTGTCCACCACACCGCGAGGGCCGACACCGCTGCGAACAGCGGGTCGGCCCTCCGGTCGTCCAGCTGATAGCGCCAGCGCAGCACCCAGAAGTCGTTCAGCCGCTCCCACCACACCCGGTGGACGGCCGCGGCCAGTTCGGAGGCGGCGGCTCCGGCCGCGCGGCGGTAGGCGCGCGCGTACGCCCGTACCTTCGGCAGCTCCAGCTCGCCCGTCGGCCGTACGAAGAAGATCGCCGCGGCCCGTACGGCCTCCTCGGCCCGTGGCTGTACGCCGAGCCGGTCCCAGTCGACAATCGCGGCAGGCTCCTCGTCCCGGTAGAGCAGATTCAGGGGATGGAAGTCGCCGTGCACCCAGCCCGTGGCCGGCTCGGCACCCGGGCGCGGACGGCGGTGGGCATGGCGTTCCAGCAGGTCGCGGCGTTCCACGAGACGGTGTTCGGCGAGGGCGTCGAAGGGATCCCGAGGCGTACGGCCACGGGCCAGCGCCAGCAGTTCGTCAATCAGCTCGAAGGTGTCGGCCGGGTCCGGGCTGTCGTAGAGGCTGTCGTACGCGAGCGGCGCGGGATCCGGCTCCATCACCCGCTCCAGACAGGTGTGCACCCGGCCGAGAAGCCCGCCGAGGTGCCGTGATTCGACGGCCGTGAGCTGGGTGCCGTCGCGATGGCGCCCTTCGACCCAGGGATGCAGGGCGTAACAGCGGCCCTTGATGACCGAGACGGTGTCGCCGTCGGCGTTCTCGACGGGCGGTGCGACGGGCACGCCGAGCGTCTGGAGCCGCTGGGTGGCGCGGTGCTGGCGCGTGATGGCCTGGTGATCGCCGTCGAGATGGTGCTTGAGGAAGTAGGAGCCGCGCGTGGTGCGGACCCGGTAGCCGTGATTGAGCAGCCCTTGGGCGACAGGTTCGCAGGACAGCGGCTCGCCCGTGTTCCGGTAGCGGCGGAGCAGCGTACGGACGGGAGGAGCGGAATGACCGGCGCGCGCGCCGGGGATCGCGGTGGCTAAGGGTAACGCCGGGCTTACGGGACTTACGGGGACTGCGAGGCTGACGGAGCCGGCGGGACTTACGGAGCCGGCGGGACTTGCGGGGCTTACGAGGCTTACGGGAACAGGGCTTGCATGGTTTGCATGGCTGGCACGAGCGGCAACGGGCTGAGGGATGACAACGGTCGCAGCAGGCGCAGCGATTTCATATGAGCGCGGCACTTGTCAGATGTTAGATCACGCAGCGTGTTGGCTACGTCGCTCTCGGGAGTAGTCGAGCGTATGTACGGTGACGAACTGTGGTACAAGCCGCATATACACCGGATCGAACGGTTCTCCGTCCACCCGGTGCGGGCCTCCGCCGAACAGTTCCACCTCAGGAGCCGTCGGCTGGATGATCTCGGCCGTCCCTGTGAACTGCACCGACCAGCGGTCGGGCTCGTCGCTGCTGAAGTTGTCCGCGCCGTACGCCACCACTCCGCCGCCGCAGGCCCGGTGGTAGCCGTGGCCGGCGTGCATCCGCAGCAGGACCGAGCCGCCCGTGACCACATGGCGGGCGGGGGCCACGAACGGCATGGCCCGCATGCTCGTCGCGACGCGTCCGTACGACACGCGGGTGAGCAGCTCTATGGCACGGATTTCCTCGGTGGACATGTTGTCCACTCTCCGTCACGGAACCGCCTCGTCAACAGAGGACGCGGCCCTTCAACCGAGGGACGTTGGTCCCGGTTAGGACAGGGCCTGACGCGGTACCACGGCCGACCGGGTGACCCAACGCAACAGGTGACCCCCCGGCTCAGTTCTTCTCCGCCTGGAGGCGCGCCACATACGCCGCCGCCTGGGACCGCCGCTCCATCCCCAGCTTGGAGAGCAGGCTGGAGACATAGTTCTTGATCGTCTTCTCGGCGAGATGCAGCGCCTCGCCGATCGCCCGGTTGGTCATGCCCTCGCCGATCAGATCCAGGATCTTGCGCTCCTGGTCCGTGAGCGCGGCCAGCTTGTCGTCGCCCTTGGGGCCGCTGCCGCTGCGCAGCCGCTCCAGTACCCGCGCCGTGGCCACCGGGTCCAGCAGCGAGCGGCCCGCCGCCACGTCCCGTACCGCCGTCAGCAGCTCGTTGCCGCGGATCGCCTTGAGCACATAACCCGAGGCCCCGGCCATGATCGCGTCGAAGAGCGCCTCGTCGTCGGCGAAGGAGGTGAGCATCAGACACTTGATGCTCTCGTCCTGCGAACGGATCTCCCGGCAGACCTCCACTCCGCTGCCGTCCGGCAACCGGACGTCCAGCACGGCCACATCCGGGCGCGTCGCCGGGATCCGGGCCATGGCGTCCGCCGCCGTGCCCGCTTCGCCTACGACGTCCATGTCGTCCTCGACGGAGAGAAGTTCGTAGACACCCCGACGGACGACTTCATGGTCATCAACTAGAAATACCGTGATTTTTCCTTCTTGGTGCACAGAATTCAGTCTCACACACTCACTTCCTCCCTGCCCTTCCCTGCCGCAGATCAGCGGGATAACGTGCCGTTGTTCCGGCGGCCTGCGAGGCTGTGACCAGTGGTTGTTCCAGACTTTGTCGATTTACTTGGAAATCCAAGCAAAATTGCAGGTCAGATGGGGTTTCGCAGTATTGCGGCCCACTGGGTAACGTGCCTGTGACAGAGCGCTCGCCGGGGCACCTGTCACGCCTGTCCCGACCGCGTCGCACCCACCCCGTGCCCGTGGCGGGTCCAGGCGAGCCGCACTGGTTCCCGGCGGATCCCGGGGGCCGGACAGACGGAGGAGCACGCACGTGACCGTGGAGAGCACTGCTGCCGCGCGCAAACCGCGACGCAGCAGCGGCACCAAGCGCGCCAGCGCGAAGAGGACGCCGCAGCCGCAGAGTTCCGAGCCCCCGCTCGTACAGTTGCTCAGCCCCGAGGGCGAGCGCGTCGAGCACCCGGACTATCAGATCGACGTGACGGCGGAGGAGCTGCGCGGGCTGTACCGGGACATGGTCCTGACCCGCCGTTTCGACGCCGAGGCCACGGCGCTCCAGCGCCAGGGCGAGCTGGGACTGTGGGCGTCGCTGCTGGGCCAGGAGGCCGCGCAGATCGGTTCGGGCCGCGCGCTGCGCGACGACGACTATGTCTTCCCGACCTACCGTGAGCACGGCGTCGCCTGGTGCCGCGGCGTCGATCCCACCAATCTGCTGGGCATGTTCCGCGGTGTGAACCACGGCGGCTGGGACCCCAACAGCAACAATTTCCATCTCTACACGATCGTGATCGGCTCGCAGACGCTGCACGCCACGGGCTATGCCATGGGCGTCGCCAAGGACGGCGCGGACTCGGCCGTGATCGCGTACTTCGGGGACGGCGCCTCCAGCCAGGGCGATGTCGCCGAGTCGTTCACCTTCTCCGCGGTCTACAACGCGCCGGTCGTCTTCTTCTGCCAGAACAACCAGTGGGCGATCTCCGAGCCGACCGAGAAGCAGACCCGGGTGCCGCTCTACCAGCGAGCGCAGGGCTACGGCTTCCCGGGCGTCCGGGTCGACGGCAATGACGTACTGGCCTGTCTGGCCGTGACGCGCTCCGCGCTGGAGCGGGCGCGCCGGGGCGAGGGACCCACGCTGGTCGAGGCGTTCACGTACCGCATGGGCGCGCACACCACCTCCGACGATCCGACCAAGTACCGCGCGGACGAGGAGCGCGAGGCCTGGGAGGCCAAGGACCCGATCCTGCGGCTGCGCCGGTATCTGGAGCGGGAGGGCCACGCGGACGAGGCGTTCTTCACGGCTCTGGACGAGGAGAGCGAGACGCTCGGGAAGCGGGTACGAGAGGTGGTACGGGCGATGCCCGACCCGGACCCGATGGCGATCTTCGACCATGTCTACGCCGACGGGCACACGCTCGTCGACGAGGAGCGTGCGCAGTTCGCGGCGTACCAGGCGTCGTTCGTGGACGCGGATCCGGCTGCGGACGCGGCGATCGCCGCGGCGGGTGTCACGGGCGTGGCGGGTGCTGCGGGTGGTGCGGGTGGTGCCGGCACGGCGGGCGTGGCCGGTGGTGCCGGCGCGGCGGGTGCTGCCGGTGGCCCGGGTGTTCACGAGGGGGATCGCTGATCATGTCCGTACAGAAGCTTCCGATCGCCAAGGCGATCAACGAGTCGCTGCGCAAGGCCCTCGACACCGACCCCAAAGTCCTGATCATGGGCGAGGACGTCGGCAAGCTCGGCGGTGTCTTCCGCGTCACGGACGGACTCCAGAAGGACTTCGGCGAGGGCCGGGTCATCGACACGCCGCTCGCCGAATCGGGCATCGTCGGCACGGCCATCGGTCTCGCGCTGCGCGGTTACCGCCCGGTGGTGGAGATCCAGTTCGACGGTTTCGTCTTCCCGGCGTACGACCAGATCGTCACCCAGCTCGCGAAGATGCACGCCCGCGCGCTGGGCAAGATCAAGCTGCCCGTGGTGATCCGTATCCCGTACGGCGGCGGCATCGGCGCGGTCGAGCACCACAGCGAGTCGCCCGAGGCGCTGTTCGCGCATGTGGCCGGTCTGAAGATCGTCTCGCCGTCCACGGCGTCGGACGCGTACTGGATGATGCAGCAGGCCATCCAGACCGATGATCCGGTGATCTTCTTCGAGCCGAAGCGGCGCTACTGGGACAAGGGCGAGGTCAACACCGAGGCCATCCCGGGCCCGCTGCACCGGGCGCGGGTGGCGCGGGAGGGAGCGGATCTCACGCTCGTCGCGTACGGCCCGATGGTGAAGGTCTGTCTCGAAGCCGCCGCGGCGGCCGAGGAGGAGGGCAAGTCGCTGGAGATCGTCGATCTCCGCTCGATGTCCCCGATCGACTTCGACACGATCCAGACGTCGGTGGAGAAGACGCGCCGACTGGTCGTGGTGCACGAGGCGCCCGTTTTCTACGGCTCGGGAGCGGAGATCGCCGCCCGGATCACGGAACGGTGCTTCTACCATCTTGAAGCACCGGTGCTGCGGGTCGGCGGCTACCACTCGCCCTATCCGCCGGCCCGGCTGGAGGACGAGTACCTCCCGGGCCTGGACCGGGTGCTCGACGCCGTCGACCGCTCGCTCGCGTACTGAGGAGTGCCGTGACCATGACTGCTGATACCTCCACCGGCCCATCGGCTGCCGGCGCCCCGGACCGCTACCGCGAGTTCAGGATGCCCGATGTGGGCGAGGGCCTGACCGAGGCCGAGATCCTCAAGTGGTACGTACAGCCGGGCGACGCGGTGACCGACGGCCAGGTGGTGTGCGAGGTCGAGACGGCGAAGGCGGCCGTCGAACTGCCCATTCCGTACGACGGCGTGGTGCACGAGCTGCGGTTCGAGGAGGGCACGACGGTCGATGTCGGCGTGTCCATCATCACGGTGGATGTGGCGCCGGGGAGCGGTGAGCCGGCCGTGGCGGCGCCGACTGCTGTCGCCGGACCGGCCGCTGTGGACGGACCGGTCGCCGAGGAGCCGACGGGCCGTCAGCCGGTGCTGGTCGGCTACGGAGTGGCGGAGGCGTCCACGAAGCGGCGCCCGCGCAGGGGAGCGTCCGTACCTGAGCAGGCGAGCGCTTCTGTCTCCGCCGCCGCTGCTGCGGCGATCCAGGCGGAGCTGAATGGCCGTGCAACGCCGGTCGTGGGCGGGCCCGGTGGTGTGCCGGGTGGCGGACGGCCGCTGGCCAAGCCGCCCGTGCGCAAGCTCGCCAAGGATCTCGGAGTGGATCTGACGACGGTCACGCCGTCGGGCCAGGACGGGATCATCACTCGCGAGGACGTGTACGCGGCGGTCGCGCCGACGGAGCAGGTACGGGAGCCGCTCCCGGCGACGGCGCCTGTGACAGCGGCGGCCCCGGCAGCGGCACCGGCGCTCGCGCCCACGCCGACGGTTGTACCGGCGGCACAGGCCGGTCCGGCCCGGGAGACCCGTATCCCCATCAAGGGCGTACGGAAGGCCACGGCGGCGGCCATGGTGGGCAGCGCGTTCACCGCGCCGCATGTCACGGAGTTCGTCACCGTCGATGTGACCCGCACGATGAAGCTGGTCGAGGAGCTGAAGTCCGACAAGGACATGGCGGGCCTGCGGGTCAATCCGCTGCTCCTCATCGCCAAGGCGCTGCTGGTCGCCATCAAGCGCAATCCCGAGGTCAACGCGGCCTGGGACGAGGCGAACCAGGAGATCGTGGTCAAGCACTACGTCAACCTGGGTATCGCGGCTGCCACTCCGCGAGGACTGATCGTGCCGAACATCAAGGACGCGCACGACAAGACCTTGCCTCAACTGGCCGCCGCGCTGGGCGAACTGGTCTCCACGGCCCGTGAGGGCAGGACGACGCCGGTGGCCATGCAGGGCGGCACGGTGACCATCACCAACGTCGGCGTCTTCGGCGTCGACACGGGCACGCCCATCCTCAACCCGGGCGAGTCCGCGATCCTGGCGGTCGGCGCGATCAAGCTCCAGCCCTGGGTCCACAAGGGCAAGGTCAAGCCCCGCCAGGTCACCACCCTCGCGCTCTCCTTCGACCACCGCCTGGTCGACGGCGAACTGGGCTCCAAGGTCCTCGCGGACACCGCGGCGATCCTGGAACAGCCGAAGCGCCTGATCACCTGGTCCTGACCTTCCCAGGCCAGCCCCTGCACCACCACCCGGCCCCGAAACCCGCGCCATGGGTTCCGGGGCCGGGCTTCTGCGAGCATCGACGCATGGAGACCGGTGCGCTGGGCGAGGAGTGGCGGGGCGCGTTCGGGCGTGCTCCGCGGTCGGCCTTTGTGCCGGAGACGGTATGGGTTCCGGACGACGGTGCGCCCATCGGCTACCGGCGGATCACCAGGGCGGCCGACGAGGCCGAGTGGTGGGCGCTGGTCAACGCCGACGACGCCGTGGTGACACAGCTCGACGACGGCGCGGACGACGGACCGGGCGTCGCCACGTCGTCGGCGTCCATGCCCTCGCTCGTGGCGACGATGCTCCACCACCTGAGCGTGGCCGACGGGGATGTCGTACTGGACATCGGCACCGGCACCGGCTGGACAAGCGCCCTTCTCGCGGGCCGGCTCGGCGACGAGCACGTGACGACCGTGGAAGTCGACCCGCAGCTCGCGGCCGACGCGGCGAAACGGTTGAAGGCGGCCGGCTTCGCTCCCCGTCGCGTGGTCGGGGACGGTCTCGCCGGCTGGCCCGCCGGATCGCCGTACGACCGTATCCACTCGACGGCGGCCGTACGGCACGTCCCGCTCGCCTGGATCGAACAGACCCGGCCGGGTGGCGTGATCGTCACGCCATGGGGCACGCCGTACGCCAACGCCGGTCTGCTGCGACTGGTGGTCGGCGAACGCGGCCAGGATTCGTACGGCCGTTTCGTCGCCGACGTCAGCTTCATGTGGATGCGCGCGCAACGCCCTACCCAGCCTTCGGCGCCCGGCACGCCCCCGGACCACATGGGCCGCTCCGAAATGGACCCGGACCTGGCCCTGGAGAACGTGCACGCGGCCTTCGCCATCGGCCTGCGCGTCCCGAATGTCCGCTACACCCACACCTGGGACGTCGCCGACCCGCCCGGCACCTTCCAGATCCGACTGGCGGACGGGAACGGGTCCTGGGCCTCGGCCAGATACCAGAACTGGCAGTCGGACGACGCGGTCCAACAGGCCGGCCCCCGAAGACTCTGGGACGAAATCACCACGGCCCGAACCTGGTGGCAACACCAGGGCACCCCACGCCTGTCCCGCTTCGGCCTCACCATCACCCCAACCGGCAAACAGACGGCCTGGTTGGACGCCCCGGCCAACGAGGTAAGCCCCGCCTGACGAAGCCGCGCAAGCCCACCTCACCCCGCGTGCGCGGGGACCACACCAGCGCCCAGTGAAACGCCGCCGTCCCGCTGGGACCATCCCCGCATACGCGGGGACTACCCTGACCTGCACAAGCGCGTCAAGGCTTACCGGGGACCAACCCCGCGTGCGCGGGGACCACCGGGACAGGGCATCGCGGCCCTGGAGAACGAAGGGACCAACCCCGCGTGCGCGGGGACCACCACTGGGTTCTCCACAAGCTGACCATCAGCGCGGGACCAACCCCGCGTGCGCGGGGACCACTACGGGGAGATCGGGCGGAACACGCCCTGGCGGGGACCAACCCCGCGTGCGCGGGGACCACGCGGGAGGTGGCCCGGCGACGGGAACGATCGAGGGACCAACCCCGCCTGCGCGGGGACCACAGGAGCTGACCTGCTGGTTTACATGGCCAGGGGCTCGTTCTTACTTACTTCCAGGGATTCCGTCATAAGTGTCGTATCTCTGTATTTCTGGATGGATCGGGTAAGCCGTCAAGCCAGCCCGCTCCGGAACTCGCCCGAAGGGTTTCCGGGCGGGCAGTACTGGGCGTCTTTGGGAACCTCCCGGCTAGCGGCCGATGAGAACATCGCCCAGCCGCGTCTGGGCCGTACCGGAGAGCGTGTGATACAGGGCTTCGGCCCGGGATTGGACCAGTCCGCCTCGGTACGCCTCCGGTAGCTGCTGCCAGATGTCCACGGCCATGTCGGCCGCCGCTGTGGGGTCGCCGTCCGCTTGGAGGCAGGTCGCGGTGTCCATGGCCAACAGGGCGCGGGTCATGACGGACTGGGAGCGGGTGAGGGCCAGCGAGGCTTCCTGCTCGGCGTATGCCTCGCGTGTGCGGCCCATGAGAGTGAACGCCTGCGAGAGATGGACGTGGTGCTTCTGCTGGGGATAGCCGAACCAGGTGTCGGCCGACTGCGCGGTGTCCAGGTTCTCGGCGATGCCGCGCGCATCGGCCACAGCCCGGAGTGCGCCCTTGTGGTCACCGGCAGCGGCGCGTGCTCGCGCGGAGACCGCAGCAGCCAGCGCCGCGGCGGCGGTCGGCGTCCGGCCGGCTTCGGCGCAGGCCCGGTCGGCCAGCGCGGCGGCGGCATCCGGAGCGCCATAGTTGAGGGGGACCATCGCGTGCCGGGCCAGCACCCAGGCGAGCATGTGCCGGTCGCCGGACTCGCGGGCCGCTCGCTCGGCGGTGGCGAACCAGCCGTGCGAGTCGCGCTGGTCGCCCCGGTCGTGCTGGATGATCGCGACCAGGCCGGCGATCCCGGCGGCGGTACGGGCCAGCGTCGCGCGGGCGTCGGCAGGGTGCGGCCGACCGAGGACCTCGCGCAGAAGGTTCAGATCGTCGCGCATCCGCGCGAGCACGGCGCTGGGCGGGCGCCCGCGGTAGCCGCCCCGATGGCGCTCGAACGCCCCGTTGAGATAGGCGAGGTCACCTGCGTCGGAGCCGGACAGCCCGACATCGATGCCCTGGCGCGCCTCTGCGATACCGGGCAGGGCGATGCCTCCTGTCGCCAGCCCCGCCGTGCCGAGAAACTTCCTTCGGTTCACCGCCGTACCCTCCTCTCCCTCACCGCCGGCCGCCCGGCGCTCAAGCCTGCGTTGGCGCCTTGAAGCCGCTACTGCCCGGACGATCTCTTCCACGGGCCGCCCGTATCCGTTTGCCAGCAGTTGGTGCCACCTCGGGATGGGGAGACGCCGTTCGGTCTCCCAGCGTTTCAAGTTCTCGGGGTCGAACCACTTGCCGCCTTGGGCCTTCTGTAAGACCTGAGCCTGTTCCTCACGGGTGAGGTCCGCCGCTTCACGGAGTCCTCTCAGCATGGCGCCGATGCCGTCTGGTGCCATCATGCCCGCCCCCCAAGCGTCTGACCGTCCACTGTCCGATCCTGGCACCCCTGGGCGGCCCCGTGCGAAATACGCACCCCTTTGCGGCACCAGAGACGGCGTATTGAGGGCGAGTTGACTGTGCACGCGCACGCGGGCGATCGGACGACATCGAATTCTTCCCACCGTGCGGTACCCAAATGCGCCGTGTCTCCGGCCTGTCGTGGGGGCCGGGCGGCGGGGGGGGCGGGCCGGCCCGCAGGGCCCGCCGCCCCGTGATAATAGGGGAGGGGGAGGAGGAGGAAAAACAGGGTGAGGTTTTGAAAAGGGGGGGTTTAAAAAAA
>NZ_JBHWGS010000012.1:0-158118 GCF_042732975.1 Streptomyces sp. NPDC059743 | reverse complement strand
TTTTTTTTACACTCCTCCTCCCCCCCGGGGCCCCCCCCTCCGGGGGGGGGTGCCGGGGGCGGGCGGCCCGGCCGGCGCGCCGCCGCGCCCCCCCCCACGACAGGCCCTTCCGCAGCTTCATCTTCGGAGAGAGGAATCAGCATGAACGACTGGATCTGTATGGAAACCACCGGCGAGGACGAACTGCTGCCCGTGGAACTCGGCGATGTCGCCGAGCTGACCGAAGGCCAGGGCGGCGGTCAGAGCGAGGACAAGCGCCGCGCCTACAACTGCTGACCTCTTGGGTGCCCGGCCTCGGGAATCCGGTGTCGGGCACCGTACTCAACACCAACCCCACGGAGACTTCATGACCTTCGGCGGTTTCAGCAGTACAGGAGACGGTCGCCTTCGGCCTGAAGGCGCCACGCCCATCGGCGCCGGATCGTCAGCCTGGAGGCTCGGCGACGCACCGGCTCGTTCTGCCATGGCACACGGCGGGCACCGGAGTGTCCTGCTTCTGGGCTGGTGCGGTGCCACGCCTGCCGAACTGCGGCGCCTGGCCGATACCGCGCTGCCGGCCGATATCGCCTGGCGGTGGCCCGGTACGTACACGGTCGTCGAAGAGACTCCGGACGGGGTGGTGCTGCACACGGATCCCGCTGCTGCCCTGCCCCTCTACGCGGCCACTTGGCGGGGTGGTTGGGCCTGGTCCACCTCCGCCCGCGTGCTCGCCCGTCTCATCTCGGCCCCCGTGGACGCCCGGCGGCTCGTCTGTTCCGTTCTTGCACCCTCGGTACCGATGCTGGCGGGCCCGCGCACCTTTTTCGACGGGGTGGAGCAACTGGCACCGGGCAGCCGGATCGAACTGCCCGCCGATGGCGGCAGCCCGCGGTGCACTGTCCGATGGCGTCCCGATCCTGTTCCCGGCCCGCCGCACCACCGCCTCCGAGAGGCTTTGTCGGCGGCGGTGACCCTGCGGATGGAAGCAGGCCGCGAAGTATCCTGTGACTTGTCCGGCGGCCTGGACTCCACCACTGTCGCCGTCCTGGCCGCGACATCCCTGCCGGGCAAGCACCGCCTGAACACAGTCACGATCCATCCCGAAGGCGACGAGAGCGGGGCAGATCTCCACTACGCCCGGCTGGCATCCGCCGCGTATCCGGACCGCATCACCCACCATCTCCTCCCGCTGGCCGCCGAGCATCTGCCTTACACCCGGATCACTGCCGTACCGGCCACCGATGAACCCGCGCCCTCGACCCTCACCCGCGCCCGGCTGACCGGCCAGTTCCACTGGATGCGCCGACATCTCGGCAGCCGGACTCATCTGACGGGCGACGGCGGCGACAGCGTCCTGTTCCAACCGCCCGCCCACCTCGCCGACCTCGTTCGTCACCGCAGATGGCGACGAGCGGTGAATGAGGCTCTCGGCTGGGCACGCTTGCGCCATTGCCCGGTCACACCGCTCCTGCGCGATGCCGTGGCCATGGCCCGAATCGGCCGTCGGGATGCCCTCGCCGATCTCGCCGTATCACTGGCCGGTTTCGCCGACGCCCCGGCCTCTCGGGCCCGGCCCGCCGTCGACCGAGGCGGCGTTCGCTGGTTCACGCTCCTGCCGATGCCCGGCTGGGCCGAGCCTGCGGCCCTGCGGCTTCTGGCAGAAGCCGCAGACGGGGCGGTCGACACAGAAGACACACTGACCGGCCTGGACGCCTCGGTCCGGACCCTCGTGGACGAGGTACGCGAGGTCGCCCGCACCGCTGTCGCCGACGTCGGGCTCGCCGCCACCTGCGGCATCGACCTGCACAATCCCTTTCTCGACCCACGCGTCATGGACACGGTCCTGCGGACCCCGATCGACCACCGCCCACCGGTCCACGGCTACAAACCGCTCCTCGGCCGTGCGATGCGGCACCTGCTGCCGCCTGCGGTGGCCGCCCGTACGACGAAGGGCAGCTTCGACGCCGACCACTACGCAGGACTGCGCGTCAACCTGCCCGAACTCCTCGATCTCGCCGACGGTCACCTCTCCGACCTCGGGCTCATCGATCCGGGTCGGCTCCGTCGGCATCTGCGTGAGGCCGCTGCGGGCATTCCGATGCCGCTGGCCACGCTCGAACAGGTGCTGAGCGCCGAAGCGTGGCTGCGTGCGCATCACGAGAACCCCGGACCGGCCTGGACCGATGCGCCTGCGGGGAGGACACGTTCGTAATGGGAGTACACGTGCGTAGTCCACTGCGAAATCCACCCCGGTTTGCCGCCTTTCCGAGCCACATCCGGGCCGTGGACTTCGGCCATGTTCTGGTCTTCATCGACTACCGGAACGGCCGTGTCCGGTGTCTTCTGCCCGCCGCCGCGGCCCTGTGGCAGGACGCCGCCCGCACCGGACGCCTGGACGCCATGGCTCCCGCGCTGGCCGCAAGGCTTCTCGCCGACGGTCTGCTGGTTCCCGCGCCGGTTTCGACGCCGTGGACAGCCCCGGTCACCGCCCGCTCCGCCCCAGCGAGTTGGGGAAGCGCCGAACACCCGGCCGGAATCAGCCGTCCTCCGCGCGTTCCCCGTCGGTCGGGCATCGCCGCGGCTGCCGCCCTGACAGCCGTTCTCGCCATCAGGCGCGCCGGACCTGCGACGACCGCGATGCACCGTGTCACGGCAACGCTGAGGGCAGCCGCGTCAATCTGTCGCCACGCCGCCACCACCGACCAGGTAAACGCTGCGGTCCTCGCAGTCCGGCACGTCGGCTGGTATTCCCCGGGCCGTACGGCCTGTCTGGAGGAGTCCGCCGCCACCGTCCTGCTGCTGGCATCACGGCGGCTCGCCGTCACGTGGTGCCATGGCGTCGCTCCCGACCCCGTGCGTCTGCATGCTTGGGTGCAGACTGTGGACGGCATTCTCGTCGGCGAGCCGCGCTCGACGCTTGCCTGTACGTCCGTTCTTGTCATCGGAGGCCGTCATCAGCGTCAGCCCTGAGCCGATTCTGTGGATCGGTAGCGATACCTGCGCACTGGGCCCCTACCGTGCCGATCTGGTCGAGACCTACTGGCGCTGGGAGCAGGATCCGGCTCTTCTCGTCGGTTATGGCCGTCAGGCGCCCGAGTCGCTCGAAGCCCGTACCGAGGGCATGGCCCATCAACTCCGGGGCGAGAACATCCGGTTCACCATCTACGACCTGACGTCCGGGAATCCGGTCCCGTCAGGTGTCGCCACGCTCCTGCCCGATCACTCCGTACGGACCGCCGAGTACGTGATCATGCTGGGCCCCGAGGCCCGGGGGCGCGGTCTCGGTACTCAGGCGACCCGGCTCGCCCTTGACTACGCCTTCCACATCACCAATCTCCGGATGGTCTGGCTCAAGGTCCTTGCCCCTAACGCGGCGGGCGTCCGCGCCTATCAGAAGGCCGGGTTCCGCGTCGCGGGAACGCTTCGCGAGGCCGGGTACTGGCTCGGGCAGGTCTGTGACGAGATCATCATGGACGTCCTCGCGAAGGACCGCAGCGGTCCCTCTGTCATCGTTCCGATGCTGCCCGAGTAACCGCCCAGGAGGCGTTAGCTCTTGCGGATCGCTGCCGCCAGGGGCGGGGAGTGGTACGCCGTTGAGCGGCCCGAGAGCCAGGATTCCAGGTCGGGTGGTTGAGGGCGGGCGCCGCCCAGGGCGTAGAGGGCTACCAGGAACAGCGCGCCCGTCACGGTGATGGCCAGCGTGATCGTCACGGTGAGATGGAAGCCCCGGCCGAGACCGGTCGTCAGCGCGGCGTGCAGCAGGACGGGTCCGACCAGGAACGCCGCTTCCGAGCGCAGCAGTTCGACCAGCGCGAAGGTCGGGCCGATCTGCGACGACGGTACGGAGAAGCCCGCCAGGAACAGCCCAGGAGTGACGCCCGCGCCCGCGCCGAAGCCCAGGAAGAGCGCGGCCACGGGGACGACCGTCGACGCGTTTGCCGTGGACACGGCCAGCAGTACGGCCGCGCCGACAGCCACGCTGACCGTTCCCGACAGCGCCAGATACGGTGTCCAGCGCGTCGCCACCAGCCGCCGGAACAGTACGGCCGCGACGAAGATGCCCACGATCTGCGGCGTGACGAGCGTGCCGACGCGCAGCGGCGAGTAGTGCGCCTCGTCGGTCAGATAGCCCTCGGTCAGCTCCAGCAGAGCGGTGAAGCACGCTCCGACGAGCATCGCGTTGACGGTCCCGACGACCGGCAGCGTATTGCTGATCGGCCGCACCGGCATCAGCGGATTCGCCTTCCTGTACTGACCTCCCACCAGAAAAAGCCCGCAGATCAGCCCGCACGCGACCGGCAGATAGAACGCCGGATCGCCGAACGAGCCGCGCGTCAGCCAGGAGACACCGAAGAACGGCAGCGTCGTGGTGCCGAACGCCAGCGGAATGGCCAGCCAGTCGAACCGCGCCCGGCGCGCCGGCGGCTCATTGCCCTTGAACGCCAGGGCGCCGACGGTCAGCCCGATCGCCGCCAGCGTGGCGATCCCCGCGAACAGCGGTCGCCATCCACCGAGACTGCCGGCCAGCCCGCCCACCAGCGGCCCGAAGGCCACCATCCCGAACAGTCCGAGGCTGACCACGGCCGCCGTCGTCGCCAGTCGCTCGATCGGGTGACCCGTAACCAGCGGCGGCAGCGCCGAGACCAGCAGCATTCCCGTGCACAGCCCCTGAAGAATCACCCCGGTCATGAACAGCCCGATGCCCGGAGCGCTCAGCGCCAGCACGGAACTCACCACGAAGCCGGCCTCGCAGATGAGATAGAGATGACGGCGCGCCACCCGCTGTACGAGATCCGCGGCGGCCACCGCGCCGAACGCGTACGCCGCGTTGGACATCCCGCTGGTGAGCTGCAATTCGAACCGCGTCGCGCCGAGATCCCGCATGATCCGCGGTTCCATCAGGGTGGTGGCCGTGGTGAGGATCAGATACGGGCTCAGCGCCAGCAGCGAGAGGGCGACGGCGGCGGGATAGCGCCCGGCCAGCGGGACCCGGCCGAACAGATGCGGTGAGGACGGGCCGGACCGCGACGGGCCGGACCGCCATGCGCTGAACCGCGACGGGTTGAACCGTGACGGGCTGAACCGCAAGGACGCCTCCGGGGCCGAGGTCGTGTGAGGGCCGCGAACCCGGTCGGACCTGGGCAACCGACTGCCCTGGGCGCCGACCTCCGTGCCGTCCTTCGTGGTGCGACGCCCGAGGTCTGCCGGGCCGCCGCCTCAGCGTACGGTCGTACGCTCCACCGCCCGGACTGACACGCCCGCCCGGCGGGCCCGTACCGCCCGGCCCGGTCCGTACCGCCCCGCCCTGCCCAGCCAGCCCGGCCCCCGGCTACGCGACCGTCGCGTGCAGCGTCACTCCCGTCAGCAGCTCCGACTCGGCCCACAGACGCGCGTTGGCTCCGGTGTCCAGTGCCCTGCGAGTCGTACGGGCCGTCGTCGTCGGGCCGATCAGGCCGAACCGTCCGCCCGGACCGTAGTAGCCGCCCGCCACCGCGTCGGCGCTGGTCGCCGCGTACAGCAGCGGCTCCGTACCCTGCTCCGCCGCCTGCGACGGCAGGAAGGTGAGCGACGACAGCAGGGACGCGCCGCGCGACGGCTTGTCACGGCCGAGGCTCGCGCCCGCCGTCTGGAGATTGGTCCGCGTGTAGCCCGGGTGCGCGCCGGTGCTCAGCAGCGGCCAGCCGCGCTCGGCGGCGATCACGGCGAGCTGCTGCGTCAGCATCAGATCCGCGAGTTTGGACTGCGCGTAGGAGAGGTTCGGGCTGTAGCGGCGGCGCTCCCACTGGAGGTCGTCGAAGTGGATCCGCCCGTAGTTGGCCGTACCGCTGCTCATGGTCGCCACGCGCGGCGCCGTGGCGGTGAGCAGCAGCGGAAGGAGCCGGACGGTGAGGGCGAACGGGCCGAGATAGTTGGTGCCGAACTGGAGCTCGAAGCCGTCGGCCGTGGTCATCCGGGTGGGCGGCGCCATCACTCCCGCGTTGTTGACCAGCAGGTCGAGCGGTACGCCATCGGCGATGAGCCCGTCCGCGAACTCCTTCACCGACGCCAGGTCCGCCAGATCGATCCGGCGCACTTCGAGCTGGGCGTGCGGGTGCTCGGCCAGGATCTCGGCGCGGGCCTGCTCGCCCTTGGCGACGGTACGTACGGCCATGACGACGCGCGCCCCGGCGCCACCGAGACGGCGTGCGGCTTCCTTGCCGGTACCGCTGTTGGCGCCGGTGACGACGGCGAGCTTTCCGGTCTGGTCGGGGACGACGTACATGGTGACTCCCAGGGTGAGAGGCGGATCAGGGCAGGTCAGGGGCTGGTCACGGGCAGATCAGGGATGGGCCGGGACCGGCCTATCCGAACCTGCCCGGGTTCCCAGTAGACCGGCGGTCTGTTGTCAGCGAAGCTATCAGACCGTCGGTCCGATAACAACAGACCGGAGGTCTGTAGTCTGGTGCCATGACCATGCCCTTCCAGCGCGCCCGCAGCGACGAGCAGCGCGCCGCGCGCAGACAGGCGATCCTCGATACGGCCACCGCGATGCTGACCGAGATGCCCGTGGCACAGGTGAGCCTCAACGAGCTGAGCCGGCGCGTCTGCCTCGCCAAATCCAATGTGCTGCGCTACTTCGAGTCCCGCGAGGCGGTGCTGCTCGAACTGCTCGACGTCGCGTTGCGCGAATGGCTGGATCACCTGGATGACGCCCTCGCCGCCGCGGTCGACGCCGGCGCGCCGCTCTCCCAGCGCGCCGACCAGCTCGCCGCCGCGCTCGCGATCTCCCTGGCGGACCGTCCTGTCCTCTGCGACCTGGTCAGCGCGCAGGCCGCGGTGCTCGAACGCAATGTCTCGCCACGGGTCGCCGCGGAGTACAAGCGCGCCGCGCTCGCGAACATCGGCGTCCTGGCCCAACTCCTCCGCGCCCGTCTGCCCGAACTGGACGAGCCCGACGCGGTACGGTTCGGCGCCGCGGTCATGCTGACGACCGGCGCGGTCTGGACCCATACCCAGCCCTCGGCGGCGATGCTGGCCGCGTACGAGGCCGATCCCTCGCTCGCGGCCATGCGGATCGACTTCACGGGCGCGGTGCGCGAGATGTTCGAGGTGCTGCTCGCGGGCCTGCTGGTACGGGCCTCACGCTGACGCGCCGGCGCAGGGCGGCGGCGGCCCGGCGTCCGTATCGTACGTACGGTCTGCACCGGCCGTACTGCCTGTGCTGTCCGTGCCGCCCGTGCCGCCCGTGCCGCCCGTGCCGCCTGCGCCCACCGCGAACTCCGCGAACACCGTCTTCCCGGCCGTACGCGGCTCCGTCCCCCACCGGTCCGCGAGCTGCGCGACGATCAGCAGCCCTCGCCCGAAGCACTCGTCTTCGTCGGCCGCGCGCGGGCTCGGCAGCCGCTCCCCGCGCGGATCGCTGACTTCGACGCGCAGGCTCCTGGGACGGAGGGTGATCCGTACCTGGAAGAGCTGGTTCCGCGCGCAGGCGTGCAGCAGGGCGTTGGTGGCGAGCTCGCTGACGGTGAGGCCCACGGACCAGGCGAGTTCGGCCCTTCCCCACTCGGTGACGAGCCGCGCGGTGCGATGCCGCGCGAGGCTCACGCTGCCGGCGGTGGGCGTGTAGTTGAGGCAGTCCTCCCGGAGGACGACAGGCTCGGGCTTCGGCGTAGCGGCCTCTTGGGCTGCGGACATGGACGCGGCACCTCCGTGCGCGGTCGGGATCTGCCCGTACGGGTTGCGCCTGACGGTGGCGACGCCGCGCGTGCCTTTTGGGGTGCAAGGCAGCACGGTGCACTTCCGCCAAGTGGCGCCGCTGTGCGAGCGGTTGAGTGCCGAACGTAACGGCTGGAGCGTTACGGAACAACCTCCCGGAGAGAATTATCCCCGGGAGGGTGATTGTGGGTCGCCGGACGGATGTTGCAAACTGCGGTTGACCTCAGGAGGGGATGTGCGGTGACGCAGCGTCGCGCGAACACGGGAAACCGTGTAACGACAGTTCTGGCCCGCCAGTTGGGCGGTCAGTTGCTCGCCTTCAGAGAGGCGGCCGGCCTCAATCAGTCGCGTGCGGCAGAGGCTCTCAGCTCGCAGACGGCCAAGGTCGGGAAGATGGAGCAGGGTTGGGTGCCGTTTCGTGATCCGGACATCATCGCGCTGTGCAAGCTGTACGCAGTCGAGGACGACGAGGTTGTCGCGGATCTGCTCCGACTGGCCAAGCTGGACCGTGAACGCCGTAAGGCGAAGGGTTGGTGGAACGCCCTCGACCAGGGGAACCTGCGTGAGTACATCGCGATGGAGGACGCGGCGCTCAAGATGCGCGCATGGCAACTCTCGCTCGTCCCAGGGCTGTTCCAGACGCCGGACTACACCCGCTCGATGGTGGTGCCCGACATCGCGACGGACGACATCGGACACATTGAGCAGATTGTCGACGTGCGGCGGAGGCGGCAGGCCCGTCTGTACGGCGATGATCCGCTCCAGGTGCACGCAGTGATCTGGGAGGCGGCGCTCCGTCAGCTCATCGGCGGAAGGCAAACGATGGGGAAGCAGCTCGCGCACCTGCGTGAGCTGACCGAACTGACCAACGTCCAGATTCAGGTGCTGCCCTTCCGGGCCGGTGGTTACCCTGGCGTGGGAGGCCCCTTCAACATTCTGTCCTTCGCCGAGGAGGGCGCGGTGGACGTGGTCCACATGGACGGTCTGCGCTCCACGGTCTGGGTCGAAGGCGCGGAGGAGAGTGCGGCCTACGCGGGACTCTTCGGGCGTCTCTGCGCCGTCAGTCTCTCGCCCTATGACTCTGTGCAGCTCATCGAGAGCATTGGCAAGGAAATGAGTGCGTGACATGTTCTGCTTCAGGAAGTCCAGTTACAGCAACCAGACCGGCGAGTGCGTCGAGGTCGCCCTCAACGTCCCCGGCACCGTCGCCGTACGGGACTCCAAGCGCCCCACCGGCCCGCTCCTGCGCGTCAGTCCCACCGCCTGGGACGCCTTCCGCGCCGGACTCCGTCGCCCGTAGCCAGGGGCGTTGGCAGGCGGCATCGGACCAGAACGTAGGTCGCACGCGGCCCTTGCACGCCCGTATTTGCTCACCGACAGTGGCTGAAGCTCAACGCAACGCATCTGCCCCTGTGCTGAGATGGGATGCACGTCCGGCACCGGTGATCCAGGAGGAAAAATGACCAGTCACTCCGTTGGCCATGGGGCGGCAACGCCGATTCCTTGGGGCATGGGCCGCATGGCTCCGCTGCGGAATGGGGAACCTTCGCCGTGGCGATACGCCGGGATCGATCCGCAAACACAGACGGGCCGTTGGGTGGGAAGTGACGGCTTACCGACTCCTGCTGAGCTCGGAAAGCACGGCACTTCCGTCAACACCTACCCGCCCACTCAAGTCGGGAAAGACGGCAAGGTGGACGCCGACAGTGGCCACGACGCTCAACAGGACGAAGGACAGCAGTAGCAGATGGACAGCCGTCCGGTGCTGGTTGCTACCGAGTATGAGGACCCGACCGCCGATTTGGTCATTGCGGAGTTGAACCGGCGCCGGGTGCCCGTTCTGCGTTTCGACCCCGGACGCGACTTCCCTGTTCCCGCTGTGCTTTCGGCTCGCATAGGATCAAGCGGTTGGGGCGGACGTCTTACAGTTGGCGAACGCTCGGCGGATCTGGCCAACGTGCGTGCCTTGTACCACCGTCGTCCGAGCAGTTACACGCCGAATGGCGACCACCAGGCAGCGCGGTTCGCCGCGCAGGAAAATCGGCGCGGACTTGGTGGAGTGCTGGCCGCCCTTCCCGGTTGCCTCTATCTGAGCCATCCCCAGGCCATTGCCCGCGCGGAGTACAAGCCCGCGCAACTTGCGGCAGCGAGCCGTGAAGGGCTCAGTATTCCCCCTACTCTGATCACGAGCGACCCGGCGGAAGCGAAGTCGTTTGTGACAGAACAGCCCGCCATCTACAAGCCGTTGCATGCCGGCGCGTACGACGTTGACGGTGAGCCTGCCGGTATCTGGGCTGCCCCGGTCGATCCTGGCGAGATGGACGACCGTGTAAGCCACTGCGCCCACTTGTTCCAGGCCCGGATTCCAAAGACTTCCGACATACGCGTGATTGTCGTTGGTGAGCAGGTTTTCTGTGCGCGGATTACCGCACCGCCCGGCGTGGTGGACTGGCGCGCTGAATACCGGAACCTGAGCTATGAGCCGATCCCATGCCCGGATGACTTGCGGCGGACCATGCTTCGGTTCCTGGTCGGCTTCGGACTCAACTTCGGCGCGTTCGACTTCGCGGTAACCGCGGATGACGCGTGGTGGTTCCTGGAATGCAACCCGAATGGACAGTGGGCATGGCTCGAAGAGGCGGCGGGACTGCCCCTCACAGCGGCTGTCGCTGATCTGCTGGAGAACGGAGAGGGCGCAAGTGACTGACGATATTTCCTCGAAAGGACTACGCGCAGACCTTGCCCGGTGCCTTTCCGTGACCGGGGCGCTGCGAAGCCCGGAATGGGAAGCCGCCGTTATGGCCGTGCCTCGTGAAGCGTTTCTGGCTGATGGATGGTTCGAGTACGAAGACGGGGGCTGGTACCGTCCCGTATTCCTCGCCGACGGGCCCGAGCGGCTCAGGCGTGTGTACGAGAATGACACCCTGGTTACCCAGGTGGCGGAGTCGGTTGTACCGCGCCAGATCGAAGGGCGGATTTCCCACCGGCCCTCTTCTTCATCGACCCTGCCAGGGCTTGTGGTGCGCATGCTCGAAGAACTTCACGTATCCAAGGGGACCCGGGTACTGGAAATCGGCACCGGAACGGGCTACTCGACCGCGCTCCTCTCTCATGTGACCGGTGAGGACAACGTGACTTCCGTAGAGGTGGACTCGGATGTTTCCGCCCGTGCCGGGATGGCTCTCGGCGGACTGGGCTATTGGCCCGACCTGGTTGTCGGCGACGGGCTGGCGGGATACGAGAACAACGGCCCGTACGACCGCGTGATCGCCACGTGTGGAGTTCACACCGTTCCGTCGGACTGGATCGCTCAGACTCGCACCGGAGGTGAAATCCTTGTGACCGTGTGCGGATGGATGAACGCATCCGAACTTGTGCGTCTGACCGTGGCTGAAGACGGAACGGCGAGCGGGCCTGTCCTGGGCGGGCACGTCTCGTTCATGCTCGCGCGGTCCCACATTCCCCCGGCGCTCGGAATGCTGCCGGATCTCGATTCGGAGGAAGCCGCGCCCACGAATATCGGCGGTGATGTACTGGACGACTGGACAGCGCGTTTCCTCGCACAGTTCGCGACACCAGGGGCCCAGCGCTTCACACTGCCGCGCAACGGCCGGGACGAACACGTCGTCATCGACGTGGAAGCCGGTGCGTGGGCAGCCGTATTCGAGGACAGCGGGCAATGGATGGTCCGCCAGGGCGGCTCCGCCCGGCTGTGGGACGCCATCACGGATCAGATCATCCGATGGAGGGAGGCCGGCGAGCCGCCCGCTGAGCGGCTGACGCTGCATGTCGGATCGGACGGACAGCGCATCATCTGGGCGTAGCCGCAGCCGCGGCCCTGCCAGGTCCCCCGGATCGGCAACTCGCCGACGCGGCCTCCGAGTACGAGGTGACCTGGCAGGGAGCGCGCGCTAGTTCGTGAAGATGAAGTACTTCCAGGCGCCGTGCGTCGTGGAGTTGACGGTGTCTCCGGAGCTGCTGTTGATGTACGAGGAGCGCACCCGGGCGCGGATGCCGGATTCGCCGGCATGGCCCAGGTTGACGGTCGACTTTCCGTTGGTGCCGAGCTTGAAGTACTCGGTGGCGCCGGCGTACCACTTGTCCTGGTAGTACAGCTGGAGTTCGATCCGCTGCTTGCGGTCCTTGTAGTAGCTCATCGTCGTCGTGGAGATGACGTCGGTGTTCTTGCGGAAGTAGTGGTACGTCGTGGAGCCGATCTTGCCGGTCTTGTAGTGCTTGGACAGCGCCGTCGAGACCCTGACCTTCGCGTACGCCGTGGACTTGACCGACCTCGGGGCATAGCGGGCGTCGCCCTTGAAGACGGCAGTGACCGTGGCGTCCCGGGTCATGTCCAGGGTGACCGAGAGATTGCCCTTGGAGTTGACCGTGCCGGTCTTCATCAGCTTGTTCGGCTTGTCGGAGCCGAAGGGATCGGCCCAGATCTCGACCGTGCGGTTCTTGTACGTCGTGCCGAGGTGCGCCGTGAACGCGACGACCTTGCCGGTGTAGTCGGTGACGACGATCTTGTTCTGGCTTCGGTCGCTGAAGTACAGCCGCTGGTGGACGCCGTCAACGACTGTGTCGTCCGCCTGCGCGACCGCGACGGGCCTGGTGGTGTCGGCTGACGCCGGTGCGGCGGTGAGAACCGCCGAGCTGACAACGCGGCGGGCCGCGCCGGAGTCTTGGGTTCCGGTGCGGCCCTCGGGCGGTACGTCAGTGTCGGATCAGTCGCGCTGGGCGTCCGCCGGGAGTGTGCGCAGCTTCATCGTCTTCGCCGTTGACGAGCCGAAGCCGTAGTCGAGCAGCTTGGCGGCGTCCTTGTAGCGGTCCGTGCCGTTCAGGACGACACCGACGAGAGTCTTGCTGCCGCGCGTGGCGGCGAAGACCAGGCAGGGTCCCGCCGCCGTGCCGGTGCCGGTCTTGATGCCGATGGCGCCCTTGTAGGAGCCGAGCAGCTTGTTGGTGTTGTACCAGGTGTAGGTGCGCTTGCCGCCCGTGCTGGTCGGCGCCGTGCTCTTGTACGAGGTGGCCTTGACGACCGCGCGGAAGTTCGCGTTCTTCATGGCGTACTGGGCGATCTTCGCGAGGTCGCGCGGAGTGGTGTAGTTCTTCGCGTTCTGCGAGATGCCGTCGAAGGAATCGAACTTGGTGTTCTTGAGCTTGAGCGAGGTGGCCTTCGCGTTCATCTTCGCGATGAACGACTTGGTGCGCGCGGCGGTGGTCGAGCCGGTGCCGAAGGTGTCGGCGAGCGCGTACGCGGCGTCGCAGCCGGAGGGCAGCATCGTCCCGTACAGCAGCTGGCGGACGGTGACCTTGTCGCCGGTACGCAGATCCGCCGTGCTGGCGCCCTGCTTGGTGACGTAGTCGCGGTAGGCCTGCTTGACGGTCACCTTGCGGTTGAGGTCGACGCCCTTGGTGCTGAGCACCACCGCGGCCGTCATGATCTTCGTCGTACTCGCCATCTGACGCCGGGTGTCGGCGGCCTTGCCGTAGACCGTGGCGCCGGTCGCGTTGTTGAGCACGAACCCGCCCTTGCCGCCGATGGACGGCGCGGTGGCGGCCTGCGCGGGCGCGACCAGGGAGGAGACGGACAGCAGCGCGCCGGCGGTGAGGGTGACCGTGACCGCGGCGGCTCTGCGTACGCCCGGGAGACTGGACATCAAAGGAAACGCTCCGAATCCGCGAATGCGTTGAAATGCGCCAAAACGGGACCACCTTGGGAAAGGTGCCCCGTCTTGAGACTCACGAGCACCCCGGATGGATGCATGTGGTTGTGGTGTTTTTGACGGGTGACAGGGGAGAGGGGCTTGTTCCGCACGCGATGCGGGGGCGGCAGCGGCCTCAGGCGCAGGAAGCGACCTCATGCGTAGGAAGCGAGCAGCCCGTCCAGTGTCCAGATGGTCGCGGTCACCCCGGAGGTCCGCGCCAGATAGCGGTCGCGTTCGACCAGGATGTTCAGATCGCCGCAGCCGAGCCTGTTGCAGGCGTGCTCGATCAGAGTGGTGCCGGTGCTCCCGCCGTCCACCAGCGCGCGCAGATGCGCAGCGTTCCACTCGACCTCGTTGAGAGCCCAGGGGGCCGTTCCCTCGATCACCGTGACCAGCACTCCGGCGAGACGTTCCGCGCACAGCCGGCGGAAGTGGCCGTCCGCGAGCTGGGCGATGTGGTTTCCCGTTTCGATGATCGCGGTGACCGGCAGCAGCAGATCGGCTTCCCGTAGCTCCCGCTTGCGCTTCAGCTCCGCGATCACCTTCTCGCGGTCCTGGGATTTGCCCGGGACCTCCAGCAGGTTGCACAGGATCGATGTGTCGACGAACTCCACGCCACGAGCCAATGCTTCACCCGATTCCGAGCAGACGGTCGAACTCCGAGTAGTCCCGCTTTCCCGGACGCGTCTCCAACAGCCGCCCGCCCGCGACCACATCGCCCAGTGGTCCGGCGCTCATCGCCCTCGCGTAGCCGTCCAGTTCGGTGAGACGCGTCAGTCTGCTGGCGCCGGTCTCACGGTCGCGCGAGCAGACGATCACGCCCTGGTGGTCGTCGCCGCTCAGCGCGGAGAGCAGGGCCGGGCTGTGTGTGGTGACCAGGACTTGGGTGTTGTTCTCGGTCGCCGCCTCGCGGACTAGCCGGAGGACCTGTGACGCCTGTGACGGATGCAGCCCGTTCTCCAGCTCCTCGATGACCAGCATCAGCGAGTCCTCCGGAAAACGCATGCTCGTGCGCCCCAGATCCAGCCCCTTGTCCCCGGTGAGCAGCGATGTGGCGATGGCGAGGAAGCGGAGCATTCCGTCGCTCATCTCGCGGGCGGGTGTGAGTCCCAGCCGGCCTTCGTCAAGGGCGAGCATCACATCGCCCAGTTCCGACTTGGTGACGGCGAGCCGGTCGATGTCGTGGTCGGCCAGGCCGCGCAGCAACTCGACAAGATGGCGGAAGAGTTGTGGGTCGTTCCGCTGGATGCCGCCGATGGCGGCCGAGAGGTTCTCCGCCGTACGCCGTAGGTGGACGTCGCGTGCGGGCACGTACTGCCGCATCAGATGTGGTACCGGATCGAGGTGGAACGAGCTGCTGAGAGCGGTGAGTACGGCGTCCGCCGCGAACAGTGTGTCGGTCTCGCCGTCGGTGTCCCCCGGGATCCGGAGAGGCGTCTGTGAGATGAGCAGTCGGGTGTTGCGGAAGAGTGCCCGTGGATTGCGGCCCGGTCTGCCGTTGTACCAGGAGGCATTGATCTCACCGAGGCCGGGACTGGGCTCACCGCTGACCAGAAGCGGTCTGTGGCCTCTGTTGTCCGTAGGGCCGGACAGGCGTTCCTCAATGATCTGTACTTCAGGTTCCACCTGAATCGTCACATCGAGTTCCACGGGACCGTATTCAGTGCTGACCGTGCAACCGAGCGAGAACCGGTCCGAGCCGTGCGGTACGCATCCGGTCAGCCCGCCCCGTACCGGACCCGAGGCGCTGCGGCGGCTCTCGACGGCCTCGCTGATGTCGTCTCCGCGCGCCAGCCGGGAGAGGACTTCCAGGCCGTCCAGGGCATTGGACTTGCCGCTGCTGTTGCGCCCGATCAGTACCGTCAGCGGGGCCAAGGGCAGCACCGCGTCGCGAAAGCTCTTGAACGCGGTGAGACGTACCTCTTCGATGGCATGGCCGGTCACGCTCCACAACGTAGCGCAGGCCAGTGGATCGGTCGCTGTTCCGATTGGCTTCCCGTCCGTATCCCGGACGGGCCTGCCGGTGCATCTGTCTTGTATCTAAGCTGTGCGCATGCCTTCCGTCGCTGCCGCTCCGGCCCAAGTTCCCGTGCCGACTCCTGTGAAGCGACCGCCCGCCGCAGACCGTGTCTACAGCCATATCAAGGAAGCCGTACTCGACCGCCGTTACGAAGGCGGCACTCTGCTGACGGAAGGAGAGCTGGCCGAGGCCGTCGGGGTGTCCCGGACGCCGGTGCGCGAGGCTCTTCTGAAGCTGGAGGTCGAAGGGCTGATCAAGCTCTATCCCAAGAAGGGCGCCCTCGTGCTCGCCGTCTCCGCGCAGGAGATCGCCGATGTCGTCGAGACGCGGCTGCTGGTCGAGGAGTTCGCCGTACGGAAGGCCGTGCCGGCCTCCGCGCGGCTGATCGAGCGGCTGGAGGAACTGCTGGACGAGCAGCGGCAGCGCGCCGTGGACGGAGATCTCGCCGCCGTCGCCGCCACCGACCGCTGCTTCCACGCCGAGATCGTGCGGCACGCGGGGAACCAGATCCTCTCCCGGCTTTACGACCAGCTCAGGGACCGGCAGTTGCGGATGGGTGTCGCCGTCATGGAGGCGCATCCCGACCGTATCGCCAAGAACATCACCGAACACGCGGAACTGCTCGACGCCATCAGGACCGGTGACGCCGACGGTGCCGCCGCCTGTCTGCGCCGTCACATCAGCCGTGTCAAGGTGCTGGTCAGGGGTGAGGCGCGGTGAGTGCTTCCTCCGGTCCGTCCGCGGGCTCCTCCGGCTCGTCCGAGGGCCCCGCCTCCGGTTCAGGCTCCTCCGACGGTTCAGGTTCCTTCGGTTCGGGCTCCTCCGCCGGTTCCTCCTCCGGGTCCGGCTCCTCCGCCGTCACCCTCCCGGGCGATCCGCCCGGCGGCCGTCGCGCCGCCTGGGTCTGGGGCATCGGCGTCGCCGTCTACTTCGTCGCCGTCATCTTCCGCACCAGCCTGGGTGTGGCCGGTCTCGACGCCGCCGACCGCTTCGACGTCAACGCCTCCGCGCTCTCGACGTTCTCCATACTCCAGCTCCTCGTGTACGCGGGAATGCAGATACCCGTCGGCCTGATGGTCGACCGGCTCGGCACCAAGAAGGTGCTGACCATCGGCGTGGTGCTGTTCACCGTCGGACAGCTCGGCTTCGCGCTCGCGCCCTCGTACGGTACGGCCCTCGGCGCCCGCGCCCTGCTCGGCTGCGGTGACGCGATGACGTTCATCAGCGTGCTGCGGCTCGGCACCCGCTGGTTCCCGGCCCGGCGCGGGCCGATGATCGGACAGGTCGCCGCGCTCTTCGGGATGGCGGGCAATCTCGTCTCCACCATCTTCATCTCCCGCGCCCTGCACGGTCTCGGCTGGACCACCACCTTCGCGGGCAGCGCTCTCGCGGGCGCTGTCGTACTCGTCCTGCTTCTGCTCTTCCTCAAGGACCATCCGGAAGGCCATGAGCCGCCTCCGGCCGAGCACGCGGGCGCCGCCTACGTACGGAAGCAGATCGCCGAGTCCTGGCGCGAGCCCGGCACCCGGCTCGGGCTGTGGGTGCACTTCACCACGCAGTTCCCGGCGATGATGTTCCTGCTGCTGTGGGGCATGCCGTTCCTGGTCGAGGCGCAGGGCCTGTCGCAAGCCGTCGCGGGCGAACTGCTCACGCTCGTCGTCCTGTCCAACATGGCCGTCGGGCTGGTGTACGGGCAGGTCATCGCCCGCCACCACCGGGCCAGGGCGCCGCTGGCCCTGGGCACGGTCGGGGCGACGGCGCTGATCTGGGCCACGACGATCGCGTACCCGGGCGACCACGCGCCGACCGCCCTGCTGATCACGCTCTGCGCGGTTCTCGGTGCCTGCGGGCCCGCGTCGATGATCGGCTTCGACTTCGCCCGGCCCGCGAACCCGCCGGAGCGTCAGGGCACGGCCTCCGGAATCGTCAACATGGGCGGTTTCGTTGCCTCGATGACGACGCTCTTCGCGGTCGGCGTCCTGCTGGACGCGACCGACGGGAACTACCGGATCGCGTTCTCGTCCGTCTTCGTGCTCGAAACGCTCGGGATCGTACAGATCCTGCGGCTGCGGGCGCGGACGGCCCGGCGGGAGCGGGAACGACTGGTGGCGAGCCGGGTGGAGGCCGTGCACGTACCGGCGTGAGGGCGGGTGCGTACGGCGGGTACGTACGGCAGGCACGTACATACGGCGTGCGGGCCGGTACGTACGGAGGGTGCGGCCGGCCGGCATGCGCGGAGCGCGCGACCCGCCTTACGGCGCTCGGTGTCCGGCGACGGTACGGGTACGCCGCTACGGCGGCGCCGCGACGCGTCCGACGCCCCATGGCGTCCGACACGCCCAGCAGCCCACCGCGGCCCGAGGCGTCAGCGCCTCATTGCCTCGACACCTCGACGTCAACGCCCGAGAGGCTCCACCGCCTCTGCGGCTCACCGCCTCAGCGCGTCACCGCGAACTCGCGCAGGATCGCCGTCGCCAGTTCGTCATCGCCGTCGATCTTGATCCGGTCCGCGACCGCCGCGGCCCGCACCCGGCCGCATGCCAGCCGGAAGTACGTGTCCCAGTCCATCGCCAGCGTCACCAGCGGGCCGAGCGAGGGCGAGCCGTCGATCGAACCGCGGCCGTCCGCGTTCACCCGGACCGTACGCAGGAACTCCACCGGACCGCTCACATCGATGACGATCGCCGAGTTCGGCGGCGCGCCCGCGTCCTTCGCGACCACCTTCGGCAGCGCGGCCAGCAGCGCGTCACGGGCGATCAGGGCGCCGGGCGAGTCGAGATTGCCGGGCTTGCTGAGCGTCGTGCGCAGATCCTGCTCATGCACCCAGACGTCGAACGCCCGCCCGCGCCAGGCCGTTTCGAGAGTCTGCTCCTTGCCGAGAGGCGCCCGGACCATGGTGTCGGGCGAGCGGGTCTCGTTACGGATCTGCCGGTTGCGGCGGATGATCGTGTACTCCAGCTCGGCGGTCATCTCCGGCGCGGTGTGGTGCCGCCGCACATCGACCTGCATCTCCATGTAGCGGGCGAACTCACTCTGTACGTGGTAGAGATCGCGCGGTAGCGAGTGGATGGGTCGTGGGTCCCCGAGCAACTCGCTCTCCATGCCGATGACATGCGACACGATGTCTCGTACGGACCAGCCGGGACACGGCGTGCGCCAACTCCACTCGCCCTCGACGAGCGGCTGCACCAGCTCGGCTATGGCCTCGATGGAGTGGGTCCAGGCATCGGCGTAGTTTTGAAGGCTGGGATGGACGGTCACGGGACCCCTCGGCGGTTCTGCGGTACGCGGGCTGGCTTGCTGGGCTGGCTGCGGGCTGCGTGGGAGGTTTGGCAGCTAAGTTACGCTGCCTGATGGCACCCCGGCAGTGCTTTCGTGTGACGATCGTAGGCCCGTGTTGACGGCTCGAATGCCAGGACGGTGGTACTGTGCGCGCCTCGCTCATCCAGATCGCAGTAGATCCGTACGAATCGGTCGACGCGCGCAGACAGCGCGCCGCGGCTCTGGTACGGCGGCAGCGAGGCCTCGCCGAGCTGGTGGTTCTGCCCGAATTGTGGCCGGTCGGCGCCTTCGCGTACGAATCCTTCGCGCAGGAGGCGGAGGCGGTGGACGGGCCCACCTTCGAGGCGATGTCGAAGGCGGCGAGCGACGCCGGCGTCTGGCTGCACGCGGGCTCCTTCGTGGAGCGGGACGCCGAGGGCGCGCTGTACAACACCTCGCTGGTGCTGTCCCCCGCCGGTGAGCTGGTCCGTACGTACCGCAAGATCCACCGCTTCGGCTTCGACAAGGGCGAGGCGACGCTGATGAGCGCGGGCGAGGAGCTGGTGACGGTTCCGCTCACGCTCGCTGGCGGTGGCGGCGGGCGTGACGCACAGGAGACCACGCTCGGCCTGGCCACCTGCTACGACCTGCGCTTTCCGGAGCTTTTCCGGGGCCTGGTCGACGCGGGCGCACACCTGCTGGTCGTCCCGGCCGGCTGGCCGGCGCGGCGGCGCGCGCACTGGACGCTGCTGGCGCAGGCGCGCGCGGTGGAGAACCAGTCGTACGTCCTGGCCTGCGCCACCGCCGGAACCCACGCGGGCGTGGAGCAGTCGGGCCACAGCATCGTCGTGGATCCCTGGGGCGAGGTACTGGCGGAGGCGGGCCCGGACGAGGAGATCCTGACGGCCGACCTCGACCTGACCCGTGTCACCACAACCCGCGACCAGTTCCCGGCCCTGAAGGACCGCCGCCTGGGCCTGACCCCACCACCCCACCTCCGCGCCTGACGCACCCGGCGGTCTTGGACTCGGCGGTCTTGGACTTTGACGGCCTTCCCTCGGTTTCCTTCGGTTTCCCTCGGTCGGACGGTTCAACACAGCGGTTCACACGGCGACGATTCTGACCTGTTCGCCGCACAGCTTGGTCATGTCATCGACGTCGGACGTCAGTATGACCACGGGACGATGCTGCCTCAGCGCGGTCACGGCCACGGCCGCGTCGATGGCGTACTTGTGGCCGTGCAGCCCGCCCTCCATCAGCAGCTCCGTGGCGGCTTTCGCCTCGTCCTCTCCCACGGCGACGACTCGAAGACCGGACAGGACCCGGCCCAGCCGGGCCTTGTCCGTGCGGGCGTGCACCGCCTCGATGACGGTGAGCGCGCAGATCACGGTCTCCATGCCCCGCTTCCGCGCTTCGGCGACCAGCGCGACGGTCGACTCGTCGTCGCTCAGCAGCTTGGACAGACCTTCGCTGTCCAGGACGAGTGTCCCCTCGTGGCTCAACTTGCGGCGGGCCACTGCTCCTCCTCGGCGAACACCTCGTCGAAGACCTGACGGGCCCGCTCCTGCGCCGCCTCGGAGACCGGCCCCTTGCGGCGCTCGTAGTCGGCCAGATACTCGTCCAGGATCTGCCCGCGCAGCTCACGCTCCACGGCGGTGGTGATGAACGCGGAGAACTCCCGTTTGCCGACCCGCGCACGGATCGCCTCGGCGGTTCCCTCGGGCAGGGAAAGGCTGACGCGGGTCGCCGGTCCCTCGCCGATGCTGTAGGCCTTCTCAGTCATGGCCGGATTTTATCAAACGAGTAGGAAATGCCGTCGGGCCGGGCGCGATGGCCCTTCGGTCGGGCGCGGTGGCCGCTTCGTAAGGCCGTGATACGGCGTTCATGGCCGGATGGCACCCTTGTTCCATGAACGATGCCGTCCCCGCGCCCGTCTCCGTGCCCGCTTCCGCCTCGGCGCCCGCTCCCGCTCCTGCGTCCTCGTCGCGCCGTGTTCGTGTCCGTGCTCCCGAGCTGGTCGGGAAAGGCGGCTGGCTGAATACGGGCGATACCTCGTACACCCTTGCCGACCTGCGGGGACGCATCGTCATTCTGGATTTCTGGACCTTCTGCTGTATCAACTGTCTGCATGTGCTGGACGAGCTGCGGGAGCTGGAGGAGAAGCACCGGGACACCGTGGTGATCATCGGTGTGCACTCGCCGAAGTTTGTGCACGAGGCCGAGCATCAGGCCGTGGTCGACGCCGTCGAGCGGTATCAGGTGCATCATCCGGTGCTGGACGATCCTGAGCTGGCGACCTGGAAGCAGTACGCCGTACGGGCCTGGCCCACGCTGGTGGTCATCGATCCGGAAGGGTATGTCGTCGCCCAGCACGCGGGTGAAGGGCATGCGCATGCCATTGAGCGGCTGGTCGAGGAGCTGGAGGCCGAGCACGCCGCGAAAGGGACGCTGCGGCGCGGCGACGGGCCGTACGTTCCGCCGGAGCCGGTCGCGACCGATCTGCGGTTTCCCGGGAAGGCGCTGGTGCTGCCCGGCGGGAACCTTCTCGTCTCCGACTCCACCCGCCATCAGCTGGTCGAGCTGGCGCCGGACGGCGAAACGGTCGTACGGCGGATCGGCAGCGGCGTGCGCGGCTTCGGGCCGGACTCGTTCAGCGAACCGCAGGGACTCGCCCTGCTGCCCGACGGCAAGGTGATCGTCGCCGACACCGTGAACCACGCGCTGCGCACCTACGATCCGGCCGACGGCGCGATCGAGACCGTCGCCGGGACCGGCAGGCAGTGGTGGCAGGGCTCACCGACCGCCGGGCCCGCCCTGGAGGTGGATCTCTCCTCGCCGTGGGACGTCGCCTGGTGGGCCGGACGGGTGTGGATCGCGATGGCCGGCGTCCATCAGCTCTGGACGTACGACCCGGCAACCGGGACCGTCGAGGTCGCGGCCGGTACCACCAATGAAGGGCTGGTGGACGGGCCGGCCGCCGAGGCGTGGTTCGCCCAGCCCTCGGGGCTCGCGGCGACCGAGGACCGGCTGTGGATCGCCGACTCGGAGACGAGCGCCCTGCGCTATGTCGAGCGGGACGGCGGTGGTGATGGTACGGGCGGCGGCGGTGACAGTACGGGCGGTGACAGTGATGGCGGCGGTGCCGGTTCCGGTGACGGGTTTGTCGTTCGTACGGCCGTCGGCACCGGGCTCTTCGACTTCGGCCACCGCGACGGCGCCGCCGGACAGGCCCTGCTCCAGCACCCGCTGGGCGTCACCGCGCTGCCCGACGGCTCCGTCGCCGTCTCGGACACGTACAACCACGCCCTGCGCCGTTACGACCCGTCCACCGGCGAGGTGACCACCCTGGCGACGGATCTGCGCGAGCCCAGCGACGCGGTGCTCGTCGGCGAGGACATCGTCGTGGTCGAGTCCGCCCGGCACCGGCTGACCCGGCTGCGGCTGCCCGACGAGGCGGTGCGCGTCGAGGCCGTCGCCCATCGCACCCAGCGGGCCGCCACCGATGTCGCGCCGGGCGCGCTCCGGCTGGAGGTGGTCTTCACGGCGCCGAGCGGTCAGAAGCTCGACACCCGCTACGGTCCCTCGACGCGGCTGCTGGTCTCCGCGACGCCGCCCGAACTGCTGGCGGAGGGCGGCGGTACGGGTACGGAGCTCAGCCGTGAGCTGGTACTGGCCGATGTCGCCGACGGCGCTGACGGTGTCAGGGTCACGGAGGGCGTGCTGCATGTCTCCGCGATGGCGGCCTCCTGCGACGACGATCCTGCCAACGAGTACCCGGCCTGCCATGTCCATCAGCAGGACTGGGGTGTTCCCGTCCGTGTCACGGAGTCGGGAACGTCCCGTCTGGGTCTCGTACTCGCCGGGCTCGACGCGTAGGCGGGTACGCGGTACGCGGGTATCCGTCGGTCGGCTCCGCCGTCTCCGTCAGCCCTCCAGGAACGCCACCAGCGCGTTCGCCAGCAGATACGGGTCGTCCGCGCCGCACAGCTCGCGCGCGCTGTGCATGGACAGGATCGCCACGCCGATGTCGACGGTCTGGATTCCATGCCGGGCCGCGGTGATCGGGCCGATCGTCGTACCGCAGGGCATCGAGTTGTTGGAGACGAACGTCTGCCAGGGCACGCCCGCCTTCTCGCAGGCCGTGGCGAACACGCCTCGGCCGCTGCCGTCCGTCGCGTACCGCATATTGACGTTGACCTTGAGGATCGGGCCGCCGTTCGCGCGCGGCTGGTGCGTCGGGTCGTGGCGCTCGGCGTAGTTGGGGTGTACGGCGTGGCCGGTGTCCGACGACAGACAGATCGTGCCGGCGAAGGCCCGCGCCCTGTCCTCGTACGTACCGCCACGGGCGAGCACCGAGCGCTCCAGCACCGTGCCGAGCAGCGGGCCGTCGGCGCCGGTGTCCGACTGTGAACCGTTCTCCTCGTGGTCGAAGGCGGCGAGGACGGGGATGTACGGGAGCGACGGAGTCCCGGAGCCGTCGGCACCGGCACCGTCCCCGGCCGCTGCTGAGCCGCCGGACGCGCCCGAGCCGGTGGCGACGGCCGCCAGCGCCGCCGTGCCCGCGTGCACCGACAGCAGATTGTCCATCCGGGGCCCGGCCATCAGATCGCGGTCGCGCCCGAGATAGGCGGGCGGCTCTATGGCGTGCAGCATCAGGTCCCAGCCGGTGATGTCCTCGGCGTCGATCCCGGACTCGTCGGCCACGAAGCGGATCAGCTCGCCCTCCTCCGGCTCGCCGAGGCCCCAGATCGGCTGCATGTGCCGCTGCCGGTCCAGCTTGAGACCGTCGGTGTTGACCGAGCGGTCGAGGTGCGGCGCGAGCTGCGGTACGCGCAGCAGCGCGCGGTCGAGACTGACCAGCCGGTGCGAGCCGTCCCGCAGGGTGAGCCGGCCCGCGAGTCCCAGATCCCGGTCCAGCCAGGTGTTGAGCAGCGTCCCGCCGTAGATCTCGACGGCGATCTGCCGCCAGCCGTACGAACCGGTGTCCGGCAGCGGCTTCACGCGCAGATTGGGCGAGTCCGTATGGGCGCCGATGATCCGGAAGGGAGTGTGCGGCGCGGTGCCTTCCGGCACGAACCAGGCGACGATCGCGCCGCCCCGGAGCACGAACCGCCCGCCCGCCGACCCGTCCCAGGCGTCCGTCTCCAGCACCTGCCGGAAGCCGGCCTTCTCCAGGCGCTCCGCGGCGTTGGCCACCGCGTGGTACGGCGACGGGCTGGCCGCGAGGAAGGACATCAGGTCGTCGGTGTGGCCGCGGTCGAAGCGGGCGGAAGTGCTCATGGGGTTCACCATAACGACGGCCCAGGACACCGGACCCGTCACCGGCTGCAACGGCGTCCGCGGGGGCGGGACAAGCTCCGCACATGGGGAGAACAGGCACGGACGAAAGACCGACGGAGGTCGAAGGACGGTCGAGAGGCGGTCGAAAGAGCGCGCCACCCCGCGCCGCCATGCGCCCCCACACGCCCCCAAGCGCCGGCCCTGACAAACGCGCGCCGCCCCCGCGCTGGCTCCCATGGCGTGGACGCCGGTACCGCCCGGTCGGCACGGAAATGGGGCACCTCCTTACGGAGGAGGTGCCCCATACGCATGCCGCCGACGGCCCACCCGCACCCGTCTAGAACGCCGCCTCGTCCAGGTCCATCAGGGAGTCGTCCACCGACTCGGCCAGCGCGCGCTGCGTCGAGACGTCCGGCAGGACGTTCGCCGCGAAGAACTTCGCCGCCGCTATCTTGCCCTGGTAGAACGCCACATCCTTCGTCGCGGCCGTCTCCAGCTTCTCCGCCGCGACCGCCGCGCCGCGCAGCAGCAGATAGCCGACGACCACATCGCCCGAAGCCATCAGCAGCCGCGTCGTGTTGAGCCCGACCTTGTAGATGTTCTTGACGTCCTCGCCGGTGGCGGTGAGGTCCGTCAGCATCCGGCCGACGATCGCCTCCAGATCGGCCGCGGCCTTCGCGAGCGCGTCGCGGGCCGGCGCCAGCTCCGTACCGCCGGTGCCGACGGCGAGGAACTGCTTGATCTCCTCGGCCAGCGAGTTCAGCGCCTGGCCCTGGTCCCGGACGATCTTCCGGAAGAAGAAGTCCTGGCCCTGGATCGCCGTCGTGCCCTCGTACAGCGTGTCGATCTTGGCGTCCCGGATGTACTGCTCGACCGGGTACTCCTGGAGATATCCCGAGCCGCCGAAGATCTGGAGGGCCTGCGCGAGCTGTTCGTACGAGCGCTCCGAGCCGTATCCCTTCACGATCGGCAGCAGCAGATCGTTGAGCCCGTGCAGCGCCTTCGCGTTCTCGCCCTCGGCCTCCTTGACGGCGATCTCGTCCTGGACGGAGGCGGTGTACATGACGAGGGCGCGCATGCCCTCGGCGTACGCCTTCTGCGTCATCAGCGAGCGCCGTACATCGGGGTGGTGCGTGATGGTGACCTTGGGCGCGGCCTTGTCCATGAACTGGGCCAGATCCGGGCCCTGGACGCGCTCCTTCGCGTACTCCAGCGCGTTCAGATAGCCGGTCGAGAGCGTGGCGATGGCCTTCGTGCCGACCATCATCCGGGCGAACTCGATGATGCGGAACATCTGGCGGATGCCCTCGTGCTTGTCACCGATCAGCCAGCCCTTGGCCGGATGCCGGTCGCCGAAGGTCAGCTCGCAGGTGTTGGAGACCTTGAGGCCCATCTTGTGCTCGACGTTCGTGGCGTAGACGCCGTTGCGCTCGCCCAGCTCGCCGGTCTCCTGGTCGAACTCGTACTTCGGTACGAGGAAGAGCGACAGGCCCTTGGTGCCCGGGCCCGCGCCCTCGGGACGGGCGAGGACGTAATGGAGGATGTTCTCCGACATGTCGTGCTCACCGGAGGTGATGAAGCGCTTCACGCCCTCGATGTGCCAGCTTCCGTCCTCCTGCGGGACGGCCTTCGTACGGCCCGCGCCCACGTCCGAGCCCGCGTCCGGCTCGGTGAGGACCATGGTGGAGCCCCACTGCCTCTCCACGGCGATCGCGGCGACCTTCTTCTGCGCCTCGTTGCCCTCCTCGAAGAGGATGCCGGCGAAGGCCGGGCCCGACGCGTACATCCACACGGCCGGGTTGGCGCCGAGGAGCAGCTCCGCGTAGGCCCAGATCAGGGAGCGCGGCGAGGTGGTGCCGCCGATCTCCTCGGGCAGGCCGAGGCGCCAGTACTCGGAGTCCATATAGGCCTGGTAGCTCTTGCGGAAGGCCGCGGGCACCGGAGCCGTGTTGGTCTCCGGATCGAAGACCGGAGGCGTGCGGTCGCCCTGCGCGAACGACTCCGCGAGATCGTTCTCCGCGAGGCGTACGACCTCTTCGAGGATGCTCCTGGCGGTCTCCACGTCCATGTCCGCGAACGGTCCCGTGCCGTACAGCTTGTCGCGCCCGAGCACCTCGAAGAGGTTGAACTCGATGTCGCGGAGATTCGACTTGTAGTGCCCCATGGCGACGACTCCGTAGGTTCCGTAGGTGAGGAAAAGACCAGTAGGCGCGGGTACCGGTAAGTAGCTCCGATGATGCTACCCATCGGTAATAAGATGCAACCCCGATCCGGTTTCTGTGACGAGGTCGACGGGGCTTCCCGGGACGGTATTCCTCAGTACTCTTGCGGTCATGTACGGCTACGACCAGACTCCGGGCGCTCAGCAGCAGTACGTGCACCCGCCGCAGCAGCCGCCACCGCAGCAGCATCAGCAGATGGGCGGTGCCGGCGCGGGCATCGGCGGATACGGCGAACAGCCGCTGTATCCGGAACCGTCGCCTCCGTCGCTCGGTGACGCGGTGCGCGCGTTCACCACCGGGTCGCTGTCGGCCGAGGACTTCCAGCAGATCTTCGCGACGTCGAAGGTGTACTGCCCGCGCGGCGACAATCCCGGGTTTCTGGCGCTGCACAACACGCAGCAGCCGGTGATCCCGATGTTCAGCACGCTCAAGGAGCTGCGGCGGTACGCGGGCAAGGAGTCGAAGTACTTCGTGATCACGGGCGCGGAGGTGATCGATCTGCTGCCGACGGGGTACGGGTTCGTGCTCGACATGGAGGGCGACCACCGGATGGTGTTCGACGCGAAGGCGGTCGAGCAGATGGTGGACTTCGCGATGCGCCGTATGTACGGCTGATCGCGCGCGGCGGCTGATCGCTGCTTTATCTGGTTTATCCGGTGCCTCTGAGGCCCGTACCGATCCGGTACGGGCCTCAGTCGTGTGCGCGGCGGGCCGGTCCGGCGGTGGCCGGGACCGGGCGGGAATGAAGTGGGCCTTGCTAGATGTTCACCGTTCAACTAAATTGAGGCAGGACAAACCGAGGAGGCCCTCATGCCCGCTGTGACCGTCGAAAACCCGCTGACCCTGCCCCGGGTGGCGGCTCCGGCCGACGCCGTGGCCCGTCCCGTACTCACCGTCACGACCGCGCCCAGCGGATTCGAGGGCGAGGGCTTCCCGGTGCGGCGCGCGTTCGCGGGGATCAACTACCAGCACCTCGACCCGTTCATCATGATGGACCAGATGGGTGAGGTGGATTACGCGCCGGGCGAGCCCAAGGGCACGCCGTGGCACCCGCACCGCGGCTTCGAGACCGTCACGTATCTCATCGACGGAACCTTCATTCACCAGGACAGCAACGGTGGCGGCGGGACCATCCAGAACGGTGACACCCAGTGGATGACGGCGGGCTCGGGGCTGCTGCACATCGAGGCTCCGCCGGAGTCGCTGGTGATGTCCGGCGGGCTCTTCCACGGGCTCCAGCTGTGGGTGAACCTGCCGGCGTCCGACAAGATGATGGACCCCAGGTACCAGGACATCCGCGGCGGTCAGGTCCAGCTCCTGACCTCGCCCGACGGCGGCGCGCTGCTCCGGGTGATCGCGGGTGAGCTGGACGGACACCAGGGGCCCGGCATCACGCACACGCCGATCACGATGATCCACGCGACGCTGCGGCCGGGCGCGGAGGTGACGCTGCCGTGGCGGGAGGAGTTCAACGGTCTCGCGTATGTGCTGGCGGGCCGCGGCTCTGCGGGCACCGGCCGGCGGCCGTTCCACATGGGCCAGACGGCGGTCTTCGGCGCGGGCGGCTCACTGACGGTACGGGCCGACGAGTCCCAGGACTCGAACACGCCCGACCTGGAGGTCGTACTGCTCGGCGGCCGTCCGATCCGCGAGCCGATGGCGCACTACGGCCCGTTCGTGATGAACAGCCACGCGGAGCTCCAGCAGGCCTTCGAGGACTTCCAGGCCGGCCGCCTGGGCACGGTCCCGGCGGCGAACGCGTAACACCCGGCGCAGGGCCGCCGGCCGACGGGTTCGGGGTGGAGCGTCTCGTCGACGCCCGCCGCGCGGGCCAGGTCCCAGGTATGGACGAGCAGGTCCAGGCTGCCGACGAGGTCGGCGGCCTGCTCGACCGGTACCGGGCCCAGCGGTCCGCCGGGCAGTCTGTATACCGGAGACGCGAACGCGTGAGCAGCTGGAGAGGACTGATCATGCACAACTGGAAGGACACCAAGGCCGAAGCCGCCGCCGTCCATGAGGCGAACGGCACCCGGATCAGCGATGAGCGGAAGGCCACGATCCGTGCGGAGATGGAGAGCCGGATCCGTGCCTACCGTCTCGCCGAGATCCGTGAGGAGCAGGCGCTGACGCAGACCGATGTCGCCAAGGCGATGGGCACGACCCAGTCCAACGTGTCCCGTTTCGAGCGAGGCGAGCTGGGACGCTCGGAGCTGGCGACGATCGCCGCGTACGTCGAAGCCCTGGGCGGCACGCTCCAACTGGTCGCCGACTTCGGTGACCGCCAACTGCGCGTCGGCTGACACCCGGCAGCTCGCTGCGGTCCGCGCGGGCGGGCGGTGTGTGGGCCGGGTGGCGTAGGTGCGGGGGACAAGGGGGGTGGGGCGTGGTCGGGTGGAGGGGTGGAGATGTTTTCGCCGTCCGTCCTCCCGGAGAGCGCCCGACGCCTCGCCGCCTGGTGTGCGGTGGCGCTGGTGGTGTCCGGGGTCGGGGCCGTGGGGATCTGGCTGACCATCACCTTCAAGACCGCCGTCACGCCCGTACTGCTCGCCATCCTCGGCACCGCGCTGCTCGGCCCGTTCTACCGGCGGCTGCTCGCGATGCGGCTCAACCGGTCGCTCGCCGCCGGGCTGACCTGTGTCGCCGTCGTGGCCGTGGTCGGCGGAGCCGGATATATCGTCGTCAGCGCGCTGGTGGACAGCGGCGACCAGATCGTCTCCTCGCTCAAGCAGGCCGGGAAGGATCTCAGCAGGCACTTCGGCGCGGCAGGCACCTCGCTGGACGATGTGGCGGGCCACGCCAAGTCCCTGCTCGGGAAGTTCGGCGCCACCGCCGCCTCCGGCGTGCTCACCGGTATCAGCGTCGTCGGTGAGCTGATCGCCACCGCCGTGCTCGCGCTGCTGCTGATGTTCTTCTTCCTGCGGGACTCCCACAAGGTGGCCGACTCCCTGCGGTCGTTCGCCCCGAGCGAGACCGGCGAGGCCGTCGAGGCCATGGCGCGCCGCGCGTTCGAGGCCGTCGAGGGCTTTATGCGCGGCACCACCGTCATCGCCCTCATCGACGCGGTCTGTATCACCATCGGCCTGCTGTTTCTCGGTGTGCCCGGCGCCGTCGGGCTGGGCGCGCTGGTCTTCGTCGGCGCGTACATCCCGTATCTCGGCGCCTTTCTCTCCGGCACCGTCGCCGTGCTGGTCGCCCTCGCGGACCGCGGCTGGGTGACCGGGCTCTGGGCGCTCGGCGTGGTCCTCGCCGTACAGGTGCTGGAGGGCCATGTGCTCCAGCCGATGATTCAGAGCCGTACGGTGCAGATGCATCCGGCCGTGGTGATACTGGCCATCACGGCGGGCGCCAGCGTCGCCGGGATTCTGGGCATACTGCTCGCCGTACCGCTGACGGCCGCGGTGTTCGGCGTGTTCTCCGAGCTGCGGACCCGTTACGGCCCCGCCTCATAGGGGCGTTTCGGACACCTCCGATACGGCTGCCGCCCCGTCCGGGCTCTCGTTCCCGCACTCGTACAGCTCGAACCAGATCGACTTGCCCTCGCCGCGCGGATCCACGCCCCACGCGTCCGCCAGCATCTCCATCAGCACCAGCCCCCGCCCGCTGGACGCCAGCTCGCCCGGCCGCCTGCGGTGCGGCAGTTCGTCGCTGGTGTCCGCGACCTCGACCCGCAGCCGGCGGTTGCCCTGCTCGCCGATCGCCTCGGCGAGCAGCAGCGCGTCGTTGTCCGTGTGGACCAGCACATTGGTGAGCATCTCGGAGACCATCAGCTCCGCGGAGTCGATCTGTTCGCCGGACGCCCAGTCGTGCAGCAGATCGCGCACCTGCCGACGCGCGCCCGCGACCCGCTCCGGCTCGGCCTGCGCGACGGTCAGCGCGGTCCGCCGTGTCGTCCTGTGCACGCCACGGGCCGGCGCCCGGTCACGGGAGAGCAGCAGCAGCGCGATGTCGTCCTCGCGGCGGTCCGCGAGCGGCCCGGTCGTGTAGTGCGAGGTGGGCCCGTGTACGGCCTGGACCAGCGCGTCGGCGAGCTTCTCCAGCGATTCGCCGCCGTCCTCCTCCAGGACGGGCCGCAGCCGCGCCCAGCCGGTCGCGAGATCGTGTCCGCCGGTCTCGATCAGCCCGTCCGTGCAGAGCATCAGCGTCTCGCCGGGCTCCAGATCGAGCCTGGTCGTCGGATAGTCGGAGTCCGCCTCGATCCCGAGCGGCAGCCCGCCCGCCGTCTGCCGTACGACCGCCGTCCCGTCGGACGTACGGATCACCGGATCGGGATGGCCGGCGCGGGCGATGTCGAGCGTGCCGGACTCCGGATCGACCTCCAGATAGAGACAGGTCGCGAAGCGCGGGCTGCTGAGCGAGTACTCGTCCTCGCTGAGCTCCGCGGGCGCACCTGCGGCGCTGCGGCCCGGTCCCGGATAGTGCTGGAGCCCGGCGAGGAAGCGGGAGGCACGGGAGAGTACGGCGTCGGGCCGGTGGCTCTCGGAGGCGTACGCGCGCAGGGCCACCCGGAGCTGGCCCATCAGCCCGGCCGCCCGTACGTCATGGCCCTGGACGTCCCCGATGACCAGCGCGAACCGGCCGCCGCCGCCCCGGCCCCGTCCGCCGGAGGACCGTCCGCCGGAGCCCCGCCCGCCACGGACGCCGGAACCCCGGCCTGCGCCGCCGTCGGACTGCGCCGTTCCGCCCGGCAGCGGGATCATGTCGTACCAGTCGCCGCCGATCTGGAGCCCGCCACCGGTCGGCACATACCGCGCCGCCACCGTCATCCCCGGGATCTCAGGACCGAGCGTCGGCATCATCGTGCGCTGGAGGCCCAGCGACAGCTCACGCTCGGTCTCGGCGAGAGAGGCACGGGCCAGCGCCTGCGCCAGCATCCGCGCCACCGTCGTCAGCACGGACCGCTCGTCGGGCGAGAACGCGACCCGGTGCTTGAACCCGGCCATCCAGCAGCCCAGCGTGCGCCCGGACGCGACCAGCGGCAGATAGGCCCACGAGCGCCGCTCGAAGCGCCGCACATACTGCCAGGCGGCCGGATAGCGGCTCCTGTACGCCTCCGGTGACGACAGATAGATGGCCCGCCCGTTCCGTACGACCTCGGCCGCCGGATAGTCCGTGTTCACCCGCATGTCCTCGAAGGGAGCCGCGTCCCCGGGATCGTGCCCGTGGTGGCCGATGATCGTCAGCCGCTCGCCGGAGACACCGAAGACCGCGAGACCGTCCGGCGAGAAGCCCGGCATGGACAGGGACGCGGCGACGCGCAGCACCTCGGCGGTCGAACGGGCCTCGGCCAGCGCGCGGCCCGCGTCGAGCAGGAAGGCCTCGCGGGAGCGGCGCCAGTCGCCGGTGACCGAGCTGCCCTCGACGGCGGTTCCCGGCCGTACCTCCGCGACCTCCTGGATCGTGCCGTACAGCTCGACGTACGGCGGGCCCTCGGGCTCGCGCCTGACGACCGTCCTGGCCCGGGACCGTACGGTACGGAGCACCCTGCCGTTCTCGTCCATGATCCGCAGCCGGGCCTCGGCGAGCGTGTGCTCGGCGATCGCGAGATGGACGATGCTGTTGATCTCGATCCAGTCGACCGGATGGAACCGGGCGCGTGCCGCGGCCAGCGTGAGCACCACGGGCTCGGCGGGCAGCCCGAGCAGCCGGGCCGCCTCCGCGTCGAAGGTGACCGTTCCGGAGGCGTTGTCCCAGCGCCACAGACCGGTCGCGATCGCGGACAGGACATCCTCGGTGCGCATTGTCCCACTTTATGAATATCTGAGGAGTGGACGCCACCGAGGAGCGCGGAGTGGCCGGGCGGGCGGCCGGGGGGCCGGGCGGCCGGGCGGTAACCTCTCTTGTGGCAGTACCGCATAACGAGGACTGCATGACGAGGCCACCTCCGACCCGCTAAGACTCCGACCCGCTAAGACTGGATGAAACGACGATGCATCGGTACAGGTCCCACACCTGCGGCGAGCTCCGCTCCTCTGACGTCGGCACCGACGTCCGGCTGAGCGGCTGGCTGCACAATCGCCGAGACCTGGGCGGCATCCTCTTCATCGATCTCCGTGACCACTACGGACTGGTCCAGCTCGTCGCCCGGCCCGGCACCGCCGCCAACGAGGAGCTGTCCAGGCTCACCAAGGAGACCGTCGTCCGGATCGACGGCACGGTCTCCGCGCGCGGTGCGGAGAACGTCAACCCGGAGCTGCCGACCGGCGAGATCGAGATCGAGGTCTCCGAGGTCGAGATCCTTGGCGCGGCGGGCCCGCTGCCGTTCACGGTCAACGCCGAGGACGGCGTCAACGAGGAGCGGCGCCTGGAGTACCGCTTCCTCGATCTGCGCCGTGAGCGCATGCACCGCAACATCATGCTGCGTACGGCCGTGATCTCGGCGATCCGGCACAAGATGACCGCGCTCGGCTTCAACGAGATGGCCACCCCGATCCTCACCGCGACCTCTCCCGAGGGCGCCCGTGACTTCGTGGTGCCCTCCCGGCTCAACCCGGGCAGGTTCTACGCGCTGCCGCAGGCGCCGCAGCAGTTCAAGCAGCTCCTGATGATCTCGGGCTTCGACCGCTACTTCCAGATCGCGCCGTGCTTCCGCGACGAGGACGCCCGCGCCGACCGCTCGCCCGGCGAGTTCTACCAGCTCGATGTCGAGATGAGCTTTGTCGAGCAGGAGGATGTCTTCCGCCCGATCGAGAAGCTGATGACCGAGCTGTTCGAGGAGTTCGGCGGCGGCCGTCATGTCACCTCGCCGTTCCCGAGGATCCCGTTCCGCGAGTCGATGCTGAAGTACGGCAACGACAAGCCGGATCTGCGGGCCCAGCTGGAGCTGGCCGACATCTCGGACGTCTTCGAGGGCTCCGAGTTCAAGGCGTTCGCGGACAAGCACGTACGCGCGCTGCCGGTCCCGGACACCGCCGGGCAGCCGCGGAAGTTCTTCGACGGGCTCGGCGAGTTCGCCGTCGAGCACGGCGCGAAGGGCCTGGCCTGGGTGCGGGTCGGCGAGGACGGCGCGCTGAGCGGCCCGATCGCCAAGTTCCTCACCGAGGAGAACGTCAAGGTCCTCACCGAGCGTCTCGCTCTCGTGCCCGGCCATGCCGTCTTCTTCGGCGCGGGCGAGTACGACGAGGTCTCCAAGATCATGAGCGCGGTCCGCGTCGAGGCGGCCAAGCGGTCCGGGCACTTCGAGGAGGGCGTCTTCCGGTTCTGCTGGATCGTCGACTTCCCGATGTACGAGAAGGACGAGGAGACCGGGAAGATCGACTTCTCGCACAACCCGTTCTCGATGCCTCAGGGCGGGCTGGCCGATCTGGAGACCAAGGACCCGCTGGACATCCTCGCCTGGCAGTACGACATCGTCTGCAACGGCATCGAGCTCTCCTCCGGCGCGATCAGGAACCATGAGCCCGAGGTCATGATCAAGGCCTTCGAGATCGCCGGTTACGACCGCGAGACCGTCGAGCACGAGTTCGCCGGCATGCTCCGTGCCTTCCGTCTCGGTGCGCCGCCGCACGGCGGGATCGCGCCGGGCGTGGACCGTATCGTCATGCTGCTGGCCGACGAGCCGAACATCCGCGAGACGATCGCCTTCCCGCTCAACGGCAACGCCCAGGACCTGATGATGGGCGCGCCGACGGAGCTGGCGGAGTCGCGTCTGCGGGAGCTGAACATCGCGCTGCGCAAGCCGGTCGCCAAGTCCGGCGAGTAGCCCGGCAGGTAGCACAGCAAGGGGGGAGGCCCGGGACCATTCGGTTCCGGGCCTCTCCTTCTTGTCCGGGCGGCTTCTCTTCCCGATGCAACCCGATCGGTGCGCCGGCGCGTTTCACAGGCGTGGGAAACCGAACAGGACGGCGGGGGCGCGACGATGGATCCGGGCGAGGGCGACTTCGAGGCGTTCGTCGCCGCCCGGGGACCGCGACTGCTGCGGGTGGCGTGGCTGCTGACCGGCGACGCGTATCTGGCGGAGGATCTGCTCCAGAGCACCCTGGCGAAGGTGTGGCCGAAGTGGTCGCGTATCTCCGGGGACCGGCCGGAGGCGTATGTGCGCAAGGCGCTGGTACATCTGCACGCGTCCTGGTGGCGGCGGCGGTGGCGCGGCGAGCTGCCGTACGGAGAGCTGCCGGAGACGGCCGGGACCGTCGACGCGTACGCGCATGTCGACCTGGAGCAGTCGCTCGCCGCCGCTGTACGGGCGCTGCCCGTGCGGCAGCGCGCGGTGGTCGTGCTGCGGTACTTCGAGGATCTGAGCGTCGAGGACACCGCCGAGACCTTGGGCTGTTCTCCGGGCACCGTGAAGAGCCAGTCGGCGCGGGCGCTGCGTTCCCTGCGGGCGGCGCTGCCCGCGTCGGTGGCGGGCGGTGAGCGCCTTGGGTGAGCCGACGCGCGAGCCCGGCGCCGACGCCGGGGCCGTACACGAGCACGAGCACGAGGACGAGCAGGAGCTGCGGATCCTGCTGGAACGGGCCGTGCCCAGGCTGCCCGCTCCGGAGGAGCGGCTGAGCCGTGTACGGGAGCGGGTCCGCCGGGCGCGGCGCCGACGCCGTACGGGAGGAGCCGCCGCGGCGGCTGTGACCGGGCTCATGCTGGCCGGAACGTTCCTTCCTGGTGCCCTGCGCGGCGGCCCCGAGTCGCTGCCGCCCGCAGCACCAGGGCCCTCGGTGACCGAACGGCGGGATCTGACCGCGAGCCAGGGCTCCACCGAAAGCCCGGACCGGGCACCGAGCCGGAGGCCGCCCGCGCCCGGATCTCTGTTCCGGTTCGAGCATGTGGCCGGTCTGACCTTGCAGCTGCCCGAGAACTGGCAGGCGGTGGACATGCCCGACGACGGCAAGCTCAAGCTGGCGGCCCGGGGCTACGCCTCGTCCGAGCCGCTGACCGTATACAGAGCGGGACAGCCCTGCCCTATGAGGACGAAGGACGCCTGCCTGCCGCTCAAGGCGCTCGCCCGCGGCGGCGCCCTGCTCACTCTCACGCCCATGAGCGGGATGGACATGTCGGGCAAGATCCAGCGGCCTCCGGAGCTGTACGCGTCCGTCGAACCGTCCGAGGCCTGCCGCGCTCTTCGCGGCACCAGCGAGTACGCCGGTCTGCTCGGCGGTACGCCCGCTCCCGTCACGGCCGTAGCCGTCACTCTCTGTGTCTCCGGCGACGCGCCGGGAACCGTCGAGGACGTCAGGGCGATGGTCACCGGCGCAGACTTCGGCAAGGGAACCGTGACGACTCCCCCGGCTGCTCCGCCGCCGACGGCAACCGCCGAGCGTCCCCTGAACGAGAAATGAAAGAGGCCCGCCTATGTCCGTCCGCTCTCTCCGTCCCGCGCGCAGCGGACCGCGGCCGGTAGCCGCGCGGTCCGTGGCCGCGTTGCCGATTGCCGCGTTGCCGGTCGTCGCGCTGCTGGTCACCGGCCTGCTGCTCACCGGCTGTGCGGGCACCGCGGACACCGCCGACAACGTCGGCTCCGCGCCGGGCGGGACGGCCGCGCCGGGCGGGACGGCCACGGAGAGCAAGGACACCGCCGGCACCACCGGCACCACCGGCTCCGCGGGCACCACCGGCTCCGCGGGCAGCACGGGCCGGTCCGCGCCCGAGGCGCAGACCGTCGAGCCGCAGGAGATCTCCGGCCTCGGTCCCGAGACCCGCGCCCAGATTCCTCAGACGGCCAATCAGGCCGTGGTGGTGCGAGGTGACGACATGGACTCGGACCGGTCCGTCGTCACGGTCTACGAGCGGGACCCGGTCACCGGCTGGCGGCGCGTCACCGACGAGTGGCCCGCGCACAACGCCCGGGAAGGCTGGACCGACGACCATGTCGAGGGAGATCTGCGTTCGCCCATCGGAGTGTTCGATCTGACCGACGCGGGCGGCAAACTGCCCGATCCGGGCTCGAAGCTCCCGTACGACCGAGGGCGCGCCTTCGAGGCGGAGGGCACCGGTTTCGAGGGCGAGTCGCTCGAAGGGACCTTCGACTATGTGGTCGCGATCAACTACAACCGGGTGCCCGGTACCACTCCGCTCGACTGGACCCGGCCGCTCGGCCAGGAGAAGGGCGGCGGTATCTGGCTCCATGTGGACCACGGCGGTCCCACCCAGGGCTGTGTCGCCCTGCCGCGCGAGCGTATGAAGGAGCTGCTGCGCACGCTCGATCCGGCGAAGCGGCCGGTGGTGGTGATGGGCGACGCGGCCTCGCTGAGCCTGTGAGCTGAGCCTGTGACGCATGGCCCATATCCATGGCTGAGGGCCCGGGAGCGACGCGTCCCGGACCCTTCGTATGCCGTGCCGTACTGCGCGACTGCGCGACTACGCGGCCGGCTCCTCGCCGCCGAAGCGCTCCTTGTACGCCGCCAGATCCTCGTCGGTGATCTTGGCGAAGAGCACCGGCGGCACCGCGAACGCCGTACCGGCCGGGACCGCCGTCAGGGACCGCGCCTCCTCGGCCGTCACCCAGCTCGCGGTGTCGTCCGTCAGCGCGAACGCCTCGCGCATGGCCCTGGCGGAGGCCGGGATGAACGGCTCGGAGACCACCGCGTACAGATGGATCAGGTTCATCGCCGTACGGAGTGTGAGCGCGGCGCCCTCCTCGTCCGTCTTGATCTCCAGCCAGGGCGCCTTCTCCTCCAGATACGAGTTGCCCGCGGACCACAGGGCGCGCAGCGCCGCCGCCGCCTTGCGGAACTGGAGCGACTCCAGCTGGCTCTCGTACTCCGCGAGCAGCCGCGCGATCTCCTGGCCGAGCTTCGCCTCCGCCTCGCCGGCCGCCTTGCCCGCGGGCACGGCGTCGCCGAAGCGCTTGCGCGAGAAGGACAGCACGCGGTTGACGAAATTGCCGAGGGTGTCGGCGAGGTCCTTGTTGACCGTCGCCGTGAAGTGCTCCCAGGAGAAGGACGTGTCGTCCGACTCGGGCGCGTTCGCGATCAGGAAATAGCGCCAGTAGTCGGCGGGCAGCAGATCCAGCGCGGCATCGGTGAAGACGCCTCGCTTCTGCGAGGTGGAGAACTTGCCGCCGTAGTAGTTCAGCCAGTTGAAGGCCTTGACGTAGTCGACCTTCTTCCAGGGCTCACGCGTGCCGAGCTCGGTGGCCGGGAACATCACCGTGTGGAACGGGACATTGTCCTTGGCCATGAACTCGGTGTAGCGGACGGTGTCGTCGGCCTCGTACCACCACGACTTCCAGTCGCGGATCTCGCCGTCCGCGGCGGCGTCCGCCCACTCCTTCGTCGCGCCGATGTACTCGATCGGCGCGTCGAACCAGACGTAGAAGACCTTGCCCTCGGCGGCCAGCTCCGGCCAGGCGTCGGCCGGGACCGGTACGCCCCAGTCCAGGTCGCGCGTGATCGCGCGGTCGTGCAGGCCCTCGGTCAGCCACTTGCGCGCGATGGACGAGGCGAGCTGCGGCCACTCCGCGCCGTTCTCGTCGATCCAGGCCTCGACCTCGCCCGCCAGCTTCGACTGGAGCAGGAAGAGATGCTTGGTCTCGCGGATCTCCAGCTCGCTGCTGCCGCTGATCACCGAGCGCGGCTCGATCAGATCGGTCGGGTCCAGCACGCGCGTGCAGTTCTCGCACTGGTCGCCGCGCGCCCTGTCGTAACCGCAGTGCGGGCAGGTGCCGACGATATAGCGGTCCGGGAGGAAGCGGTCGTCGGCGACCGAGAAGACTTGGCGGATGGCCCGCTCCTCGATGAAGCCGTTCTCCTTCAGCCTGCGCGCGAAGTGCTGGGTGATCTCGCGGTTCTCCGCGGACGAGCTGCGGCCGAAGTAGTCGAACCTCAGCTCGAAGCCGTCATAGATCGCCTTCTGGGCGTCATGCTGCTCGGCGCAGAAGACATCGACCGGAACGCCCGCCTCCTTCGCGGCGAGCTCGGCGGGCGTGCCGTGCTCGTCGGTGGCGCAGATGTAGAGGACGTCATGGTCGCGCTGGCGGAGGTACCTGGCGTACACGTCCGCCGGGAGCATGGACCCCACCATGTTGCCCAGGTGCTTGATCCCGTTGATGTACGGAAGGGCGCTGGTGATGAGGTGTCGAGCCATTGCGGGCTGCTCCCAAGTCGCTACATGGAGTGACCGATTGGTCTACGGAATGTCAATATCGTATCCGACCGTTCGGACACGAGTCGCCCGACTTATGGGGGCGGGGCCAGGGCTGGGGCCGGCGGCAGGGAGCGCGTGGAGGCGGGTGCCGGTACGCGGAGAGCACGCGGAGAGCACGCGGAGAGCTTTGCGAAACACCCCGTGCCGTAGACAGGCCCATCCTGGGAGGAGAAGGGCATCATGCACGAGGCAGGGCACGAGGCGAGGGACGACAGCATGCGGGTACTGGTCGCCGAGGACGAGGAGGTCCTCGCCGAACTGGTGGCGACCGGACTGCGGCGCGCGGGATTCGCCGTCGACACCGTGTACAGCGGGGACGCGGCCCTCGCCTATCTCGGACTGCACGACTACGACGTCGTCGTACTCGACCGCGATCTGCCCCGGGTCCACGGCGACGACGTCGCGCGCAAGCTGGTCGCCGAGTCGTCCCGTACGCGCATTCTGATGCTCACCGCGTCCGCGTCCATGGAGGACCGCGTCGAAGGGCTCGACCTGGGCGCCGACGACTATCTGGGCAAGCCCTTCGACTTCCCGGAGCTGGTCTCCCGGGTGCGTGCCCTGCGGCGGCGCAGCGCCAGGCCCGTACCGCCGCTGCTGGAGCGGCACGGCGTACGGCTCGACTCCGTACGGCGGACGGCCTCGCGGGACGGGCGGGCGCTGGATCTCTCGCCCAAGGAGTTCTCGGTGCTCCAGATCCTGCTGGAGGCGGACGGCGCGCCGGTCTCGGCCGAGGAGCTGCTGGAGCGGGCCTGGGACGCGCACGCGGATCCGTTCACCGGAGCGGTACGCGTCTGTCTGAGCAAGCTACGGGCCAAACTCGGCGAACCTCCTCTCATCCGCACGGTCCAGGGTGTGGGATACGCGCTGTGATGGGATACGCGCTGTGAAGACGACCGCGCTCCAGCTGGCTCCTCGCTCCACCATCCGTACGCGGATAGCGCTGGTGTACGGCGGTGTCTTCGTCGTCCTCGGCGGCTGTCTGCTCACCGTCGTCAATCTGCTCGCCGGCGCGGGCACCCAGAACGAGGCGCAGGAGATGGTCGCCCGGGTGGTTCCCGCCCAGGTGGCGCCCGCGCTGCCGGTCACCTCGGTGCGCGGACTGATCAGCGAGCAGCGGATCGCGCCCATCACCGTCTACCGGCTCACCGACAATGTCACCGACGCGGCCTCGGACGAGATGCTCTTCTGGTCGGTCGCCGCGCTGCTGGTGATGGCGGCGTGCGCGGTGGTGGTCGGCTGGTGGACGGCGGGACGGGTGCTGCGGCCGGTGCACACGATGACGGCGAAGGCCCGCCGGCTCTCCGAGCACAATCTCCACGAGCGGATCGGCGCGAGCGGTCCCGACGACGAGCTGAAGGAGCTCGGCGACACGCTGGACGCGCTGCTGGCGCGGCTGGAGAAGGCCTTCGACAGCCAGCGCCGGTTCATCGCCAACGCCTCGCACGAGCTGCGGACGCCGCTGGCGACGCAGCGGACCGCGATCCAGGTCGGTCTCGACGACATGTGCACGCCGGACGAACTGGCCCGTACGAAGCAGACGTTGCTGGACAACAACCGGCGCAGCGAACAGCTCATCGAAGGGCTGCTGGTGCTGGCGCGCAGCGAGCGCGAGGTGGACGACCAGGAGCTGGTCGATCTGGGCGAGGCGGTGACGGAGGAGGCGGCGCGCTTCGGCCTGGACGGAGCCGTGTCGGTGGCCGGCGCCGAGATCGTACGCGGAAACCGGCTGCTGCTCGGTCAGCTCGTGGGCAATCTGCTGGCCAACGCGGTGACGTACAACGTGCCCGACGGGACGGTGGACGTCGAGGTCAGCGGCACGGCGCTGGTGGTGCGGAACACCGGGCCCGTGGTGGCGGAGGACGACATCCCGGCGCTGTTCGAACCGTTCCGGCGCGGTGAGGGCCGTGACCGGATGGGCCGTGGCGCGGGGCTCGGTCTGTCCATCGTGCGCTCGATCGCGGTGGCGCACGGCGGGAAGGTCACGGCGGCGCCGGGCGGCGCGGGCGGCGGTCTCGCGGTCACCGTGACGCTGCCGCCGGCCGCGTCGGGATGACGCGGGCCGACGGCAGCGGGGTTTGCTTCGCTTCGTCCTGGTTTGCGGCGGGTCAGTTTGCGCGGGAGGCCTGCCAGGCGCTGAGCACCGCACCGTAGAACGTGGCGTCCGGCAGCTCGGCCGGAACGGGGCCCATGTGCAGGAAGCCGACGTTCGCGGTGGCCGCGTCCGCGCCGAGCCTGCGCGCGAAGTCGAAGCCCTTGGCGTCCTCCTCGCCGAATGCCACGATCTGCCAGAAGAGCGGCAGCCCGGCGGCGTCGGCGAAGGCCTGCTCGGCGGCGCGTACGGCGTTGGGCGCGCCGTCCGTCTGGAAGATCACCAGCGCGGGCCCGGTGGAACCGGACTTCTCGTGGAGCGCCACGACCTCTTCGACCGCGAAGTGGTAGTGCGTACGTCCCATCCGGCCGAGAGAGCCGTGCAGTTCGTCGACCTTGCCCTCGTACGAGCCGAGGGCGATCTCGCCGGTCCCGTCGATCTCGGTGGAGAAGAACACGACGGGCACGGTCGCGCTGCCGTCCAGATGCGCGGAGAGCGCGAGCGCCTGCTCACCGAGGTGCTGGGCGCTGCCGTCCTTGTAGTACGGCCGCATGGACCCGGACCGGTCCAGAACCAGATACACGGTGGCCCGCTCACCGCCGAGCCCAAGCTTCTTGAGCGCGGCCCCGGCGGCCTTGTAGCGCTGGACAAGTCCAGGAGCAAGGGACTTGACGCGAGCGAGGGAGAGAGCGGCCGACTTGTCGCCGTCGGCGGCGGCAGCGAGGACGGGCTCTGACGTGTCGTCGGCGTCGGCCGCGAGTACGGGCTCGGTGTCGGCCGTGGCCGGAACGTCGGCCTCCGGCACGGGCGTTGCGATGGGCTCGGCGTCGGCCGCCGGCTCCGCCTCGGCTGTGAGTACGGCCTCTGGCTCCGGTACGGCCGGAACCTCGGCTTCCGGCACAGTCGTTGCCACGGGCACGGAGACGGGCGCCGGTGCCTCGGGCTCAGCCGCGAGCGCGGGCTGCGGCTCGGCTACGGCCGGAACTTCCGCCTCCGGCACGGGCGTTGCCACGGCCTCGGCGGGCGCCGTCTCCGGCTCGGCCTCGGCCGTGAGTACGGCCTCCGGCTCGGGTACGGCCGGTACGTCGGCGTCCGGTAGCGGCGCCCCGGTGGGCGCGAGCGCGGGCTCGGTCTCGGCTACGGCCGGAACTTCGGCCTCCGGGGCGGGCGTTGCCTCGGGCTCGGGAGCCGATGCCTCGGTCTCAGCCGCGAGCGCGGGCTCCGGCTCTGCCACGGCCGTGACTTCCGCCTCCGGCGCGGGCGTAACCACGGGCTCGGGCTCGGTTTCTGGCTCTGGTACGGCCGTTACCTCCGCCTCGGCCTGAACCTCCGCCTCCGGCACGGGCGTTGCCACGGGCTCGGGCACGAGAGCCGGTGCCTCGGCTGCGAGCGCGGGCTCCGGGGTCCGTGCCTCTGGGATCGGGTCCGGTTCTGTGGAGGTTTGGGCCGGGACCGTTGCCGCGAGGGCGGGCTCCTCGGGGTCGGGCGTGTGGGCGCGGGAGATCTGGGGCGGCACGCTCAGGTCCGGTTCCGGCGCGCGCGGGTTGTCGAAGGCCGCGGCCACCAGGTCCGCCGCCGCTGCCTCCGCCGACGGTGCCGGCTCCGGCGCCGGCACGGTCGCGCCCTTGTCGGCCGCCGCTCCCGCTGCCGCCGTCACCTCGGCCGCTTCCGTCGGCTCCGTACCGGCGGTCTGCGACGGCACCGAGGCCGCCGGCTCGTTACGCTCCTCCGCACGGTCGCGTCCGAACACCTTGCGCAGCAAGCTCCGAATGCCCATGGGCGAGGCCTTTCAGATCAGTTGGGTGCGGTGTCCGCCACCGGGGACAAAGGCGCATCCCTGGCCAGGGCGGATACGTAAGGTTAGCGGCCACCTCGAAGATCCACGGCCGGGGCGGCCTCCGCGGGCCGCACGGGCCCCACGTATGGGGGAGAACGTGCGGGAGGACGGCACCGGCATCCCGTATCCCACCGGCACCCCACCCGCACCCGGCGCGCCATTACTCTCTCCCGACCACCCGGCCGTTCCGCGTTCATGTTTCGTTCACCGTGCCGCCGCCGCCATGCTGGCCGTTCCACCTACCGTCACGGCCGAGACATCCCGACAGCCTGTCGGCCATGTCGGCGCGGGGCGCGCCGAATCACCACATCCACCGGAGGCGAAAGTGCGCAAACTGCTGCCGTTGCTGAACTCACACCCGGGCGGGCGTTCCGCCCTGACCTGCCGTTACCGCTGCGGCGACGCGTGTTTCCACGAGGTCCCCAACAAGAGTGACAACGAGTACGCCGGCGACATCATCGCCGGTGCCCTGTCAAGACGTTCGATGGTGCGCGCCGCCGCCGTCGTGACCGTCGCCGCCGCCGCGGGCACCGCGGTCGTCGTCGGTGGTCCCGGTGATTCCGTCGCCTCCGCGACGCCGCTGAGCGGCGGCGGCAAGGGCCACGGCCACACGCCCACCCCGGACGGCGCCCGCGGCCTCCGCTTCACTCCCGTCGCGCCCAATGTCGCCGACCAGGTGACGATTCCCGCAGGACACAGCCAGAGCGTGCTCATCCGCTGGGGCGACCCGATCCTGCGCGGTGCGCCGGCCTTCAACCCGGACAGGCAGACCGCCAAGGCCCAGGCCGGCCAGTTCGGTTACAACAACGACTTCCTCAGCCTGCTGCCGCTGAAGGGCGAGCGCGGCCGTCAGGTCCTCGTGGCCAACCACGAGTACACCGACGAGATCCTGATGTTCAAGGGCTACAGCGCCGCCGCGCCGACCCGCGAGCAGGTCGAGATCGCGTGGGCCGCCCACGGCATCTCCGTCGTCGTGGTCGAGGAGGACCGCAAGAGCGGCAAGCTCACCGCCGTCACCCGCCACGAGCTGAACCGCCGTCTCACCGTCACCAGCGAGTTCCAGCTCACCGGCCCGGCCGCGGGCAGCGAGCTCCTGCGCACCTCCGCCGACCGTACGGGCAGCAAGGTCCTCGGCACGCTCAACAACTGCGCCGGCGGCACCACTCCCTGGGGCACCACGCTCCACGGCGAGGAGAACTTCAACCAGTACTTCGCCAACGGCTCCAGCCCCACCGATCTGCGGTACGGCATCGCCACCGGCGCCACCGAGCGCAAGTGGGAGCTGTTCGACAAGCGCTTCGACCTCAAGCAGGAGCCCAACGAGGCCCACCGCCACGGCTGGGTGGTCGAGCTCGACCCGTACGACCCGGACTCCACGCCCAAGAAGCGCACCGCCCTCGGCCGCTTCAAGCACGAGGCCGCGCAGCCGCGCCTGACCGCCGACGGCCGTCCGGTCGTCTACATGGGCGACGACGAGCGCTTCGACTACCTCTACAAGTTCGTCTCGTCGAAGCAGATGAAGAAGGGCAGCAGCCGCGCCGCCCACCAGCACAATCTGACGCTGCTGGACGAGGGCACGCTGTACGTTGCCAAGCTGACCGGCGACAGCCCGGCGGGCGAGATCGACGGCACGGGCAAGCTCCCGAACGACGGCGAGTTCGACGGTTCCGGCGTGTGGATCCCGCTGGCCACCGGCGATGTCTCGCACGTCCCGGGCATGACCGCCGACGAGGTGTACATCTTCACGCGCCTCGCGGGCGACAAGGTCGGCGCCACCAAGATGGACCGTCCCGAGGACGTCGAGCCGTCGCCGCGCACCGGCCGTGTCTATGTCGCGCTGACGAACAACACCGACCGCGGCAAGGCCGGCAAGGCGGGCCCGGACGAGGCCAACCCGCGTAACGCCAACAAGCACGGCCACATCCTGGAGCTGGCGGAGAACTGGGACGACCCGGCGGGCGACGGCTTCGCCTGGCGGCTCTTCCTGGTCGCGGGCGACCCGAAGGACCCGGCCACCTACTTCGCGGGCTTCCCCAAGGAGAAGGTCAGCCCCATCTCCTGCCCGGACAACGTCGCCTTCGACGCGCACGGCAACCTGTGGATCTCGACGGACGGCAACGCGCTCGGCACGCACGACGGTCTCTTCGGTGTCGCGACGCAGGGCGAGCGGCGCGGTGAGCTGAAGCAGTTCCTGACCATGCCGAACGGTGCCGAGACCTGTGGCCCGATCGTCCAGGACCGCCGTGTCCTGGTGGCCGTGCAGCACCCGGGCGAGATCGACGGCGCGACCGTCGAGAAGCCCGCGAGCGCGTGGCCGGACGGACCGGGCAAGATCGTCCGCCCGTCGGTCGTGGTCGTCTGGCGCAAGGACGGCGGCGACATCGGCGTCTGACCGGACCTCGGCGCCCGACCGACGCCCGCCTGTACGTACCGTACGGCCGCTGAGCCGCACGGCCCCAGCTCTACGGGCCCTTGAACCGTACGGGCCCCAGCCCTACGGCCCTTGAGCCGTACGGCCTCTGAACCCATCCGGCAAGTCGCGGGGTGGCGCCGTCTCGGACCGGCGTCACCCCGCTTGCCGTTTCGTGGGCCGCATTCGTGGGCCGCAAGAGCCGTCCATACGGCGGTAGGGCGCCTACTCTCGATGTATGGGTATGGCTTCTGTGGCTTCTGAGGTACCGGGTGAGGGGACGAGCGGCGGGACCGGCGGGACCGTACGGGTCGACAGCTGGATCTGGTCCGTACGGCTTACCAAGACGCGCTCCCAGGCGGCTGCCGCCTGCCGGGCGGGCCATGTACGGGTCAACGGCGAGCGGGTCAAGCCCGCGTACTCCGTCAAGGCGGGCGACGAGATCCGGCTGCGGCACGCGGGACGCGAGCGGATCGTGGTGGTGTCACGGACCGTACGGAAGCGGGTGGGCGCACCGGTGGCGGTGGAGTGCTACGTGGACAACAGCCCGCCGCCTCCGCCGCGCGAGTTGGCGGTGCCCGTGGCCCTGCGTGACCGTGGCACGGGCCGGCCGACGAAGCGCGAGCGCAGGGATATGGACCGGCTGCACGGGCACTGAGTGGCACCGGGGTTGGGGCCGGGCGGGCTTGGCTCCGGTCGGCGCGCGCCGGGCTGCGGGAGGTTCGTGGACCGCAGATGAATTTCTGGGGGCCCGTTCCCGTAACGCCCGTTGCTCCCAAGGCCGTTGTGGGGTTCGTCCAACTTTCCGGTCCGACTCCTTTGAGTCATCACCGTTGCACGGAAAGTAAAATCCGTACTTCAGGGAAAGTCCTTCCCATGAACCTCGACGGTGAGCAGCTCGACCAGTACGACCATCGCAACCGGCGCGACCAGCACCTGACGTTCCGCCTTCCCAGCCACCCGCGCAGTGTGGGCCGCGCACGCGAGGCTCTGCACGCGCACTTCGACCTGCCGGAGGAGCCGGGCGAGACCGCCGCCCTCCTTTTGTCGGAACTCGTCACCAATGCGCTGCGCCATGGCAGCCCGCCCGGCCGGGAGATCGCCGTCACCCTGCGTCGCGGGGACGGACTGCTGAGGGTGGAGGTCGAGGACGCCGGGGATCTGCTGCCCAGGCCACGCGATCCGGGCCTGGACGACGAGTGCGGGCGTGGGCTCGCGCTGGTCGCCGCGCTGGCGGACGACTGGGGAGTGGCGCCCAGGCAAGGGCCCGGGAAGCGGGTCTGGCTGACGCTCAAAGTGCCCGATCGGTGAGGATCGGTGAGCCGGAACCACGCGCGGGCGCGGCGGAGGAGAGACGGTCGGGGGTACGGGGGCGGGGTGCGGGGCGGAAGCGGTCGCAGGGCAGTGACGGTCGGGGGTACGAGGGGCGGAGGCGGTCACGGGTGCGGCCTGTCAGCCCTGGTATCCCTCGACCTCGCTCGGCGGACGGACCGCCGCCTCGTCCGGATTCTCGCCGAACTCCGATTTCGCGCGGCGCTGGCGCAGCAGATCCCAGCACTGGTCGAGCTGTACCTCGACGGCGCGCAGCCGCTCCTGTTCCTCGCCGCCGAGCCCGAGGTCCCGCGCCGAGCGGTCGCGCAGGGAGCGCTCCTCGGCGACGAGGGAGCCGATGGTGTCGAGGATCTTGTCGTTCTTGTCCTTCTTGCCGTTTCTGCCGCCGGCGTTCATATTCCGATCCTCCCGCCGTATCCGGCCTCTCGCACCTTCGCGGTCACCTTCGCGGTCACCGTCGCGCGGGCGCGTGCAGATCGAGTCCGACGAGCAGCGCCCGGTGGTCCGTGTCCGCCAGATCGAGGAAGCGGGCCCGCCGTACGGAGAAGTCCTTGCTGATCAGTACATGGTCGATCTGCGCGCCCAGCGGCCTGGGAACGGCGGCGGGCCAGGACGGCGTACGGCCCGCGCCCGCCAGAGCGGCGCTGTCCCGCAGCTCGCCGCCGTCGAGGACGGCCCGGAAGGCGGCGTGGTCCCGGGTGGCGTTGAAGTCGCCCGCCAGGATGAGCGGAGCGTCCCGGTGCGCGGTGGCGTACGTACGGATACGGTCCAGCTCCCGGCGCCACGCGTCGACGCCGCCCGGGACGGGCGGCAGCGGATGGACGAGCTGGAGCCGGACCGTACGGCCTCCGACGACGGCCTCCGAACCGGGCATGGAGAGCGTGCCCTCGATGCCGTCCGTATCGGTGAGCGGGAGGACGGACAGGATCGCCGAGCCCTCGGCCTGACCGGCCTTGACGACATGGCGGTACGGATAGTCCGCACGCGGAATACGGGCGTTGAGGAGCTGGGCGCAGATGTACTCGCACTCCTGGACGAAGACCACGTCCGGCTGCTCGCGGCGGACCGTCTCGATCAGCCCGAGCGTCGCCTGCCCGAACTCGACGTTGGAGGTGAGCACTTCAAGATGCGCGACGACCGGGCGTTCCGTTCCCGTTCCCGTCTCCGTGGCGGTGGCGGTGGCGGTGGTGGCAGTGGCGGCCTGTGGCCCGTACGGCAGTCCGTACCGTCCCGCCACGGCCAGCACCACCAGTGCCCAGACCAGCCCGCCGCGCCAGCGGAGCAGAACGGCGAACACCGCGGCCACCCCGATGGGCACGAGCGACCAGGGCAGAAACGCGAGAAGCTGCGGGACGGGAGTGACACCGTCGACGCCGATCACGCGGCAGCCGACGAGTGCGGTGGCGGCGGCGAGGGACAGGCCCGTTGCCCAGATCAGCAGCCGTTCATGGGCGGGACGTGCGGTGGGCGGAGGCTGGTCGTGGAGCGGGTCGCGTACGGCGGTTCTGCTGCTCGCGGTGTCCAAGGGTCCGGCCTCTCGCTCGCTCTCGCACGCACGACATCACGCCTCAGCGTACGTACGGACACGTACGCACGCTGAGTTCGCGGGGTTCGAGGTTCGAGGGGTTCGAGAGTGGGTTGTTGACGCCCTGTCCGGATCCGGCTGCCGAGTTGCCGAGTCTAGAACCGGTTGCCGGTTCCGGTTCCGGTCCCGGCTCCTGTACCGGCTCCTGTCCCGGTGTGGGCACCGGTACCGGTTCCGCCCGCGCCCGCTCCCGATGACGGCGGCGCGCCGAACGGTCCGCGGTCCGTGGCCAGCGCCCAGATCACCCACGCGGCCAGGGCCATGCCCACGACCGCCCAGACGGGCTGGTACGGCAGATACATGAACTGCGAGACGAGGATCAGCGCGGCGACCGCTATACCGGCGTACCGCGCCGGCCGGATACGCATCAGAATCGCCAGTCCCACGAGGGCGACCAGGATTCCGAGGGCTATGTGCAGCCAGCCCCATGAACTGAGGTTGAACCCGTAGGCGTAGCCGGACACGCTGTGGAGGATCCGGTCCCTTCTGACCGCGGCCGCGCCTTGAAGAATGGCTGTCGCTCCCATGACCACCATCAACACACCGGCGAAGAAACTACCGCCGACGGCGTAGGCGGCCCTTCTTTCCGTATGAGCGCCGGTTCCCGCGCCGTATCCGGTGCCGGTCCCCGCGCCCGTGCCCATTCCAGTGCCTGTGCCTGTGCCCATGCCCGTGGTGGGGGGCCTCTGTGTCGTGTTCTGGCTCATAACCCCATGCTGCCCCAAATGGAGCAAAAGAGACATTTGGGTGAGGGTGATCGGTATAAAGATTCAGTAAAGCCCGGAAAGTCCCAGCGAGCGGCGGCAGTGAGGCGATGGCAGTGAGGCGATGGCAGGGAGGCGGCGGCAGCGAGCGGCGGCCACACCGCGCCGGACACGTAGCTCGCCGAACGCGGTCATGGTGGGTCACGGCCGGTCAGGAGTCCCCGCGCCCACCGGTACTGGCGTACGCCCTGGCGGAACCGGCGGTGCTCGTCGTCGGCGGCCCATGAGCCAGGCGAGTGCGGCCAGGGCGAGTCCGGTCGCGAGGACCCACCAGGCCGTCGTACGGAGGGAGGCGGTGAGCGCGTCGTAGATGGCCGCGGCGGCCGAGCGGTCACCGTTGTCCGGCAGATTTCCCAGACTGGTCGCGCGGGCCACCGCCACGACCACGGCCAGCACCACCGCGCCCGCCGCGAACGCGAGACCGGTGCCGATCAGCGCCCTGCGACGGCGTACGGCGAGCAGCAGGGCCGCCGCGGCGAGCACGAGCGTCGCCGCGGCCGGCCGGACACCGGCCGCCTTGAGCCCGCGGGCCACATCGCGCCAGACGCCGAGACCGTTGGCCTTCAGCACGGTGATCTCGCTGTGCCGTACCGGGATCCGGTCGGCGTACGGCACCCGGTCGGCCATCAACTGCCGTTTCACCTGTTCGGTGACGGGCGCCAGATCGATGGTGACGGCATCGCCGCGCCCGCTGGCGAGGACCTGTTGCGCGGTGGTGTGCGCGGCACGGGCCGCCGTCGTCCACGCGTTCTTGAAGGCCGCGGAGGTGGAGAAGGACAGCACGGCCTCGTGCAGCAGCTCGCGTACGCCCGACTGGAGCGGGCCCACGTCGATCTGTGTCATGACCTGGTCGGTCACCCGGTCGGCGACGGCGCCCTGCACGGCCGGGTCGGAGGCGAGCGGCGTCATCGTCGAGACGAAGCGGCCCGTGTCGCCGATCTCCAGATCGGCCCAGGCCGCGATCGCGCTCAACGGGGTCAGGACCGCGAGCAGGACGATCAGCGCCGTGGAGAGATAGCTCCGCACTCCTCAAGGGAACGCGGCGCGGGCGCCGGGCGCGAGCCATGCGCCGCCGACCTGGTGAGCGCCGCGGTTGACGGGTACGGCGGGCAGGTGTGCGCTGGAGAGGCGGGGGGACGGAAGGAGCGCCCTGCCATGGCCACTCAGGTACCCACGCGGCCGACGCGCCGCCATGTCTCCCCACTGGAACGGCTGGAACGGTTCCATCTCTCTCCGCCCAGCCTGGGAATACCGCTTCTGCTGGGCACCATCTACGGCGCCTACGCCGCGTACATCGCCCGCGGCGGCGGCCCGGCCACCTACGGACAGCTCGCCCTGGCCCTGATATCCGGCGCGCTCCTCGCCCTGCTGATCATCGGCCTCCTCCGCTTCCAGCACTCCCTGATGCGCGAACTACGCGCCGCGGCCTGGGGCACCCTGGTCGGCTGCGCCATGGGCTTCCTGTACAGCCTCACCGGCCACAGCGTCCTCCTGTCCTCGGGCATCGGCCTCGCGCTCGCCGTGGGCACGGTCATCATCACGTTCTACGCGTTTTATATGCACGAGCCCTGAGCCCTGAGCTATGCGGGAGCCCTGAACATGCACGAGCCCTGAACGGCTCTTCTCTGTCCGCGCCGTGGGCCTCAGGCGTCGAAGTCGTACTCGAGTACGTACGACGCGGAGTCGAGCGTCATCTCGTTGACCTCCACGGGGCGTTCCTCGTCGGCGAATGCCGTCCGGCAGATCAGCATGACGGGTGTGCCCGGCGACAGGCTCAGTCGGTTCGCCTCGTCCTGGGACGGCATGCGGGAACGGACTTCCTCCCTGAAGTGCACCGGCCGGTGGCCGAGTTCCGCGAGGCGGGCATAGATTCCGCCCGGACCGGTGTCCTCACGCGTGATGGCCGAACCGGCGACGAGGTCTGCGGGCAGGAAGCTCGTGGCCAGCAGGACCGGCTTGCCTTCCAGGACGAACCGTCGGTTCCGTACGCACACCGCATCGCCCGGAGCGATGCCCAGCAGACGCGCGACCCGCTCCGGCGCGGGCTCCTCGGCCACATCGACCTGGTCGACGACCAGAGTCCGGTCCTCCACGTCCGTGGACCAGACCGAACGCCCGGCGCCCCACCGCTCGTGCGACAGCCGCTCGATCCCGCGCCGCCTCAACGGCCGGAACGACCGTACGAACACACCGGCCCCCTTGCGGGACTCGGCGATCCCCTCGCTCTGCAGAACCCCCAGCGCCTGGCGCGCGGTCATCCGCGCCACGCCGTGGATGGCCATGAGCTCGTTCTCCCCGGGCAACCGAGCCCCCGGCCCGTACTCACCCGCCCCGATCGCCTCCCGGAGCGTGTCGGCGATGCGCTGATACTTCGGCCGACTGTCGCCGCCGCCCTTGGTGGCCATACGTAAGCCCTCCTCCCGCTTCTCTAGACACCCTAGGTGACCAAGGAGGGGTCGCATCTCGGGCGTACGTCCGGAGATCGCAAACCTCTCTAGACATGGCGATTGACATCTCTAGAGAAGTTCGGCTTCACTGGAGATGTCTAGAGAGGTTTTCTGTCTCACGACCAAGCTCACGACCAAGGGAGTCGCCCCATGTCATCCACTTCCGCGACCACCGGGCCGCACCGCTTGCTGCCGGTGCCTTACATCACCGCATGGAGCGCGGAGCGGGCGCCGGCCGTGCGCGTTGTCGCGAAAGGCAGAGGCATCGGTTACGCGGATGAGCGGCCGTACGACAGGGACACGGACGGCGTGCTGTGGACCCGTGCTCCGTCGCTGCCGGGCAAGGGCCGGCCTCAGTTCGGCAGGGTCCATGTCCTGCGGCAGCGGCGGGCCATGGGGGAACTGCTCTGTCAGATCTGTGCCGGGCCCGCCGACCGCAACGCGGACGGCGTGCTGTGGCTCCTCGGTGAGGATCCCGACGACAGGCGGTCCTGGCCCGGTGATCTCACCACGACCCACCCCCCGCTCTGCCTGCCGTGCGCCTCGACGTCCGTCCGGGTCTGCCCTCATCTGCGCAAGCGGTGTGTGGCGCTGCGGGTCACGGATTTCGGCTTGGCGGGGGTGCAGGGGGCGCTCTACGGGCCCGGGTATCCGGCTCCGGTTCTGGTGGACGCGGCGGGCGTGGCGTTCGGGGATCCGCGGATTCACTGGGTTCGTGCCGGGCAACTCATCATGCGGTTGCTTGAATTCACGGTCATCGACCTCGAAGCGGTGTGCGTGGATGGCGGTTGACTCTGTGGACGGGGTGTCAGCCGAGGTTTTTGAGGAGTTGCTCGAAGGGGACTATGTCGTCCAAGTCGTCGTCCAGGTCCTTCAGGTTGTCCAGGTCCTCGGCCGCGGAGTGCGCGGCGTATGTCTCGGGCGGTTCCGTGGCTTCTTCCTGTGTCGGTGTGACCGTTGCCAGGAGGTGGGCGAAGGCGGTGCTTGCGTGGGTTATGCGGGTCGGGAGGCCGCCTGCGTGGGTGTCGGCGGCTGTGCCCCAGTCGTCCGTGGCCGCGAAGACCGCCGTGGGCGAGGTCAGCGCGTGCAGGTAGGTGAAGAGTGGGCGCAGGGCGTGTTCCAGTACCAGGGAGTGGCGCGCGGTGCCGCCGGTCGCGGCGAGCAGTACGGGCGTTCCGGTGAGCGCGTCCGGTTCGACCAGGTCGAAGAACGACTTGAACAGTCCGCTGTACGAGGCGGCGAAGACCGGCGTCACCGCGATCAGCCCGTCCGCGCCGGTCACCCGGTCCAGCGCCGCGCCCAGCGCGGTCGACGGAAAGCCGGTGACCAGGTTGTTCGCGATGTCGACGGCCAGCTCGCGCAGTTCCACGACCTCGACCTCCACCTTGCGGTCGGCGGCGGCCAGTTCGCGCGCGGTCGCCTCCGCCAGCCGGTCGGCCAGCAGCCGGCTGGACGACGGCTTGCTCAGCCCGGCAGAGACGGCGACGAGCCTCAGCGCCTCCATGGTCAGACCTCCTTGGCGGTGTTGGCGGTGTCGTCGGTGCGGTCGGTGCGGTCGGCTCCGGCGACGGTGACGGCGTGGGCCGCGACCGTCGGGTGCACCGGGCCGTCCGGGACTCCGGCCGCCCGCAGGCTCGCGAACTCCTTGCGCAGTACGGGTACGACCTCCTCGCCCAGCAGGTCGAGCTGCTCCAGCACGGTCTTCAGCGGCAGGCCCGCGTGGTCCATCAGGAAGAGCTGGCGCTGATAGTCGCCGAAGGAGTCACGGAAGGACAGCGTCTTCTCGATGACCTCCTGCGGGCTGCCGACGACCAGCGGAGTCTGCTCGGTGAACTCCTCCAGCGACGGGCCGTGCCCGTACACCGGCGCGTTGTCGAAGTACGGCCGGAACTCCCGTACCGCGTCCTGCGAGTTCTTCCGCATGAACGCCTGGCCGCCGAGGCCGACGATCGCCTGCTCCGGAGTGCCGTGCCCGTAGTGGGCGTAGCGCTTGCGGTACAGCCGGATCAGCTTCTGGAAGTGCTCCTTGGGCCAGAAGATGTTGTTGGCGAAGAAGCCGTCTCCGTAGTAGGCGGCCTGTTCGGCGATCTCGGGCGAGCGGATCGAGCCGTGCCAGACGAACGGCGGAGTGCCGTCCAGCGGGCGAGGCGTCGAGGTGAAGCCCTGGAGAGGCGTACGGAACTTGCCCTCCCAGTCCACGACGTCCTCGCGCCACAGCTTGTGCAGCAGCGCGTACTTCTCGATCGCGAGCGGGATGCCCTGGCGGATGTCCTCACCGAACCACGGATAGACCGGACCGGTGTTGCCGCGCCCCATCATCAGATCGACGCGCCCGTCGGCCAGGTGCTGGAGCATCGCGAAGTCCTCGGCGATCTTCACCGGGTCGTTGGTGGTGATCAGCGTGGTGGAGGTGGAGAGGATCAGCCGCTCGGTGGTGGCGGCGATATGGCCGAGCATCGTGGTGGGCGAGGACGGGACGAAGGGCGGGTTGTGGTGCTCGCCCGTGGCGAAGACGTCGAGCCCGACCTCCTCGGCCTTCCGCGCGATGGTGACCATCGCCTTGATCCGCTCGTGCTCGGTCGGCGTACGTCCCGTGGTCGGGTCGGCCGTGACATCTCCGACGGTGAAGATCCCGAACTGCATCGCGCTCACGCCTCTCGCTTTCGCGTCGTCTCTCGAAGGTGGTGTTGGTTGAATCTTAAACTGCCACCGTCAACGACGATCCACCACCCTCTATTCCGCCCTGGTCGGGGCGTGACAAGCGGGGGACGGGAGGGGACTGGGTTGCGCAAGCGGGGAGGGGCCGAGGGTGAGGGCGAGGATGTACGCGGGCGGGCCGACGCGGTCACTTCATGGGCCGGTCGTGGTGCGGTCTTGGGTCGGTCGTGGGCCGGAAACGGCCGCCCCCGGCGGCGCGGCGGGCATGCCCGTACGCTGGTGTCGGCGGCGGCCGTGTTTGTGCCGTGTGTCCGCGTGCGCCCGGCGGGAGGTCTGTGGATGAGCGACAGCGACGACGAGAGCTGGAAGGAGCGCGGAGTGGCCCTCCGCGTCTTCTTCTACATCTTCGGGACGCACCTGTTCGCCGGGTTCATCTGGCTGCTTTTCTACGTCGGTGAGCACGCCCAGAAATGACGTCGCCGAACCCGTTCAGCATGCTCGGCAAGTGAAGGCCGCTTCTGTCGGTCCTGTCGTGGTGCCGCGCCGGGGGCTCTTCGGGCTCTTCGTCGCGGCCGGCGGCGTGTGCGCGGGCGGCCAGTGCCGCCGCGCGGCTCTGGAGCAGACGGATCACCGTGAATCCCACCGCGATCAGGCCCAGGATCACCACCACGCTGATCCAGTTGCTCATGACGCGCTCGCCTCCTCCCGTCCAACGTACTCCCGCGAAAGTGGTGCGGCTGTTCAGGGAGGCTCGGTACCGTCGCATACGACGATTAGGTTAGGCTCGCCTAAGTATCGGGCCGAATCGGGGGTACTCGGCCGTTCCGACCCTGTGGGGGGACCATGCCGACATCGGCCCTGCCGACATCGAACGGCGCGATGACGCACCCGGCCTCGCGCGTGCTGCCGCTGCCGGCCACTGCCCCGAACCCGCTCGGAGAGGGCTGACCGCCACGCCGTAGCGCCGCCGCAGCCCGTCGCCCCGCGCCCGCCCCGCGCGCCGCCGCGTTCCAACAAGTTGGCCGGTGGTGCGACCCGTCCCGCAGGCGTTTGGCAAGTGCCCACTCCATCCGGACCATTCAGTCTGTTCGTTCCGTTCCGTTCCGACCGTCGCACCCCCCACCCCGAGGTAGAGCAAGCCGTGTCCGTCCCGTTCCCGCCCTCCGCCGTGTCCCGGTCCGCCGATCCGGCCGACTTACCGCCCGCGTCGGAGGGCGTGTCAGAGGAGGAGAGGTCTTGCCGTGTCACCCGGTCCGGTGAACTGGCCGTACAGCGCATACCACTTGCCTGGGTGAAGGCCGCGCCCGAACCGGGCCGGCTCTGTCCGGGCCGGTTTCTTCGTACGGCCCATATGGGCTGCTACGGCCGGGAGTTCGCGATGCGCCGCGCGTTCGTCCGTCGGCTGTGAGCTGACCGAGCGGTTCGGCGCGTGCCCGTCCCGGCAGTTCGGCGCGCCCGTCCCTCCCAACCGCCCTCCTCGCCTTTCTCCTCCTCGTCGTTCCTCCCGAGACTCCGGAGCCGTGTCATGACCGTGCCCCCCACCACCCGGCCCGCCGCCAACGGGCGCCCCGCCTCCGCCGTCGACGCGAGCGCCATCCTGCGGCGGCAGCGCGCCCGGGAATCCTCCGCCCGTACGTACGCCCGTTCCTTCCCGATCGTTCCCGTCCGCGCCAAGGGCCTGACGATCGAAGGGACCGACGGCCGCCGCTATCTCGACTGCCTCTCCGGCGCCGGAACGCTCGCGCTCGGCCACAACCACCCGGTCGTACTGGAGGCCATCCGCCGTACGGTCGACAGCGGCGCGCCGCTCCATGTCCTCGACCTCGCGACGCCGGAGAAGGACGACTTCACCGACGCGCTCTTCGCCACCCTGCCGAGCGCCTTCGCCGACCGCGCGCGGATCCACTTCTGCGGACCGGCCGGTACGGACGCGGTGGAGGCGGCGCTGAAGCTGACGCAGACGGCGACCGGGCGGAGCGGGCTGCTCGCGTTCACCGGCGCGTACCACGGGATGACGGCGGGAGCGCTCGCGGCGACCGGCAGTGTCGCGGTCAAGGAGCGGGTGGCGGGCGGCGGCGCGGAGGTGACGCGGCTGCCGTATCCGTACGCGTACCGCTGCCCGTTCGGGATCGGCGGCGAGCGCGGGGCCGAGCTGTCGGCGACGTATACGGAACGGCTGCTCGACGATCCGGCGGGCGGTGTCGTACCGCCCGCCGCGATGATCCTCGAAGCGGTCCAGGGCGAGGGCGGCGCGGTGTCGGCGCCGGACGGCTGGCTGCGCGAGATGCGGCGGATCACGGCGGAGCGGGAGATTCCGCTGATCGTGGACGAGGTACAGACGGGCGTCGGCCGCACCGGCGCGTTCTGGGCGGTCGAACACAGCGGGATCGTGCCGGACGCGATGGTGCTGTCGAAGGCGATCGGCGGGAGTCTGCCGCTGGCGGTGATCGTGTACGACGAGAAGTACGACGGCTGGCTGCCGGGCGCCCACACCGGGACGTTCCGCGGGAACACGCTGGCGATGGCCACGGGCGCGGCGACGCTGCGGTACGTGGCACGGGAGGGCCTGGTGGAGCGGGCGGCGACGGTGGGCGCGCGGATGATGGCGCGGCTGGAAGGGCTGCGCTCGGAGCTGCCGGTGATCGGTGACGTACGGGGACGTGGTCTGATGATCGGCATCGAACTGGTCGACCCGGAGGGACCGTTGGACTCCTGCGGCGCCCGTCCGGTCGCGCCGGAACTGGCGGAACGGGTTCGCGCGGCGTGCCTCGACCGCGGCCTGATCGTCGAACTGGGCGGACGGTTCGGCTCCACGGTACGGCTGTTGCCGCCGCTCGTGATCACGGACGAACAGACGGAGGCGGTGCTTGAGCGCCTGGCGGACGCGATGGAGGCGGCGTCGGGGACTGTGCCGGGGACCGGGTCTGCGCCGGTGCCGGCGCCGGTGCAGCGAGGCAGGCGCTCGTGACGACGGACGTGTCGGGTCCGGGCGGTGCGGGCGGTCCGGACGGTGCGGACGGTGCGGACGTTCCGGGCGGTGCCGTCGGCGTCGGTGATACGGCCCTGTCGGGCGGAGTCGACGGCGCCGAGGCACTGGGCCCGCTCCTGGACACGGTCCTGAACGCCCTGACCGAGGGCGCGCGCCGAAGAGGCGGACCGATCGCGCCGGGCCGGCCGGGGGAGCTGGCGGAGGCGGTGGCGGAAGCGTTCGGCTGGTCTTTCCCCCACCCCGCCCCTTCCCGTAACCAGGGGCTCCGCCCCTGGACCCCGCTCCCACAGGCCGGAACGGCACCGCCGACACCGGAGGGAGCCGACACGGAACCCCAGGGGCCTGAGGGCCCGGGCCTCGTGCCGGACCGTGCCGCCGCCCCGGTGCCCACGGGAGACGGAGAGTTGGCCTCTCCAGGCAGTGCCGACGCCCCGGCGTCGCCGGGAACCGGGCCCGGGCCCGAAGGGGCCGTTCTCCAGGGCGGGACCCTTGCCCCCGCACCACCGGGAACTACTCCGGCTTCGCCGGAGCCATGGGCCGGGCGCCCCGGAACGGCGCCGGGCGGTGCCGGTGCGGAGCCCCCTGGCTCTGCTGACCCGGTCCCGGCTGACCCGGTCCCGGCGGGGTCGGGGGCCGAAGGACCCGGCATCGTTCCGGGCGGTGCCCGGGTTCCTGTGCCGGACGGCCCCGCTGTCCCCGGAACGGCGCCAGGTGGCGCCGTTCCGGAGTCTTCGGGGTCCGCTGTCCCGGTCTCAGCGGGCCCCGGGGCCGCGCCGGGCGGCGTCGGCGCTGCCCCGTTGCAGGGACCCGCCCTGCCCGGGGCCCGGGGCTCCGGTGCCTCGGCCTCGGTGGCGTCGTGGGCTGAACGCTCCGGCCTTGTCCCGGGCGGTGCCCGCGTCCCTGTGCCGCAGGGACCTGGTACGGAGCCTCTGGGCCCCGAAGGCCCCGGCGCTGTGCCGGGCGGCGCCGGTGCGGAGCAGCCTGGCTCCGCCGTCCTGGCACCGGCCTGGGCGGAGCCCGAAGGATCCGGTCTTGTGCCGGGCGGTGGCTGCGTTCCTGCGGCGCCTCCGGACGGTTCCGCTGGAGCGGCGTCGGCGTTGCCGGGCGCAGGGCGTTCTGCGCCCACCGGCCTCGTCCCGGGCGGTGCCCGCGTTCCTGCGCCGCAGGTGGCTGACGCGTCGCCCTCGGGACCTGCGGCCCCGGACGGCTCCGCGCCCCCTGCCTCCGTCCCGGCGGCAGGGGCGCACGCCGTGCTTCGGCGGGTTACTGCCCTTCTTGCTGAAGGGAGTGCCGATCCCGCTGACGTGGCTTGTGCCGCGCACTTGCACTGTCCGCCGCTCGCCGTCGCCGTTGCCGCCGATCTTGCCGTTTCCGCGCTCAATCCCTCTCAGGACTCGTGGGATCAGGCGCCCGCCGCGACCGCGCTGGAGACCTTGCTGCTCAAGGAGTTGGCGCGGCTTGTCGGGTATGACGCGGAGTTGGCCGCCGGTGTGCTGACCTCCGGTGGTACGGAGTCCAATCTCATGGGGCTGATGCTCGCCCGGGATCGGGTGCTTGGGGCTGTCACCGGGCGGCCGGTCGAACTGGAAGGGCTGCCCGGCCCCGGCACCGGCGCCTTCCCCCGGCCTCGTATCCTCGCCTCCGCCTCCGCCCACTTCTCCGTCCAGCGCGCCGCCGCCCTCCTCGGGCTCGGTGAGGACGCCGTGCTGCCCGTCCCCGTCGACCGTCAACTCCGTATGAATGCAGACGCGTTGGCCGCCGCCCTCACCGGCTGCGCCGATCGCGGCGAGCTGCCGATCGCCGTCGTCGCCACCGCCGGGACCACCGACACCGGCGCCGTCGACCCGCTCCGTATCTGCGCCGCGCTCGCCGCCGAGCATGGCGCGTGGCTGCATGTGGACGCCGCGTACGGCGGCGGCGCGCTGCTGTCCGACCGGCTCGCGCCGCTGCTGGACGGTCTCGCCCTCGCCGACTCCGTCTCGCTCGACTGGCACAAACTCGGCTGGCAGCCGGCCGCCGCCGGCGTCTTTCTCGTCCGGAGGTCCGAGACGTACGCCTCGCTCGCGCGCCGCGCCGTCTATCTCAACCCGGCCGACGACGAAGAGGCCGGCTACCCGAGTCTGCTCGGGCTCTCCCTCCGTACGACCCGTCGCGCCGACGCGTTCAAGATCGCCGTGACGCTCCGTACGCTCGGCAGGGCGGGCCTCGGCCGGCTCGTCGACGCCTGCCACGACCTGGCGGTCGCGGGCGCCAGGACCGTACGGAACCATCCCCGGCTCGAACTCCACGCCGAACCCGTCCTGACCGCCTTCCTCTTCCGCTATCTGCCGGCCGACGCGACCAACGCCGATCCGACGGACACCGACGCGATCAACGCCTCGCTCCGCCGCCGTCTCCTCCGCGAAGGCCGCGCCGTCGTCGGCCGTACGGAACTTCCCGGCCACGGTCCCGGCCGCGTACGCCTCAAGCTCACCCTCCTCAACCCGCACACCACTCCCGCCCAGGTGGACCGGCTCCTCCACACCGTCGTGGCCGCCGGCCTCGCGGAGGAGGCGCGGTGAACCTGCCCGCAGCGAGCCTGCCCTTTTTCAACGATCCCGGAGGCCCGGCCCAGTCATGACGATCGAACCCACGCGCACCTCCACCCCGTACGACCTCCTCGGCATCGGCATCGGCCCGTTCAACCTCTCCCTCGCCGCACTCAGCGACCGCTCCGCGCCCGGCCTGCGTACGCTCTTCCTCGACGCCAAGCCCGCCTTCTCCTGGCATCCGGGACTGCTCTTGGAGGGCACGGTCCTCCAAGTCCCGTTCCTCGCCGACCTGGTGACGATGGCGGACCCGACCAGCCCGTGGTCGTATCTGAACTATCTGCGCGAGCACGACCGGATGTTCCCGTTCTTCTTCTCCGAGCGGTTCCACATACCGCGCCGCGAGTACGACCACTACTGCCGCTGGGTCGCCGAGCGCCTGCCGTCCTGCCGCTTCGACGCGCGCGTCACGGAGCTGGAGTGGGAGGAGAGCGAGGACGGAGGCGGAGGCGCGGGCGAGGACGGAGGCGAGGGCCAAGGCGCGGGCGAGGGCGCGTTCGCCGTCACGTACCGCTCGGCGGACGGTTCGCTCTCGCGCGTACGGGCACGTCAAGTGGTCCTCGGCGTCGGCACATCGCCGGTCGTTCCGGAACCGCTCCGTCCGCTGCTCGCCGGCCCCTCCGCCGCGCCGTCCGAGGCACACGCGCACAGCGGCCTCGTACTCCACAGCGCCGACTACCGCACCCACCGGACACGCCTGGCCCGACTTGACGACGTCACCGTCATCGGAGCCGGCCAGTCCGGCGCCGAGGTCACGCTCGATCTCCTGCGTCAGCAGGACGGCAACGGCGCGGGCGGCCCGTACGTCCGCTGGCTCGCCCGTACACCCGCCTTCGCGCCGATGGAGTACTCCAAGATCGGCCTGGAGCACTTCACACCCGACTACATCCGCTACTTCCGCGCCCTGCCGGACGCGCGGCGCGACCAGCTCGTACGCGAACAGTGGCAGCTCTACAAGGGCGTCAGCGAGGAGACGCTCGGCGAGATACACGACGAGCTGTACGAGCGGACGATCGGCGGTACGGAACCGCGCGCCGCGCTCCACCCGGGCGTGGCGGTGGTCGCGGCGCGACCCGAGAGCGACGGCGGTGCGGGGTACGTGCTGACCTGCCGCCACACCGAGCAGGACCGGGTGTTCGAGATACGTACGTCCGCGATCGTCTCGGCCACCGGCTACGCGGCGGCCCGCCCGGACTTCCTCGACACGCTCGCGAAGCTGGTGGTCTGGGACGAGAAGGGTCGCTACCGGATCGACGGCCAGTACCGCGTCACGCTCGACCCACGCGTGACCGGCACTCTGTACGTCCAGAACGCCGAACTCCACACCCACGGCGTCGGCGCCCCGGACCTCACACTCGGCGCCTGGCGAGCGGCGACGATCCTGAACGCGGCGGCGGGACGGGTGGTGGTACGGGTGCCGGAGCGGGCCGCCTGGACGACGTTCGGCGCACCACGCGCGCCAGGCGCGTAACGGCGGCGGCTATCTGCCGGACATGGTGTTGTACGCGTAGAGGGCGAAAATGCCGGTCACGCAGACGACGATGACCCAGGAGCTGAAGGGCATGCGCGCTCGGCCTCGGCCGGCTCGGCTGCCTCGGCCGGAGCGCGTGGGCCGTGCGGGCTTCGCGGGTCTCCCTGACCGCTCAGACCTCCCGGGTCGCCCGGACCTCCCGCCGCCATTGGACGCTCCCGCTCGTGGCGCGGTCGGTGTGACATCGGCCGCCGCCTCGGCCAGCAGACGGCGACAGGCCGCCGCGAGCACGCCCGTTCCGGCGGAGAGCGACACGATCGCCTCCGAACGCGCCGGAGCGGTGGTGCCGCCGTCGAGGATGCGGCCCGCGCGGACGAGGATCTCGTCACGGCCGCCCGCGGGCGCGAGACTGATCCAGCGCCGCACGTGCTCACCGCGGATGACCACGCCTCCGGACCGTTCCCGGTAGAGGGTGTGTTCCCGCCACAGCACCTGCGCCAGTTCCGCCGCTGTGTCTCTCAGCTGCGTGCTCACAACCGCTTTCCCCCGTCACCCCGTGGACATTCGAACGAACGTGACACCTTAGCGTCAGGTGCACACCAAGTCCGCGACTGGGGGTGGTCGTCCGCGACCGGGGTGGTCGTTCTCCACCGGGGTGGTCAGCGCGCGGCCGAGCGGTCAGCGCGCGGCCGAGGCGAAGCTCTTTTCCATCGCGTCCAGGATCTGGCTCGCGCCGGTGTAACCGATGCCCAGCATCCACAGGTTGTCGTCGACCTTGAAGACCATGTTCTTCTTCACCGCGGTGAGGTTCTTCCACAGCGGGCCGCCGACGGTGTCGGTCTCCTTGGCCTTCTTCGGATCGCCGTACGTGGAGTGGAAGATGACGTCCGCGTCGGCCTTGTCGATCTGCTCGGGGCTGACGTCGAGTGAGAAGCCGGTGGTGTCCTGGTCGGTCGGGCGGCCGACCTGGAGGTCCTTGAAGAGGGAGCCGACGAACGTGTCGTTGAGGTAGAGCCGGGTGTCCGCGCCCTCCACGAACCGTACGAAGCCGACCTTCGTCTCCTTCGCCTTCGCCACGCCGCCCAGCGCCTCGGTCAGCCGCTTGACATGCGCCTCGTAGTCCGCGACGACCGTGACCGCCTCGTTCTTCCTGCCGAGCGCGTCCGCGTGGAGCTGGAAGTTCTCCCGCCAGGTCGGCCCGGTGGTGTCGGAGAAGACGGTCGGCGCGATCTTCGAGAGCGCGGCGTAGTTCTTCTCGTCACGGACCTTGCTGCTCAGGATCAGATCCGGCTCCAGCGCGGCGATCGCCTCAAGGTTCGGCTCGGCGATCAGCCCGACGGGCTTGATGCCCTTGAGCTTGTCGGCGGGCAGGTACGTAGAGAAGGGCGCCTGGTCGGCGACGGCGGTGGCGCCGACCGGTGTGACGCCCAGCGTGACCGCCGAGTCGAGCGCGTCGGTGTCCAGCACGACGACCCGCTTCGGCACGCCGTCGACCTCCACATCGCCCATCACCGTCTTGACGACACGCGTGTCGCCTCCGGCGTCGGCCGCCTTGTCCGTGCCGGACTCGTCGCTGCCGCCGCACGCGCTGAGCGTTACGGCGAATACGGTGGCGGCAGCGGCCACCGCGATACGGCGGCGGGTGAGGGCCGTTCTGGACACGGTGGACAAGGTGGACACGATGAGAAGGCCTCTCGGGCAGAAGTAAGGGGAACCTAACCTTAGCGGCCCTCGGACCACAAGTCACGGTCTGCACGGTCCGCACGGACGGCCCGGTCGGACGGAGTTGCCGCCCGGTCAGCCGGAGTTGACGAGGTCCAGCAGCGTACGAGACAGCTCTTCCGGGCGGGTGAAGAGTGATTCGTGGCTTCCCGGAGTGCGGATGACAGGTACGCCCAGGCGCTCGGGGAAGCGAGGAACCCAGCCGTACTCGCCGGGTGCGAGTGAGCGATCTTCCGCGGCCAGCACATAGGCGCTCGGGACGTCGACGCCGGTGGGAGTCATGTCGGCGGTCGGCGCGTCCATGAAGGTGCGGTAGGGCTGTGGGCGGAGCAGCCCGTGTGCCATTCGTGCCGCTGATTCATTGGCGTCCTGCATGAAGTCGGACGCGAAGAGCTCAAAGGGCAGGCTGACCGTATTGTTGTCCGATGCCCGGCTCAGTTCATCGAAGGCGGCCCTGAGCTCGGGCTCAACGGTGTCGGTCAGCGACTCGCCCGCCTGAGGCACGAACGCGCTGTAGAAGACAACCTGTTTCAGTCTCTTGGCGAGCCGCCTCTCCGCGCCGCCGATGACATAACCGCCCCAGCTGTGCGCCACGACCGTCACGTCGGACAGGTCCAGCCGTTCGGCATAGGCGACGAGAGCGTCAACACAATCGGCGAGTGTCACGTCACGTGGATCGTCGTCGACGGCGAGGCCGGGACTCGTCGGTGCCAGTACGCGGTGACCTGCCGCCCGCAGCCGCGCGGCCACCGGTTGCCAGGCCCAGCCGCCGTGCCATGCGCCATGGACCAGCACAAAGGTTTCGGACATCGAACCACTCCTTCGAAGGTCCTTTTTCGAGCCTAACAGCCGCTTTTAAGTGCTTTTCTGTGCGTTTCTGTGCACGGAGTGAAAAGTCTTCCGCTTCACCTGCAACCTCGGCGCGGGACGGACGTCTGTCGGAGTGGAGGCGCCTCCATCCGTCTGTCCGTCCATTGCCGAGATGATTCGAGGAACGGTATGTCCGCACGTCACACCGCTGTACGCCACGCTCTCCGTGGCCGGCTGCGGCTGGTCCTGGGTACGTCGGCGGCCATCGCCGCGCTGGCTGTCGGTGGAGCGGTGACCGCCGCCCAGGCCGACGCGCCGAAGCCGGTTCCGGCCCCGGCCAAGCCCGTACCGGGCAAGCCCGCGCCCGCGAAGCCGGTTCCGGCCCCCGCGAAGCCCGCGCCCAAGCCCGTCCCGGCCAAGCCCGCTCCGGTTCCGGCCAAGCCCGTCCCGGGCAAGCCCGCGCCCGCTCCGGTCCCGGCGAAGCCCGTCCCGGGCAAGCCCGCTCCGGCTCCCGCCCAGCCGACCCCGGTTCCGAGCACGCCCGCGAATCCCGTACCGGGCAAGCCCGTCCCCGCGCCCGTGCCCGGTAAGTAGCAACTCCTCCCAGGGGGCCGCCCGGTGACGACCCGGTGGCCCCCGACCCCGCCACCCGTCCAGGAGAACCATGAGCACAGCGGCAGCGGCAGTCGCAGCGACCTTCCCCAACCGTTGGCGCCTGCTGCTGCGCAGCCTCTCCAAGAGACGCGACGCGAGATCCGACGCGGGATCCGACGCGAGACGCGACCTGCCGACCGCCCTCACCGGTCCGCCCTGGACCACGGCCGCGATCGACGATCTCTACCACCACCGCCGGCTCCAGCTCGTCCGCCTGGCACTGCTCCTCGTGGACGACCTGCCCACCGCGGAGGACGTGGTCCAGGACGCGTTCGCCGCGCTCTTCCGACGGCACGGCGAACGGCTCACCGGCCTGGACGACCCGGAAGCCTACGTCCGCACCTGCGTGGTCAACGCCGCGCGCTCCGTCCTGCGCCGCCGTCGGACCGTACGCGCGTACATACCGGAACGGGAGAGTCACGCGCCTCCGGCCGAGGAGTACGTACTGCTCCGCGAGGAACACCGCGAAGTACTCGTGGCCCTGCGCCGCCTCACCAGGCGCCAGCGCGAGGTGCTCGTCCTGCGCTACTGGTCCAACCTCACCGAGGCCCAGATCGCGGACACACTCGGAGTCTCCCGTGGCACGGTCAAGTCCACCGCGAGCCGGGCGCTGAACGCCCTCGGCAGAGAGCTGGAGTCGAGATGAAGTCAGCGAGGAGCGACCACGCTCTGCTGGAACGCCGGCTACGGGACGCCCTGGACGCCGGAGCCCGTACGGTCGGCCTCCCGGACCTGCGCCGCGCGGCCCCGCCGTCGGCCGCCACGGCCCGCCGACCACCGCTCCGGACCGCCGCGTTCGCGCTGCTCGCGCTGGCGGCGGCCGTCGCTTGCGTACTGCTCGTCATGCCGAGGGAGCGCCCCCAGGAGGGCCCGGCCAGCCCTGCGCCCCCGTCGGTATCCCCTACGGATTCCCTGCCCGCGCCCCGACCTGCCACGCCCGAGCCAAAGCCTTGGCCTTCACCGCAGCCCGGAGAAACAGGTCAGCCGGGCAGGCTCCCGGACTTGACGGCACAGATGAACGACGCCCAGCCGGTGGCCTGAGCAAGGCATCTCACAACCTTCGCCGCCATCGCTCGCGCGGCGGGCACAGGTCGCGGTGTGTCGGTGACGAACGCAGCCCGAGCACGATCAAGTGGCGGCTACGCCTGCCCCATGTATGAGTGAGACTGCTCAAGTTCCCCTGGGCCACGGCTTCTGGCGGTGCGTCCGCGACACACGATCTTCATGCTGCCCTAGGGTTGGCGCCTGTCCCGACAGCGGTCTTGCTGCCGGGCTTCGTACTTTGCCGGGTGGAGTTGGACCATGCGCAGTCCACGGTTCCCGCGTCGGAACTCCTCATCAGTGGCGGTACCGCGCATAGGCGTGCGCACCCGGGTCAGGGAAGCGTGCGCCCCGTTGTCGATCCGGCCCTTCCAACTGCACTTGACGGCACGGTTGCTGTCGTGGACCGGCTCGGCGGTGGCCCCCATCGGTCTCGCGTTCGCTGTGCTGAGTCTCGGCGGCGGAGCGACCGGTCTCGGGCTGGTGCTCGCGGCCGGTGTGGTGCCGCAGATTCTGTTGTTGCTGATCGGGGGCGTGGTCGCGGATCGGTGGTTTCGGGCCATGGTGATGGTGTGGACGAACGTCCTCTCTGCCGTGGTCGAGGCGGCTGCGGCGGCCCTGCTGTGGACTGGTTCGGCAAGGGTGTGGCATCTGGTGATGATGTCCGCGCTGTGCGGCGTGGCGTCGGCGTTCTTCACCCCGGCGGCCGGCGGGGTGGTTGCCGAGGTGGTGCCCCCTGAGATGCGACACCAGGCGAACGCCTTGCTCAAGGTCGGGCAGAACTCGGTGAAGATCGGCGGACCGGCTGTAGGCGGTGCTGTGGCTGCCCTGGCCGGGCCGGCGTGGGCGATCGGCTGGGATGCTGTCACGTTCGGCGCGGCGGCGGTGCTCTGTGCGCGCATCGGCCTCGCCCCGGCCCGGGCGAAGGTCCGCACCGGGTTCGTGCGCGATCTCAAGGACGGCTGGCGGGACTTCTGGGCACGGCGCTGGCTGTGGCTGATGGTGTTGCAGGGTGCGGTAGTGGTGCCGGCGTGGTTGGTCGGGTATCAGATGCTCGGACCTGTGTACGGCAGCCGCTACCTCGGCGGCGCCGGGCCGTGGGGCGCGGTGGTGTCCGCGTTCACCGGCGGTCTCGTCCTGGGCTCGGCTGTCGCGCTGATGTGGCGGGCACGGCGGGTGGGCATCGTGGTCTGCCTGGGGACGGGGGCGATGGCGCTTCCCTTGGCCGGGATGGCCCTGAACGCGCCGTTGTTCGTCCTGGCGTTCGCCATGTGCACGGCGGGCACGGGGCTGGCCCTGAGCATGACCATGTGGTCGAGCCTGGTCCAGGAGCGCATTCCGGCGGATCGGCTGAGCCGCGTCATGTCGTACTCCACGCTCGGGCAGGTGCTGCCCGTGCCACTGGGCTACGTGGCCGCGGGCCCGCTCAGCACCGTGTTCGGGGTGCGGGCCACGCTTGCGGCCGGAGCTGCTGTGATCGCGGTGGCCGTGATCGTGCCGCTGGCCGTGCATCAGATCAGGACGTTGTCGCTCGCTCCGGCCGTGCCTGTCGCGGATGAGGCCCTGGTGACCGCGCCGAGGTAGAAGGTGCGGCCGGTCTCGACGGCGGAGGCGAAGCTGCGAAAGGCGCGGTCCCGGGCGGCGGCATCCCGACAGGACTGGTCGGCGTCGGGGGGCAGCTCCCACTGGTGGAAGAGATGGGCGGCGATCCGGGCGGGGGCGAGGTGGGCGATGCTGTGCCGGGGATCGGCCGCCTCCGCAGAGGCGTTCGTACGCAACGCAGCGGTCACCTTCTCCTCAGTGCCTGCTGCGAGGTTGAAGAGTGCGCCGGCTTCTGCGCGGGAACACGGCCAGATGGGCCAGGCGTCGTCCAGGCGGGCGGTACGCACTACGAGGCGTACCAGTTGTTCGCACCGGTCCGCGTAGTTGAGCTCGTCTGGGGTGAGCCAGTACGCGAGCTGTTCGGCGGACAGGTCGGCAAGGTCGAGCCCCAGGCGCTCGGCGAGATGGCTGATTGCCGCCTCCGTCGAAGCCGATGGGTCGGCGATGTGGGAGGCAAGCCGGGACAGGACACGGGTGCGCCAGCGCTGTGGGAAATCGGGGTCGTAGAGCTGCTGGTGCTGGAGCAGGGCGAGGAGCGGCAGCCCGGTGTCGGTCGCGGGGTGGTAGGCGGCGCTCCAGTAGCGCACGAAACTGGTTTCCCACGGTTCCTCACTCCACTGTGGCGTCATCGTGGCGGCCGTCGCGGTGCCGAGTGCGAGCAGCCGCAAGGCGGCTTCGGCGTCCTCACGTTTTTGGTCGTAGGCGTTTTCGCACCGCCAGATGTCGGCCTTCTCATACGCGTCGCGAAGCCCTGTCTCCCGTACGGCCCGCCCCAGAGCGGTCCAGGTGCGCCGCGGATACGGGATGGCGCGGGCTGCTTCGGTGAGTGCGATGGCCTGTGCGTCGGTGATGCCTCCCGCTGCGGCGGCCCGCTGGAAGGCGCAGCGCAGATTCACCAGGGCCTGGGTCAGCGCCCTGCCGTCGGGGCCCTGGAGGACGGCGACTTCGTCGTCGGCGTCCAAGCGCCCGTCGCGGAAGCCGCGGAATATATGGCCGATGCCGACCATGCCGTAGGAGGCGAGTTCGGCGGCGCGCAGGGCGCCCATGCTCGCGGCGCCGGACACCTCGACGCCTTCGGCCAGGAGCATCAGGATCTCTTTGTGCCGCACCGGGAGGCTCTGGTGCCACAGCCCGTCGATGATCAGCACTCGGTCATCGGTGGTGAGGCCCAGGCGCAGCACATCGCCGTGCTGGACGGGCGGGTGCAGGACGGCGGAGGGCAGCAAGGCCCGGATACGGGCCGGGGCGATGGTGGGTCCGGCGAAGACATGAGTGCTCATCGTGTCGTCTCCTGGGGGCGCGGGACGGTGTGCCTGGCGGTGTGGCGCAGCCCGGGAGCGCACACCTTGACCACGGTGAACTCGTCCTGTGCGTACGGGCCCCAGGTCAGATCCACCACCAGCGGGGCGTGGCCGGTGGCGGTGGCGACGGCAGCGGCCAGCACACTGGCCTGCGCGGTGTCGGTGTCGGCGGGTGCCTGGTAGCGGCTGATGACCGTCGCCCAAGGCGTCATGGGCGCGGTGGACGGCACAGGGGCGGTGTGGGGGCCGGGCCGGTAGGCGAGCGGCTGGTTGTCCTCGCGGCTTCCGGCGATCAGGGTCAGCCGCGACTGGGCGGCCTCGGTGATCGCTCTCGACAGCGCGACCTGCGGGTCCGGGTGGGCGCCGGCGCCGGCGACCAGGACGGAGGACTGGTCCTCGCGCCACAAGTGGCAGCTCATCACCGCCACCCCGAACCGGTTGGAGGCGTGCCGCAGTTCCAGCCGGCACTGCCCACGACGCAGCTTCTCGATCAATGCCGCGCAGTGCGGGTCGGCCACCGTGGCAGGGTCCACGATCTCGCTGCGCTGCCCGTTGTCCTGGGCCACGTCGGAGAGAACGTCCCGCTCGATGACCGCGCACAGGCCGTGCACGAGCGCCTCGGCGCGGGTGTTGCCGGACGCGAGGCCATTGGTGGAGGCGCTGGGCAGGTGCAGGCGCCAGTCGTCGTGGACGGTGCGCTTCACCCGTACCGCGGCCTCGGGCAGCAGGGTCTCGGCGTCATCGACCGCCGAGCGGGCGGTGATCCAGTCCATGCGCACGCGCTCGGTCAGCAGGCTCCCTGGATGCTGCTCCAATGCGGCGATCGCATAGGGAAGCCGAAGGTCGCAGGCGGGTATTTGTCCGGCGGAGACGGGCAGGGGAGCGCGCTCGGCATGCCACACCTCGATGGCCTCCATGGCGCCGGAGACCCGGGCCGCATCCAAGGTGGCCCCCTTGCCCTGGGCCACCGACAGCGTCCAGGCCGTCGGGCGTACGGCCATGGTGACCGGGATGCCAAGGTCGTCGAGACCGGTGACGTCCGCGATCCGGGTGATGCCGTAGGCCGGCAGCAACGGCCTGATGGCGTGCCAGGTCTTGGCGGGCGGGCGGGTGCGGCGGGTGCCGTCGAAGGCGTACATGCGCATGAATACCCTCCGATTCAGGAGCGGGCAAGAGGCCGGGCCGTCCCCCCACCCCGTGGGGGGAACGAAGGGAGGGCGGCCCGGCGTCACAGGGCGGGCCGCCGGTCAGACGGTCGGCACCTCGTAGGTATGGGTGTCGGGGAAGGCGCTGTCGGGCACGGCCGGGTCGCCGCCCGCGTTCTGCGGCAGGGCGCCTTCCGCGTGGAGGTCGGTGACGAAGTCTGCCGGGTCCACCGCCGACGTGGTCGCCGACTCGGTGACAGGAGCTGCCATGAGCGTTCCTCTCGGATGGATGGGACCGCTACACCGTGAGGTCGGTGAAGCAGATGGTGAGCAGCACCTCGCGCGACGTGGTGTCGAGCGGGGTACGCCAATGGGGGGTGCGACTTCCGTCGAACCCGGTCAGGGCGCGGTAGCGGATCGGGAACTCCTCGCCTCCGTCGGGGTAAGGAGTGCCCGCGAGCCGGTCGATGACCTGGTCGACGGTGAGCCAGCGCAGGTTCGGCAGCCAGCCCATCGGCCCCAGATTCGGTGTCAGCCCGCAGGAGAAGGTGATCTCGCATTTGCCGTCGTCGCGGTGGACATGCATGTAGTCACCGGGCGCGTAGTACTTCAGTCCCATGCGGATCGCCGTCATTCGGCTGCGGCCGGTGGCCTCTCCCGCCACATCGACGAGCCCCTTCGCCCGGGCGAGAGCGTTGACCGCCTTGCCGCCGGGGTGGACCCGACAGCGCTGGGGCGAGGTGATCGAGCCGTCCCGCATCGCCAGCAGGCCTGGCCGCTGGTTGTGGCGCACCACCGCCAGCGGTTCGCACCGCTCGGCCTCCTCGGCGACCTCCTCCCACAGACCGGGCTCGATCACTTCCGGCGGCACCTCCACCCGCCCCTCGGCCAGCCACATCTGCCGCAACATGCCGCCCCCTCTCACAGGTCCATGAACGACATCGTGACCAGCGTCCCCACCTTGCTCGCCAGTCGCGGGCGCCAGTGCGGAACGCTGTAGCCCGCGAATGCACGCACGCTCCCGTCGCCGTACGGGTGTCGCAGCGTGGTGAACTCACCGCCCTCGGGGAATATCCCGTTCTCGGCGACCACCTTGCCCAGCGTGTCGGGATGCGCGTTGTACAGGTGCGGCGCCCAGCCCATCGGCGGCAGATCCTCGCTCAACGCGATCGCGACCGTCACCGTCGACTTCACGCTGTCGGTGTGCAATCCCTGAAAGTCGCCCTGCTGGTAGAGGACGACGGCGCCACCGCGCGGGATCAGCCGCGCAATGCCCGTCTTCTCGCGGACCGCGGCCAGGAGCTCGCGGTCGAAGGCCAGCTGGTCGAGGACCGGCCCGGGCGGAACGAACGCGCAGTGCACCGGCGAGGCGAACGAGCCGTCGCGGTGCGCGCTGGTGTGATCATGGATGTGCGGCGTCGCCAGGCCCAGGCGGCTCTCGGCCTCCGCCTTCAGGGCCTCGAAACGTTCCGCGGCGAGCACGCCCTTGATGAGGACCGTCCCGGTCCTGTCCCACGTCACGCTCGCAGGGTTCCGCTCGGGCTGAGCTTCGGTGTTCTGCAACACGAGGAGACCTCTTCCCCTCCAGGAGCCGGCCCTTCGGCCACGGCCCGGAACATCACCACGGCGGGGCTGAAGCGTGTTGCGAAAATCCCCGCATGACGCATAGTCAACGCGGAATCGCGGTATGCCCCCAGTGCCACGCAGGGGTTCAATTCGTGGTCTTTCAGGGCCATTTGGAGGGCCGGACTGCGCACCTTCGCCGACCACGTCGGGAGCAGGCGGATGATGGCACCGAACGGCATAGGGGTTTTGCTGCGCACCCGCCGCGAGCAGGCCGGACTCACCCGTGAGGATGCTGCGGTCCTCATGGCGCAGGCGCTCGGAGAGCCCTTCGACGCGGAGAACTTCAAACGCTGGGAGCGCGAGACTCGCCTCCCCACCCCCCGATGGCATCGCAGTATTGAGTCAGCACTTGGCATCCCACTCCAGGAAATCGTGCGGGCGCGGGCTGTCTCGCAGGCGTTCCGGTTACAGCACAAGACGGCGAGGATGGACGGAGAGGAGGCGACGGCCGTGAAACGACGCTCATTCATCACTGGGACGCTGGCGGTGGCCGGCGCAGGGGCCTTACCCGAGTTCGCTGCGGCACACGAGGGCATCGATGCGGCCCTTCAAGGCTCCGACGCCGCCGACATCGCCTACCTGGAGTCGGTGTTCGAGCGGAATACCGGCGGCTACCACGGCCGCGACCCTCAAGTTGTCCTCGCCGAAATGCAGCAGGACCTCATGCTGTTGCGCGACGTACTGGAACGACCCCACACCGCACGGGACCGCTCCACCGTCGTGCGCACCGCCGCCGGCCTCACCGGGCTGGTCGCGATCATCCAGCACGATCGGGGACAGCAGCAAGACGCACGGCACTGGTTCACCACGGCGGCGCGCGCCGCCGCCGAGTCCGGCGACCGCCAGATGCTGGCCTGGGTGCTCGCCCGCCACGCCATGGTCCCGTTGAACTACGGTGCGCCACGCGCCGCCGCCGAACTCGCCGCCCGCGCCCGACGCGTGGCCGGACATACCACCAGCGCGGCTGCCGCACTGGCGGCGGCCGTCAGCTCACGAGCCCTCGCCGCGACAGGAGACCACCGAGGAGCACTCCGGGCCATCGCACAAGCCCGAGCCGCGATCGAACGCCTCGACCGTGTCGGCCTGGCCGACACATGGTTCGGCTACCCGCCGCAGAAGCACAGTGTGCACCTCTCCCAGGCGTTCACCCTGCTCGGCGAGAGCGGGCACGCATTCACCGAACAGGAGGCCGCGCTCGCGCTCACGGACTCGCCGTCGGTCATGACACGGGCCCTTCTGGCGCTGGACACCGCACAGTGTCTGCGGGCCGACCACGATCCCCAGGGCGCCGCCGACGTGGCGAGCGAGGTATGGCAGCAACTCCCCGAAGGCTTCCGTACCGGGCTCGTCCGCATCCGTGCCGAGACGCTGCGAGGGAGTCTTACCGGTCGACCACGAGCCCAGCTCACGGAAGTACTCAGCCACGTGACGTGAACGCCCGGCGCCCTCGCCAGCGGTCCGGCCATCCAAGCCTTGGACTCCGACCAAGCCGGAGCCGAGAGGGAAGGCCGGACCCGTGGGCGGTCAGCCGGGCAGGCTCCCGGACTTGACGGCGCAGATGAACGACGCCCAGTGGGTGGGCTGGAAGAGCAGTGTGGGCCCGGTGGGGTTTTTGGAGTCGCGGACCGGGATGTCGGCGTACCCGTCCGCTACTTCCAGGCACTCGCCCTGCTCGCCCGAGCTATAGCTTGACTTACGCCATCGGATGGCGTGCTCACTCCTGCTCACCTTCGTACTCCTTCGCTGTGGCCCTGACCAGGGCCAGTGATTCCTTTTGCGGCAGTGCATCGCTCAGGGCCAGGCTGTAACTCATCTGGCACTGCCTCACCATGGCCGGATCGTCCATCAGGTACCCCACCTTGTGTCCCTCGACATAGGCCACCGGTGGCGCGTCCTCGAAGTCCATCAGGTAGAGCATGCCAGCCAGTAGAGAGTGTGCTCCCGCCCCGAACGGCAGTACATGCAACCGCAGTCGTCCGGCTTCCGCCATGCGCGCGATCTTGTGGAGCTGTTCGGCCATGACGCGCGGGCCGCCGACCTTCCGCCGGAGGCACGCCTCGTCCAGCAAGGTCCACCCTACGGGCGCCAACGGGCCGTCGAAGATTTGGGCGCGGGCCCTGCGGACGACCACCTTCTCGTCAAGCTCGTCGGCCGTATGGTTCGGACTGAACGCACGGAACACCGCCCGCGAGTAGCCGTCTGTCTGGAGCAGGCCAGGGACGAGCAGGGAGCCGTACTGCCGGATCTCCGTCGCCTGCAGTTCCAACTCCGCTACGGCGGCGAAGAAGTCCGCGTACCTGGATTCGAGGTCCTTCAGCCACCTGAAGAAGAAGCCATCCGTGCCCAGCGCGGCGTCGATGCGTTTCGCGTCGTCCGGGTTCGGGAGGCGGCGGCCCGCCTCGAAGTGGCTGATCAGCGTGGGTGAGCAGACCACGATGTCGCTCAACATCTCCTGAGTCATGCCTGCGGCTATGCGACGGAGCCTGAGCTCCTCGCCGTACATCTGCCGAAGCGTGCGCGGTTTGCTGGCTTTCGCCATGCCATCAACTCCTTCATCTGAAGCGGTTGTTGTCAACCCCCAACTACTGGCCAGCGTAGCGGCCCACGTACCACTCTGTGAGTAATTCGTCACAGAAAGCGAAACGAGCAGGTGGAGGGAACGGTGACATGAGCCTGAATCGGCATGGGAGCCAAACGGACGGCAGCGTTGTGCTGCGGTGGAGCAGTCATCCGAGGTGCGTCGCGCTGGCGCGGCTGGAGTTGCGTAAAGCGCTGGCCGGTTGGGGGCTGGCCGAGTTGGAGGACTCGGCCCTCCTTGTGCTGTCCGAGCTCCTCACCAACGCCGGGCGCCACGCTCAGGTCGTACCGGAGCAGACCATCGAGACGTACTACTTCCGCAGGCCGGCCGGGCTGCGGATCGAGGTGTACGACGCGTCGCCGGAGCTGCCGTGCAGGCGTACGGCCGAGCCGGAGGCGTCCGGTGGGCGCGGGCTGGTGCTGGTGGAGGCGCTGGCGGACGAGTGGGGCGTGATCGAACACGGCGGCGGCCAGGGAAAGACGGTGTGGGCGGCCCTGTCGCTCCCGAACGCGGGCGAGGGCGAGGGCGGTCGTGAACGTGGCTGAACAGGTCGTCAGGGACGGTACGGAGGCGAAGAAGGAGCGGCCTCCGTTGGGCGCGTTCGCTCAGCCGGGCATGGTGCCGTACATCGCGCGGTGGTCGTCGGAGCAGTACCCGCGCTCCCTGGTCGTGGCCGATCACCGTGGCATCCGGTACGTGGACGAACTGCCGCACGACCGTGACTTGCGCGGGATTCTGTGGAAGCGGATCGGGCTGAGTCCGGGGAAGGGCAGGCCGGAGTTCGGGAACGTCCACTTCTTCCGGCAGCGCCGGGCCATGCGGAAGCTGCTGTGCCAGATCTGCGGCGGTCCGGCGGACCGTACCGCCGACGGGACCTTGTGGCTGGTGGGCGAGGACGCGGACGACCGGGACGCATGGGCGACCGATCTCGTGACCGGGCATCCGCCGCTGTGCGTGCCGTGCGCGGTGACTTCCGTACGGGCCTGTCCGCATCTGCGGAAGCAGTATGTGGCGTTACGGGTGCGGACGTTCGAACTGGGCGGTGTTCAGGGCGCGTTGTACCGGCTGCACGGTCATCTGCCCGTGGTGTACGCGGCCGACGGAGTGCCGTTCGATAGTTGGCGCATTCACTGGGTGCTGGCGACGCAACTGCTCATGAAGCTGACGGAGTTCACGATGGTGGACCTGGCGGCGGAGCACGCGGAGTACGTGAGACGGGTGGCGGCGGCCGGGCCGGAGCGGTAGATGGTAGGCCGGGCCGGAGTCCGGCGCGGCCGACACGCCCGCCGTCGGCGCCGCCCTGGCCGCAGCCGCGCAGGAGGCTACCGACCTGCTGCTGGTCTACCTCTGATCTTGCGCAGTGCTCCGTCCTTTAGGGCGGAGGTGAGGCGCATCCTTGGTACGGAGGCGCGAAGCACCGGAGTTCTCTGCGCCTCCGTGGTGACGGTCAGGTGGGTCGTTGCTGGTTCTCGATGTACTGGCGGACGACGGTGAGCGGTGGGCCGCCGCATGATCCCGCGAAGTAGGAGCCGGACCAGAAGTGTCCGCCCCACAGGTACCGGCGGACATGCGCGTCGTACTCCTGGCGGAGTCTGCGCGAGCTGACGCCCTTGAGGGAGTTGACCAGCTTGGAGAGCTGGACTTTGGGCGGGTAGTGCACGAGCAGGTGGACGTGGTCCTGTTCGCCGTTGAACTGTTTCAGCTCGGCCTCGAAGTCGTCGCAGACCTCCCGCATGATTTCTTCGGTGCGGGTCAGCATGGCGTCGGTGAACGCCTTCCGCCGGTACTTCGTGACAAAAACCAAGTGGACGTGCAGGTTGTAGACAACGTGACGGCCGGTGCGTACATCGGGATTAGGATTCCAGCGCGGTGACATAAACCAATGCTAAACTCCGGGTTATGAATCACGACACCCTGGTCAAGCGGCAGTTCGGGCACCGTGCCCGGCTTGCGCTGTCGCCTGCCGAGGTGCTGAAGACGGACGACCAGGCGCACGCGGCCCGCACGATGTGGAACTGTCTGCACGCGTGGTGGCAGATGATGCCGAAGGAGAAGCGGACGCTCGCGAACGCGGACGCCGCGATCCGGCAAGCCCGTCAGGACATCGATTTCCTGGCAGTCCTGCCCGCCCAGGCCGCGCAAGCGGTCCTCAAGACGTACTTCCAGGCCTGGAAGAACTGCTGGGACGGGCGGGCAGACGCCCCGAACTTCAAGGGCCGCCTCCGGTCGGTGATGTCGGTGGACGTTCCGCAGGGCCGTGACCTCAACATCACCCGCGTGCACCGCCGCTGGGGCATGGCCAACATTCCCAAGGTGGGCCGGGTCCGCTTCCGCTGGACCAAAGACCTGCCGGTGGGCAAGCACGCAGGCGCGGAGAACCGGATCACCGGGGCCCGACTGGTCAAAGACGCGCTCGGATGGCACATCGCCTTCCGCGTCCAGACCCTTGAGATCAAGCCCGAACCCCACACCGGCCCCGAAGTCGGCATCGACGTCGGGATCAACGTGCCCATCGCCCTCTCCGACGGCGAAACCTACGAGCACGGCGAGTGGCTGACCGCCAAGGAGAAGGCCAGGCTCCTGCACCTGGAGCAGCGCGCCGCGCAGCGTAAGCAGCACCGCAAGCCCGGTGAGCGCAACAGTCGTCGGCTGCACCGCACCTATGACCAGATCGCAGGACTGCGCGCGAAAGCCAAGCGCCGGGCACTCGACTGGCAGCACCGTACGACCACCGTCATCGCCAAGCGGTACGGCACTGTCGTGGTCGAAGCACTCACCATCACGAACATGGTCAAGTCTGCCAAGGGCACCGTCGAGGAACCGGGGAAGAACGTTGCCCAGAAGTCTGGGCTGAACCGCTCCATCAGCGGCGAAGCGTGGGGCCGTACGGTCACGATGCTGACCTACAAGACCGCCCAGCATGGCGGCACCCTCCACCAGGTCCCGGCCCCCAACACATCCCGGCGATGCTCCGCATGCGGTTTCATCACGCCCGGGAGCCGGGAGAGCCAGGCCGTGTTCGTATGCAAGAACCCGGACTGCGGCTGGTCGGGCAACGCCGACCACAACGCAGCCCGAAACGTCTTGCACCTGTACCGGATGGGCCTCGCACTCATCCCGGCTGCCGGGAGGGCAGTCGTCAGGCGCGCGAAGCGCGTCAAGCCCGCTGCCGCAAGGTAAGCAGGAATCTCCCGGCTTCAGCCGGGAGAGCACTTCAATACGCGGGACACGGTCTCCTTGACGAGGAAGGACGGCTGCATCTGTCGCTGACCGGCACCGATCCCGACACCGTCGGCTTCAGCGCCATACCCGTGGATCTGATCCTGCGCCTCGTCGGGCGCGCCCGCGCGAAGGCCCGGGTGCTGATCCTGGACTGCTGCTTCTCCGGGCGCGCGGTGGCGGCGATGGCGTCGCCGCGCAGCGTCGTCGCCGACCAACTGGAGCCGTCGGGAACGTACACGCTGACCTCCACGACACAGACCGCGCCCTCGTTCGCTCCGCCCGGCGAGCCGCACACGGCGTTCACGGGCGCGCTGCTGCACGCACTGGCCGGCCCGGAGCCGCTGACGCTCGATGAGATCCACGCGTTCGTGGACGCCGAACTGGCCGGCCGCGGCCTGCCTCGTCCGCAGCGCCGGGCGGTGAACGCGGCCAGCACGCTCACGCTGGTCCGCGCGCCTGTGCCGACGGCCTCGGAGGCGTCCGGCTCCGCCGTCTCCGTATCTGTCCCGGAGGAGGCCGTCTTCGGGCGGCCACCGTTCAGGCCCTGGCTCCGTGGGTTCGCCAGGCTGTTCGGCTGGACGATGACGCTGGCCGCTCTGGTGACCACGTACTACCTCTGGGTGCCGCTGGAGGGCGGGCCGGGCACCGTGATCTTTACTTTGGCCCCGCTGCTCCCAATAGGCGCCTGGGTCGCCTTCATCCAGACCAGCCGCCCTCGTCTGACGGTGAGCGCCACTGGCCTGTCGTACTCCCGCGATCTGGTCCTGGGTTACCACACCGACATTCCTTGGGAGGACGTCATGTTCGTCGGACTCCTCCACAGAGCCAAACTGGAGGATGGGGACACCACGACGACGTACGAGAACATCCTGCTGGTGCGGCTGCGGCCGGGCGTCGCTCCACTCCTGCTGCCCTCGCTGGGGGAAGGGCAGCTCGACAGGCTGGGTTACCACACGCTCGGCACCCTGAAGGAGTTCGACGCCGATCCGGTCCTCCTGCGTGATGCCGTACTTGGCTGCGCTCCCGCCCGTTACAGCACCAACGCCGAACTCCTCGACATCGACCCGCGCCTCGCGTCGCTGACCTGAGTCGCTGACCTGATCCGTACAGCCGACGGACCGTCAGTGGTCGTCAACGATGCGGACGGCGATGCCGTCCTTCAGCGTGACCTCCGCGGAGACGCCCGACTTCGCCGCCGCCTCCAACTCGGCCTCCGTGCAGGGCGTGGCGGCCTGGTTGTTCGGGTCGTCGGTGCCGCAGATGTCGCCTGTGCCTTCGATGTCGGTGTCCTCGGCGAGCCAGAAGGCCTGCTCGACGCCCTTCATGTCGCTGACGGTGTACTTGCCGGGCGCGAGGTAGCTCACATTGCCGAACCAGGTACCGGTGACGCCCTCGCCCTTGCCGTTGCTGGGCACGCTGGTGTCGGTGCCGCCGTCTGTGGCCTTCGCGTTGTCGGCCGGGGCGGCGGTGTCCTCGGCCGGAGCGTCCGTGGCGGCTTCCGGCGGCGAGGTGGCGTCGGCCGGCTTGGCCGACGTATCCGTACCCGCACCCGCGCTCGTCCCCGTGCTGCTCCCGGTCCCGGTCGTCTCGGAGGTGCCCTGGCAGGCCGTCAGCAGCGCGGTGGCCGCGATGAGGGCGAGAGTGGCGAGGACGGTCTTGCGGCGGTGGTTGCGAGCCATGATGTCAACGCTCCGTGTGGCTGGTGGGTGGTGGCCGGTGGTGATCACCACTGTGGCCGGTGCGCCGCCGGAGAAGAAGAGCCGTCCTGGAGTGAGGACAACGCTGTCGTCGCTCTGTGACATTCGGGACCGCCTCGGGTTCACCGGGCCCGGGTCCAGGCCCCAGGCCCAGGACTCGGTGAATGACTGCGGCCCAGTCAGGTCAGGTGCCGTGTCCCGTGCCGTATCTCGTGCCGGATGTCCTGCGGAGCAGCCGCCGTACGCGGGCGCGTGTCGTGGCCGGGTGGCGCGCCGAACAGGCGGCGGTATTCGCGGTTGAACTGCGACGGGCTGTCGTAGCCGACGCGATGGCCGACGCCCGCGACATCGCCCGCGCGGGCGATCAGCAGTGAGCGGGCTTCCTGGAGACGGATCCGTTTCTGGAATTGCAGCGGGCTCATGGCCGTGACGGCGCGGAAGTGCCGGTGGAACGCCGACGCGCTCATCCCGGCCAGCCGCGCGAGGTCCTCGATCCGCATCGGTTCGGCGTAGTTGTCACGGATCCACCGGATCGCCCGGCTGACATGGGACAGCCCGCTGTCGGCCGTGCCGATCTGGCGGACCATACCGCCGTGCGGGCCGGTGAGCAGGCGCCAGAGAATCTCCCGTTCGATCAGCGGCGCGAGCACGTGCGCGTCCGCCGGGCGGTCGAGCAGCCGCAGCATCCGGGCCATGGCGTCGAGCAGCTCCGTACTGGCCTCGCCGGTCGCGATCGCGGGCGGACCGGCCGTGGTGCGTGACCGCCGTACGGCCGGGACCTCCGGTGGGACCTCCAGCAGGAGCGGTGCGATGGCGGTCGGCCGCAGCACCAGCCCGATGCCGAGCGCCGGGACCTGCGGGCCGGCACCGAGGAAGTGGCCGGTGACGGGCAGTTCGGCGGTGACGACGAGGCACTCTCCCGCCCGGTACTCGTACACCTGGTCGCCGAGCAGCAGCCGCTTGGCTCCCTGCGCCATGACGACCAGCAGCGGTTCGGTCAGCGAATAGTCCTGCTCCGCCGTCTCCACCTTGGACAGCAGCAGCCCGTCGATCGACGTTCGCATATCCGGCCGGGCACGGGCCGTGATGATGCCGCGGATCTCGTCCAGGAGTTCATGGGTGGTGGTGTGCACACCTCACAGAAGCATCCGTACCGCCCGCAGGGCAAGCCGGTTCCCGCCCGATCCGTGCGAAGCGAAGAGGATTGTGCAAGAGCTTGGGCGGATCGGTCTGCCGCGCGCCCTGCGGCCCGCGCTTCGATGGTCATGACGGTTTCGGCGCACGGACCGACCATCTGGACCTGTACTGGCTGCACAACTGGGACCGGCAGACGCCGATCGAGGAAACGCTGCGCACGCTGGACGATCTCGTGCGCGCCGGCAAGATCCGTTACATCGGGTTCTCGAACACTCCTGGCTGGGTGACGGCCCAGGCTCAGACGATGGCGCTGCTGAAGGGCTGGACTCCGCTGATCGCGTTGCAGGTCGAGTACTCGCTGCTCGCGCGCACGGTCGAGGGCGAACTCGCGCCGCTCGCGCGCGACCAAGGGATGGCGCTGGTCCCGTGGAGCCCGCTGAAGAACGGTTTCCTGTCGGGCAAATACCGGCGCGGCGGCCAGGTCACCGACTCCGCCCGTGCCGCCTTCGTCGGCGGTCCCGGCGAGGACGAGTTCATGGTCATCGACGCCGTCGCCGCGATCGCGGACGAGCTCGGGACCACGTCGGCGGCGGTCTCGCTGGCATGGCTGCGGGCCCGCGAGGGCACCGTCGTACCGATCCTCGGCGCGAGGCGCGTGGAGCACCTTGAGAGCAACCTCGCCGCCCTGAAGGTGACGCTCACTTCCGAGCACCTTCAGACGCTGGACAAGGTCTCGGCGCCGGTCCTGAACTATCCGGCGCCGCTGCACGGGGCGCTGCGGTCGATGCTTCAGTTCGCGGGGACGACGGTCGACGGTGAGGCGTCCGGCGTGTATCCGCCGCTGCTGGAGAGCGCCGTCCGCTACTGAGTCCCGGGCGGACCGGACGGGCCCGCCTTCCCGGGGTCCGCCTTCAGGAGGGCGCGGGCGCGGGCCATCTGGTCCGGATCGGTGAGCGTGAAGCGGCCGACGTGGAGGCGGGTGTGGCCGTACATGACTACGCCGAGGTCAATGGTGCGGTCCACGTCCATGGTCCAGGCGGCGTGCGGGAGTTCGAGCGTGCCGGGCTTGGGAACGGTACGGGCGCTCCACCCGACCGAGATCAGCCAGCACGCCTCGGCGAAGCCTTCGGTACCGGCCGACCCGTACATCAGCGCCGGCTCATGCCGGGCGGCCACATCCATCAGACTCAGATCGGCCATACCGGGCACGGGCACATACCCGACGAGAGCGGTCTCGCCGTACGCGCCACTGGTCGTATAGGCGACAAGGCCATACCGCCCGGGCCACCGCTGCAACAACCGCGCCACGGTCACCCGCCCTTCCCCACCCACACTCCCAGCCACACCCGCGCTCCCGTCGTCCGTGCGGATGATTACAAATCACCACGAACGGAACGTCAGGGACACCACCGGCGCGCCCGGCGAGCGATTACTCGCGATTGCGACAGGTGATGGGGCCCGGTACGGGCCCCTGTGCCGCCTCCGGTGCCTGGTCCTCAGGCCGGGCGTTCGGCCATGACGACCACACTCGGGCCGCTGTGCTCATCCGGGGGGAGCCGGAGTTCGGCGACCGGGCGCAGGCCGGCCTGCTCGATCAGGTTTACGAACTGTTCCGGCCGCCATTTGTGTGTCGTCCAGCGAACCGGTACGCCTCCGTAGGCCTCGGTGCGCAGCGCGTCCTCGTCGCCGACGTGTGTTCCGGTGATGAAGTGTCCGCCCGGCTTCAGGGCGCGCGCGAACAGGGCGAGGACCTGAGGAAGGACGTCGCGGGGGAGGTTGAACAGTGACCACCACCCGAGCACGCCCCCGAGGGACGCTTCGCCGAGGTCGAGGTCGGTGGCGGAGGAGACGCTGAAGCGGCATTCCGGATGGAGACGGCGCGCGTTCTCGATCATGCGTGGAGAGAGATCGACTCCGGACACGTCGAGTCCGCGTTCGGCGAGGTAGGCGGTCACCGTTCCGGGCCCGCAGCCGACGTCGAGGACAGGCCCGAGCTCGCTCACGGTGTCGGCGAAAGCGTCGATGGACGCCTTGAGCCATGGATGGCGACGGATGTCGCCCATTCCCGTCGTCGCCACCATGTGGGCGTAGTTGTCAGCCACCCGGTCGTAGGACTCACGGACCACGTCGAGATCGGCCGGGCGATCAATTTGGTGTGCACGCATCAGCCAACAATAGGACGACGGCCGAACGGGACAGTTGGCCGGTGCTGGGCCCGGTCAGATGGTCAGATCACCGGGGGGCGGCCCAGGGCTGTCATGCGGCCCACTGTGCGCCAGCTGATCGGGTGGCGGGTGCCGCAGGCTGTGCGTACGCCCTCGAAGAAGCCGCCGAACCAGGCGCGCAGGCCGCTCGCCGAGCGTGTGCGGGCCAGGGTCAGCAGGATCCAGGTGCCGAGGTAGAGCGGGACGAGCAGCGCCGGCAGATGGCGGCGGGCCAGCCAGACGCGGTTACGGGCGGTCATCCGGTAGAACTCCGCGTGCCGGGCGGGCGAGGTGCGCGGATGCTGGAGCACCAGCTCCGGCTCGTAACGGATCGTCCAGCTCGCGTCCAGCGCACGCCACGCGAGGTCGGTCTCCTCGTGCGTGAAGAAGAACTCGTCGGGCCAGCCGCCGATCTCGTCCAGCATCGGCATCGACAGCGCGTGACCGCCGCCCAGGAACGTGGTCACCTCGCCGCCGCGCATCGGATCGTCCACCCGCAGCCTGGGCACATGCCGGCGCGCGGTGAAGCCTGTCTCGTCCGCGATACGGAAGCTGATGATGCCGAGCCGTGGATCCGCCTCGTACAGATCGGCGACACGGGAGATCACATCGGCCTCGATCAGCAGGCCGTCGTCGTCCAGATCCACCAGTACGTCGATGTCGCCGGCCTCGCGGAGCTTACGCAGAGCGACATTACGGCCACCGGAGACGCCGAGATTTTGCTCCAGTTCCACTCCGATGACCCCGTCGGGCAACTCCGGCAGCGGCGCGCCGTTGCCGACGACGACGATCCGGGCGGCGGACTCGCGCTGCTTGGCCACGGAGTCCAGCAGGGCACGCAGCTCGACGGGCCGGGTTCCCATGGTCAGCACGGCCACACCCACACGCGGTCGGGACACGTCCAGATCACCCCAGCTCTCGGTAACGGCGGAACTCGATGCTAACCGCCGGCAGCCATACTGCGGCTACTGAAAGGTATCCCCCCGGATGCCATTAGTTCATCTTTACTCTCTGTGGCCGCTCGTTACCGTCGCTCTCTGTGGCTGCCTGTTGTCGTCGGTGGCTGCCGGTTGCTGTCGCCCTTCCCGTAGCCCTTCCCGTCGCCCGTTCCCCACCGGGCACCGGGCCCGGCCCGGCTTGTAACTCCCGTATGCCGTACGCCCATAGGGCCCTCGTCACATCCGGCGGAGCGCCATGTTCTTGATCAGGCCGCTGTGGGAGACTGCCCGCATGGCGGCGGGCGGTGGTGGGGAGTGAGTGAGCCGCGCTCTGCGCCTACCATCGGGCAGCTCGTCCTCAGCAAGCAGCTCCAGTCCCTCCGCGAGAAGGCGGGACTCAGCCGTGACGACGCCGGCAAGCTGCTGCGTGTCACCGCCGCGACCATACGGCGTATGGAGATGGCCGAGGTCGCGCTCAAGATCCCGTACGTCGAGTTACTGCTGCCCGCGTACGGTCTCTCCGACGACGAGCGCGCCGTCTTCCTCCAGCTCACCGAGGAGGCCGCGAAGCCCGGCTGGTGGCAGCGGTTCCACGATGTGCTGCCCGACTGGTTCGGCGGCTACGTCAGCCTTGAGGGCGCGGCCAAGACCATCCGCTGCTACGAGCCGCACTTCGTGCCCGGCCTGCTCCAGACCGAGGACTACGCGCGTTCCGTCCTGACCTTCGGCGAGATCGGCAAGGCCGATCCGGAGCGTGTCGAGCGCCGTGTCGCACTGCGGATGGAGCGGCAGAAGCTGCTCACGCGCGCCGAGGCGGCGCCGGTCTTCTGGGCCGTCATGGACGAGACGGTCCTCCGCAGACCCGTCGGCTCCGCCGAGGTCATGCGGGACCAGATCGACAAGCTCCTGGCCTTGGCCGAACTGCCCAATGTGACGCTCCAGATAGCCGAGTTCGCATCCGGCCACCACCCGGGCACGTACAGCCCGTTCGTCCTCTTCCGCTTCTCGATACCCGAGCTGCCGGACATCGTCTATATCGAGTATCTGACCGGCGCGCTCTATCTCGACAACGCCCGTGAGCTCTCCGAGCACAGGGAGGCGATGGACCGTATGGTCGCCCATGCGGAGTCCGCCCGCCGGACCAAGGAGATACTCACCGACTTCCGCAAGGAACTGTGACGCGGCCCCAGTTCCCGAGTTCCCCAGTTCCCGGTCTCCCAGTTTCCCGCTCGCGGCACACGCGACACACGCGCCGTACCTCGGCACACGCGCAGATCACCATCACGAAGTCAATGGATTTACGGAGTTCCCGATGACGGCAGGCACCCCCAAGCCCCAGGTCGACACCAGCAGGCCCCACCCGGCGCGTGTGTACGACTATCTGCTGGGCGGCAAGGACAACTACACGGTCGACCAGGAGATAGGGAAGAAGCTCCCCGACGCCTCGAAGCAGGACGCGCGGCTGAACCGGGCCTTCATGCACCGCGCCGCCGCCTGGGTCGCCCACAGCGGTATCGACCAGTTCCTCGACATCGGTACGGGCATCCCGACCGAGCCCAATCTCCACCAGATCGTCCAGGGGATAGCCCCGGCGTCCCGGATCGTCTACACCGACAACGACCCGATCGTCCTGCGGCACGCGGAAGCCCTGCTGATCAGCACGCCTCAGGGAGTCACCGACTACATCCAGGCCGATGTGCGCAGGCCGCAGGAGATCCTCGACCACGCCCGCGGTGTGCTGGACTTCGGCCGGCCCGTCGCCCTGTCGCTGATCGCCCTGATGCACTTCATCCCGGACGAGGACGATCCGTACGGCATCACGCGCGTCCTGGTGGACGCGCTGCCGGCGGGCAGTCTGTTCCTGTTCTCGCACGGTACGGCCGACTTCCAGCCGGACAATGTGGTGGGCCATGTCAACGACACGTACGGGAAGGGCGGTATCTCGCTGCGGCTGCGCACCCGCGCCGAGGTCGAGCGGTTCTTCGACGGGCTCGACATGGTGGATCCCGGGCTGGTGACGGCGCCGCGGTGGTACAAGGACACGGCGGCGCCCGAGGACGAGCACAGCTCGTTCTATGTGGGGGTGGCGCGCGTCTGAGGCCCGGCCGAGGCGTATGAGGTCCGTCGGCTGCCTGTCTGCGGCCTATGTGGTGATGCCGCCTACCCACACGCTGGTGATCGCGCTGATGTAGCGCGCGCCGCAGTGGTCCGAGGGCACGACGAGCTGACTGCCCGTCGACTCCAGGCTCCGTCCGTCCATGGCGGTGGCCAGCAGGACCGGTACGTTGCCGAAGTCGGCGTCCAACTCCGCCCAGGAGAGCACCGTATGGTGCCCGTCGCCGCCGGTGACGGCGAGCAGGAAGCGCGAACGGTCCTTGCGCCGCCGGGCGTCGAAGGCCGGCTTCGCCGAGCCGACCACCTCGCGGAGCAGCGGGCCCTCGAATGTGTGGTGCCGTGGTCCGTCGGTCGCGCAGTGGAAGACCACGTCGGCGCGGTGCTGCTGCCACCGCTCACGCAGGTCCGCGACGGTCAGTGAGACGGGACGCTCGACCTCCCCCTGGAGCAGCAGGGAGAGGTCGCGGGACGGTGGTGCGCTGGTGCCGGTACTGATGCCGGATCGGCTCATCGGATTCCCCCTCGGGAGGCGGCTGCCACAGTTGGTGATGCCCAGCCGTCGGGAGAGGGAATCTCGGATACGAGCCAATCGTGCTTCTCCGCCTCGCTGATGTGAGCCGTGAGGGCCGGATGGGGTGGCAATCACGTGTGTCACGTGTGTCACGTATGTCGTTGGGGCGGTCTGTCGACATGGACGTGCGTTGACTTCACCCGGGCCGTGACCGTCGCGCCGACCTGGATGTCCAGCTCCTCGACGGCCTCCCGGGTCACCAGCGAGACCAGCCGGTGCGGCCCGGACTGGATCTCCACCTGCGCGACCACATCGTCGAGCACCACCGCCGTCACGATTCCGGCGAACGCGTTACGGACCGAGGTCAGCGGCTCGCCGGGCACCGGATGCAGTCCCACCGCCCGTTCCTTGGCGAACGCGGCCAGGCCCACGCCGTCGATCAGCCGGTTGCCGGAACCGTCCCGTCGCATGGCCAGTTGACCGCCGTCGGCCCAGCGGCGGACGGTCTCCGAACTCACGCCGAGCAGTCCCGCTGCCTGGCCAATGCTGTACGAGGGCATTCCGGCACTTTAAGCCGTGTCCGGTGTCGGGGTACGAAAGAGCCCGGCCGGTTTCCCCCGCCGGCCGGGCCCTTCCACGCGCCGTACGGCGCTTCCCCCGTTCCCCCGTGCCCCCCGTTCCCCCGTGTCCCCCGTCCCCCCTGTCCCCAGTTCCCCCTACATCAACGCCACGGTGTCAGTCCGTGACCTCGATGCGCCCGTTGGCCTCGGTGGTCTTGGCCGGGACCTGTGCCGGGACCTGCGCCGGGACCTGCGCCGGGACCGTGGCCGACCCGCCCGTACCCTTCCCGAGCGTCCTGCCCGCCGCCAGGCCCTTCAGCAGCTCCGCGAGGTCGACTCCCGTGGTGGAGCTGAGGAGTTCGACGCCCTGGGCCACGTTGTCGGCGACCGTACGAGCGAGCTGGCCCGCGCCGTCCGTCGAGATCACCGTCATCTTGTCCACCGCGCTCAGCGGCTCGGACGCCTTCGCGACCACCGAGGGCAGCACCTCGACCAGCATCTGGAGGACGGCCGCGTCGCCGTACCGCGCGAACGCGTCGGCCTTCTTGTGCATGGCCTCCGCCTCCGCCGCGCCCTTCGCGCCGATCGCGGCGGCCTCCGCCTCGCCCTCTATCCGTACGGCAGCGGCGAGCGCGGCGCGGTGCGCCTTCTCGCCCTCACCGGTGAGACGGGAGCGTTCGGCGTCGGCCTCGGCCTGCTTGACCAGGGCGATACGACGGGCCTCGGCCTCCTGCTCGGCCTGGTAGCGGGCCGCGTCGGCGGGCTTACGTACCTTGGTGTCGAGTTCGCGGTCGGTCAGCGCGGCCTGGCGCTGGGCCACCTTCTCCTGCTCGGCGAGTACGTCCTGCTCGCGCGCCGCCTGGGCCAGCGGGCCCGCCGCCGCCGCGCGCGCCGCTGCCTCGTCCGTCTCGGCCTTGATCTCGGCCTGCTTCAGATAGAACGTCCGCTGCGCGATCGCGATCTCTTCCTCGGCCTTCAGCCGCGCCTGCTCGGCGGCCCGGCGTGCCACCGCCTCCGCGATATCGGCCTCCTGCTTGGCGCGGGCGGCCTCGGGACGGCCGAGGTCCTCCAGATACGAGCCCTCGGTGGTGATGTCCTGGATCTGGAACGCGTCGAGCACCAGGCCCTGCCCGGACAGGCTCGCCTCGGCCTCTTCCGCGACCTGTCCGGCGAAGGCCGCGCGGTCCCGGATGATGTCCTCCACCGACATCCGGCCGACGATGGAGCGCAGCGCGCCGGAGAGCACCTCCTGTGTGAAGCCGACGATGCCGCCCTGCTGCTGGAGGAACCGCTGCGCCGCGGCCCTGATGGAGTCCTCGGTGCCGCCGACCTTGACGATGGCCACACCGTCGAGGTTGGCCTTCACTCCGCGCAGCGTGACGGCGCCGCGCACGGCGACCGGGATGTGCCGGCTGGACAGGTCGAGCGTGAACTTCTGCTGGACGAACGGCACGACGAACACTCCGCCGCCGACCACGACCTTCTGGCCGCTGGTGTCCATGGACACCCGGCCGGTGGCCGGATCGGTGGACGACTTGCCGCGGCGGCCGGTGACGATGAACGCCTGGCTGGGCCCGGCGACCTTGTATCGCGTGATGACGGCCAGTGCCAGCAGGGCGACGAGTACGACGACCCCCAGCACGGCGATGACGACTGGACTCATTGTGGCCTCTCCCTTGCCCCCCGAGGGACGGCAGTTCGGATCGGTGCGCGCGGAAGAACGTTCCACGCGCTGCGCTGGTTCACGGGGGTGTTTGCCGGCACGGCTGTTTTGGCTGCCGCGCGGACGGCCGACCGGTACGGGTCGGCGCCGGTATCGGTCAGCGCTGGACCGGGCGTACGGAGACGGAACTCGACGAGAGCGTCGCCTCCACCCAGATCTCGGCGCCGTACTCCACCGGTTGCTCGCTCTTGGCGGAGTACTTCACCGTCTGGCCGCCGAGCCGCAGCAGCACCTCGCCGTAGCCGGTGGCCGGAATCGCGGTGACGACCGTGCCCGCGGTGCCCACGAGATCGTCACCTCGCGGAGTCGCCGCGGTCTGGTCGCGCATCAGCGCCCTGCTGAACTTCCAGGTCAGCCATCCGGCCACCACACCGGCCGCCGCCCCCGCGACGGCGGCCGGTCCCGTACCGAGATCCGTGGTGCCCTGGACGATCGCGCCGCCGAAACCGAGCATCGAGACGAATCCGGCGATCACCGGCAGCGACAGCAGCCCGTCGAAGAGGCCGTTGAGCATCCCGACGCCGCCGAAGAGCCCTTCCAGAATCCCGTCGAAGATCAACGAGAGGACGAGCAGCACGATCCCCGCGATGCCGAGACCCAGAAACAAGGTCATCGGACCCACCTCCCCACTGCCCCGGATCCCCCGCGGTCTCCCTCGGGCAGGGCGCCATGTTCCCATTCGTGGACGGCCGTGCGCATTGCCGGTTTCCGGCAGTCTTAACGCGTTCTTGATGCCGACTGCCGACGGCTGCCACTTCTGGCCACCGGCTACACCTACACCCACGCCTACGGGCTCAGAATGGTTTCGCCGGCCAGTCCAGCAGCCTGGCCCCGATGACGGCCGTCTGCAAGGTGTAGCGATGCATGGGGTCGGCGGGATCGGCGCCGGTGAGCTTGTGGATCCGCTCCAGCCGGTACGTCAGGGCCCGTACGCTCAGCGACAGTCGGCGCGCCGCCTCCGCCGCCACACAGCCCGCGTCGAAGTACGTGGAGAGCGTCTCCATGAGCGGCTGGGCGCCGCCCCGGGCGGACTCCAGCGGACCGAGTGTGCCGAGGACGAGTTCGGTCATGGCGTGCCGGTCGCGGGTGAGCACCGGATAGACGAGCAGATCGGCGGCGTACAGCACGGGCGCGTCCATGGCGAGCCGGGCGGCGAGATCGAGGACGTTCAGGGCCTCCTCGTAGGACTGGACCACTCCGCCCACGCCGGGCTGCGAACGGCCGATGGCGACCCGGCCGCCGTCCGTGGCCGCGAACGCCTGCTTGGCGAAGTAGGTCAGGACCTCGCCCTGGTCGCCGGGCGCGATGCACACCAGCCGGCCGGCCTTGGTGGTGAGCAGCACGCTGCGGTCGCCGAACCGGCCGATCAGGGCCTGTTCCACGGCGCGCGGTACGGGCTCCTCCTCGTCGTACGGGACGGCGCCCTCGGCGACCGCGACGGCGTGCGCGTACGAGAGCCGCAGCCCGAACCGCTCGGCGCGCTCCGCCAGCCGCCCGAGATCGCTGCGCCCGTACAGCAGGTCGTCGATGAACTCCCGGCGCGCGGCGGCCTCCTGGCGTACGGCGAGCCGCTGGGCGCGTTCGTAGCCTTCGGCGAACGCGTCGACGGCCTGCTCGACGGCGGCGAGGACACTGTCGACGGTGCCGCGGCCGGAGGCGATGCCGTAGCCGGAGGCCGGAAGGGAGCCGTAGCCGGAGGCCGGGCCCGAGGTGGCGCCCGAGGTGGCGGCGGTGGCGGCGGTGGCGGGCCAGTGGGCGCGGGCCTCGGCGAGATGGGCGACGACGAGGGCGCGCAGTCCGAATCCGGCCTCGGCGGCCTGCCGTCCCAGCTCGCGGCGGGCCAGCAGTTCGTCCCGGGTGAGCCGGCGGCCGGTCGAGGCGACGGCCGCGAGGATCTTCGCGTACCCGGTCAGATACGCGTCGGGTATCGCCGTCGGGCCCGTCTGGCCTGTCTGCCCTGTCTGCCCCGCCTGGCCTGTCTGCCCCGCCTGGCTCGTCTGCCCCGTCACGTCCACTCCCGTCTGCGCAGTCCGCACCGTTCCACCGTCCCCACCCGTCTGCTCCCGTTCGCGTCCGCGGCCCACGCCTTTCTAACCCATGGCACCCGTGACACCCATGGCGCGCCGGTGCCGCTGACGTGCCGGACACCCGCCGCGAGACAGGATGGCGGGACACTTCGGGAGGTGAGCGGCCATGTCGGAGATCGGACGTGCGCTGTCCATCGCGGGATCGATGGCCTGGGAGATCACCTGGGCGCTGATCCTCGGCTTCGCGCTCTCGGCGGTCGTACAGGCGGTGGTGCGCCGCTCGACCGTCGTACGGCTGCTGGGCGACGACCGTCCTCGTACGCTCACCGTGGCCGCGGGCCTGGGCGTGGCCTCGTCGTCGTGCTCGTACGCGGCGGTCGCGCTGGCGCGTTCCCTCTTCCGTAAAGGCGCGAACTTCACCGCGGCCATGGCCTTCGAGATCGCCTCCACCAATCTGGTGGTCGAACTGGGCGTGATCCTGGCCCTGTTGATGGGCTGGCAGTTCACTCTCGCGGAGTTCGTCGGCGGGCCGGTGATGATCGTGATCATGGCGGTGCTGTTCCGGATCTTCCTGCGGGAGCGGCTGCTCGCGCGGGCACGGGCGCAGGCCGCCCGAGGTCTCAGCGGCTCCATGGAGGGCCATGCGGAGATGGACTCCTCCGTACAGCGCGAAGGATCCTTCGCCCGGCGGCTCTTCTCCGCCGAGGGCCATACGGCGGTGGCGCATGTCTTCGTCATGGAGTGGGCCGCGATCCTGCGCGATCTGGTGCTGGGCCTGCTCATCGCGGGCGCGATCGCCGCCTGGGTCCCGGACTCCTTCTGGAGCGCCTTCTTCCTTGACGACCATCCGCTGGCCGCCAAACTGACGGGCCCGCTGATCGGCCCGCTCGTGGCGATCGCCTCGTTCGTCTGCTCCATCGGCAATGTGCCGCTGGCCGTGGTGCTGTGGAAGGGCGGCATCAGCTTCGGCGGTGTGATCGCCTTCCTCTACGCCGACCTGCTGATCCTGCCGATCCTGAACATCTACCGGAAGTACTACGGCCCGCGCATGACGGCCCTGATCCTCGCGGTCTTCTTCACGGCGATGGCGGCGGCGGGCTACACGGTCGAGTTCCTCTTCGGCGCCCTGAACCTCGTCCCGGACCACTCCCACGCCCGGCTCCCGGACGAGGGCGTCTCCTGGAACTACACCACCGCCCTCAACATCGCCTTCCTTCTCCTTGCCGCCGCCCTGATCCACCGCTTCCTCCGCACCGGCGGCCCGGAGATGCTCCGCGCGATGAACAAGACGAACAAGTCGCCGAGCGAATGAAGGCTCAGCAGACACGAAGGCTGGAGGCTCAGCCGGCCGGCATGAAAGCTCAGTCGGCATGAAGGCTCAGCCGGCCAGGTGCCCGCCGAAGTCGCTGTAGGCGGTCGGGCGGGCGAGGGCGGCGGGACCGAAGACGGTGGAGCCGGTGGCCGGGAAGGACGCGGCCGGCGCGCCTCGGAGGTAGGTGACGGCGCCCGCGTCGTTGTCCTCCTGGAGTGCGGAGACGGAGAGGTCCGCGTAACCGTCCCGGTTGATGTCCGAGGCGAGGAGCACGGCACCGAAGTTGTCGATGTCCTCGGTGGTGCCGGGGACGCCCGGGGTGTTCTGGGTGAGGGCGCGGGCGCCCGTGCCGGTGACGCCCTTCGCCGAGCCGCGCAGCAGGATCACCTCGCCGGCGGACATCATCCAGTCGGGATCGGCGCCGAAGGACTGGCCGGGAGCGCCCGCCACGAGGTCGCCGTAGCCGTCCTTGTCGAAGTCGCCGATGGCCACCGAGGAGCCGAAGCTGTCTCCGTACTCGCTCACGCCCGGCACGGTCGCGCTGTTCTCGGTGAGGGCCGTACGGCGGGTGGCGCTGGGGCCGGAGGCGGTGCCGTAGACCACCGACACCTCGCCGCCCTTGGAGCCGCTGGGCTCGTCGGCGGGCTCGTCCGGGTTGCCGATGGCGATGTCTCCGTAACCGTCCTTGTCCAGATCGCCGATCGCTGCATTGGTGCCGGCCGGCAAGGTGCCTCCCTTGACCAGTCCGGTGCTCGCGCCCTTGTAGAAGACGGACGGGCCCAGGATGTCCTTGTTGAACTTCCGGCCCTGGACGACGAGATCGGCGGCGGAGTCCTTGGTGACGCGGCCCGCCGTGAGGGAGGGCCGGTCGACCGGCGAGTTGTAGGTGGTCAGCTTGCCGTGGGCGCCGGACTTGGCGAACGGTCCTCGTACGAGACGGATCTTCCAGGACGGATCGGTGTCTCCCTGCGCGACGATCGCGAGATCGGGCTTGCCGTCGCCGGTGAAGTCGCCGGCCGCGATGCTCGCGCCGAAGTAACTGCCGTACAGCGGCTGCGGATTCGGTACGGTCGTGGCACCGCTGAGGCCCTTCGCGCCGCCCCAGACGATGACGACCGTACCGGCCGCCTGCCCGCCGGAGGTGTCCTCCTCGGAGGCGGAGACGGCCAGATCGCTGTATCCGTCACGGTTGAGGTCGGCGGCGGCGAGGGCGTGGCCGAACCCGTCGTCCTTCTCGGCGCTGTCGGGAACGCCCGCGCTGTCCTGGCTGATGATCGTACGGCGGGTGGGATCGAGTCCCTTCGCGGTGCCGTACACCACGGCGACATACCCGGCGCCCGCCTTGGTGCCGACCTTGCCCATGGCCGCGGCGATCGCGAGGTCGCGGTAGCCGTCGCCGTTGAAGTCGCCCTGGAGCCCGGAGGGCGCGGCGGAGGCGCTGCCCGTTCCGGCGATCAGGGCTCCGGTGAGGGCTCCGGCGGCCAGTGCGGTCGCGGTGGCTGTGGCCAGGGTGGTGCGGAGCGTTCTGGTGCGGGGCATGCGGGTCTCTGTCTCCTACATGGCATGGCATGGCATGGCGTACGGGCGCGTATGGGTGGAGACTCCCGGTGCGGCGGGATGGTTGTACGGGGCAGCGGTGCTGCACGGGCACGCAGCCGGGGAGAAAACCCCGGCTGCGTGCCCGCGTAACGCGTATGTACATATGGACGGTGGACGGTGGACGTCAGCCGCACGCCGCCGAGTTGAGGGTGAAGGCGGTCGGCTGCGGATTGCTTCCGGTGAACGTGGCCTGGAAGCCGAAGCTCACCGAGCCGCCGGCGGCGATCGCCTTGTTCCAGCCGACGTCCTTGGCGGTGACGGTGGAGCCGCTCTGGGAGACCGTGGCGTTCCAGGCGTTGGTCACGCGCTGGCCGCCCGCGTACGTCCAGTTCAGCGTCCAGCCGTCGACCGGCGCCGTGGAGGTGTTCTTCACGGTCACGGTGGCGGTGAAACCGTTGTTCCAGGCGCTGTCGATCCCGTAGGTGACCGCGCAGCCGGAGGCCGGCGGGTCGCCGCCGTCGTCGCCGCCGCCGTTCGCGGATTCGGCGGCGAACTGGGTGAGCCAGGCCAGCGGCGCGTTCCAGTTGACCGCCACCTCGTTGGTCGAGTACGAGCCGATGTCGTCGATGTAGCAGGCCGCGGGCTTGCAGCCGGACAGCTTCTCCTGCGCGACCGGGTCCTGGAGCGCGGCGTTGGGACCGCCCGCGATGGATCCGGCGGGCGGGTTGGGCAGCGAGGCGTCGTACTGGTTGGCCCAGAAGCGGTGGTGCTGGTTGCGGGACGGCTGTTCGCCGTAGCCGCTGACGTACGACTGACCGAGCGTGTTGCGGCCGAGCAGATAGTCCAGCGCCTCGATGCTGCCGGCGCGGTACCGCTGCTGTCCGGTCAGTCCGTACGCGACGGCCATGACGATGCCGTTGTTGGCCACCTGGCCGTTGGAGCCCCAGACATACGCCGTCGAAGGGAGCGGTACGGCGTATCCCTGGCCGGACATGGTGGTCAGATGGGCGTCGGCGGCGGCGGTCACCGAGGCGCGCAGGCGCGTGGTCTCGGCGGCGGGCAGACCGGTGGGGACGGTGGCCAGGACGATACGGCCGAGGGCGGCGGTGTCCGCCCAGCCGAAGCCGAAGGACGTGAAGGCGCCGGACGAGGTGTGCCAGGGCGAGGCGGTGACGGCGTCGCGATAGGCGGCCTCGCCGGTCGTCGCGTACAGCTCGGCGCCCGCCCAGTAGAACTCGTCGCTGACCGTGGCGTCGCCGTACGCTCCGCCGCCGTTGCCGTCGGAGTCCGGCGCGATCAGATTCGGGTTGGCCCGTGCGGCGGTCCAGGCGCGGCGGGCGGAGTCGAGGCAGCGGGCGGCGAAGGCGGCGTCGTACGGCGCGTAGACGCGGGCGCACTGGGCGGCGGTGGCCGCGAGGTTGAGGGTGGCGGCGGTGGAGGGACGGTGCAACTCGCGCTGCTGGTCGTCCAGTTCGGGACGGGTGGGCAGACCGGTCCAGTTGGCGTCATGGATCTTGTGGAAGGCCATACCGGCGAGCGGTTTGCCCTCCGGGACCTGCATCCGCATCAGGAAGTCCAGCTCCCAGCGGGCCTCGTCCAGTACGTCGGGCACGCCGTTGCCGCGCTCGGGGACGCGGAGCGTGGAGTCACCGAGGGCGGCGTCCGTTCCGGCGCGCTTGGCTCGCTCGAAGGAGTTGACGAGCAGCCAGGTGGAGAGCCCGCCGTTGACGACGTACTTCCCGTGATCCCCGGCGTCGTACCACCCACCGCGCACGTCGCGGCTGTAGTCACAGACCCCGGCCTGGCAGGGAACGCTGGTGTCGCCCTTGTTCGGCGCGACCCCGAGATGCCCGGCGGGCCGGGCGTACGCGGCGCCTGCGAGGGCGGGATCGATCGCGATGCCGCTGCGCTGCTGGTAGAAGAACGACATCGCGTCGGAGCGGAGGGTGTTGTAGAGCCCGGCGCGGATGTCGAAGGGATGACTGCGCTGCCCGTCGACGACGAGGGTGTATCCGGTGCCGGTACCGGTGTACGAGGAGAAGTCGGCGAGATGCGTCGAGTCCCCGGACGCCGTGTCGCCGCCGCGCGCGGTGGTGACCCCGGAGGCGACGGTGGCGCCTGCCGCACTGCGTAACTCCCAGGCGGTGGGCGCGGTGGCGGCGGTGACGACGGTGGCACGCTTGGGCCCGTCGGGCAGGTACCCGACTTGATTGACCTGCACGGCGATGGCGGCGGCGGCTTTGGGGGCGGCGGCTTTGGGGACGGCGTCGGCGGTTCCGGCCGTCAATCCCGCGACGGCCAGAACACCGGACAACACCCCAACAAGCCCGCGCCGCAAGGCGGACGGGGACGGGTGCATGAGCACAGGCATGAGGATGGTCACCTTTCGTATGCGGGTGCGGTGCGGAACGTAATGGGAGCGCTCCCAGTCCGGAGAGTTGCATGCCCATGCCATGTCGTCAACGCTTTGCGCGGGGATGGCGCGGTGGCGACCGGGGGCCAGCCCCGCGTACGCGAGGATCACTATTCCGCGCTCGGGATCAAGAGTCAGATGGCGGGATCAACCCCGCGTGCGCGGGGATCGCAGTTCGTGAGCTGGGGTTTTATACGGCTAGAGGGCTGTTTTTGTTCAGTTTCGAAGGAACCGGCATAGCTCCCGTTTCTCGCATCTTGCGGACAATCCAGGCAGTCGTGCCGCCTGCCCCTGAGGGCATTCTCGCCCGCTGGGCCCGTCCGAAAGCCGGGAGATCGGCGAGAACCCCGAGTTGCGCGCTCATACCGCATGGTCACCTTTGGTGATGAGATGATGGCGAAAAGTGATGACGGAGGCTTTCTAGTGGGAGCATTGATGTCCTATGGAGGACGAGGGGAAACGGATGACGCCGTGAAGTCCGAGAACGTAGGCGGCCGTACCGTCCTCGTTTCACACGACGAGCTCGCCCATCGCGTGGTGGCACGGGTTGCGCCTGACGAGTTGGCAGTGTTTTCCCTACTCGCTGACCTCTATTCCAGGGAATCTGGACAGGGGGCCCGACGGGCGGTGCGGAACAGACCACTGGGCAGTGGGCTGGACGAGCTCTCCGGGGCTGTCACGCCGGTGGTGATAGTGGTCACTGGCTGGGTGGTCGCGGCACTGGCGGGGGGTGCGGCGGAGGAGATCAAGAGCCGTAGTACGCGCTGGACTGGGGCGCTACTGGACTGGCTGTGGCGTCGGCGCCGCAACGGCGACGGTGTGGAAGTGCCCGTTGAGGCAATGAATGATGGGCAGTTGCGTGCTGTGCACGCATCGGTACGGGCCAAGGCAGAGCAACTCGGCATGGAGGAGGCCGCGGCGGGGGTTCTGTCCGATGCCGTGGTCGGCGAGCTGATGCTGTTGAGAACCGATAGCGTTCGGGAGCAGGCGCAGTGACAACCCGTCAGCACCTGGCTCCCGACATTCGGGCGTTCCCCTCTGATCTCTCACTGGTGCTGTGTCTGCTGGCGGCCACCGTGTTGACCGGAGATCTGTTCTACTCCCTGTGGATGGCCGAAATGCAGGCCCCTTTGGACTGCACTGTCGGACAGGTCATCAATTGTCCCAAAGATGCCGGGGCGGTGTTCAGCGGCACGGTGAAGCACTTGACGGTGCTTCTCCTACCAGGCCCGACGGCGTATCAGATCGTCGCCTTTCGAAGGATTCAGCGATCCACACCTGTAGCTGAGACACCCATCCGGGGCGGGACCAGAGCAGTGCAGCGGCTGGTTCTGGAAGCGGGACTGCGGCGCGAGCCGAAGGTGATGGTGGATCCGAAGCTGAGAGCAGGAGCTTATGTCACCGGCCTGGTGGGAGGGCCACCGTTCCTGATGCTCGGACCGGAGCTGTTGGCGCTGCGAGGGAAGGACGAAAGTTCGCGCCGGATCTTCGAGGCAGTGGTGCGCCACGAGATCGCACACCTACAGGGCAACGACCGGCAATTATACACCGTCATGACAGCACTGCGCTGGTCAAATCTCCACGCCGGGGCCTTCATCGCCTTCGCCGTGACGCTTGATCCCCCAGAACTGGGCAGGGCCGCCACCTTGGTGCAGATTCTCCTCCTGATCGTTCTCGGCGAGCTGATCACACGCGCATACCTGCGTTTTCGCGAGCATCATGCGGATCTCCACGCCGGGCTGGCAGACCGGGACGGACTCATGACCGCCCTGCACACCGACGACAGCGGGGCGGCAGTGAAACTGCAAACTTGGCTGCGCCACCACCCGGTGGGCAGAGAACGGCTGGACGTACTAGAGGTGCCGGGACGCATCCTGGCCTCCTCGCCAGGGCTCGTATTTCTTGGCGCGACCACGGCCGGTGTCCTGCTGGCGACACTCCAGGACATGCTGACGAGGTTCTACGGTCCACGCGACAAGCTGTTCAGCCCGTTTCTGTGCGGGCTGCTCGTCGGGCTGGGCCTGACTGTGTTTCTGGCGTTCACGCTATGGCGTCACCAGTGGTACGCCGGCACGACCAATGTCGTACGCATAGTGTCCACCGCCGTGCTCGCGGCGGCCGGGATACCCGCCGGCACCTGGATCGCCCCGTACACCCAGGTCTCCGGGTACGGAATCTCCGGTTTCCCTCTGGCACCGTCTGCCCTCGCCGCGCTCATCGTCGGCATGTTGCTACTGTGCGGATGGCTCACGCTACTGGGTGCCCTGTGGTTCCGGGGTGATCCGCATGCGGAACGGATACCGCAGTTCCTCAGACTGGCCGTGCCATCTGCCTGCGTATTCGGCGGATGGATGTTCATCGTCCTCTGGACGTGGGTCAATGTTCTGCGAAGAGTGATGGTGACCTGCTCGATACCGGAGTACACGTGCGTGTCAACTGCTCCGGAACGCGACGTGGCCGCCTTGATCACGAGGGTCTTCGGTCCCGGGCCGATCATGACAATTGTCGCACTCGTCGCGCTGGTAGTCCCTCTCAGTATCTGGTCCTGGAACGCGCTGCGATCTCCGGCGAGGGCCCGTGAACGGTTGCGGAAATAGCCCGAGAGGGCTGGCGACCGCCGTCGTGTCCACGCCTCCACCGGCGCCCGGCCAAAGCACCACGGCACACCGCACATCGAGGCGTATGGACAGGTGGTCACCGTCCACGTCGGATCGCGAAGTCCGTTACAGTTGGATATAGTTGGGCGTGCTACCGCAAGTCAGGAAGGGTGGGGCGCGAGTTCCACGACGACGAGGGACATGCGCGCGCCGCCGATCGTCACGGGCAGCCCCATCTACGGGTGCGGGCCAACCAGATGGACCGAGTTGTCGTCCGGGAGAAGTCCGGCGTCGACCAAGCCGTCCATGTACGCCTTCGCGGTCCGCGCCCAGTGCCCCGGATCACGCTTCCGTTTGATGGGCCGGGGGTGCAATACGTGATAGACGGCAGCCCGCTCAAGGCGCGGCAGGCGCCGGGCGCGCGCGGTGACCGCCGCTTCCTGTCTCATCGGCGTCTTGAGTCGGTACTCGGCATGTGGTGAAGCCCCTGGTTGCTCGTCCATAGCTCGCCGTACGGCATCAGCAGCGTCCACGACCGTCCCGCGCCCGACAGGACGGCGATGGACGCGCTCAGGTTGGGAGGCTCGGGGGTGGGCGGTGGCCCGAGCCGGGCCTTCGTACGGACTGCGCCCGACTTGCTCGTGGGGGCTTGGGGGCGGCAGCCCGGCCGACAGCGAGCCGGGCCTGAAGTGCTGCGAACTCCCCGTTCGACACACGGAACGTCACGTCACCACTCCAGCGCGGCCGTGCCAGCGTCGGTGAGCTGCCATCACAGACCGTGCCTACCATCGACGAACGACTCGGTCCCCGCAGGCTGCGCCCAGCCCTTCGCCCGCAACCGCGCGGCGAGTGCGGTGACCTTCCGGCCCATGTGCCCGCAACGGGAGTTGGACGGCTCAGTGGGCACCCGCACGTCCGACCCTCTGGCCAGGTGCCGGAGGGTGGCGATCTTGTCGCCCGCGACGAGCTGCAACAGCTCCCGCCCGTCCTTCGTCAGCGGCGCCGGGGCGTCCATGGGCCGGATCTCGGCGACGTACCGAACGCAGCTCTTGCAGGCGGACCCCGTCGTCAATAGCCCCGCCGAGGGTGTACGGGGTGCGCTCGCGCTCGCACAGGGCCCGTCCGGCGGGGTGCACGCCGCGCTTGGAGCGCACCGGTTCGGCGGGCACCGCGTGCAGCGGTTCACTGCGACCGGCGCGCTTGAGCACGGTCACCTTCACCGGGCACGAGGCCACGGCTAAGTCCCACTAACGGCACGCTTGTTCCGTGGCCCCGTCGCGGCGCTGATGGTCCTGGGCTCGGCGCTCGTCGAACTCTCGGCGGGAGTCGGTGATCCGCTGGGGCAGCGGTGGCTCAAGGCCGCGCTCGTCGGCGACGACGAGCATCCACGCATCGGGGCCCGGCACGTACGCGATGCCGGGGAAGCGCCGGCCGAGCACGACGGTGCACCAGTCGGTCCCCCGGCGGTGCACCATCTGGGCGATCTTGCGCGTCCCTGCGGGGAGGCCGTGATGGTCGCTTTCGCCGAGCTGCCGACGCGACCGGTGGCCTCCGATGACGAAACGAAGCGCCGGGTCGCCTACTTCCTGTCCCGCTCTCTCGCGGACGAGGGGATCAGCGAAGACCTGATCGACACGCTCGAAGAAGTGTTCGCTGATCGACCCGGCTGCGCCGCTCGCAGTCGGAAGCTCGATGGCTTGTTCATCCACCTCGGCCTCCCAGCCCGCCGACAGCGGCCCCCTGAGGTCGCGGCGCTGAATGGAGAGGACGCAGCGCGGATCACCGACCGATTCCGCCGGGCCACCCGCCAACTCGTGCAGGTGGTCCCGCACCGCGTCGCGATGTACCCCGCCGAGGAACTGCATCCTGCTTGCCCTGCGCGACGAACAACCGGACCCCGACGAGACGCTGCCGTACCTGCGCCGGTACGGCCTGGCGATCCTCTCGCTCCTCGACCTGATGGGAGACGACACATGACGCCTCCCATCTCAGGCGTCGGGCCGCTCCCCTGACGGCCCGACGCACCACACCTGCCAGCGGATCACCCACACACGCCGAGGAGTTGAGCAATGACCAGCACAATCATCGCGAAGGCTGTCCTCGCGCCCCGAGAGCGACAGGTTTTTGAGGGCCTGGCCACCGGCAGCACGCTTGCCGTAGTCGCACTGGACCTCAAGATCCGCGAAGGTACCGCCGCGGGCTACCTCAAGATTGCGAAGACCAAGCTGCACGGCGTGAGCGAAACCGCCGCCGCCATCGCCGTGGGCTACGCCACCCGGGCCATTACCCACCCGCCGCTGCTCGACCCCGAGACGCTGTTCCTGCCGCGCGAACAGCGCGACCTCGTCCCGCTCATCGCGCGGGGCTTGGGGCCCGCCCAGATAGCCACGGAGCTGAACCGGCCAATCACCGGCGTACGCGCGGACGGCCGCGGACTCCTCACGATCCTCGGTGCTCGCAACCGGAACCACCTGATCACACGCACGTGGCAGTTCCAGATCCTCACCGTTGAACTGGTGGCCGGATGGCTCCGCTGACCCCTGCCGTGCCCGACAAGGTCGAGGTCCTGGCGAACGTCGACACGGCGCTCTCCTGGAATCTGGCGGGCCCCGAACTCCCGTCGACATCGTGCTGGGCGTGGTCGAGCAGTTCACCGAGTACGGCCGGGTCGTCGCCGACGACCTGCGCACGCTGGTCCTCAGCATGCGGATTCGGACGCAGGGATCAGCGTGCAGGCCACCCTCAACGAAGCCGCCCGGCGGCTCTACCTCCCGCCCCCGTCCGTCACGCCACGCGCAACCGGGCACCGAGCCCATAACCTCGCCCGCCTCGTACCGAGGCTGTTCCGCGAAGCCGGGCGGGTGACCGAGGAACAGGCGCGTGCCACGCGCCTGCAACAGCAGCACGCTACGACGAAAGGTTCTCGATGAAGACCTCCCACTCCGTACTCCTCGCGTCGGTGGTCGGGGCCGCAGGGCTCTGGCTGTCCGAGCGGCAGAACCGCCAGCGGCTCGCGCTGCACGCCGAGGTGATGCACCAGGCGTGGATCGCCGAGGTGGCCCGCAGCCCCGAGTTGCAGGCGATCTGGATGCCGGCCGGCGGCGATCTGCCGGACGGGGAGTACACGAACCTCCTGCATGCAAACCAGCTGATCAGCTTCCTGTCCGTGAAGTTCCGTGCGGGCCTGCTCGACAAGCAGTCGCTGCGGGTCCAGGCGCGATGGCTCATGGAACACGACGTCACGCGGACGTACTGGAAGAAGTTCGGCGGCTTCCGCGAGGACGAAGTGGTCGACCGGACCGACCGCACGTTCAACTCGATCTTGGCCGACGAGTACGCCGCCTACGCGGACAAGGACGCGGTCGCAGCCTGACCCGCCCCAGGACTGGGGCCTCCTTCCGGTCGTGAGAACCGCCGTGCCCGTGCACGCCAGGTCTCAGGCCACGGTGGAGGAGGCGGCGCTGACCGCGCCCCGGCCGCGCTCTGTGGGGGAGCAAGCGGCCGGCCCAACAGCCCTACAACGCGCGTGAACCTACTCAATCTGGAACGAAGGGACTCCATAGATGGTTGGGCAGGCTCTGCGGGGACAGGGCGTGGGCCGCCGTCAGTGCCGCGCCCGGGTCGCTGGTCAAGTTCTCCGCCGAGATCAGATGCAGTTGCACCGTCGCCGCGCTGAACCCGCCACCGTGGTCCCGCAAGCGGGTCGTACTGCTCAGTTCCCGGGCGATGGCGGCAGCCTCGGCAGTCATTTCCTTCCCCGCCGCAACACGCGGCGTTGCAGGCGACGGGAATGGCAGCGAGCCCCTACGGGAGGCGGTCGCGCCGGTCTGCCAGGAGTCTTATTCGGCATGCCCTGGCCGCTACCTGCGACTGTCCGAACGCATCCACATCGCCGACCGGTTGCGGGAGAAGGCGTCCGTCCACGCCACCGCGGCGGAGCTGGACCATCAGCCGGAAGATGCGCCGCAACGGTGCCCCGTGGCGGGGCAAGCAGTGGACCTACCAGCCTCACGCCGTCCAGGCCCGCGGGATGTTCATTCGGCGTTCCTTGTCCGGCGATCCAGGGCCCGCTGTTCGGGCCCAGCCGCAATCCCCACTGCTGTCAGGGCAGCCGCCCATGGGTACGGCTTCTTCTCGCCCGGCTGATTCGGTTCGAACCCGCCCGGCCCGTACAGCACCGTCACGCCGACGCCTCTCAGCGTCTCTATCGACCGCTCGAACTGCGGGTGCTGCACATAGGCCGCATTCACGCAGGGCATCGTCACCAGCGGGATCCGCTTGCCGATCCCTTCCGCAACGACGCCCACCACGAACTTCTCCGTCAGCCCGAGCGCCCACTGATTGATCGTATTCAGCGTGGCAGGCGCCAGCAGGATGGCGTCTGCCGGCGGCCATACGTCCGGCTCGCCCGGGAGTTTGTATTCCGACCGGACCGGGGCGCCCGTCAGTTCTGCCAGTTCGGGAAGACCGGCGGCCAGCCATCGGGCTGCGGTCGGTGTCAGCCCCAACCGCACGTTCCACCCCCGGGCGTGTGCCTCTCTGATGACGTCGGCAATGTCCAGCACGGGCGGTGCGGCGGTGCCGAACAAGTACAGAGTCCTCGTCCTCGTCATGCCGTCCAGTCGACCACATGCGAACGCCTCCGAACCGGGCGGCTGCGAGGGCGGGCGCGAGTACCGTTCCGGACGACGAGTCAGGAACGGAGACCGTTATGTCCTCGCTCGACGACGACCACACAGGCACGCGCATCAAACGTGAACGGAAGCTGGCCCACCTCACCCAGCGTCAACTCGCCGCCCGCATTCCGTTCTCGTACAGCCTCCTCAACCAAGTCGAGTGCGGGGCCCGGCCCGCGTCCCCCGACTTGGTCGCGGCTGTCGCACACGCCTTGAGAGTCGACGTCACCGTGCTGACCGGACAGCCGTACGTGACCGAGTTGCAACGAGACCGGCTTGCCGAGCTGGTTCGCCCGATCCGCGAGGCCTTGGACCTGTACGACCTCGGGGCCGATGACACGATCACCATCCGTCCCGTTCCGCAGCTCCTGGCAGCGGCGGACGACCTCTGCGCCCAGGTCCGTGCCGCTCGTCTGCGTAACGCGGCCCGCGCGCTGCCGGCCGTCATCACCGAACTGACCTCGACGGCGTGGGGCACACCGTCCACCGAGCTCTGGCAGGCACTCGCCTCCACCTACCGGACCGCGCACGACGTTTCGGTGAAGCTCGGCTACTACGACCTTTCCGCGGTCGCTCTGGACCGTATGGACTGGGCGGCTCAGCGGGCCTCCGACCCGTGCCTCGCGGCCATCCGCCAGTACATGCGCGCCCTCGTCTACTTCCGGGAGGGCGAGTACACCATCAGTCAGCGCCTCATCTCAGTCGGCCACCACGTCCTTGCCCAGGCCGGTGACACCCGTGAGACGCAGGCTGTCGCAGGCCAACTCCACCTGGGTGCCACGGTCATCGCCGCGCGAGCCCGGAACGAGTCCGCGCTCGCCTCGCACATCGGCCAGGCTGCCGAAATCGCGGACCGGATCGGGGATGCCTCGGATGTCCACTGGCTCTCGTTCGGGCCCACCAACGTGGCCATGCACAAGATGAGTGCGGCGGTCGAGATGCGTCACTACGAGGATGCACTCAGCCAAGCGGGCAGCATTCACCTGCCGGCGGATCTTGCGACATCGCGGCGGGCGCACTTCCTGATCGACCGGGCGCGCTCGGAAATGGAGACGGGCCGCACGGAGGCGGCGCTCAAGACCATCGTCAAGGCGCGACGCGCGGCTTCGGAACAGACCCGGTACCACCCTGGGGCGCGGGAGACGATCTCCGGTCTCGTGCACCACTCGCGCCGTACTCTCGACACGCTCACGAACCTCGCCTCATGGATTGGCCTGTAGTGCTCACAGCGCTCACAAATCTGTGAGCGCTGGGCCCTTGCGTGGCGGTCACCCTGGACTCATCCGATCACCGATGAACCCGGGACGGACAGCGAGGACGCGCTGCTTGACGCACTCACCGCCCGCGTTCGGCTCTCGCGTCCCCGCACGAGTCCCGGCGGCCGTTGTTACGGCCCCAGGGGCCGCCAACGCGCGAGGAGCGTCGACATGCCCGAATCCACAGCCGGAACAACCGCGCCCGACGCTGAATCCTGGCCGCTCGACTTCACCACGATGGTGAAGACCGCGCGGCGTGTGGTCGACTCGGGCGCTCAGTTATCGGGCGAGGACTTGGAGATGGCGGTCCTTCGGTTGCGCGGCCACTTGGCGCTGCTGATTCCGGAGGTGGAGGACCGTCTCGGGCGTCTTGCCCCGGTCGGCATCGAGGAGGCCCGGCGGCGCCTGGACGGCGAGTCGGGACCGCTCGGACCGCGTTGGTACGCGCAGTGCCTGGCACAGTCCGTGCTCGCGCTGTGCGACCACCTGAACTCAACGGATTGCAGCGTTGTTGTCCTGCGGTGGAGTCGGGATCCGAGGTGCGTGGCGCTGGCGCGGGTGGAGTTGCGGAAGGCGCTGGCGGATTGGGGACTGTCCGTGCTGGAGGATTCGGCGGTCCTGATTGTGTCCGAGCTGCTCAGCAATGCCCGGCTGCATGCGCAGGTGACGCCGGAACAGAGCATCGAAACGCGCTACTTCCGTAGGCCGGGTGGTTTGCGGATCGAGGTGCACGACGGTTCGCCGAAGCGTCCGCAGCGGCGTACGCCGGACCCGGATGCGCCGGACGGGCGGGGGCTGTTGTTGGTGGAGGCGCTGGCGGACGAGTGGGGGGTGGCCGAACGAGGTGGGCCGGGGAAGGCGGTGTGGGCCGCGTTGTCGATGCCGCTCGTACGGCCTGGCGAGGCCGGTTGCTCGTGACCTCGTCGGTGGGTGAGCGTTCGGTTGGGGCGCTCCCGTGGCCGGATGCGCGGTGCCGTACATCTCCTGTTGGTCCTCGGAACTCCGGCCTGTGGACGGCCGGCCGGAGTTCGGTCGGGTGCATTTCCTGCGGTAACGGCGGGCGATGCGGAAGCTGCTGTGCCAGACGTAGTCCTGAGGGGACGCTGTGGCTGTTGGGCGAGGACGCGGACGGCCCGGAGTTGTGGGCGAGACCGCGCCGTCGGCCTGTATCCGGCCGACCACATCAGCGGAGACCGCGACCGCGCTCAGCGAGTGGCAGGGAGGCAGACCAGCCGAAGACGGAACACCCCGCGTGCGCGAGGACCACCTGCTGGAGTGGATGCCGGACGGGCTCACCCCGGGACCAACCCCGCGTGCGCGGGGACGGCGCCAGAACACCGCCGTTGGCGGTCAGCCAGTCGGGACCAACCCCGTGTGTGCGGGGACGATTCGGCCAGAACGTCGTTCGTGTCCTGCGCCTCAGAACCAACCCCGCGTGCGCGGGGACGATTCGCTGACCGTGCTGGCCTGGAACGCCGCAGCATTCAGCGGTACGAGAACGCGGTGAACGATACGCAGTTCTTCGATCTCGTGCTGATCGCGGCAGGGCTGGACGTCCCGATCGAGGACCTCGTACGGGAGGACCAGCCCGGCCGGGGTGGTAGGCGTGCGGCCTTACGTCTGTCCGTCGGCTGTGGTGGCGGGTTCCCGGGCCACTTTCCTCATCGCTTTGAAGATCACGGACTGGTGGTGCTCGTCGAGGTTCCTGAGTGCCTGGCCGATGTGCACTGTGTATGGGCTGGCCAGCGATATCACGAGCTGGAGGAAGGCGTGTTCGCTGGCGGTCTTGCGTACGCGGAAGAGCTGGCGTTCCATGCCGGTCCAGTAGCAGAACTGGTCTGGGCCGGTTCCGCGGAGAAGGATTTTCTGGATGTCCTCCCGGGCCAGGAGGGTGCCCTCCTCCAGCAGTGCGGCCACGCCTGCCTGATTCGGGATGTGCCCCTTGGCCCACGCGGTGAGCTGACGCGCAAGCTGCGGCGGGACGGTCGCCTTGCCGGGCGGGTGGTGGGCTGCGGTACTCAAGCTGCGCCTTTCTCAGATGGGTGGGTGAGCCTCGGCCGGGAGCCCGTCCGCCGCGGTTCGTCAGCGGCGGACGGGAGATCATGTGTGGGCTCGGTCGTCATGCGGTTACGTGACCTCTGCGGCCAGGGCACCGTGCAGCAGCTCAGCGTCGGTCAGGTAGCGCGTCGCAGTCAGCGGGACGGCCCAGCGGATGCGGCGGGACGTGTCCGTGAAATGTGCGGGCGGTACCGCCACGAACGTCGCGACGCCCAGCGGCACAACCTGCTCCGACGGAAGGGCCCACTTATCCGCGGTACCCGGAGCCACGAGCCAGTAGAGGGCCGCCCCGTACATGTCCTGGATGACCGCGCCGCTGTTGCCGCCCAGGCGCCTGATCACACGCTCGCCGACATCGGTGCGTACCCGTACGGCGTCCCAGTACCGCCCGGCGCCCACCAGCACCACGGCCGTCCCGGCCGGCGGCGCCCAGGCCCGCGGGGACTCAGGCACGCCGAGCCCCTGACCGTGACCCAGGTACGCGCACAGCGCGAGAACGGACCGCGCCAGGGCATGCACGTACCGAACCGGCCCGAGCGGCCCGGGACCGGCGTCCATACGCCGCCGCGCCTCCTCGATACCGGCCGGGGAGAAACTCCCGAGCTGCTGCTCCGCCTCCGGGACCAGCAGCCCCAGAAAGCCACGCAACTGCAACGCGGCCACCCCCGGCTCCAGCACTCGGGCACCCGAGTCGACCACCTGCCGCGCCGCCTTCACCATCGTGACGAAGTCGAGCGGCAGGGAATCGCTGTCGGGCGGGGGTTCTTTCGCTGTACTTTCAGGCATGTCGACGCTCCTTCTGGCGTTGGCCGCGCCCGAGGCCGTGGGACGACCGCCGGGTCCGGCCAGTAGCGTTTCCGACACAGACCGCCAGGCACAGACGCATCGTGTCCGCCCGCGTCCGCACCCTTGCGGACGGCGGACAGGGGAGCACTCATGACCGAGTCCTTCGGCGAGGCATTACGGCGCCTCCGTGGCGGCCGATCCGTGCGCGATGTCGCGCGTCTCGCGAGCTGTGGCAAGAGCCACGTCTCCGACCTGGAGCTGGGTAAGCGCCGACCCACGCGCGCCCTGGCTGCCGCTCTGGACGCGGCCCTCGGCGCCGATGGGGAGCTGATCGCGCTTGCCGACGTACGCCCCGGTCTGGATCCGCTCGCGCAGGCGGACGCCCTTCAACGGGGGCTCCACGAGGCGCTCGCCGCAGGGCCGTTGACCGGCACGAGCCTTGATGAGGTGGACTACACGGTGGCCCGGCACGGGCGTGCCACCCGTCACCGGCCCGAGGTGCGTCTTCTTCCCGAGCTGCTCGCGGACTTCGGCGATCTGCGCCTGATGCTGACGGGACGGCAGTCCGCCCCCGTCCGTAAGCGCCTGTTGATTGCCACCGCCCGTATGGCTGGCCTCATGGCGCTCACCCTGCTGAAGATGAAGGACGACCGTTCGCGCGCCTGGTGGCGAACCGGGCGGGCCGCCGCAGCCGCGGCGGAGGACCGGGCGACGTTGTCATGGATGTATGCGCAGGAGGCGTACCAGCTTTACTACAGCGGCGACTTGGCGGGCGCCGTGGAGCTGGCCGGGCGCGCGCAGGCACTGGCCGGCGGGCTGCCCTGCGCCGGCCCCGCCCTGGCGGCACCGCTGGAGGCGCGGGCTCATGCCCTGCTGGGGCGCCCGGAGGAAACGGCCGTGGCCCTGGCTGCTGCGGAGACAGCACTGGGACGGCTCCCCGCGGAAGAGCGTACGGAGTCAGCGTTCGGCTACTCGGAAAGCCAACTGCGCTTCCACATAGGGAATGCACTGACGCACCTGGGGATCACCCGTCGGGCGCGCGAGGAGCAGGACCGTGCGCTGGAGCTGTACCCGACTGCCGATCACACGGACCGGGCGCTGATCCGTCTCGATCAGGCGATGTGCTTGGCCGCCGACGGCGATACCGCGGCGGCTGCGTCGCACGCTACGAACGTGATTGTTGATCTGACGCCGGAGCACCGATCACCTCTGATCATCTTCCGCGCCCGCGATGTTGCCGTTAAGGTTCCCGAGGCGCGAGCAGTGTCAGAGGTGCGGGTGCTGCGGGAGGTCCTGGCGCTGCCCGCCGGCGAGAGGGACAACGGACACAGTGGAGATCACCCAGGCGACCGAGGCGGACGCTGAGATCATCGCCACGATCCTCGGTGAGATCGAGGCGTACTACGGCGGCGACAACGCCCCCGGTGACCTCACCGAGGTACGGGCTGCACTGTTCGGCGAGCGCCCCGCAGCGACCGTCCTGCTCGCCCGTGATGGGGCTGAAGTCCTTGGGATGGCGAGCTATACGTTCCTCTGGCCGGCGGCCGGGGCTGAGACGTCCCTGTATCTCAAAGAGCTGTACGTACGAGCGCGCGCGAGGCGCCGCGGTGTCGCGCGTGCTCTCATGGCAAAGCTGGAGGCGGTGGCAACAGAGGCCGGCTGCTCTCGTGTCGAGTGGACTGCTGATGCAGACAACCCGTCAGCCCTCGCGTTCTACGAAGCACTGGGAGCGAAGCCCCAGGCTGGGAAGATCTTCTACCGGTCCTCCTTGTAAGGACACGACCACACCCTGCCCGACGGCCGGACGGGTTGCCGTGTCGAAGTCTCCTCCCCGCCCGTGCGGGGATGGCCCGTTTACCGGGCGGTCCGAAGAGTGCTGGACGCCACCCACCGGAGGCATGTCTCCGCCCCGGCCACGATGGGAACAGCGCTCACTTCGGGGCTGTCCCACGGGTGGTGCTCCAGCAGGTGCGCTTCGAGGGCCGGGTACCGGTCGGCGCGGGTCTTCATGAGCAGCTGCCACTCCTCGCCCGTACCGAACTCGCCGTGGTGCCAGAACACGGACGTCACGGGGCCGATGATCTGCGCCCCGGCGGCCAGGCGCTCGCGCACGGCGGACTGCGCGAGCTGGAGGGCCTGGTCACGGGTCTCGGTGGCGGTGGACACCTGTACAAGGTCAGTCATGGCCGGGAGCCTATCCAGCCTCCGGACACCCCGAACATGACGAAGGCGCCCCCTGTCCGGCCTTGTGGGCGTATTGCTGTCCGCCGAGGCCGTAGCGAGGATCCCGCCCCCGACCCCGCCCCCCGAGCGTCGCAGCGATGCCGGAGGCAGTCTAAATCCGGCGCTCCAGCGCCGAGCCCCGGGCCGTCGGCGCGGTCGCCGCAGTCTCCGCCGCGCTGAGCCGCTGGTCCGTGTGCTCGGATCGCTCCACCAGGACGTCCAGCGGGTCATCCCCGCGTGCGCGGGGACCATTCGTCCTCCCGCAGCCATCGGTCCGGACCGTGAGGACCAACCCCGCGTGTGCGGGGATCACCGAATGAGTCGCACGTGGACGAAGTGCAGGTCGGGGCCATCCCCGCGTGCGCGGGGACCGTTCAGCCGTGAAGCTGACGACGCGGAAGTCCTCGGGGCTAACCCCGCGTGCGCGGGGATCATCAGGCCCTGGACACGCTCACCCGTACGACGCCGGCACCAACCCCGCGTGTGCGAGGACGACTTGCCGCCGAGGCCGCGCGACTCGCGCCAGTAGGGACCAACCCCGCGTGCGCGGGGATGACGAGGCTGCCTCACACACGAGGAACCGAAACGCCGGACCAACCCCGCGTGCGCGGGGACCATCCCCGGCTGGTCGTCGTGCCTGGCGATGGCGGTGGACCAACCCCGCGTGTGCGGGGACGACGGGGCGTTGCCCGGTGTGAAGCGGCCGTCCTGAGGACCAACCCCGCCTGCGCGGGGACGACTCCGGGTCGGACTTGCGGTAGTACTCGTGCGTCGGACCAACCCCGCGTGCGTCATCGGGTCACCGGCCGTGGCCCCCGGACCAACCCCGCCTGCGTGGGGACGACACTTCGTGGGCTGGGGTTTTATCTGGGCGGTGGGTTGGGTTTGGTTGGGTTCTTGGGAACCGGCGTAGCTCCTGTTTCTTCTCATCCTGGCGTCCGTCGGGCTTGTCCTCGGGGACATTGTCGGCCACCCGGCGTCGGTGTCGCGTGGTCAGTTGTGGGGGTGGGCTTCTGCGGTGGTTTTCAGGTCGCGCAGCCACGCTTCTAGGCCCGCGCCGAGTGCTGCGGTGGCGGTGGGGATGTCTGCTTCTACCTGGGCGCCGGTCCAGGTTTCCTCTGTGTGTACGCGGACGCCGTCCTTGACCTTTTTGAAGGTCCACAGGTGGACGCCCTCGTCGATCCGCAGGCCTTCACCGATCGCCGGGCCGCTCCACACGATGCAGTTGTGGCGCTGGAGCTGGCGGACGGTGGAGGTGATGTTCAGGGTGGTGGCGGGAGTTGTCGGTGTGGCGGGCGCCGGAGTTGTCCAGTGGAACTGTGAGCCCTTCCGGAGGCGGCCGGAGTCGAGGCGTTCGGCGGTGGTGATGGGCGGTTGCCAGGAGGGCCAGCGCTCCACGTCGGTCTGGAGGTTCCAGATGGTGTTCAGCGGTGCGTTGATCACGACGTCGGTTTCGTAGCGTATGACGGCGGTGCTGTCGACGCCTTCCCCGCGGCATGCGGAGGGACCGCTGTGGTGGCCGACGGCCTGGGCGGGCGGGACGGTCATTCCGACAGCGCCGACGAGTGCGACCGTGAGCGCGGCGGCTCGGACGGTTCGTGACGTCGACGGGCTCATGCTGAAGCTGGACATGGGCTCTCCTTGTTATCGGCTTGTGGGTTTGTGGGCTTGCGGGTGAGTGGGGATGGGCCTGCCCGTTACGGCTTCAGTACGACCTTTCCGGCGACCGTTCCGGACTCGGCCAGTCGCAGGGCCTCGGCGACTTGGGCGAGCGGGAGTTGCGCGGCGATCTGGGCCGTGACGTCGCCGCGCTGGAGGGCTGCGAAGACCTGGGTGAGGTCGGCGCGCAGCCGGGCGCGGAACCGGCTCTTCGCCAGCGCGCGCCCGGCCCAGACGTTGAAGAAGTAGGCGCGGCGGCGGTTGGGCAGCGCGTTCCACAGCCACACGCGGCCGAGCAGCTTGAGTACGGGCCACTGCTTGGAGCCCTCGTCGTCCCGGGTGGAGGCGCTGCCGTACGAGACGAGCGTCCCGCCGGGCGCGAGGAGGCGCCAGGAGCCGACGATGCCCCGGCCGCCGACATGGTCGAAGACGGCGTCCACTCCACCGGGCGCCAGCTCGCGGATCCGCGCGGCGACGTCCTCGGTGCGGTAGTCGACGGGCGTGACGCCTCGTTCCCGCAGGGCGTCGTGGTGGCGGGCGGACGCCGTACCGATCACCTTCACGCCTGCGGCGTGGGCGAGTTGGACCAGGACCGAGCCGACGCCGCCGTTGGCGCCGTGCACCACCACGGTCTGCCCCGCGCGGATCCGCGCCTTGCGGTGCAGCATCTGCCAGGCGGTGATGCCGTTGACCACCAAGGTCTCCGCCTCCGCCGCGCCGATCCCGGCCGGAACCTCGACCGCGTCCGCCGCGTTGACGCGCACATGGCTGGCCCAGCCGCCGACCTTGACCAGCGCGGCCACCCGGGTGCCGGCCAGGTCCGGCGCGACGCCCTCGCCGGTCGCGACCACCGTGCCGACCAGGTCGTAGCCGGGTACGAACGGGAACGCCGGCTGGTCGTAGTACCGGCCGCGGCGCATCTGCTGCTCGGCGAAGGAGACGCCGGTCGCCTCCATCCGGATCACGATCTGTCCCGAGCCCGCGGCGGGCACGGCGCCGCGCCGGATCTGGAGCCCTTCCGGCTCCACCTTGCCCGGCAGGACGATCTCGACCAGTCCTTCGGCGTTCACTTCAGTGCTCATGACGACCTCCACCGAGTTCCGTGCTGGGTTACTCGCTTTCGCGTTCGTTAGAAGTTATAACTATGCGTGAAGGTGAGTGTCAATAGGCTTCGTGATAGCTTCTAACTGGATCGTGAGTCTGTAGCTGGGCAGAGTGTGGAAAGGTGCAGGCCATGGCAGAGACGGGCACGAAGACCCCGCGCGAGCGCTACCGCGCCCAGGTGCGCGAGGAGATCAAGGAACGGGCCTGGGAGCAGATCGCCACGGCGGGCGCGTCCGCGCTCTCGCTCAACGCGATCGCCAAGCAGATGGGCATGAGCGGGCCTGCGCTCTACCGGTACTTCGCCGGCCGCGACGAGCTGATCACCGCGCTCATCAAGGACGCGTACCGAAGCCTCGCCGACACCGTCCGCGCCGCCCACGAGTCCGGCGCCGCCACCCACGAGTCAGGCGCCGACCTGGCCGGGCTGGCACACGCCCTGCGCGCATGGGCGCTCGCCGACCCACACCGGTACTTCCTCATCTACGGCACACCCGTCCCCGGCTACCACGCACCCGACGACGTCACCCTGATCGCGTCCGAGATCATGGCGACCCTGCTCGACGCCTGCGCCGCGCTGCCGTCGGACCGGCCCGTGACACCGTTCGCCGTGCACCTTGAAGACCACCGCGAGTGGGCGGACGACCATCCGGCCCCGCCCGCGGTCCTCCACCGGGCCCTGACCGTCTGGACCCGGATCCACGGCGCCCTGTCCCTGGAACTCGCCGGCCACTTCACCGGGATGGGATTCGACCCGGCGCTGCTCTTCGCCGCTGAACTGGACGATCTGACCGGCCCGTCGGCGCACTGACGTATCTCGTGCTTTTCCGGCCAATAAGTTGAACCAGTGGCAACAGTCCGGCGTGATCCACCAAGGGGCTCCTGGCGCGCCCGGTGGTCCGGAACGATCTCCACCTGTCGCCCAACTCTCCTTCCGCACATCTCCCGTTGGGGCAGCGCCCGTGCCGCGCTGCCCGCTGACGGTCGGTAACGCGTTCGCCACCGGGAAGGAGCGACGTCGTCGGCGGCCCGGGCGGCCGGAGGCTCGGCGGTCATCCGCGCCGGAAGCGACGCGCGTAGGCGTACGGGCCGTGCCCGGCGGTCACAGGTCCCGGGCCCCGCGCAGTTGAGATGCCTCGCCGCGCGCGGATCGGCGTATTCCGTTCTTCCGCCGATCCGGTCCGATCCGGTCGCGCGTGAATGGCACGGAATGATTTCTTCCGGCGCGGTGCACTCCTGACACACCAGGCGGTACGAATGCCAACGCGAATCGGGAATTCCGCGAACACGCCGTCGCCGCCACGCATATCCACAGTGGATGTGCGGATGGCCGTGGCCGTCCGCGCGCCGGAACCGGTGCGCTCGCCCGGTGCCGTACCGGGCGCGGAACGGCCGTCATGGCGTCTGGGGAAAACCGAACACATCCTCCTCCGGGCGTCCTTGTCCTCCACGGCGGAGCCTGATTAGGCTCCCGATCGTTTCGATTCCTGCACGTTTTCCGCTCATCTTGAACCGGGGGGCCGCGTGGAATCCACAGTTCCTGAAACAGGCGCCTCGGGCGCCTCGGGCGTCGAGAAAGCCGGTTTACCGTGGCCGCCGACGGCGGCCGAATCTTCCAAGCCCGCCCGTTGCATCGGCCGGGACGTAAAGCTCCTGTGGTGCGCCAACGCCGCCGACTCCCTCGGCAGTCAGGCGTCCGGAGTCGTCCTGCCGCTGCTGCTCCTGGGGCTCGGCCACTCGCCCGCGGTGGTGGGACTCGTCGCGGGAGTCTCCACGGCGGCCGGGCTGGTGCTCGGGCCGCTGGTCGCCGTACCGGCCGACCGTGGCGCGCGTAAGCAGGTGATGTTCTGGTCGGCGACGGTCTCGGCGCTCGCGATGGCCTCCGTGGCCGTCGCCCTCGCCGTCGCCGGCGGCAGACCGTCGCTCGCCCATCTCCTCGGTGCCGTGCTCGTGGAACGGACCGCCACCGCCTGCTACGAGGCCGCCGCCCGAGGCACGGTCGCCCTGATCTCCGAGCCCGGCGGTCTGCCGCGCGTCGTGGCCGGGCTGGAGGCGGGCGACCGAGGCGCGCTGGTCGTCGGTCCCGCCCTGGGCGGCATGCTCTACCAGGTGTCGCGGGCCCTGCCGTTCCTGGCCGACGCCCTCTCGTACGCCGTCACGGCCGTCTGCGTCGGATCCATGCGCTCGGATCTGCGCGCGGACCTACGGTCGGATCTGCGGTCGGATCCGCGCCCGTACGTACGTCACTCCCGTGCCGTACTCGTCGCCGAGGCCGGTGCCGGATTCGCGCTCGTCCGTACGTCGTCCCTGCTGCGGCTGGTGCTCGTGTGGACCACCACCGTCAACGGCGTGCTGGCCGCGCTGTACTACGACGCCGTCTTCACGCTCCAGGAGAGCGGCCACGGCGGCGCGCCGATGGGCCTGGTCCTGGCGGTGTCCGGCGCCGCCGGGCTCGTCGGCTCGCTTGCCGCGCCACGGCTCGCCGTCCGGCTCAGCGCCTCGCGAACGCTCGTCGGAGTGTCATGGCTGATGGTCCCGCTCGCGGCCCTGCTGGCGACGGCGGCGGAACCATGGAGCTACGGCGCGTTGTTCGGCGGATTCTGTCTGATCATGCCGCTCGCCACGGTGGTCCTCCAGGCCCGTGCCATCCACGGCACACCACCGGAGTTACAGGCCCGCGCCGGTTCCGTACTGGCCACCGCCGTCGGCGGAGCCGCTGCCCTCGCACCGGCCCTGGCCGGGCTGCTGGCCGCGCACGCCGGGAACGCCGCGCCCGCGCTCGTATGCGCCGCGCTGCTGACGCTCCTGGCCGGCCGGCTGACCTTCGGCGGCGCCCGTGCTCTGGCGACGCGTGTTCCGGCGACCGGTGTTCCGGCGACCGGTGCTTCGGCGAAGGGACGGGCCGTATGACCGGCTCCCGGGGCCCGGTCGGCCGTCGTCCCGAGGAGGCCGTCGCCCACAAGCCCCGCACCGGCAACAGCGCGGGAGCGGACCGTACCTCGGCCCGCTACCAGGTCTACCGCGCCGCCCTGCCCGATGTCTGCGCCACCGATCCCGCGCTCATGGTGTTCACCGCCGACGCCGACGGCCGGTGCGAGGTGTTCACCTGGGACGCAGCCACCGGCCGCGCCCGTCAGGTGACGGACCGTCAGGGCGGCACGCCGCACGGGACGATCGACCCGGACGCGTACGTGTGGTGGTTCGACGAGGACGTACACGGCGAGGGCCACTGGCGGTTCCAGCCGTTCCAGGGCGGGCCCGACCGCCTCGGGCTGACCGGCGTGCCGCCTGGGACCTCACGCGGTCTGGCCGTGGGCGACGACGGGAGCGTCGCCATGGGCGTGGGCAACGGCTCCACGACCACGATCCACAGGGGTGTACGCGGAGGTCCCGCATGCGAGGTGACGCGCGTCGACGGGCATGTCACGCTCTCCGGCGTCAGCCCACGGGCCGGACTGCTGGCGATCAGCGGTCCCGCGGGCTCGGACCGCGCGGTGACGGTCCTGACCGCCGACGGTACGCCGCACACCGTGCTGTCCGGCGCATCCCGTGAGCACCACGGTCGGCGCCCTGAAGTGTCCGGTGCGCCCGGCGCGTACGGCCGACTCTGGTCCCTCGGCTTCGCGCCCCGCGCCGACCGCGACGAACTGCTCCTCGTCCGCGAGGCCGGTGACCGCTATCTGCTCGCCTGCTGGAGTCCCGGAACCGGCGTCGTCGTCCACGACTGGTGCGCGTTCGACACGGAGATCACCGCCCGCTGGTATCCCGACGGCCGTACGGTACTGATCCGCCAGGACAGCCACGGCCGCAGCGTCCTCCACCGCGCCCGGCCGGCCGACCGTACTCTCACCCGGCTGCCGACCCCGCCCGGAAGCCTGCTGGACGCCGCACCTCGCGCAGGCGGAGATACCGGAGACGGCGCGGAAGATATCCACTACCTGTGGACGGACACGGCCCATCCGCCGCGTATGCACTCCACCGCCGGTACGGCCCTGCCACCGCTGAGCACCATCCCGGGACAGGTCCCCGGCGACCACCGGGACATCTGGACGCCCGGCCCGGACGGGCCCGTACATACTTTGCTCAGCCTCCCCGCACTCCCCGCCATCCCCGCTCCGGCCAAAGAGAATGACGCTCCCGCGCCCGCCGTCTTCCTGGTGCACGGCGGGCCCGCCGACCACGACCGGGACGCCTACGACGGCGTCGTGCACTCCCTCGTCGCCTCCGGCTTCGCCGTCGCCCGCGTCAACTACCGCGGCTCCACCGGCTACGGGCCGCGCTGGCGCAGGGCCTTCGGCGCCGGCGTCGGCCTCACCCAGGTCGACGATCTGGTCGCGGTCCGCGCCGATCTGATCGCCCGTGGGCTGGTGCGCGCCGACGCCGTCGGGCTGTGGGGCACCTCCTGGGGCGGCTATCTCGTCCTGCTCGCCCTCGGCGCCCGGCCGGAGCTGTGGCAGGCGGGCGTCGCGGTCAAGCCCGTCGCCGACAGCGTGGCCGCGTACCGCACCACCACGCCCGCCCTGCGTGCCCTGGACGAGCGGCTGTTCGGCGGCTCACCGGACGAGGTCCCGGAACGGTACGCGCGCAGCTCGCCCGTACGGTACGCGGACCGCGTGCGGGCACCGCTGCTCGTCGTCGCCGCCACCCGGGACGCCAAGTGTCCGCCCGGCCAGGTGCGCGGCTATCTCGCCGCGCTCCGCGCCGCCGGTGCGCGCCACGAGTCGATGTGGCTGGACACCGGTCACGACGGCTACGAAGGCGGCGACCACGTCGCCGTACTGCGCCGCGCCATGGTCTTCCTCGACCGCGAACTGCGCCGGCGTGACCGCGACTCGAAGCGCGACCGTACCTCCGCGCGCGACCGCACCCCCAAGACGCCTCCCTCCGGCCGGAGGGAGGATCCCGCCCGCGTCCCCACCGGACCAGTTGTCCGCGCCGGACCAGCGGCCGGGACCGGCACCGCAGAACACGTATAGAGAGGAGAAGGACTCATGGAGAAGGACATCATCAACAACGACCCGCTCGCGGGTGACGAGGAGAACCGTAAGCCGGGCATCGGCATCACGGTCACCGTTCCGTTCCGTAACGCCGAGGACGGCGAAGAGGACTAGTCCCGCCCTGCGGACAAGTCCGACCCGCTGAACCAGCTCGACCCGTTCGACCAGTTCTCGTCGGCCGGCCCGGCGGTTCGCGCCGCCGGGCCGGCCGTTCTTCTGAAGACGGCCGTTCCCGAGGAGCTCACGTGCGCGTACTGCTGGTCAACATGCCCTGGTCGCCCATCGATCTTCCATCCCTGGCGCTGGGAATACTCAAGCGCAGTGTGGACGAACATGTGCCGGGCGCCACCGCCGAGGTCCTGCACGCCAATCTCGAATTCACCGACTGGATCACCCGCCGTACCGAATTCACCGCCGACGACTACGAGTACTACGCGCTGTCCTCCTACTTCATGGGCTGCGGCGACTGGGTCTTCTCCTCCGCGCTGTACGACGATCCCTCCTGGCGGGACGACGAGTTCACGGCGTCGATGAGCGGCAGACTGCGGAAGTCCCGGATGCGGATGACCCGTGAACTCCACCGCGAGGTACCGGCCTTCGTGGAGCAGATCGCCCGGCGCATCGTGGAGTACGCGCCCGATGTCGTCGGCTTCACCTCCACCTTCCAGCAGAACACCGCGGCCCTGGCCGCCGCGCGGCACGTCAAACGGCTCGCGCCGCACATCGTGACCGTCATGGGCGGCGCCAACTGCGACGCGGAACAGGGCGCGGCCGTCCACCGCAACTTCCCGTTCGTGGACTATGTGATTCGCGGTGAAGGAGAGGCCGCCTTCCCGCAGTTGCTGAAGGCGCTCGGCGACTCGTCCGACTCCTCCGGCTCTTCCGACCCCTCTGACTCCTCCGACGCGCCGCCCGCCGTCGGAGCCATATCCGGGCTCTGCCACCGTGACGCGGACGGCACCAGCGTCGTCAACGCCATGGCCACGGCCCCGCTGCCGCCCGCCACCATCCTGCCGCCCGACTACAGCGGCTACTTCGAGCGTCTTGCCTCCTCCGTCGCCCGTAACTGGGTCGAGCCCAAACTCGTGGTCGAAGGCGCCCGGGGCTGCTGGTGGGGCGAGAAGCACCACTGCACGTTCTGCGGACTCAACGGCTCCTTCATGCAGTTCCGCAGCAAGAGCCCCGACACCTTCTACGAAGAGATCATGGATCTCGCCCGCCGCCACCGCGTCCTGGACATGTACGTGGTCGACAACATCCTCGACATGGGCTATCTCTCCACCGTGCTGCCGCGCATCATCGAGAGCGGCTATGACCTGCGGCTGCACATCGAGATCAAGGCGAACATGCGCCGGTCCCAGCTCCGTACGCTCGCCGACGCGGGACTGATCTATGTCCAGCCGGGCATCGAGAGCCTGAACAACCGGGTGCTCGATCTGATGGACAAGGGCGTCAGCGGCTGCCAGAACGTACGGATGCTCCGCGACGGCGCGGAGACCGGACTGTCGGTGTCCTGGAACTATCTGCACGGCTTTCCGGGCGAGACCGCCGAGGACTACGACCCGGTGATCGCGCAGATACCGGCGCTGGAACATCTCAATCCGCCGGTCGATCTCTCGGCCCGTATCGCCATCGAGCGGTTCAGCCCGTACTTCAACCGTCCCGAACTCGGCTTCTCCGGGCTCCGGCCCGAAGCGCACTACCGCTTCACCTACGACCTTCCGGAGAAGGAGCTGTACGACCTGGCCTATGTCTTCGAGGCGCCGGAGCGCGGGATCGGCGAACCGACCGTGTCCGCGCTCAACGACGCGCTCGCCGCGTGGAAGAAGCACCATGTCGAGGCGCGGCTGACGCAGGCCGACCTCGGTGACCGGATCGTGCTGGTCAGCAGGCGGCGCGCCTTCGCGTGGCGGGCGATGGAGCTGACGGATCCGTACGAGCTGGTGCTGTTCCGTCTGCTCGACCAGCCGCACACGCCGGCGGCCCTCACGCGTAAGGCGGCGGCCCGGCTGCCGGGCGCGGCGCGCGAGGAGGACGAGGTCATGGCGGTGCTCGACCGCTGGCTCGGGCTCGGGCTGCTGTTCACGGACGGCGGGCAGTACGTGCATGTCGCGCCGTCGGCGGTCAACGAGGACCTGCTGCGGCTGGACTTCATGCGGCACCTCCACACCGCCCGGCCGGAGGGCCCGCCAGTCGAAGGTCCGCCGGTCGCCGCCGGTCAGCCCGCCGTCCCCGTATCCGTATGACGTCCGCGTCTGACGTATCCGTACGACCGCTCCGGCGCGACCGGGAGACCAGGAGGACCAGTCCGATGAGCCCGACTCTCACCGTCACCGCCTGGCGGGACTACGACCTCGATGCCTGTGCCCTGCCCGGCATGTTCCTCGGCGACATCGCACTGACCGGTCCCGTCGACCAGGAGTGCGACCGTCTCTGGGACATGGGCGCGCGACGCGTACGTGTGCCCGGCGTAGTGGATCTCACCGCCACAGCCGCCACCGCCTCAGCCACCATCAATTCAGCCCGCGCCGTCCAGGCCCTCAGCGTCATCAGGGATCTGACGGCCCGTGCCGTACTCGTCGAGTGGAGTCTCCGCGTGGACCCGGAGGACGAGGAGACCTCCCGGATCCTCGGCCATCTCCAGCCGCCGCAACGGATCGAGGGCCCGGACGAGCCCGCCGCCGACGAGGCACTGCGCGTCTGGCGCGGCGCCCACTATCTCGGCAAGTGCCTCTGGCGGCAGGGACCGGGCTTCGTCCAGATCCGGGACCGCCGCTGGGGCGACCTGCGCCGTTTCACCGCGGATGAGCCGCACTACCGGGAGGCGATAGCGCGCCTGGCATACGGCGGCGCCGCCGCTTCCGTGGCGCCGGACGCGCTCGCCGACTTCCACCAGGAGCGACTCGTACTCCAGGTCGGCGAGCTGGAGTGGTGGCTCCCGTACCGCGTCAACCGCTGGGTCCAGGAGGCGATGGCCATCTGAACACCCCAGGCAACCCCAGGCAACTCCAGACAACTCGCGGCACTCCAGGCAACTCATGGCCCGGAAGGGCGCGTTCCGCCTTTGTTTCGCGTTTCACGAAAGCGCAGGTCAGGGCGGATGGGCGACATATCTGGTACGTCATCGTTCAGTCCGTTTTCGATGACGTAGAGATCAAAAATATGAAACATCTGGGTTTCATTACCCAATAAAGATGGATGAGATGTGAACGTTTGCCCGGCTCTCGATCAATCGATGCATCGCGTCCTCGGACGCGTCGCACGCGGACGGCTGTCGTCGGCGTGCTCGAAAGTGAGGTCAGGCACTCGTGGACATACCAAGACCCATGCGGACGGCGCGGCTGCGTCCGCTTGCCGCCGGCGTCGCGGGACTGATGGCGCTGAGCGCGCTGTCGGTGCTCGGGGCGCCGGTCGCGTCCGCCGCGACGGACTCCGACTCACCCGTGGTCCGCTCGGGCGACGGATGGACCGTCTCCCGGGCCGCCGGCGGATATGTCGTGTCGCTGGAGCTGGACACGCCTCTTCCCGTCAAGAACGACGCGCCCGAACTCGTCGCGGACGGCACGGACCTGGGTCCGGCCACGGAGTCCGCGGACGGGCACACGCTGACGGTCACGACCGCCGACGACTCGGTGGCCGCGGCCAAGGACATCAGCTGGCAGTGGTCCAGCGGCGGCGACAGCACCGCCACCGGGCCCACCAGCCTGCTGTCGCCCTCCGCCCAGGCCAAGGCGCAGAAGCTCACCGAGTCCAAGGCGCTCGTGGCGGACGAGGGCACGGACACCACGGCCGACGATCCCACCACCATCGGCACGGGCTCGTACACGATCGCCGACTACAACTTCGGCGCGCAGTCGATCCCGCTCACCGACATCGGCGGAATCCGCGGTGAGTTCCAGGGCCGTATCTATCTGCCGACCGACGGCAAGCCGCACCCGGTCGCCGTCTTCCTGCACGGCCGCCACAGCTCCTGTTACAACCTCACGACGCTGCGCGGCGCGAGCGGCTGGCCCTGTGCGGCGGGCACGGCGCCGATCCTCAGCTACGCCGGTTACGACGCCGCCGCCGAGGCGCTGGCGGCCGACGGTGTGACGGTGGTGTCGATCTCGGCCAACGCCATCAACGCCAACGACAACCAGCTCTCGCCGGACAACGGCGCGGCCAGCCGAGGCCAGCTCGTGCTCGACACGCTGACCATGCTGAAGAAGGCCAACGCGGGCGAGCCCGTCGTCCAGCACGACGCGGTCACCGACCAGGACGTCACGCTGGAGCAGGCGCTGACCGCGGGCAAGGCCACCTACCCGGACTCCACGGTGACCGCCGCCCAGCTCGTCGGCTCCATGGACTTCAGCTCGATCGGGCTGATGGGCCACTCACGCGGCGGCGAGGGCGTCGTCTCCGCGGGTGCTCTCAACGCGGCTCTGCCGAACCCGTGGCAGATCAAGTCCGTACTCCCGCTGGCACCGGTCGACTTCACCCGTACGACGCTGCCGGACGTGGTCATGACCACGCTGCTGCCGTACTGCGACGGCGATGTCTCCGACCAGCAGGGCCAGCACTTCTACGCGGACTCGCGGGACGCGTTCTCCGACGATGTGCTGCGCTCCAACTTCTGGGTCATGGGCGCCGACCACAACTTCTTCAACTCGCAGTGGACACCGCCCTCGCCGGGCGGTTCCGACGACTGGTCGAACACCGCGGACCCGGTGTGCGGTACGAGCGCGGCTGCCCTGGCCTCCGGCAAGAACCTCCGGATCACGGCCGAGCAGCAGTACAAGCTGGGCGCGGCGTACATATCCGGCTTCTTCGAGGCGACTCTGCGCGGCCGGACCCAGTTCAAGGGCTACTTCGACGGCTCGCAGCTCACACCGCCGTCGGTGGCCGCCTTCGCGGACGTACGCACGGTGGCACAGCAGCCGTCCTCGGCCCGCCGTGACATCACCTCGTTCAAGAAGACCAGCCCGCTGATCGGCACCACCTCGACGGCCACGGCCGTGATCTGCGCCAGCAAGTCGGGACGTACGGTGCCGCAGCCGTATCCGCTCTGCACCAATCCGGGCAGCACGCTCACCAACCAGCAGCTGCCGCACTGGACTCCGGCCTCGTTCGCACCGAACGTACCGCTGAACGTCATGACCCATCTGACCTGGACGGCGACGACCGGCGCGCTCGGTGTGACGCTCCCGTCCGCCCAGCAGAACGTGTCCGGCTACGACGAGATGACCGTGCACATGTCGCCCGACGAGAGCGTCGTCACGGGCACCGACATGACGCTGAGCGTCGCCGACTCCGCCGGGCACAGCTGGAGCAGCCCGGTCTCCGCCCTCAATCCCTGGGGCGTCACCAAGATGCCGGCCAGCGGCGCGACTCAGCTCGGCAAGATCGTCCTTCAGCAGGTGGCGGTCCCGACCGCGACCCTGGCCGAGGCCGGTCTCGATCTGAAGCACATCACCAAGGTCACCTTCACCGGTGCGACCGGCGCCGACGCCACCGCGACCGGCGGTGTCTATCTCTCGGATCTCGTCTTCGAGAACAAGAGCCTCGGTACGCCGAGTCCGCAGGGCCGTCCCGCCGTCAACATCGCGTCGACCAGGACCGAGGAGGGCAACGGCCCGGGTGCCGCCCAGGCCGCGGTCTATCTGTCGCGTACGAGCGCCACTCCGGTCTCCGCCTATGTCACGGTGGTCGGTTCGGCGACCGGCAAGGTCGGACTCGCCGTCCAGAAGGTCACCTTCGCGCCCGGTACGACCTGCCAGGTGGTCGACATCCCGGCGTCCGGCGACACCGCGGCCGGAGCGACGCCCACCACCGCCTACAAGGTCGGCGTCTCCAACTCCACCAACGCGGTGCTCGGCAGCGGCGACTTCGGCACCATCACGGTGCGCGAGGACGACGGCCTGACCGGGACGGCGACGCCCGCGCCCGTGGTCGGCGTCCAGGGCGACGTCTGCGCCGAGTACGCGGCGCTCTCCCGGCCGGGCGCGCTGACCGTCGCCGACACCAAGCCCGAGCCGGGCGCCACGGTCACGGTCACCGGGAGCGGCTACCGCGACGGCGAGAGCGTGGCGTTCACGCTCGGTTCCGCCGTACTCGGCAGCGCGGTCGCGGCGAGCGACGGCACGGTGTCCTTCCAGGCCGCCGTCCCGGCCGACCAGCCGTACGGCAGCGCCACGATCAGCGCGGTCGGCGCGGGCTCCGGCTATACGGCGACGGCGGGCGTCCAGGTCCTCGCGACCACCACGACGGCGCTCGCCCTCAACCCGGCCGCACCCGGGATCAGCCAGGCGGTCACGCTGACGGCGACGGTCACCGGCGCGGGCTCCGACGGCGGAACGGTCACCTTCCGGGACGGCACCACCGTCCTCGGTACGGCCGCGGCCACCGGCGGAACGGCGTCCCTGCGGATTCCGGCCGGCTTCAAGGCCGGGACCCACACCTTCACCGCGGCCTTCGGCGGCACGGCGTCGGCCGACACCTCGGCGTCGGACCCGGTGCAGCTCGTCCTGACCAAGGGCCGCAGCGCCATCGCCATGGCGCTGACGGTCAAGTCGATCAGCTACGGTCACCCGGTCTCCGGCGTCTTCTCGGTGGCCGGAGCGAGCGACGGCCTTGTGAAGGTCTCGTACGGGACCGGATCGCTGACGGCGAAGGTCGGCTCGTCCGGAGCGGGCACGTTCAAGCTGCCCGCGTCGCTCTCCGTCGGCGCGCACACGGTGTCCGTGCAGTATCTGGGCACCGACTTCGTGGAGCCCAGCGGAGTCGCCTCGCAGAAGCTCACGGTCGTGAAGGCGAAGACGACGACGTCGCTGACGCTCTCCAAGACCACGCTGGCGCACGGCAAGTCCGAGTCGGTCAAGGTCTCGGTGAGCGGCCACAGCGGCGCCGCCTATCCGACCGGCACGATCACGGTCACGGCCAAGGTCGGCAGCAAGACGACCACGACCAAGGTCACGCTGACGGCCGCCAAGAAGGGCGTGATCAGCTTCTCCGTCAAGCTGCCGAACGTGAAGGGCACGGCTACGGTCACCGCCGTCTACGCGGGAGACAAGAACTTCTCCGGCAGCACCTCGCCGAAGAAGCAGGTGAAGCTGACCTGATCCGAGCGGACCTGAGCGGACTTGACGCTCTGACGCCCGCTTGCTGAGGGGCGTGTGAGACGAGGGCCGCGAGAGGAGTGGGGGGAGGAGCCGGTGGGCGCCTTCCCCCACTTTCGCGTCACTTCCGTGTCCGCGTCCGTGCCCGGCGCATCGGCCGAAGGGCCCCGGCGCCGGGCACTGTTGCCCACCCCCGTGGGGCAGCGGCGCCCAGCGCCCGTGATGCCGGGCGCGGCCGGGGAACGGCCTTGAGGTGCTGCGCCAGCGCTCTCGATCCTGCGCCCTGTCCCGCGGATAAGTCAACTAAAGTTGATTGCCGGATGGATAGTTGACGGTGATTCACGGTTCGACGGGCTTGTTACCCGCCTACTCGCCACGATCGTGTAATCCGGTGCGACGGCAAGATCCCCGCTGACGGCCGAAGAGTCCTATGATCCGGCCCATGGCCACCGATTCTCCACGCTTCGAGGCGTCGGCTCTTCGACCGGGCGACGGGGAGGAGCCGACGGGCTCCCTGGACTTCGCGGCCCGCTTCCGGCGCGTGATCTCGGTGATCTACCCGAAGGATCTGGGCCGTCCCTGGCGCGACTCGGAGATCGCCGAAGGCACCGGTCTGAGCGGCACCTATATCGGCAATCTCCGCAAGGGCACCCAGAAGCCCAGCCTGGAGAACGCGGTGAAGATCGCCAAGTTCTTCGGCGTACCGCTGAACTACTTCAGCGACTCCGCCACCGCACGGGCCGTGGAGCGCGATCTGCGGAAGATAGAGGCGCTGCGGGACGCCCGGGTGGAGCGGATCGCGATGCGGGCGGCCGGGCTGCCTCCGGCGATGCAGGACGCCGCCCTCACGGTGGTGGAGCAACTGCGCAAGGCGGTCGGACTGCCGGAGGCTCCCGAGGGCGCTGAGGCTTCCGAGGGCGACGGGGCCTCCGGGGCTCCTGGGACCGCCAAGGCTGCTGGGGCCGCTGAGGCTCCTGGGACCATCAAGGCTCCTGGGACCGCCGCGGCTCCCGGGACCGCCGAGTCTTCCGAAGCTCCCAGGGCCGCCGAGGCTCCGGAAGCGTGACCGAGTACGTGACTGAGTACCAGCAAACGCCGTTGGGGCACTGGCGGCCGGCTGATGGGAACGACGTGCGAGATCTTGGACGTACCCGCCGCCGGATGCGGGCCATGGTCCGACAGCTCGATCTGCCGGAGATGAGCACGGTGGAGGAGCTCTGCGCCGCGGTCGCCGTACGGGCCGGACGTCCCGTACGGCTGGTACCGCGGCGGATGCGGCTGGGCGAGCCGTCCGGATTCGTGGAACGCCGCGCGGACGCCGATGTGATCCATTTCGAGCAGGAGACCTCCGGCCTGCACCAGGCGCACATCATCTGCCATGAACTCGCGCATCTGCTGTGCGGGCATCTCGCCGAGCCTCCGGATCCGGACGAGACCGCCGCCGAGGTCCAACTGCCCACCATCGACGCCGACATGATCCGGCTGGTGCTCGGCCGCTCCCACTACGATGGCGCGGCGGAGGAGGAGGCGGAGATCCTGGGGGCCGAGCTGACGCGCACGCTCGTACTGGCGCCCGGCGCCGGGACCACCTCGCAACTGGCGCCCGCGCTGGAACACCGTAAAGGGCAGCATGTCTGACGTAACTGGCGCATCCGGTACGGCTGTTTCCGGCATATCCGAGGCAGCGTTCGAGATATCCGATGCGTCGTTTGTGTCCCAGGCGCCGCTCGTGTCCGAGGCACCGTTCGTGTCCGAGACGCCGTTCAACATCGTCTATCTCGGTATCGGCACGGTGGCCTGGATCGTGGCCGGACTGAAGATACGCGCCTGGCGGCGGGATCCGTCGCCGGGACTGCTCGTCGTCGCGCTGACGATCGCGGCTCCGTCGACCGCGTTCGTGGTGGCCGCGCCGGTGCTCTACCGGCTGATCGACCGGATCGCGCACCGCGGCAATCTGGCGACTCTGCTCGTCTATCTCGGTATCACGTGCTTCTCCGCCGGCGCCGTGGTGCTGGCCCGTATGTGGACTCCGCCGAAGGAGCGCGCCGACGAGCGGGTGTGGGACGCGGCGGGCGCGGACACCTGGCGTCAGGTGCGCGGGCGGCTCGCGGTGTTCGCCGTGCTGGCGCCGGTGATGATCGTCCTGTTCCTCACGGGCGGAGCCGACAGCCCGGAGACTCCGCTCACCTTCGACACCAGCTTCGCGACGATTCCCGGGATCGCGCTCTTCCTCGTCCTCTACCAGGCCCTGTTCGGCTTCGCCCTGCTCGACATCAGCCGGGTCTGTCTCGGGCACGCCTCCCGGCTGCCGCACGGACCGCTGCGCCGCGGCATCCGGCTGATCGCCGCCGGCGGGCTCGTGGCCTGCGGCTATGTCGTGTGCAAGCTGATCGCGATCGGAGCGGCCTTCGCGGAGATCGGCGGTACGGAGTGGCTGAGCACCGCCCTCGGGCCGGTGTTCGCCGCGCTCGGGGCCGTGTTGATCACGGCAGGATTCGCCGGGCCCGCCGTCGCCGCCTGGCGGCGCCGGCGCCGCGACTACCAGGCCCTGCGCCCGCTGTGGGACCTGGCGTACCGGGCGGACGAGCGCCTCGCGCTGGAGGAGCCCGCGTCGCCCTGGACCGAGCGGCTGGCGTTCCGGGATCTGGAGTGGCGTACGGCCAGGCGCGGCCTGGAGATCCGCGACGGCCAGCTCACGCTGCGGCCCTGGGTCGATCCCGCGGTGGTCACCGCCGCCACCGCGACGGCGGAACGGGCCGGGCTGGACGAGGCGGACCGCGCGGCCCTGATCGTCGCCACCGCGCTGCGGTTCGCGGTCGACGCGCTCAACGCCGGGATCCCGCCACTCCCGCGCGAGGAGCAGGTGCCGCTGCCGGGACTGGACGCGGAACCGGCCGAGGAGCGGGCCCATCTCGTACGGGTCGCCCGCCGGCTCTACGCGCCGCTGACCGGCGAGGCGCTGGCCGTCGCCACCGCGGCCGGATGACCGCGGGCACGCGTGGCACGCACCACGCCTACGCACGGCTCGTCCTGGAGACGATGCCCGAGGAGTCCCGCGTCGGACTGGCCCTGGGCTTCATCCGTACCTTCGGCATCCCGGACATCGCCCGCGTGCTGTACGGCACGGGCCGTATGACCAGCGAGCCGCGCGCCCGCGCCAAGGCGACCGGCGTCGCCATGTTCACGCTGATCGGACAAGGGCTGGACAGCCCGGAGGGACGCTCGACCGTCGACGCGCTGCGCCGGATCCACGACCGGCCGGACATCACGCCCGAGCTGATGCACTACGTCCTGGCCTGCTTCACCGTATGCCCGCTCCGTTTCATCGACACGCATGGCCACCGGCCGGTCACGGAGGAGGAACGGGCGGCGGCGTACGGGTTCCATCTCGGCCTGTCGGACGCGCTGGACCTGTCCGAGCCTCCGGGCGGCGGCGATCTGGACGGCCTGGACGGCGTGGAGCGCTGGATGCGCGGCTACGAGGCCCGTCACTTCGCGCCCACGAAGGAGGCCCGCGCGCTCTGGCACTCGGCCAGCCACGGTCTCCTGGCGGCCCGACTCCCGTCCGCCCTGGCGCGACTCGCGCCGACGGTGGCCGCGTCCCTGCTGGACGCCTCGCTGAGCAGAACGCTCCAGGTCCGCCGCCCACCGGCGCCGGTCCGAGCCCTGGTGACGTACGTACTCCGCTCCAAGGCCCGAGCCCGCGTCCGAGCCGGCCGGAGCACAAAATGAGAGGTGCCCGGAACCAGCCGGTTCCGGGCACCACGCCGCAGCTCGGAGAATGTGCGCCGCGTCTCAGATCGTCGCCGTGTCGATCACGAAGCGGTAGCGCACATCGCTGTCCAGGACGCGCTCGTAGGCCTCGTTGATCTCGCTCGCGCCGATCAGCTCGATCTCCGCGCCCAGGCCGTGCTCGGCGCAGAAGTCCAGCATTTCCTGGGTCTCCCGGATTCCGCCGATGCCCGAGCCCGCGAGCGTCTTACGGCCGCCCAGGAGCGAGAACAGATTGAGCGAGACGGGCTCCTCGGGAGCGCCCACGTTCACGAGCGCGCCGTCCGTCCTGAGCAGCGACAGATACGCGTCGAGCGGGAGCGGTGCGGAGACCGTCGAGAGGATGATGTCGAAGGTGCCCCGCAGCTTCTTGAAGGTCGTCTCGTCACTGGTCGCGTAGTAGTGATCGGCGCCCAGCCGCAGACCGTCGTCCTTCTTGCGGAGCGACTGGCTGAGCACGGTCACCTCGGCGCCGAGCGCGTGCGCGATCTTGACGCCCATGTGGCCGAGGCCGCCCATCCCCACGACCGCGACCTTCTTGCCGGGACCGGCGTTCCAGTGCCGCAGCGGTGAGTACGTCGTGATGCCCGCGCACAGCAGAGGCGCCGCGACATCGAGGGAGAGGCCGTCCGGGATGCGGACGGTGAAGTTCTCGTCGACGACGACCTGGCTGGAGTAGCCGCCGTAGGTGGGCTCGCCGTTCTTGTCGAGCGCGTTGTACGTGCCGGTGTTGCCCTGGAGGCAGTACTGCTCCAGGCCCGCCCGGCAGTTCTCGCACTCACGGCAGGAGTCGACCATGCAGCCGACGCCCACACGGTCGCCCACGGCGAACTTGGTGACGCCGGGGCCGACCTCCGCGACGACACCGGCGATCTCGTGGCCCGGGACCATGGGGAAGATGCCCGCGCCCCAGCCGTCACGGGCCTGATGGATGTCGGAGTGGCAGATCCCGGCGAACTTGATGTCGATCAGGACGTCGAATTCGCCCACCGGGCGGCGTTCGATGGTGGTGCGCTCCAGCGGTGCCTTGGCGGCGGGAGCGGCGTATGCGGCAACGGTGGTCATGCCTGAGGTCTCCTGGAAACTCTTCCGTGCCCGCAACCGTGTTGTCCGGGCACGCTCCCCAGCCTCGCCCGCGCGCCTTCGTTTGCCCAGATCACCGCTTTACGTACGTCCAGCGGTCGTACTACTGACGGGATCAGGCTGATATGCGTACGACCAGGAATAGGCCAGGAATACTGGAGGCATGGACGATCAGACGATCCCGTCCGGGTCCGGGTCCGGCGGCCCGTCCGGGTTCGAGGCCTCGGCCGGGTCCGGCGCTTCGGCCGAGTCCCGTGTCTCAGCCAGGTCCCGCGCACCGGAGCCGCTCGACCGACGGGCGGAGCTGGTCGAATTCCTGCGCACCAGACGGGCCAGGCTCAAGCCGGAGGACGTCGGGCTGCCCGACGCCGGCCGGCACCGGCGCGTACCGGGCCTGCGGCGCGAGGAGCTCGCCCAGCTCGCCGGAGTGTCCGTGGCGTACTACATCCGGCTTGAGCAGGGCAACGGGCGCAATGTGTCCGCCGAGGTGCTCGACTCGATCGCCCGTGCCCTGCGGCTCACGGACGCCGAGCACGGCCATCTCGTCCATCTCGCGAGCCCCAAGCCGAAGAAGAAGCGGCAGACGTCCTCCCGGCCCCAGCAGGTACGCGGCGCGCTGCGCACGCTCCTGGATTCGCTGGAGGGCGTGCCCGCCTATGTCGGCGGCCGGCGCTCCGAGATCCTCGCCTGGAACCGGACGGCCGCGGCGCTCTTCGAGGACTGGGGAGAGCTGCCGGTCCGGGAGCGCAACTGGGCACGGCTGGTCTTCCTCTCGCCCGCCTACCGCGAACTGTTCGTGGAGTGGGACTCCAAGGCGACCGACATCGTCAGCTATCTGCGGCTGGACGCGGGCTGCCATCCGGACGATCCGGAGCTGTCGGCGCTGGTCGGGGAGCTGTCCGTGAAGAGCGAGGTGTTCCGGCGGCTGTGGGCCACGCACGACGTCAAGGAGAAGGGCCACGGCGTCAAGCGCATGCGGCACCCGCTCGTCGGCGAGCTGACACTCTCGTACGAGACCTTGATCCTGCCGGACGACGCGGAGCAGTCCCTCGTCGTCTACCACGCCGAACCGGGCTCGCCCTCCGCCGAGGCCCTCCGCCTCCTCGCCAGCTGGGGCCCGGACGCCACCCACCCGGAACGCGCGACACGCACCTGAACGAACGCGCGACACGCACCTGAACCCGACCGTACGTGGGACCGGTCCGGAACCGTCTTTCCGCGCGAGTCGTTCTGTCTTCACGGGGTACGGGCATGGGCACGGGCCGATGGGCGGTCGGCGGACAGCGGGGCTTGGGGGGCCGGGGTGGCTACGGGGACGGCGCTTGAGGAGCGCATAGCGGAGCGGCGGGCCGGGACAGGGGATCCACGGGCGCTGGTGGGGGAGTTACGGCGGGCACTGGTGCTGGTGCCGTTCGACGGCGGCGGGTTGTGGACCGCCGAGCTGGGCGGCGTGCGCTGGATCTGCGGATTTACGGACGAGGCGGCGCTGGCGCGGTTCGCGCGTGTGCGGGATCAGCGGGATCAGCGGGACCAGGGCGACGGGCAGCTCGCCGGCCGGGAGTGGGAGTTCGCTGAGCTGCGCGGGGCGCGGCTGCTGGACGAGATCGTTCCGGCGATGGGTGTACCGGCCGGGGTGGCCGTCAATATCGCCGATCCGGACGGGTCGATGCTGTTTCCGCCGGTGGCGGGGATCGTGCCGGAGGCGGTCGCCGTTGACGCCGACGTACCGCGCGGGGTGCGTGGTTGATGGGCGGCGTCGGGGATCTGCGGTTCGACGAGGAGAGTGTCCGGCGGATCACCGAGGGTCTGCGGGCCGCGGTCGGCGAGCTGCGGGATGTGGGCACCGGTACGGGCGCGGTGCTGGGCAAGGGATTCTCCGACCTGTCGATGACCGGGATGGAGAGCGGACACCACGGTCTGTCGGCGGACTTCGAGGACTTCTGCGAGCGCTGGGAGTGGGGCGTACGGGCGCTCGTCCAGGACGCCAACACGATCGCCTCGACACTCGGACTGGCCGCCGGGCTGGTGTGGGAGGAGGACCAGTACCTCCAGGGCACGTTCAAGATCGCCGTGAACGCGGCGGTCGGCAATCCGCATGCCTCCGAGGAGGAGATCACCGGGCAGAGCTGGGGCGAGGTGTTCACACCGGACTATCTGAGCCCGGACTACAGCGCGGAGTCGTTCGAACGGGCGGGCGACGAGGCCGCGCAGACCTGGCGGGACACCGGGCGGACGGTGCTGACGGAGGGCCAGGGCGGCCGGCAGTCGCGGATTCTTAACGAAATGCTCGGAGTCGATCAGGAGGCCTTCGACCAGGCACTGGACGACACGTTCGGGCCGTCTCCCGAGGAACGCGCCCAGCAGCAGCGGCAGCAGGGCAACGGGGGCGGGGGGAGCTGAGCCATGGGCATCGGTGATTTCGTCCCGGATGTCATCGAGGACGCGGTCGAGGACGCCACCGAGTGGGCCGGCAACCGGATCGAGGACGCCGGGCGGTGGACGGCGGACCGGCTGGACGACGTGGGCTGGCAGTCCGGCGCGGACTGGGTGCGTGAGCAGTCCGGTTCGCTGGCCAACCGGATGGGCGCCGAGGTCGATGAGCTGGATCTTGGACAGACCGAGGACAGGACCAAGCTGGTCTACGGCAGTCCGGGCAAGATCCGGAGCACGGCCTCCCATCTGCGCGATTTCCAGGGCGCGTTCACCGAGGTCGGCGAAGGCCTGCGCGGTCTGGACTCGGAGGCGCTCCAGGGCGAGGCGGCGGACGCCTTCCGGGAGACGGTGTCGATCGAGCCGCCGAAGTGGCTGCGGGCGGCGGACGCGTGCGAGCAGGCGGCCGGTGCGCTGGAGTCGTTCGCGGGGACGGTGGAGTGGGCGCAGGGGCAGGCGCAGACCGCGATCGACATGTGGAAGGCGGGTACGGAGGCGTCGGAGTCGGCGCGGGACGCGCACAACGCGCGCGTCGACGCGTACAACCAGGCCGCCGACCGCTACAACGCGCAGCCCGCCGACCAGCGCGATCCCTCCTCCCTGCCGGCGCGGCCAGGCGAGTTCACCGATCCGGGCCGGGCACGGATGGAGGAGGCGCAGGAGCTCCTGGCCGAGGCGCGGCGGCAGCGCAACTCGGCGGCGGAGACGGCCCGTACGGCGGTACGGGCGGCACGGGACGCGGCCCCGCCGAAACCTTCGTACGCCGAGCAGGTCCAGGACGGCATGGACGAACTGGAGGTGATGCGGACCCACTTCGGCGCGGGCATCGTCAAGGGCACCGCCGGTCTGGTCACGTTCGTACGCGGGATCAACCCGACCGATCCGTACAACATCACGCATCCGGCGGAGTATCTGACCACGCTGAACAGCACCGCCGCCGGGCTGGTGCAGGTGGCGAACGACCCGTGGGGCGCGGGCCGTCAGATGGTCACCGACTTCATGAAGGACCCGGCCGAGGGCTTCGGCCGGCTCGTTCCCGATCTGGTGCTGACCGCCGCGACCGGAGGCGGCGGAGCCGGTGTCAAGGGCGCCCGGCTGGCGATGGACGCGGCGGACGCCGCCGCCGACGCCAACCGCGCCCGCAGACTGATCGATGACGCGCCGGACGGCACCCACGACCGCACGCCCGACGAGCGCACCACCGATGGCACGGACCCGGTGGACCTGGCCTCGGGCCGGATGTTCCTGCCGCAGACCGATGTCGAACTCCCGGGCATCCTGCCGCTGGTCTTCACCCGCCGGGTGGAATCCGGCTACCGGGCGGGCCGTTTCTTCGGCCCGTCCTGGTCCTCGACGGTGGACGAACGCCTGGAGGTCGACGCGAACGGTGTCGTCCATGTCACCGCCGACGGCCTGCTGCTCGCCTACCCGCATCCCGTGCCCGGTGTCCCGACCCTGCCCGGGTCCGGCACCTCACGGCACCTTCTGGCCCGCGAGGAGAGCGGCGACTACACCGTCACCGATCCGGACTCCGGGCTGGTACGGCACTTCACCGCGCCGTCCGGGGCCGAGCCCGGCTACGACGGCGAGGCGTGGCTCGCGCAGATCAGCGACCGCAACGGCCACACGATTACCCTTGACCGGACGGCCGACGGCATGCCGCTGGCCCTGGTCCACTCGGCGGGCCACCAGGTGAAGCTGTCCGTCGCCGACGGCCGGGTCACGGCCCTGTCCCTGGCCGGTGCGGGCGAGGACGGCGCGGACCTGCCCTTGATGGGCTACGGCTACGAGGACGGCAACCTCACCACCGTCACCCGGCCTTCCGGCGCCACCACCACCTTTGTCTACGACGACCGCCGCCGTGTCATCGCCTGGATCGACTCGAACGCAAGCCGCTACGACTACGTCTACGACGACCGCGACCGCGTCATCGCCGAGGGCGGCGAGGCCGGCCACGTCCAGATCACCCTGGCGTACACCGAACCGGACCCCGGGACCGGCCACCGGACCACCACGCTCACCACCGCCGACGGTCGTGCCACCCGCCATCTGATCGGTGCCGGCTGCCGCGTCCTGGCCACCACCGACCCACTCGGCCACACCATCCGCTTCACCTACGCCACGAGCGGCAATCTGCTGACTCGCACCGACCCGCTGGGCCTCACGACAGCCTTCTCGTACGACGAGGAGGGCCGGCTGCTAGCCGCCACTCGCCCCGACGGCAGCGAACTGCGCATCGTACGCGGCCCGTTCGGTCTGCCGGTGGAGATCGTGGCGCCGGACGGCACGCGCACGGTCTACGAGTTCGACGAACGCGGCAACCGCACGGCGGTCACCGACCAGGCTGGCTCCATCACCCGTTACACCTACGACGACGCAGGCCGGCTCACCTCGGTCACCGACGCTCTCGGAGCCACGACACGCGTGGTGTGCGACGCGGCAGGGCTGCCCGTCGAGGTGACCGACCCGGCCGGCTCCACCACCCGCACGGAGCGCGACGCCTTCGGCCGCCCGGTCCGCGTCACCGACCCGGTGGGAGGAGTCATCCGGCTGGGATGGAACGTCGACGGGCAGCTCGCGCACCGCACGGACCCCGACGGTGCCACGGAGTCGTGGACCTACGACGGCGAGGGCAACCGCCTCACCCACACCGACGCGTCCGGTGGCGTCTCCCGCTTCGAGTACACCCACTTCGATCTGCCGGTCGCCCGCACCCGGCCCGACGGCGCACGCTACGAGTTCGAGCACGACGCCGCCCTGCGCCTCACCCGCGTCACCGACCCGCAGGGGCTGACCTGGACCTACGAGTACGACGCGGCCGGCAACATCGTCTCCGAGACCGACTTCGACGGACGCACGCTGACCTACCGGGTGGACGCCGCGGGACGGCTCGCCGCCCGTGTCGACGCGCTCGGCGGGACCATCTCGTTCGTCCGCGACCAGCTCGGCCAGGTGATCCGCAAGGACGTCGACGGCCGGGTGACGGCCTACGCCTACGACAGGGCCGGACGCCTGGTGGAGGCAGTCGGACCGGACAGCGAACTCCGGTACCAGTACGACCGTCGCGGCCACGTCAAGACCGAGCTGGTGGACGGCCGTCCCGTCGTCTACGCCTACGACGAACTCGGCCGCCGTAAATGCCGTACCACACCCACCGGTCATGTCACCTCCTACGCCTACGGCGCCGGCGGACAGCGCCACCGCCTGACCAGCGGAGGTCACCACGTCGACTTCACCCACGACGCCGCAGGCCGGGAGCTCGCCCGCGTCTTCGGCGACGCCGTCACCGTGACCTCCGCCTGGGACGAGGCCGGCCGGCTTTCCGCGCAGCACATCACCGCCGGAACGCGCGCCGTCAACAGCCGCGCCTACGCCTACCGCGCCGACGGTCATCTGACCTCCATCGCGGACCAGTTGTCGGGCACCCGCACCTTCGACCTCGACCAGGCGGGCCGGGTCACCGCCGTCCACGCCCAGGGCTGGACGGAGCGGTACGCCTACGACGCCGCCGGCAACCAGACCTCGGCGTCCTGGCCGTCCCGCCACCCCGGCAGCGAGGCCACCGGATCGCGCGCCTACACCGGCACCACCATCACCCGCGCCGGAGGCGTCCGCTTCGAACACGACGCCCTCGGCCGTCTCACCCTCCGGCAGAAGACCCGCCTCTCCCGCAAGCCCGACACCTGGCGCTACGCGTGGGACACGGAGAACCGCCTCACCTCCGTGACCACGCCCGACGGAACACGGTGGAGGTACCGCTACGACCCCCTGGGCCGCCGCAGCGCGAAGCAGCGCCTGGCGGCCGACGGCGAGAGCGTGGTCGAGGAGGTCCGCTTCACCTGGGACGGCCTCACCCTGTGCGAACAGACCAGCCACCAGCCGGGCGTCCCGCGCACGGTCGCCCTCACCTGGGACCACCGTGCCGACGTCCCCCTGGCCCAGACCGAGCGCATTCTCACGGCCGACGACCGCCAGGAGGAGATCGACCGCCGTTTCTTCGCCATCGCCACGGACCTCATCGGCACGCCCACCGAACTGATCGCCGAGTCCGGCGACATCGCGTGGCGCTCCCAGGCCACCCTGTGGGGCACCACCGCCTGGGCCCGCGGCAGCAGCACGTACACGCCTCTGCGCTTCCCCGGCCAGTACTACGACCCCGAGACCGGCCTCCACTACAACCTCTTCCGCCACTACGACCCGCAAACCGGCCGCTACGCCTCCCCGGACCCCCTAGGCCTCGCTCCCGCGCCGAATCCCGTCGCCTACGTGGACAACCCGTACACCGGGTGCGACCCGCTGGGCCTGATGCCCAAGTACACGAAGGAGGAGAAGGCCCAGCAGGCCAGGGAAGACGCCCTCAAGGCCATGGACGAGGTCATCGAGAGGGCGCAGGGAGACAAGATGAAGAAGGCTGGCAACTACCACGCGGATTCAGACCACGGCTTCAGTGACGAGCGGGTCCTTGAGGTCCTCAAGAAGCCGGACGCGGTGTACCACTCGACGGCGAACAGCGGAAACCTGCTCTTCCGGCAGGGGGAGGACATCGTGGTGGTCCGGAGTGACCGTGTCGGGGCAGGCAATGTCATCACGGCATACGGCCCGTCGGGCATCAAGGGCGACTCCGGGGCCACAGCGCTGGGCGGCCTGCCCACCGACCCCGGTGGGCCGATTACGCATGCGGATGTGGTGGAGGGCAGGATTCCAGCCAAGAACGGCTACATGGCTCCCGCAGTGCAGATCCGATGAGGCGGCATTCACCATGAAACTCACCATCGACGACAGTTGGAACGCGACGGTGACGGGCGATCCGCTGAGCATCACCCCGCGCTTCGATTTCCGGGACTTCCGTGTGCGCATCGCGGAGTATGCGAACGTGGAGGAACGCCATCGGTTCCTGCGGGACACCTTCGGCAGTGAGCCGTGGCTGTGGGACATCCCGGACGAGCTCCGGTTCGACCAAGGGAGCCTCGAACTGGTCGGCGCCGAGCTTCAGCTGCCCGATGAGGCCGCCGATGCCGAGGACTCCGCCCGTGTCCCCGCCACGCCCCCTGTCCGCCCGGGCGGGCTTCGTGCGGACGAGGTCCGGGACTTCCGGCTGGAGATGTGCACGGAGCTCTGCCGCGCCCCCGGAGATACCGTACTCACCTGCCTGCGCGACCTCGACGTCCTCGACGCGCCGTTGGAGGCCCGTATCGGCATCGCCCCCGACGTGGCGCTCCTCGTCCAGGGCGCCACCGTCGTCGGCTGGAGCCTCACCGACCCCGCGCGGTACCTGACCACCGGCTTCGCCGCCCCTGACCCGGCTCCCTCGGTCCCGGCGACCCGGCTCCTGTTCACCGCGTGCATGGACCTCGTCACCTCGCCGCTGCTCGATGAGGTGAGGGACCGGGAGCCGGCCGCCCTGGCCCGGCTCCGGGCGCTCGACCAGGCCCTGCGGACCCAGCGCGAGGACCGCCACCGAGCCGACGCCCTGCTTGCACTCATCAGCAGCCTGGTCGAGGACTACGCGTCCTGACGGGCACTGCGCGGCGTCCTGACGGGCACTGCGCGGCGTCCTGACGGGCGCTGCGCGGCGCCGAACTCATCGCGCGGAGATTGAAGCGGAGATCGACGCGGAGATTGACGGAGACCGTCAGCGGGCCGCGGCGGCCAGGGAGAGCAGGAGATGGGCCGACTCGGGATGGAAGTAGTCCGAGTGGGCTCCGGCGAATCCGAGCGTGCTGCGGTAATGGCGGCTGGCGTTCACATTGATGATCCTGGCCGGGGGATCGGGGAACTCGTACGGGACGGTCGTGGGCCGCAGCAGTGTCGTATGGACCGGGCCGGCCGCCTTTGTCGTCCCGCGGAAGCCCACGGCGTTCGCTCCGCCCTCGGCCAGCCGGTGCCAGCGGCCCAGTGCGCGGTCGCGGGGGCTGAACGTCAACGCGATCGGCGCGTTGAGCATGTTCCGCTCCAGCAGGGCGGAGAACGGTGGATGGGCGAAGGCGTCGGCCGGGACGGCCATCTGAAAGACCGTCAGACTGTCCACCGTCCATGGGTAGTTCTCGTCGCGCCAGGGCCAGGACAGTGTGTCCGGACCGCCGTCCAGCAGACGTGCGCTCGTCTCCATGATGGCGGTGGTGAGGAACCGGCCGCCGAAGGAGTGGCCCACACAGTGCAGATACTGCCCGTGGACGTTCCGCAGGATGTCCGGTCCTGGCTCGGGCAGCGTACGGCGGTCGTTGAGATAGCCGAGCAGCCCGGCGAGCACCCGGCCGGCCCGCCCTTCGCGCGACACGGCGGCGGCGCGGTCCCTGACGGTGCTGTAGCCGCCGTACGACGGCCACCGTACGCAGATGTAATGCGGCCGGAATCCGTCGAGTTCCGGATACCGCGCGGGCTGCTTCTCGTACAGCTCCGTGAGAAGCTCGAAGAGCCGCCCGGCGGAGTTCCGGGACCGCTTCTTCGAGGTGCGCCAGCCGTGCACGTATACGAAGATGTCCGTCGCGCCCTCGTCCAGATGAAGACGCTCTTCCAGTACGGCGTTTATGTCATCGCGGGGGACGATCGAATGCTGCCCGTCGGGGTCGAGCAGATTCCCTTGATCGTCCAGATCCAGCAGATCCACCATGGGTCTCATAGATTTCCCGCCTTCTCCGGAACGGCTTGCGTCGCTGCGACAGCCTCCGCCGGAGCAGCCTCCGCCGGATCCGCCGCTATGTGATTGTCCAAACCGCGCAGGAGCGTGAACGCCAGCCCGAGCGGTGTCGCCTGTTCGTCCAGATAGTGCCGCGCGAGCTTCCGCGCTATCGGCGCGACCCGGGTGCCCGGCCTGAAGAACTCCTCGAAGAATCGGCAGGCGTAGTCACTCGCGAACTTTCTGGGAATGTCGATCTGCGGTCCGACGAGACAGCCGACGCCAAGATTCAGCAGCGCCAGCCCGAGTCCCTCGTGCAGCGCCGGTGTCGCTCTGCCGCCCGCGCAGACCATCATGAAACAGAGCGGGCTGGCCATGCGTTCGCTTCGTTCGCTGCGCCAGTACTCGAAATCGGAGGAGCGGATCGGTTCGTCGTCGCTGAGGACGACACGGGCCTCGACCGGACCGTTCGCATCGAAGGTGAGCGCGCTGCCGTGCGCGGCGAAGAGCAGCACGTGCTCATTCACACCGGGATCGCAGAAGGCCTCTTCCACCTCGTCCTTGGAGGTGCGCAGCGCGACATCGGAGTGCCGCTCCATCAGGCCCTGGACGGTGTCGATGATCGCCGGAGTCTCTCCGGGCTTCTGGATACGGGTGTCGAAGTGCAGCCCGGACCGCAGCGCGTCACCGTCCTCGTTGATCACATGGTGATATCCCTCGGCATGCCCGGTGCTGTGCTCGATCAGATGCGTATAGCCCAGAAATCCGCCGGGCTCCCACTTCGCGTCTTTGCCGTTGAGTTTCGTCGCCGGATCCGGCGGAAGGTAGAGCATTCCCCAAGGGATGAAAACATCCGCGGAGTGGACCGTGATGATCTGTTCTCCCTGGCGCAGGGCGCCCTTCAGGGACTCCCATAATCTCTTCAGGCCGTCGTCGCCCTCGGTGAACAGGAATTGCAGCAACTTATGGCCGGCCTTGGCCAGTTTGAGACCGACGGGCCGCAGCAGTTCCTGGGCGGTCGCGGCGCCGAAGGACTCGACCGGGAGGGATTCGTAGTAGTACGAGTTACGGGTTTCCGGGATCCGGTAGCGCACCACACCGTCGAACCAGCAGGAGAGCGCGGTCTGGACCGCGGCGGCGATCTCCGAGGGCTTACGGCGCATGGTCCCGCGCCACTCGCCGTTTCCGTCGTAGGGAACGGCGTCACCGTGCATACGTACGGTAAAGGTGTCGGGTGCGCTGTTGCGCGTTTCGAAGAACAGATGGATGGTCCGGTTGGCGACTCCGCCGTTGGACCTCGGCACCTCGCGGTAATCGTCGAATCCGTCGAAACCAGTATTGAAGGATATGTCCCGCGTCATCGTGAGGGTTCCAGGTCCTCCGCGTCGAGGGCGGGCAATTCGGCCGTGATTTCCTGGATCACGGCACCGTCGACACGGCGCAGGACGTCGATGAACAGCTTGACCGGCCCGGCGGAGGTGGGCGTGATACGGAAGTCACCCGGCGCGGTCCCGCGCGCGTCCGTGAGGCGCAGATGCATCAGCGAGGGACTCACCTCGGCCGACGAGGCGTCCATGCGGACGGTGATGTCGAGCGGGCGCTCGTCCGTCGCGTCGGTGGCCGGATCGGGCTCCCAGGGCTCGTCCAGCGGCTGGAGATCGAAGGTGAGCGTGATCTCGGCGCCGGGCCGGGCGGGCAGCGCGTCGTCGGGAACCCGTAAGCGGGCCCGATGGCCGCGCTTGCGGGGCCGGTCGGCGGCGGGTGGACGGCGGGTGCCGGAGGGGGCGCCGCCGTCGGGGGGCTGTTCGTCGTTCGACGGACCGGCACCGGGAGTGGCACCGGGAGCTGGAGCGGATGGCGGTGAGTGTGCAGGCTCTGCTGCTGATGGTGTCGGCTGTGTCGCCGGTGTCGGCAGCAACCGTTCCATCTCCGTCTCCGTCTCCGACCAGTCCAGGGCCCGTTCCGCGAGCGGCCCACGGGACAGCAGCTCCGGAGCGGTGAGCTGGAGCAGCGCACTCCAGGGACTGAGCGGGCCCGAACGGTCGAAGGCGTACACGTGCCGGCCCGGCGACGCGAACGCCCACGGAGGTGAGGCTTCGGCGACTCTGCCGCCTGGGAGCAGGGAGTTCAGGAACAGGCCCGACCGTCTCGGAGCGCTGAGCATCGCGAGATGCGGCTCGCCGCCGAGCGCCACCGCGTCCGGAACCGTGACCGGCACACCGTCGGCCGAGTTGCGCCAGGTGATGTCGAGGCAGCTGAGCCCGGTCCGCCGTCGCCAATGCGGAAAACCGCCGCCGCTGCCGCCGCCGGCGCGGGCGTAACCGGTGGTGTGCTCGGCGGCATCGGTACGGCTGAGGTCGACCATGAGCGTGACGGATTCCGCCAGGGAACGGCTCAGTTCACCGACCACATCGCTCAGCGGCACCGTCGCGCCCTGCGAAAGCGTCAGCAGCAGATCGAGCCCGCCGTCGCCCATCCGGGCCACACCGTGCGCGGCGATATAGACGAGGAGCATGTTGTCGCTCTCGTCCACGACGGTTCTGAGGTTGTTCCGTACGTCGTCCCACGAGCCCGGCTCCTGGAGCAGATGCGTACTCGACCGCGAGAAGCCGCAACCGCTGCGCAGCAGTGCGTTGTAGAACGCACCGGCGTCCTCGGCCGGCCGGACCGGCTTGACGCCGCGCTCGGGCGGGGTGCCGACGGATGCGGGCGAGGGCGCGGGTCCGGATGCGGGTCTGGATGCAGGCGATGGCGCGGGCGCTGCGAGCCCGAGAGCGAGGGCATGCCGCTGTGTGCTCTCCCTGCGCAGCGATACGGCGGCCAGCCGCGCGGGCAGATACGTGGACTCCTGCTCGTTCAGGGCCCTGTTCAGCACGAGGGACGACCGGTAGCCGGCGGCGTTGCGCAGAAAGGCGGCGTGATATCCGCCGTTGCGCAGCATGGAGGCCAACTGGCGGTGCAGGGAGCCCAGATGGAGCGTGCGCTCCCTGGAGTTCATGCCCGCGCGCAGCAGTGTGACCAGATGGCTGGTGAAGACGGAGGTCGAGTACGTGTTGACCGCGTAGCCCAGCGCACTCGTCCCGACGGCGGAGAGGACGGCGATGCCCTCGCGGGCGAGCCGGTCCAGAGCGCGCCGGATACCACGGGGACGCACCTGGCCGGGCTCGGGTCCTGAGGAGAAGCAGACGTCCAGAATGAGCAGCCGATCGGCCCGGCCGCCGTCGGCGCGACCAGGAGATGACGACGACGTCATACGGTCGGCGACATCAAGAGCTGACACCCATGTGCCGAGGTCGGTACCGTCGGAGTTCCGGTCGGCGAGATACAACTCACCGTCGGTCAGGGCTCCGTGACCGGTCCAGTAGACGATGAGCGGACCATCCTCGGCCGCCGCCTCGGCGACCCGGTCGAGGACCTCGTCACCGTTGTCCGAGAACACCACATCACAGTTCTCGGGATCGATCGCCCCGATCACCGGATCCGCGAGAACGTCCCGCACCTCGGCGACGTTTCTTCGTATCCCCGGTGGCAGAGATAAGAAGGGGTCGTTGTAAGACGCCCCCTCAACTAAAACCGCCCGCGCCGACCCCGCTGCCACGTCGCCCCCCAGAACTCCGTCGCGGCAGAATAGCGCTTACGAACCGCCAATGCAGCGGTAACCACACGATTCGGGCCGGGGGCAGGGGGCCGGGGCCAGCCCGAGCCAACCGCACCCCCAACGCCCGGAGATCGACCGATGTGCCGCCAGACCCACATCGCGCGAGCCCCAGCCAGAAACCAACAACCCCGCGTGCGCGGGGACCACGACCCGGCGGTGTTCAACTCCAGGGACAAGGAGGGACCAACCCCGCGTGCGCGGGGACCACGTCTTGTCCACGAACTCCACCTGCACGATGTAGGGACCAACCCTGCGTGCGCGGGGACCACCGGGGCGCCGACACCGATAACGAGCATGTGATGGGACCAACCCCGCGCGCGCGGGGACCACAAGACCAAGGCCACTTGGCAGTCGGTGTGGGAGGGACCAACCCCGCGCGCGCGGGGACCACAAGGACCGGACGTACCCGCACCTGATCAGCCTGGGACCAACCCCGCGCGCGGGGACCACAGACCAGCCACGTTCGCGGGCAAGAGCTTGTGGGGACCAACCCCGCGTGCACGGGGACCACTCCCGGGTGAGGACGGTCCAGTCGTAGGACAGGGGACCAACCCCGCGTGCGCGGGGACCACCCGTTGTCCGTGCGGCGGAGGATGTCGAGGATGGGACCAACCCCGCGTGCGCGGGGACCACAGCTCTCGCGGCGTCAGCGTACGCCTGAGCAAGGGACCAACCCCGCGTGCGCGGGGACCACGGCATGACCGACAGCCGCGAGCGGATCATCATGGGACCAACCCCGCGTGCGCGGGGACCACGATCGGCGGGCAGGTGAACTGGACGTTGAAGAGGGACCAACCCCGCGTGCGCGGGGACCACCAGTTTCCGCTTCCCTGCACCACGTACGGCGTCGGGACCAACCCCGCGTGCGCGGGGACCACCAGTTTCCGCTTCCCTGCACCACGTACGGCGTCGGGACCAACCCCGCGTGCGCGGGGACCACTACGCGTTGGATGTGCCTGTCGAGTAGTGCTTGGGACCAACCCCGCGTGCGCGGGGACCACCGTATGAGCCTCCGCGGAGTCTTCAGCGGCCTGGGACCAACCCCGCGTGCGCGGGGACCACACCAGGCCATTAACGTCCGACTAACGCTTGGCGGGACCAACCCCGCGTGCGCGGGGACCACGGCTACTGCGCCCCAGCCCACTCCGGGCAGTGGGGACCAACCCCGCGTGCGCGGGGACCACCCACCCGCTTTCCTGCACGGGTTTGAACGTCAGGGACCAACCCCGCGTGCGCGGGGACCACACGCCGCCGCCGCCGACCGACACGCTGCCGGGACCAACCCCGCGTGCGCGGGGACCACCAGCACGAACTGTTCGACCTGGTCCGCCAGGAGGGACCAACCCCGCGTGCGCGGGGACCACGGACACGAGAAAGGGGGCGCTCTGGGAACATGGGGACCAACCCCGCGTGCGCGGGGACCACAGTTCCATGGAGTGCGGCCGATCACCAGGTAGGGGACCAACCCCGCGTGCGCGGGGACCACGTACGGCGCGACGCTCGACTGCGCCGACTGGGTGGACCAACCCCGCGTGCGCGGGGACCACGAGGTAGTCGGCGGCGATTTGCGGGGCGCGGCGGGACCAACCCCGCGTGCGCGGGGACCACTACGCCCGAGGCAAGTCCGGGCAGGGCTTTGAGGGACCAACCCCGCGTGCGCGGGGACCACGACGGCACCGAGCCGGGCATGGGATCCGGCGAGGGACCAACCCCGCGTGCGCGGGGACCACAGCGCGCAACGTATCTCGCTCTTGGTAGATCGTGGGACCAACCCCGCGTGCGCGGGGACCACAGCACCATGGCCCGGGTGCCGGCGGGGACGCCGGGACCAACCCCGCGTGCGCGGGGACCACAGACTCCTACAGAGGGACTCTTCCCGACCGAAGGGACCAACCCCGCGTGCGCGGGGACCACCCCGACACGGCCAGGCTGGTGACGATCCAGGTGGGACCAACCCCGCGTGCGCGGGGACCACAGGAGCTGACCTGCTGTTTTACATGGGCGGAGACCCGTTTTTACTTACTTTCAGGAATTCCGTCATAAGTGTCATTTCAGGTAAACCGTGATGTTGGCGTCCTCGACTTCACCTGGTGCCGTGAACATGGCCTTATCCACTGCCGACAGCCTACTTCCGACGGTGCTCTCCCGCGTCGGCCTCATGGCGAGGCACACCCGCGAACCGAGCGCTGTCGGCGCAGACTCATGGCGGTCCGAAGGCGAATGTACTGAGGCCGACCTGGCGGGAGTTGCGTCTTGTTGCCGGTTCCCTGCTGCCGCTCCCGCGCGCTTCGCGCGCATACGCCGGGTACCGAGTTCCACTGCGGCTCCTTTCGCTGACCGCCAAGCCTGCCGCTACCCAAGGGCCACCGGGCTGACGCGGCAGCAGTAGCAGGCTGCGTCACATGACGGGTGGCGGGAGCGCGTCGCTGATCGAAGCGGTTGTGTCCAGCTCGCGCCGGTTGACAGCCTCGGCCAGCAGTACGGCGGGTTCGTGCCCGGCCGCTTCCGTATCGGCGAAGGTGGCGGCGAGTGCGTACCGGACGGTTCCGGCAGGACGCGCTGCGCCAATTCCGGCACCGACTCGCCGAGGCCATCCGTAACTGTGCCCGGCCGTACCAGGCCCGACGGCAAGCCCGAGGTCTTCCTCATGCGGATACAGGCCGACTGAACGCGCGAGGACTGGGTCGAACTGGCCGTCGGCCAGGTGCTGTTCGGCGCGTACGCCTCGCCTTGGACCGACCAACTAAGTCGCGTATCGAGTCGTGATCAATCCGCGGATTCGCCCGTGTGTCGGGGCTTGACCAGGTAGATCGTTTTGCATGACGCGAGTGCAACTGACGGACGCGGAGACGGAGTTCACCGGGCCGTACCTGCCGATCGGTGGCTACGGCCCGTACCCCGAGCGGCTGCGGCAGCAGTTCGAGGGCATGCGCAAGGCGGATCCCCGGACCCCGGCTCCTTCCGCGTAGCGGGCTGGCTTCAGTCCGAGCATCTGGTCGTAGAACCGTCTGCCGGGGAGGTGATGGACACACGGTAGCCGGATCCAGAGTTGAATTCGGGCCCGGGCTTGCGCCCTTCCGCGTCGAGGATTTCCTCGGTCAGGAAGTAGACGTCCAGCATCGTCGTGCCGTCCCCCTTGTCGAGGGTGAAGCATAGATCCGCAGGCCGCTCTGCCTTCGACGACTTCGCGAGGGTCTGAGACAACTCCCAGCCGTCGCGCTCCGCTGCCGCCCGGTAGTACTGGATCACTTCGGCCTTCTCACCGGGGAATACGTAGGTCCGATCGGCGTATACCGAGGCGTCGCCGCTGTCTGCCCAGCAGCCGGACTCGAGGTCCTCGAAGCCCTGAGGTACGACGGTTCCTTCGGGCCGGGAGTCGAGGATGTCGTACGACTCCAGCTCCTTGACACGGCTCTCGGTGTTCTCGCAACCCCGGTCGAGCGCGGCGTCCAGAAGAAGGGAATCGCATCCGGTGAGAGCTCCGGTCGCCAGTGCAACCGTCAGCAGCAGTGCGGCACAACGGCCGGTTCCCGCACGAAGTGCCAAGCCGACTCCTGTGGTTGAGATGTCAATATAGGCGGACCTCACGCCTCTGGCACCAAGTGTGCACGGCCGGTGAGATTAGCACGCTTTCTCTCGGGCTTCGCGGTCTCCGCGATCAGGGCCTCCGAGATCAGGGCCTCCAGCAGGGCCTCGAAGACGCCTGCGGCACGCTACTGCCGGAAGCGGTTGTGGACAGTCGACCAGGCACCGAACTCCCCCGGCGTCTCCCGCCACTGCCCGCTGGTCGCGAACCGCCAGATCACGCTCTCGAACTGCTGCCGCAGCCGCTCGGGGTACGGGCCGTAGCCACCGATCGGCAGGTACGGTCCGATACGCGATCGAGGGGGCCGCGCCCACGACGGAGACGGGTTATATCGAAGGCCGCTGTGCGGCTGCACCTGCAACGTGCTGTATGCCTGGACCGGGCCGGGAAGAGGCGTACGAGTATCCGCCGCTCCGGTCGTGCGCTCCGGTCGTGCCGGGGCTCGGCCTCCGCCTCCGCCTCATACGACCGGAGGAACTCACTGAGCCGTGCGGGCAAAGGGAGATCGTGCTGCCGGTCTTCGCGTACACCGACGTGCCCCAACCACCTGGCGTGTGGTCTGCCCGGCCGGGACCCGATGGCCCGCTGCTCGTCGGAGAGCAGGTCACCGCGCTGCACGGCACCACCCGCAGCGTAAGCGGCGCACGGTCCGGGACGACAAGGCCGGCTTGCCCGCCCCAGGACTCCCGCTTTTACGACCTGCGGTGTACAGACCACCCGGCCACTCATGGTGCGGGTGGGCCGGTCAGCCGTCCCACATCGTTGTACGCCGCGAGCAGGCGCGGGCGGTCGACGCCCACGGAGAAGGCGCGTTCCCCGCACACCCACTTCCACCCGATAACGGCGCCCGGGCCGCGCGCCGGAGGTGATCGGCGCACCGAGCGCCGGGTCGGCAACTCCCAACCACCTGGCCCGTCATCAGCAGCTCACCGTTCCGAATCGCGGGGGAGAGGTATCTCGTCCTGGATCAACGGACCCATGGCCCCGCCCACTTGACGCTTCTCGCGGATGCGGCCCTCTTCGACCATCCGGGCTGCCTGCATGGTTCATGGCGGATGTTTCGGTGGAGGCTCAGTTCGTGGAAGCCGACGTCGAGCAGGAGCCGTACGGTCGCGGTGCCGTAACCAGTGTCCGAGGCGCCGTGGCGGAGAGCGAAGCCCATCTGGCGTCCTGGCAGGGTTCGACGGCGGCGAGTGCGTGCGCTGGTTCCGGTAAGACAGCGGCTTCCGCCGCAACGTACCCGAACCGGCCGACGGGCGGCAGAAGGGCCGCTCTTCGGGACCCCGGGGGATCCCGGGGCTTGCGGAAAAAGGCCCCTGCCCCTTCCTGCTTTCTCTGCCAGGCCGTCGGCAAGACGGTCCGCGCGTACGCACCTGACCTGCCCGTTTTCCTGGACGCGAGGTACGAACACCTCGAAGTGGTCCTGGGCGAGCAAGTGACACCTTCGCGCGGTACGACCTCGCCACCGTGCTGTCGGTACTCATCCGCTTGACGGCGTCCCGGCCGACCTTCGTCAGATCCTGGCAGAGCACGTCACCAGATGAAGACGCCGCCGACCGCCGCCTCAGCACGTGGGCCGCATCCTCGATGTTCGCCGGCCTCCCCTTGATCTGATCCATGTACCAAGACCGGGATTTCCCGGAATCCGACCGAGGCGCGACCAGTTCGTGCTTGCCACGGATCGGTACACACTCGCGCAGGGCTGTGACGGGGCTCCTGTGCGCCACGACCACAGTCACGCGTGGTGACACGCGAACGACCCAAGCAGGTACCCGGTCGAAGTTCTCCCGCGAGGTGGCCACCACGCGTCTCCCCCCCCCGAGACGCGCGGGGCCGACGCTCACAACCCCGTCGCCACGGTGCAGCTCGAAGGACCACCCCCGCATGCGCGGGGCCGACGGCATGGAGGCACTCAGCCGCTACTACGACAGCGGACTATCCCCGCATGCGCGGGGCCGACCAGCCACCGGCCGCGAAGATGTCCCGCAACGCCGGACCATCCCCGCATGCGCGGGGCCGACGCCGCACCAACTTCTTGTCAACCGCCGCGCCGAGGACCATCCCCGCATACGCGGGACCGACCCTGTTGGCCTGGGCGTTTGTCAGCGGTCAAGTGTCATTTCATTCAGGTGAGTCTGAGCGCCGAAGCTACTGGTTCGACTCTTGAGGCGGTGCTTGAGTGGTGCGAGGGTCATGATTCAAGGCACCTCCTTGGAGGCATAGACGCCTGAACTACCTTATATCGAGGCGATACTGAGCAGAACTCGGCCGTTCACCCCGACTGCCCAGCGCGACGGCCAATGCCGTCGTGGCGAAGCCGTCGTGCTCCTCCCCGGATTGCGGCCACAGCTCCTCTGTCAGCGCCAGTTGGGCGTCAGTCTTCGTGGGGTGCTTCCTCTTCCAGGAGTCGTTCGGCGATGTCGGCGGCCCATTCCTGTGCCCACTGCCGCAGTGCGGTGGTCGCGGACTCGTCCAGTCCGTAGGCGGCGAAGTCGGTGTCGTCGATCCAGTCGGCTCCGTAGAGACGTGTCTGAAGGTCGGTGAGGTCGAAGGGGACGCGGGTGTGGCGGCGTCCGAGTTCTTCGAGTTCCGGGTGGCTCCAGTGGTGTGCGGCGGCTTGTACGTCGATCAGGTCACGGGCGAGTCCGTAGTCGGCCAGTGCGCGGACCTTGGTGCCGATGACGTCTTCGAGGGAGAGAACCAAGCCGTGTTCGGTCGGGACGGGCGGTCGCCAAAGTGTCTCCTTGCGGATGTCGACCTCGTACTGCTCCTGCCACCGCCGCTCCTGCCTGGTGGCGGGATCGGTGACGATCAGCTGCGCGGACAACGGATCCGTCTCCAGGGCCCTTACGTGCCAACCGCGTTGCTCCAGCCCTGCTCGCACGGCGGTGGCGATGGTCTCCATGCGTTCCGGGCTCTCCGTCGCGACGCTCAGGTCCCGACACCGGTCCCAGTCCCGGCCCCGATCCCGGCTCAGCCGGTTGACCAGGCCGTGCGCGTGGACGGCGTAGTCACCGGCGAGTACGAGAGGATACGTGCCGCCTGCGGCCAGTACGTCCGCCAGGAGGCGGCGTTGCGGCGGTGCGGTGGAGTTCGGAAACCGGACGGAAACCACGTACAGAGTCAGCACCATTCCGAACCGGAGTGATCCGCAGTGATCTCCACCCCTGCCTTTCCGTTGTCCGGGCCGTACACGCTGAGATAGGCGGTTGTGCCGCCGATCCGCTTGGTGAAGCAGTCGGACGGCGAGCCGTCCGCGTCCGTGGCCTGCGGCTGCCAGCCGTTCGCTCGCGCGGTCTCCCGGTAATGGACGAGAACGCTCTGCCGAGAGGCGTCGTACGGGAATTCAGTACCGACGGAGACGAACAGATCGTCGTCGTCGCACCCCTTGTACGTCTCCCCCTTCCCGGCGCCCGCGGGCAGCGCGTCCAGCACCGGATCCCCCGCGATCGCCTCCGCGAGCCGGTCCTCTTCCTCCCTGCACCCATAGGTGAACAGGAAATACCTGATCGGTTCCCCGACGAACATCACCATCGGCACGGCAATCAAGCCGGCCACCAGGAGCCCCACCCAGTGTCTCCGCATGCTGCGGGACGCTATCGCAGGAAGAAGCCCGAGCCACCGCCGGTCCGCCGGCCACGCACAGGGCACCGCACAGAAGGCACCACACAGGGCTCAGCCAGGGCTCGACCAGGGATCCCAGGGGGCTATTCGGCCTTGTGGTCCTGCCAAGGCAAGACTTCGACAGTCCCGAGGGGCCACTGACGGTCTCTGCCCACGCCAGGATTTCGCGCCTCGGCTTCCTCCGCGTACTGCTCGTACCAGCGCACCTGTTCGCGGTGCAGGGCCGGGCGGGACAGCCGTCCGACGGGCGGGTAGCAGGCCCCGATGGTGTACGCCAGGACGAGCGCGGCCTCGGCGTCGTGATGCGGCCGGCCGGGATGGTCGTGCGGTATGCCGTACCACTCGGTGACCGTCTCCAGGGCGCGTCCGCCGGAGCGGAAGGGGTCGGCGTGCCGGTCGAGGACAAGAGGATCGCAGATCGGTGACAGGCCGTGAGGTACGCGGTCGGCGAGAGAAGCGAGCCTGTGCCGCAGCAGTTCGGCTTCCAGGGTGGTCAGCACGAAGGGCGCGTGCCAGGCGACCAGCGGCTCCTTCGTGGTCAGATGACCGGCAAGCACGGTGGCCAGCTCGTCCAGGGCCTGAGCGGCGGGAATGCCTTCCGCCCGTGCCTGCTCCACCGTGATGCCGTGATGCTTGCGAGGCGCGACAGACAGTGGGCCCGGCCCGGGATCGATCAGCCAGTTTCGATTTGTTCCGTCCGTGCTTCGTACGGCTGCTCCGAGGATTCGGTCGATGCCGTACCGATTGCCGGTCGTGGCGATGTCCACGGCCATGAGGCGTCGGCGGTACCAACCGGGGTGAGTACCGCGGGGCGGCGGCGCGGGTTCGCGAACATGGTCCGGGTGGCACACCTCCCAGCCGCCGTACTGAGTCGACAGCAGTACGCCGAGCCCTGCTGGTACCGGTTCGCCGCAGACCTCGCACTCACCGTCCCGCTGGTTCTTCCGCATCGCGGCGACGTCTCCGGTGAATCCGCCTGGTTCGGCCTCCGGCGCATGAGCCGGGTGATACACCACCCAACTCCCCGACCGGCTCCGCAGCAACACACCGGTCTCAGGAGCCACCGTCCCACCGCACCCGACACACGGCCCTTCGTACCGGTTGGTGCGTGCCGCGCTGGTCATGCGCCCCACCTCGATCATGCTCCGCCGCTTCACCAACGAGAGCCGATGCTGCGCCCTACGAGCGCGAAAGGCCCGAACTCGCTCCCGCCGACCCCCTGCCCGCCGACCTCGCCAGCAAGCCCCAGGCTATGCCGGACCTTACGCGTGGAGACGCTTCGACGGTTGACCACCGGCCACCCGAACCAGCAACAGTCCTTCACCCCGTCGCAAGTTGGGACACGGAGACACCCGGGGGCCAGGAGACATCAGGGCGCGACGCTACAGGCATTGGCGGGCCGCACAGTTACCACCGACGCCTGCGGTACGGCCACCTTGCTGCCACTGGTCGCCTCGGTACGGACCACCACCTGGTGCCGGTCTGCCGACACCAGTTCACCGCACACATCACCGGAGTTCGTACTCACCTTGATCAGATGCGTCTGCGCATCCCCGGTTGTCACCCAGGCCAGGGCGAGTGCCCCGACGACCAGCAGCAGCCCAAGAACACAGCATGCCGAAGCCCACGCCAGGGCTCGGGTCACCCGGGACACCTCCCGCTCGGTCCACCGTCGCAGTGACTGGCCGCCGAGCAGGATCTCCTGTCCCGGAATCCCGTGCGCCGACCGCACTGCCAGCAGAGACCCTGCCAGCAGAAGTACGAATGCTCCCACCAGCAGGCCGGTCGCCGTGTTCCGCGCCCAGGCTGGCAGCTCTGCCAAGTTGTCCCGGCCCTTCAGCAGCGCTAGTACGGCGAGCAGCGCCGTCAGCCCTGTCAGTCCGGTCCGCCAGCCCTCGGCCTGCCGTCGCAGTTCCGGAAGCCGAGTGAACTCGAGATCGCGCGCGAGCTGTGCCCAACGGCGGTCGGAATGCCCGCTCATGGCCGGATCCGCCAGCTCGCACCGCACCCGATGAAGAGGGCGTCCGTAGGCATCTGCGGATGCGCGTGCCCGCACGCACAGAAGTGCACTTCTCCGATCAGCGGCTCGGGCTCGGTTACGGAGGGACTCCGCCGGGTCAGCCGGTCGAACAGCCCCTTGGACCCGGTTCCCGGCAGCCCTCGCCGGAATTCCGTCTCCGTACGGCCACGACAGCGCGGGCATGTCCCCGTCACTGTCAGCCCACCGCCGTCCGGGGAGGGCCGCTGGGTGAACGCGGGGGCGTCGAGTTCCCCGAGATCTTCCTCGGAGTAGGGCTTGTCGTGGTCGTGCGGCTGCTGCTGCGTCATGAGTGATCGTTGTCCTCGTCGACAGGCGGGAGCTCCAGTCCGAACATCTCGGCGTAGAGCCCGAGCCGTTCCCGTACCCACTCGGTCGACTCCCCGACTCCCGCGGCGGCAAAGGCCAGTCGCTCGGGAGTGATCCGGCCGGCGATCGCTGGGAGCATGCCGTCGAGCCTTTCGGAGAGGATCGCCAGATCCTGCCAGAGAGGCAGGACATCGGAGGCCACGGTGATCAGGGACGGCGCGGGCTCCAGGGCCAGATACGGTGTGATGCGCTGCCACGTACGGGCGATGGATTCGCCGAGGCGGCCGGCGATGCTGACGAGGTCAAGAGGCACGAGCGATTCGCCCGGTCCGGACACGCGGTACTCCGGGTCGAGGGCTACCTTGTCATGGAGGCCCGGCATGCTGTCAGGGAGACCGGCGACGGCCGCCATGGTCAGTTCGGGTACCAACGCACCGATGGCGCGTAATGGCTGCAGAAGCTCAAAGGCTTTGCGCGTGCTGACATATTTGGCGCAGGCGTAGCCGATGAGCCGCTCCGCGGTCAGCGGAGTCCAGCGAGGACTTTTCATCCACCCGTATTCATCGTAGTCCCACTCGATCAATACCTCGGTCTCGTCCCGTGTCGGCCGGTACTCTTTCAGCTCATCGGCCAGGACGGGTGAAGAGAACTCCGGGCCGAGGCCCAGGCGTCGGACTTCTTTCCGTGTTGTCTTCCACGTGAATGAGAGTTTCTCGCGCAATTGCTGGCTCGCGGTGAAGAGCACATCCGAGGTCGGCAGTGCAGGATAGTCAGTCGCGTCGATGGAGGCATTCTGGCCGGAGAAGGCGTACCGGCTGGCCATCGGTAGTTCCTCCCAGGCCCGTAGCAGGTTTGCAGCGTCAGGGGCGTCCACCCCAGCGGTACGCAAATCATTGACGGATTGGGCGAGTTCTTCCCGCTCTGTCTGATATGAGCGGGTAAAGGTCAGATCGCGGAGGGAGACGCCTGCTTCCAACCGCAGCCCCGCGCTGTGGAGGTGGGTGACGAGCGACGCCATCCCGGGCTCAGGGACGAAGTCATGCCCTGCTGATCCAGATGTGTACCGTCGCTGATGGGCCAGGCCCAGGTGCTCGGCCGCCCGAGCAAGTATTTTCTCCGCCTTGCGCAGGGGGATCTTCCACTCCGAGGCAAGGGCGATGGTGGCGGCCCAGGGCAGCAGGGGGCGACCCTTGGCGTCGTCGACGTAGCGCAGAAGGATCGGCAGGAGGTCGCCCGGAGCGTCTGCCCAACGGGCGACCAGGGTGGCGTCGGGTGCTTGCTGACCCAGCCAGGCGAACTGAGAGATGTGCTTCAGCGCTGTGAGGGGAGTGATACTCAAGCGGTCGGCTACCCCTGGAATATCCCAGGGTCTTGAAGTTGGCCTCCAGGACCCTCCATCCTCTTGCACGTAGAGCAGGACGAGATCGCTGTCGTCACAGACATGATCTCGGTGGTACCCGGGCACCTCGCCCAGCGACTGCCTGACGAGAGGCGCGTACCGTCCGCAGGCAGCGGCCAACTCGCCGAGGGACTGTGCGCTGTCGGCGGAAGCGCGGACGATGCCGCTCAGGTCTCCGGGAGCGTGACGGTAATTATTCTCGGTGCGGAACTGCCAGCTCTGCTCCGGACCCAGCAGTCCTCTCATGATTCGCGCGTCGATGTAGGTCGGCGTCCAGTCCAGGTCGCCATCGAATACAGCCGGTCCGGCCAGCCGGGGATGAACGATACGTAGTCCTCGGGCCACGCGCAGCGCCTCCGCCACTGTGATCTGCTGGTCATGGGCGAGCGAGATCACGGAACGCCAGTCCCTCCTGATCTCTGTCGCAATGTCTGCCCAGCCTGGCTGAGGCACCGGATGACCTGCCAAGGACAGTGGACCTGCTTCTTTGCCAGGCGTCCGGTAAGCGCTCCCGAGCGCTGCGGAACGCCAAGGCTGGACGGCATCCTGGACAGCACGTTCCTCGTTGGTGTCGGACTCCTCATCGCCGACGAGTTCGTCCAAGCGGAACCAGCCGACTGCATCGAGGTCCACCGTCTTGCTGTAGTCAGCCTTGACACCAAGGCCCTTGCCGCTCCACTTCTGCCAGATCACACGTGCCGCAGAGAGATTGTAGGATTCCAATTCGTGAAGCCATGCAAGGTCCAGCTCGGACCAGGTCGCGAGGGCTCTGGCCCCCAAGCGCCATTGCTGCCGAGCCCATTGAACGTCGTAATTCTCCAGCTTCTTGCGATTGACGCTCAGCTCACCTGCGTGTGGGCCCGTCAAATTGAGGACATAGCCGAAGGGCCGCTCATTGTTGGCGATGCCGTCGCACAGGATTGCCCCGTTGCCTTTCACCCACCACAGCGTTCCCGGCACGGCCTCGATAGCTGTGTCTGCTGCGATCTTCAACTGACCGGTACCGGTTTGTAGAATGCCGGGCAACCACACTCGCTCTCGGCCGGACTCGCTCCGCACCTCCAGCCGGAACTCGCTGATGAGCACCAGTGCGCGCAGCACCGACTCGCATGAGGCCCCGGACAGAGTGTTCGTGTCGCGCAGATAGAGCCGTACGCGTGTGCCACCTTCCGGAAGTACCTCGCCGCTCTGTCCATCGTCTTCCTGAACCCGGAAAAGACTTCCGCTCCCCGGAATGTCCACTCGCAGTGCCTTCCGGGCGGGAATCCCGTGCACGTCAACCGGCCGGGTGACGATCGTCATCTCGTCGGCCAGCATGAAGTAGCTGAAGACTCCAATGCCGAAGCGGCTGTTGGGGTACAGCCGCAGCGACGAATCCTGCCGGAGCCAGCCCGCCTGCTCCCGCCGGAAGTCCCGTGACTGTTCGAAGCGGCGGCCGGCCCGGGTGAAGGTGTTCTTGAGCTGGTCGACCGTCATGCCCACGCCGTTGTCCCGACACTCGACATACCGGCCGCGGGTGTCCGAGCCCGTCTCGATATGGATGTTCCCCGCCCATGGCGCGGGCTGTTTTCCGCGCCCGCGCAGATAGCGTGTGCGCATCTGCCTGTAGCGGCAGGCGTCCATGGCGTTCTGATACAACTCCCGCACCGCGAGCGCGGGTTCCCCGTCGTACAGCTTCTCGCCCATGAGCAGTCGGCGGACCTCGGTCTGCGCGAGGGAGAAGCGGAGCAAAGGCACGTCGTACGCGCGTCGCCCTCGATCCTCGTGCGGTCTCAGCCGTCGGTCCGTCACCCGTGCGGGCAGAGCCTTGAGCAGCGCGGCCTCGGGTGCGGGCAGCCGGCGTGCCGTCTCCATCAGCGCGTAGCCCAGTTCGTCGGCGTCCTCGACGATCGTGCCCAGCGCGGCATGGACCGCAGGATGCGGGCACACCGCGTCGAGGTGCAGGTCCTCGGCCGTAGTCCCGTCGTCTTCGGCGTTCCAGAAGGCGTCCCGCAGTACTGCGATCACCTCGCGGGGCAGCACAGGGTCGGAAACGGCGAGATGCTCGGCGAGAACCTCGGGGAGGGTACGGGTGTCGAAGGCCAGAAGCGCGGCGAGGTGCAACAGTGCCGCGAGAGGGCGCACTCGTAGTCTCTGGGGCTTGTCCGACACGCTGTATCGGTCCGGGAAGGAAAGCTGCTGGTCGTCGGGTGGAGACCCGAGGGCGAGGCCGCCTGCGACCGTCCGTAGTGCCGTCGACAGTTCGGCCGCCCGGCCATTGGTCCGTCCGTCCCTGCTGGGCGCACCCGCGTTCAAGAGCTGTGCGGCGAATCCGTCGGCCACGGCGGGCGGCACGGCCTGCTCGTCGGTCTCGAAGCGTTCGGCGATCCAACGGTGCACCAGCCAAAGCGTGACGGCCTCCAGCTCGTGAGCCGGGTCGTCGCGCCACCAAAGGCGACCCGAGAGCTTCTCCGCGATCTGGGGGTGATGTTCCACGATCTGCTCGTAGTGCCGACGCTGGTCGTTGCCGTCGTCCTGATGGTGTACGGAGTGGGGAGTGACCTCGGCGGCCTGGCTGAGCCGGCTGGCCCAGGCCGCCTCGTGCAGGAACACCCCCGCGATCAGTGAGGTGACCTCCAGAGCGGACAGTTCGGCGTCCTTGGCCAGGAGCCGGGGCAGCCGGTCGCGCAGCAGACGTACCGGAAAGTCGTCGTCGGCCCATGGGTCGGGGAGCCGCTCCTGAGCGCGGTGGACCTGGCGGGCGGCCTCCGAGGCGAGCGTGATCAGACATTCCTGGAAGCGAGGAACGTTATCGGCGTCTGACTCCGGTACGCGCTCCCACAGCGCCGGCTCACGTACGACCTCCCGCCATGACTCGAGCAGCCGTCTGCCTCTGGCGACCACCAGGGCTCTGGTCTCCTGCTCCAGATCGGTTCCGTAGTGGATCCGCACATCCTGTGGTTCCGCTCCTCGGCGCAGGGCCAGTTGCCGGGTGAGCCGACGGGCCGTCTGGTACACGTCCTCCACGGTTGTGGCCTCGGTCAGTGGATCGAACGCCTCCGCCAAGGCCAGGGTGAAGAAACTGCCTGTCCCCGAGTAACCGCTCCGCTGCCCAGGTGCGCAGCCCGACATCACGGCAAAGCCACCACTGGGCGGGCCCTTGGTGACGTTGCTGCCGAAGGCGGTCGCGCCCCCGTCCTCGGGCGAACGGCAGGCATCGATCAGCCACAGCACCGTGCCCGCACTACAGCAGGTCAAGTACTTGCTGATGTCGGCATCGAGCAGGGACTCACGGATGTGCGGCTGCTCCCAGGCGGCCGGGTTGTCGTCGAGGGGCGCGCGAGCATCGGCGGGTACCAGATAGTCGGTGTCGCCGATGCGGACGCCATGGCCGGTGAAGTGCAGGAGCAGGGTGCTTCCGGTGGGAGCGTGCGTCGAGATCTCGGTGATGCGCTCGGTGATCTTGTTACGCGAAGGGTCACGCAGGATCTCGACTTGATAACCGGCACCTCGCAGAGCGGCAGTCAGTTCACGGAGGTCCGCGGTGACCGCATCCTTCAGCGGGCGGAAGCGGTGCGCCGCCGCTGGGATGTCGCCCACTCCGATGAGCAGTGCTGTACGACTGGCCTCTTTCACGGACCCCCCGTTCGTGACTTTGAACGGGCCTATGATCCCACCGCTCGCACGGAACTTGCGGGGCGACTGGCTCGGTGATTCGCACGCCTCCGGCTACTTACGCCGTCGGCTACTACGGTGCCGAACTCTCTCTCGGTCGCATCGTGGTGCACGCCGTCAGCGGCGCCATGACCGATGACCGGGCTTGCCGTCGGTCAGCCGACGCAGAGGACCAGTACGCAGATTCGGTCTGGGGGCTGGGGTGTTGGGGTGGAGGGTGGGGGTGGGGTGTCTGCGGTGGAGTTGTTGGGTGGCGAGGACGGCGGTGGGGGTGTGGGTGTGGCTGTTTGTGGGGGTGCGGGGTTGGTGGTGGGGGCGGCGGTGGGGGCTGTGGGGGTGGTGGTGCGTGGCTGGGGGACTGTTGTTGCGGTGGTGCGGGCGGCGGCAGCAGCGGTGGTTTGGCGTGGGTTCTTTGTTGTGGTGGAGGCCACCAGGGTGGTGGTCTTCCGTGGTGGGCCCGTGATCGCGGACAGGTGGGAGCCGGTGCCGGTGCCGGTGACGGTGGTGGAGTCCTGCTGATCGCGGGTGCTTGGCCGTATGGAGGACGAGTCGGTGTCGGTGGCGTCCGCCAGGGTGGTGGCCGTGGCTTGCGGCTCCGGTGTCGAGGATGCCTGCGCGTCGTGGCCGGTGGACGGGCGGGACGGCAGTACGGCGAGTGTCAGACCGCCTCCGACGAGCGCGACGGTCGACGCGACCGCCGCCCGGCGGCGCTGCTTCTTCCAGCGCGCCAGTTGGCGGCGCCGGGCGGCGCGGCCCTGTGTCGTGGGATCGGTGTGCTCGGCGCCGCTCGACGGCACGGCGTACGGCGTGTCCGGCACGGTCGATGCAGTCGATACGGTCGGCTCCGCGTCGAGGTGAGGCGCCCAGGCCGCCGCGGGCTCCTGAGTGGGCCACACCTCCGTCGCCAGCACGGTCGCCGGCGCCGTGTTGCGGTCGTGGGGGTCGTGGAGACGGTGGCCAGGAGGCGCGATGTCCGGGGCGTACGCGCCGCACCCGGGGCACACCAGTGCCCCGTTGAGAGTCCGACGGCACGAGGAGCAGTAGTCCATCCGCGATCTTTCTGTGCTGACTGCGCCACCAGGGAATCCGGCGACCTGTTCAAGTTCGCACTCAGGATCGAGCGGGCAACAACGTAACGGCACGCGCGGGAGGTCGTGCGTCGACTGTGTGTTGCTCTCGCGAAGATTCTTCGCCGACGGCTCCTCGGCGGCTCCTCAGCGGCTGCTGGATGGATCCTCAGCGGCTCCTTCTGAACTCACGCCTTCAGATACGCGAGCACCGCCAGCACCCGCCGGTGGCCGGCATCCGTCGTCGGCATTCCCAACTTGCTGAAGATATTGCCGATGTGCTTGTGCACCGCACCGTCGCTGACCTTCAGCAGGCCGGCGATCGTCGCGTTGGAGTGGCCCTCGGCCATCAGCGCCAGCGTCTCGCGTTCCCGCGGAGTCAGACTGTGCAACGGGTCGTCGGTGCGGCGGCGTACGAGCAGTTGGGCGACGACCTCCGGGTCCATCGCCGTACCGCCCGCGGCCACCCGTTCCAGCGCTTCGAGGAAATCCGCGACCTTTCCCACCCGCTCCTTGAGCAGATATCCCACGCCGCCTCTGCCGTCGGCCAGCAGTTCGGTGGCGTAGCTGTCCTCGACATGCGCGGACAGGACGAGCACCGCGAGACCAAGCGCTACGGCAAACTCACCCGCCACCCGGTCGGCACGGTCGCGGTACTCCAGCAAGGCGGACGCCGCCTCTTCGCGCTGGCCTACAGCCAGGTCGATGGCAGAGGCCTGTTCGCCCGGTCGAGCGTGGCCCTCCTGGAAACCGCCCCTGGACGAGGTCCTACAGACCACGCTCTCCGCCCGGGCCACGTCGCCTTGATCCGTTCGACGCGGGCATGTCAGGCTCTTCGCGCGAGCATTTCTGTGAACGCGCCAACGTGTACGGGGGGTTGGGGTCGTGGCTGTCACGGTGCCGGAGTGGGCCGACATTCTGCTGGATCTGATCGGCGTGTCCTGGCCGAATGTGGACGAGGACGCGTACCGGGAGATGGCGGACGCCCTGCGGGAGTTCGCGGAGGATCTGGAGGACGACGGGCAGCTTGCCAACAACCATGTGCAGCGGCTCATTTCGTCCGGGCACGAGCAGGTGGACGTGGTTGTTCTCGCCGTTGAACTCGACCAGTTCGCATTCGAAGTCGGCGCAGACGGCCCGCATGATCTCCTCCATGCGTGTCAGGTGGGCGTCCTTGAAGACCTTGTGCCGGTACTTCGTCACGAAAACCAAGTGCGCGTGAAGAGCGAAAGCACAGTGACGACCAGTGCGGATGTTCTGATACTCGGCCATAACCAACGGTAGTACGGTGATCGCATGCAGTTGAGGTACAGCTTCCGCCTGTACCCGAACGGCCCTCAGCGCTCGGCGCTGGCCCAGGCGTTCGGGTGTGCGCGGGTGGTCTACAACGACGCGCTCCGCGCCCGTGAGACCGCCCGCGCCGGCGGTGAGGCGTTCCCGAAGACCGGGGACCTGTCCAGGCTGCTGATCACCGAAGCCAAGAAGACCGAGGCGCGCGCCTGGCTCAGCGAGGTGTCCGCTGTCGTGCTCCAGCAGTCCCTGCGGGACCTGGACGCCGCGTACCGGAACTTCTTCGACGGGCTGAAGGGCAAGCGCCCGCACATGGGCGCGCCCCGGTTCAAATCCCGCAAGGACAACCGGCAGGCCGTCAGGTTCACCGCGAACGCCCGGTGGAAGATCACCGCCGGCGGGGACCTGTCCTTGCCGAAGATCGGGGACGTGCGGGTGAAGTGGTCCCGCAGCCTTCCCTCGGTCCCGTCCACGGTGACCGTGATCAAGGACGCCGCCGGCCGGTATTTCGCATCGTTCGTGGTCGAGACCGAGCCGGTCACTCTGCCCGGATCGGATCAGGCCGTCGGCATCGACCTGGGGCTAGGGCACTTCGCGGTCCTCTCCGACGGAACGAAAATCGAAGCCCCGCGCTTCCTGCGCCGTGCCGAGAAGAAGCTCAAGAAGGCACAGCGGGCCCTGAGCCGTAAGACGAAGGGCAGCAACAACCGGGACAAGGCCCGCATCAAGGTGGCCCGCGCTCATGCGCAGGTGGCCGACGCGCTGCGCGAGTTTCACCATCAGCTCTCAACGAAGATCATCCGTGAGAACCAAGCGGGTGCGACACGAGGTCGCTCCATTCAAGTGGCCGTATTTCGAA